>REAZ01000017.1 GCA_004294445.1 Cytophagales bacterium
TAAGAAATAAGATTATTCAAAGAATCTTTGCCTGTGTCCAATCTGGAAAAAAATATGATAAAAACTATCAAAAAGAGTTGGTTTTGTCATAGAATTCAGCTGCCACCACTCGGCGTACAGCAGGAAGATTGAGATTTCAAATCTGATAAATTGATTTTTAATTTTTCAGGAGGAATACCGCAGTTATCCTTTGCCAAGCAGTTTGTTTGCTTAGAGAGCAGCACAAAATTTGTTCCATTGAACCCCAAAGCATATTTGCCAATGGTATCGCTTTGGTATTCTACTTCCACTTCCAAATCTTCAATGCCCAAAACCTTCTCGGAAAGAGCAATGATATTGAGTAATTTTGCTGGTTTCAAACGATGTTCGAAATCGTTGGCGTTCCATAATTGAAAGTTTGCTACTTTTTCATTTCTCACTGTACCTCCGCAATCAATGAAATTTTTGGTAACGATGCCTACTTCGGTAACGTGAAAACTTTCTGCAACAAAACTGCCATTTGGAAGTTCAAAATTTACTGTATCTACAGTTTTTAATGTGTTTTTAATTTCTGATAATTTCATTTTATTTATTTTTTAATGGTTAAAATTTCTTTTTTTGCTTCGGCTAAATCTTTTTTAAAATCCTCATTTTTAAGTAGTTCATTTACAAATTGTCGGGCAAATATGCGACCAGCTTCTGAGTCTGACGGGAAGTGAACGCCGATAATTTCCCTTGAGTAAGCCATATCAAAAGCATTTTGAGCAAATAAATCTTTTGATTCGGGCAGCAATTCTTGGTAGATAAAAGCAGCTACATAAGAAGCCGAAGCGTGTCCAGAGGGGTAGGCTTGAAACTTTGTGTCGTTCAAGTTCTTAATGCGTGCATCCAGCATATAGGGACGTGTGCGATTGTATTGGAATTTTAAAGCCCAAAAATAATAGGTGCAATCAGACCAAATTTTTGTCATCATCTTTGCTGTAATCGGCAATTTTTGCGGAGTAAACCAAGGCAATTGACGACCTATATGGAACAAATTTTTCTGCATTGCATCGTAGTTGGCATCTGTTGGCTTTACAAAAACATCATAATACACGTTGGCAAATTCCAGCGATTCTTTCACTTTCTCCTCTGTCCTATTTGCTTGCAATTTGAGTAAAAACTCAATTTCCGCCTTTGTTTGCTCTGAACTATTGGCAGGAAAATCGGGCAATTTGAAATCGCTTACTGGTAAAATCAAATACTGAGGGGTCAGATTCAATTTGAGTGCATTTTTGGGCGAAAGAATTTCTAAGGGAAATTGCCTACGGTCAGAGGAGTCGGGCTTGGCTTTGGCATCTAACTTTGATAATTCTTTATAATGTCCACTTATCGGCAATAAGGCTGGTAAAACTATTTTTTGAGCAAATAGATTCGCTGAAAAAATATAAGCTAACAAAAATAAAACACTTAACTTTCTCATTTGCTTGAATTTAGTAATTTAAAATTATTTATATATTGCAATATTACGATAAATAATCAGACAAACAAAATATCATCAAATTTATTTTAGAAATCTTTTATCAAAATCTTATGCCTGAAATGCTTTTTTTAGCTCACTTGCTATTTGTCGTTCCAATTCTCTCGTAGTTTCGAGCAGTTTTGGCATACTTAAGAAGGCATGAATTACGCCTTTATATTCTTTGAAAACTGTTGGGATGCCTGCTTTTTCTAATAATTGAGCGTATTTTTTTCCCTCATCTTTGAGCGGGTCAAACTCTGCCGTAGCAACCAATGCTGGCGGCAAACCAGTCAAATCTTTGGCAAATAGCGGCGATATATACGGATTTTTGCGGTCAGCATCAAGGGCAATGTAATGATTCATAAACCATTCCATGAGGCTTTTGGTGAGCAGATAGCCTTTTGCCAGCGTGTTGATGGAAGGCTCGGAAAGCGTAGCATCTACAGTAGGGTATATGAGAGCTTGGTATTTGAGTTTGCAGGCTGCGTTCCTATCTCGGAGCATCATAGCCACTACAGTAGCCAAATTTGCCCCTGCACTATCGCCGCAGACCGCCATTTTTGCGGAGTCGCCACCAAAAGTTGCTGCGTTTTGGTATGCCCAAAGTGTAGCGGTATAGCAGTCTTCGCTCGGAATAGGGAAGGGAAACTCTGGAGAAAGACGGTAGTCCACAGAAATAACAATACAGTCGGCTTGTTTGGCTAATCTGCGGCAGGTAACGTCATGCGTATTAACATCTCCGATAACAAAGCCGCCGCCATGAAAAAAAAGACAAACAGGTAGCTTTTCTGCTTTTCTCGGCGTATAAATTCGTATTTTAATTTCGCCATTCTCCGCAGCAATTTGTTGGTCTTCGCTACTGAAAATAGACTCATTGGGAAAGCTAATGAATCTATCCAACTGCCCAAGAGATTTAACTTGTGCCTTGCGAGCCTCAGCAGGCGGCATTTTTTCGTACGGTGTAGCATTCTTTAGGTGATAAAGCCAAAGTAAAGCGCGCAATTTATAGTGTAAACCCATTGTTTTGATGATTTAAAATTTTTCCAAAAATAGCTAAAAAAGTTAAAAATTGCTAAGTAAGTCTTGCAAACGTGCTTTACTGATTATATTTGTGTGCTGAGAAACATATCGCAAGTAAAAAAATGCTTTGCGGTATGAGCAATTAAAATTCGCACTATTATTTATGTATTCAAAGTTAAGCAACATCAGGCTACTATCTATCGGAAAGTATAACGGTTATCGTTCTGCTTTTTTTACTGTTTTTGGGTGGTTTACGATACTTTTCTTTGTAAGCACAATGCCTCTGGTGGCACAAAAAAACACAATTCAAGGCAAGTTTCTCACGCCTTCTGTCAAAATAGGGGAGCCTATTAGCTATTCTTTGGTGATGAAACACAGTATTGATTTGGAGGTGCGTTTTCCAGATTCTACTTTTAACTATGCTCCTTTTGAATTTGTCAGAAAAATTTATTTCCCTACAGTTACTGATGCAAATGGCATAAGCACAGACAGTACGGTGTACGAATTAGCAACTTTTGAAACAGATTCAGTTCAGTACTTGAGCGTTCCTGCCTACGTACTCAAAAGCGGCGATACAACACTTGTAAGGGCAAATTTGGATAGTATCGTTATCAAGCCTATACTTGTTACGATGCCCGATACACTAAAGATTATTGCAAATACAAACTATAGCCCAGTAAAACAAGCATTTAACTATCCTTATATTCTGATAGGGGTTGGCAGCCTTGTAGTATTGGCTTTGGTTTTATACTTTATTTTTGGTGAGCGTATTCGCAAGGCGTACACTTTGCGGCGGTTGCATCGCAATTATGAAAAATTTAGCACTCAGTTCGAGAAATATTTGCGGGAAATCTTGGACAATAAAACTACTGAAAAGAGCTTAGGAATCTGGAAGTTTTACTTAGAAAGCATCCAAGATATTCCTTATACTACTTTTACTTCTAAAGAAATAGAAGAAAAAATACAGAATAAAGATTTGACAAATTCATTGAAAAATTTGGATAAAGCAATTTATGGCAATATGATTGACGAAGCTACACAGCAGTCGCTTGTTTTTTTACAGCAATATGCCCAAAACGCCTATCAACTCAAAATAGAGGAGGTGCGCAATGCTTGAGTGGTTCTCTATAGAATGGTTTTTACCCGCCCAACTCAAACAGTTTACATGGGAGCAGCCCGGTTATCTGTTCGGTATGTTATTGTTGCCTTTGCCGTATATTTTGCGTTGGCTTTTGCATTTCAAAGCAAGGCAAAAATTAGAGATAGCATTAATAGAACGGGAAGCCGTTTCCATACCCTATGCTATCCTGCGTCATATCCCAAGTATATTAATGTTGCTTTTTATTTCACTCATATTAGTAGCACTTGCCCGCCCACAGATTACAGACGAGCAGGTAGAACGCTTTACAGAAGGCATTGACATTGTGCTGGCAATGGATATTTCGGAATCTATGCAGATAGAAGATTTCAAACCCAATAGACTGGAGGCAGCCAAAGAAGTAGCCTTGAACTTTGTGAAAGGCAGATTTCAAGACCGTATAGGCATTGTTGTTTTTTCGGGTGATGCCTATTCGCTTGCTCCGCTCACAACTGATTACAATTTGCTGAAGAACTACATAAGCGAAATCAACTTTGAAATGGTGCAAAATAGAGGCACTGCTATTGGGAGTGCCTTAGGAGTTGCTACCAACCGCATGAGGGAATCTACTGCCAAATCGAAGGTAATTATCTTGCTAAGTGATGGTGAGAATACGGCGGGAAGCATTGACCCTATCACCGCCGCAGAACTTGCACACGCCTATAACTGCAAAATCTACACGATTGGCGTAGGCAAAGAGGGAGCTGTTCCTTTTGGTACTGATATGTTCGGTCGTACTCGGTTCGTAGAAAACACAATGGATGAAACTACGCTTCGGAAAATAGCTGAAATAGGGGAAGGGCAGTATTTTAGGGCGCAAGATAACCAAGCTCTCCAAGACATTTTTATTCGGATAGATAGATATGAAAAAGTAGAAGTCAAAGAAACACGCTTCAAAGATACCAAAGATTTTTATCAGGTATATCTGATGTGGGGGTTGCTTATTTTCCTACTCTTTATGCTACTAAAAAATACTTTTATTACAAATGCTTTGGAAGATTAGCGTAAACTACCCCAATTTTTTTGCTAATTTCTGGGCTTCTTTCGTTTCAATTTTCTTTAGAAAAAACGATAGGTAGCTGTCCTTTCCTTTGATGTTGAGTATTTTGAGGTATCTCTCATCTAAGGTCATTTTATAGAGTGCGGCGGCACAATAAAGATTGATGTCGGTATTTGTAAGACCTTGTTCTAATAAATTGATTACATGAGGATTATTAAAATTTGCTAAGGCAAGAGCGGCACGTTGGCGAGATTTTCTTTCCCCAATATTGTCATTTTTGCTTTCAGAAGAGGACTGAAAATCTACATTGAGTAATTCAGCCAAGTGTAGCACTGCTTGTTCGTTACCAAGATTGCCCAAATGCTCGGCTATTCGGATAGTTTCTGTTTCGTGTTGGTCTTTTTGTATAAGTTCCACGAGCAAATTAAACAAGCCCGCAGGTTTTATTTCCATTAATTTTTCTATGGCATGGTCAATAGCACACAAATACTCGCTATTACGCGCTATCTCTGTAATCATAAACAAAGAATAAGTGTTTCTTTTGCCTAATTCATCAAAAATAATACTCTCCAACTCCTCACTTACTTCGTGGTAGTAGCAAATGGCAGACAAAAATTTGGTAGATTCATCGCTTTTATTTTGCACAAGCTGTTTGATGCCTTTTATTTTTTCCTTTTCATCTAACTTTTCCCCACCAAAATTAATCAATTCGAAAGTTCTATAATTCTGCTGTGAGTACTCCATTTCGCAAAACGCTGGAAGCCAATTGTAAAAAGCCCCTTTCTGAGTAGCTATCTCTGCCTCTTGTATGTTGTCAATCGCAAGATAGTAGTCTGAAAGCCCATCATAGATAGGTGCGTATCCCTTATTTATTTCCATTGCCTTATTGAAATTTTCAAGGGCTTTATCGTAATTTTTCAGGTTTAAGGCACTATTCCCTGCCTTTACCCAATACTCCTCGAATGTGGGATACATTTCACCGAGTTTTTCCCAAAACAACAAGGCTTTGACATAATTTTTTGAATAGTTATGCAACTTGCCCAAATTAATGAGTGGCTCTTCTTCGTAGGGACTAAGATGGTGCGCCTTTTCGAAAGCTTCGCTTGCCAAGTGTAGCATAGATGACTTAAAATTAGCATCCTCTATAGAGTCAGCCTGATTTACAACTTCTACTTTCCCTTTTTTAAATTTTACATTCATTCCTTTTAGTCCTTGTCGAAGCCTAATTTCGCCAATATTGATGTAGAGAGGATAGTCATCTTCAGTGTTTCTCAAACCCTCTACCCATATTTTGATAGCATCTTCTGTTTCGCCAAAATAATCAGTAAGGCTGCCAAGCAAGAGACGAGAGTCCATGTCTTCGGCATCATGCACAATATTTTCACTTAGCAGTTTTTTTGCCGTAGTCAATTCTCTATTGTTGAGCAATTCAACAATATTGTCCATAGAATGTTGTGCGTAAATAAGACGATTTGTTATGAGAAACCAAAGAAGAACGAAAAAACTACGTATAGATAGCTGCTTCATAAATAATTTAGGTAAAATCTAAGTTCTGAAAAAAAGGATAAAGGGGACAAAAGCCAAGTAGCCGCTGAAGCGTAAACGTAAAACTTTTGTTTTATGTTGCACCGTTGTTATTATTTTTTATGCCTATTTTTTGCTATTCGCGAAACTCTCGCCAAATGGTTTTATCAGATATATTTTCCATCCTACATTCAAATTATTTCTTTTAATTTTTCTTTTGCATACAGATACCCCACCTGATATATTTCTTGTGCCTTAGCTACATCATATACCCCAAACAAAGCCATTTCTGGCGGTTCTATAAAAAAATTACATTTTTTCTTACGCTCCTCTACATTGATATTGATAGCCAAATGCAGCGACCGCTCTATAATTTGCTTGATGTTAGATACTTTTAAGTGTACGGGCAAAGCGTTAGAGTGTACCCCAATAATGTAATTACATTTCCCCTCCAAAGGCTCGATAGGCAAGTTATTAAGAATACCCCCATCTACAAAGTACCTACCGTCAATAAGCACAGGTGCAAAGATGACAGGCACACAGGAAGACGCTTGCAATGGCTTAATAAGCTCTCCCTCAGAGAAATAGACTGTTTCTCCTCTCTCTATGTCGGTAGCAGACACCGTCAGAGGAATAAGCAAACTTTCAAAACTGTTCATGTTTAGCATCTGTCTATACAGTTTTTCTGTACTTTCCATCCGCAGTAAGCCCGTAAAACTTGTATCAGGTTTGAAATATTTGAATAACTTTGTTTTGATAATTACTTTCAAGATTTCGGCAGGCTTATGCCCTGCAGCGTAAAGCGCACCTACAATAGCACCAGCACTTGCACCTGAAATATGAGTAGGACGCAAGTCGTATTCTTCCAATGCTGCCAAAACGCCCAAATGTGAAATTCCCCTTGCCCCACCTCCTGATAACACTAAACCTATATCCATAGATAATTGTATTTTTGATATATCATTGAGCGCACAATATAACTAAAGGAACGCATCTGGATTATATTTCCCCAAAAATATTTTTTATTTCCCCAAAAATATTTTTTTATGTCGGAAGTACGTAATTATAATAAGAAAAATAATAATTTTCGAGTTTAAAATGAATAAGATGTTCGAAAAATCTTTACAATCTAAAATTCTTATCGTAGATGAAATGCACCTATCTTTGATGCCAATGCTCAAAGACAGAGGCTTTATCCCTGATTATCAGCCTACTATTGCTAAAGAAAAAGTATTAGAAATAATAGCTGATTATGAGGGAATCATTGTCCGTAGTAAGTTGAAAATAGATAAAGCCCTATTAGACAAGGCTACCCGATTAAAATTTGTTGCCAGAGCAGGGGCAGGTTTAGACCAAATAGATTTAGTAGAAACCCAAAATCGCAATATTTGCCTACTTAATGCTCCCGAAGGCAACAGGGATGCCGTTGGTGAGCATTGTATAGGAATGATATTATGCTTGTTTAATAAACTAAACATAGCAGATAGGCAGGTACGAAAGGGCATCTGGGACAGAGAAGCAAACAGAGGCATAGAACTCTATGGAAAAACAGTAGGCATCATAGGCTATGGGAATATGGGCAAGGCATTTGCCCAAAGACTACTCGGTTTTGGCTGCCAAGTGCTGGCTTATGACTTAAATATGAGCAAGGTCAGCGACTTCTTTGTGAGTAGGTCATCATTAGACGACCTTTTTGCTGATGTAGATGTACTTAGCTTACACATTCCGCTTACGCCTGAAAATAAACTTTTTTTTACAGAAAGTTTTTTCCAACGCTTCAAAAAAAATATCTTTGTCGTTAATACGGCAAGAGGAGAACTTATAGAAATGGCTTTGCTAAAAAAATTAATTCTTTCGGGCAAAATTCGAGGTGCTTGCTTAGACGTGCTGGAAAACGAAAAGTTAGCTACACTCAGCCCCGCACAAAAAGAAGCCTTTGACTTTTTAGTAGCTACTGATAATGTGCTTTTTACACCTCATGTAGCAGGCTGGACAGAGGAATCTTATACGAGGATAAATGAAGTCTTAGTTGATAAAATTGAACAATTATATACAAAAAGCGCTGAAAAGATATGAAAAGAAGATTTATAAAAACTACCTTCCTCACTATAGCTTTGCTTCTTATCTCTTGCGAAAAGGTAATTGTAGTTTCCATAGCCGAAATATTGCAAGGGTCAGGAGGGGTATGGCAAGCGATTGTTCTAAAAAAAAATGGAACTATTGTCGAAACTCCCTTAATAGGAGCAGCACGTTACAAATTTAATGCTGATAATAGAAACGCCTCTACATATACAGCTTTTGGTGTTACTGAAAAAGGTATATTGGAAAATGGAGATAAGCCAAACTATAACTCAACTACCAATTCGGGAAATTGGAGTATGCTATCAGGAGATACTTTTGCATTCGATGCAGATACCAAAAATCCGAGCGAGATAAGTTTTTTGAGAATACCCAAATTAGGGTCAAGAACCATATCTATCAGATGGAAAGTACCAAAAGAGATAGACAAGTTCACACCTACCTACGACATGACATTAAGCCTCATAAATTAGGCTCTTATTTTCTGTCTGATAACACACCCCTCACACAGCCGTCATTTGAAAGAAAAATGACTAAAAATTTGTCATTATGGAATATATTTAGTAAGTTTGCATTAAGTACAATTTAGCGGCGATAACGGTTTACAAAATCACGTAAGCCGTTATTTTTATTTTTTTATTTTTAACCAACATAATTTACTACTACTATGGCAGTATCTTATTATACACAGGAGGGATTCAATAGACTGAAGGACAAACTCCAAGAACTGAGAACGAAAGGCAGAGCATCAATCGCACGACAAATTGCAGAGGCAAGAGATAAGGGTGATTTGAGTGAGAATGCTGAGTATGATGCAGCCAAAGATGCGCAAGGACTACTTGAGTTAGAGATTTCGAAGTTAGAAGAATTGATGGTCAATGCACGTATTTTAGATGAAACAAATATCGATATTTCCAAAGTATCTGTGCTTTCTCATGTTAAAATCAGAAATACAGTTACCAAAATGGAAATAACCTATACGTTGGTAGCTGAAGAAGAAGCTGACCTAAAGTTAAATAAAATTTCGGTCAAATCTCCAATTGGAAGTGGTTTGCTTGGCAAAAAGATAGGCGAAAGTGCCGAAATAAATACACCAAGAGGCAAAATGTCTTTTGAAGTATTGGAAATTTCGCGGTCTTAGTCAAAATATTTTTGCCAAAAGGCTAAAAAAATGGATAACAATTTTCATTAAATTGTTATCCATTTTTTATAATAATTTTGTGATTTCATCTAAAATACTGCTTGCGCTTGGGCGGCTTGCATCTGCATCTACTACCTTCCCGTTTTTATCTATGAGCATATATCTTGGAATACCATCTACTTGGAACTGATTATAGATAAGGCGCTGCTGATTTTCATTAGGGTAAAAATGATAGCCTTCCAACTCAAAATTCTCTGCCCCTTCTTTCCATTCCTCTTCCGACCTATCAAACGAAACATACAAAAATACTACAGGTTTATCATTTAGCTTTGCGTGTAGCTTTTTAGCATGAGGGAACTGCCCACGACAAGGACCGCACCAACTCGCCCAAAAATCTACATACACCACCTTGCCTTTGAACTCTGCTATCACATCAGCAAAACTTTTGTCCGTACCATCTGCTTTTTTGGCATTTAAGTAAACGATTTTACTTTCGCCAACTATTGTTTGCTGCTTTGCTTGCTTGATTTCTGAATAAGACCTCATACTCACTAACGCAAAACAGACAGCAATAAATGCAAGTGCCGATAATTTTAAAATATTTTTCTTCATAAAAAAAGATTATTTGTTTCTATTGAACGTAAAAACTACTTCTAAAGTTGCTTAATAAAGCCTTCGTTTGAGTAGCCTAAAAACAACAATTTGTTTGTATTGAAAACATTTCTACTAATTTCTTAGAAAAATTTTTCAAATGTATAAAATAAAATGAAAAAACATATAATAAATGACTCTATTTTTCGTTACGCCTACCCACCACTCACAGGCGGAATAAGTGCTATCTCGTCATTTTCACTCAAAATTTGCTCGCCTTCTGCATATTCACTATTTACCGCTACCAATAAAGATTTCAGATGCTGCAATTTGGGGTAGTGGGCATAAAGGCTTGTTAGCAAACTGCTTACATCATTCCCTTCACTCAATTCGTAGGCAAGGCTACTGCCTCCAATAATTTCCTTGGTAATGCCAAAAAGTGCTATGGTCAGTTTCATATCTGTATTATTTTTTTATCCTATTTGTTTAATAACCAAATATTTAAACAAGAAATGGCTTTAATTCTGCCAACTCTATTTTTCCTTCGTAGAGAGCTTTGCCAATAATAACGCCTTGCAAGCCCATATTTTTCATGTCTGTAATTTCTTGGATACTACTCACGCCGCCGCTTGCTATGATTCGGGCGTGGAGCAAGGAAGTCCTAAGCTGCTTGTATAGACCAAGTGCTGTGCCTCCTAACATTCCGTCTTTGCTTACATCAGTGCAGATGACATACTTTACACCACGCTGCAAATAACTCTGAATGAATGAAATAACAGGAAATTCTGTAGTTTCCTGCCAGCCACTTACCGTAATTTTTTCATTGCGTACGTCTGCCCCTAATATTATTTTTTCACTGCCGTAGCGTTGTAACCACTTTTCAAACAAAAGTGGTTTTTGGATAGCTACACTTCCGCCTGTAATCTGTGCCGCACCGCAGTCAAACGCCAATTTAATATCATTATCAGACTGCACGCCGCCGCCAAAATCAATCTTGAGTTTGGTATGCTTGGCGATGCTTTCTAATACGTGATAATTGACTATTTTTTTCTGTCTTGCCCCGTCCAAATCTACCAAATGTAGGCGTTTGATGCCCGCATTTTCAAACATTTGTGCCATTTCCAAAGGCGATTCACCGTATTGCTTTTGCTGGTTAAAGTCTCCTTGGGTAAGTCTGACACATTTGCCGTCTATGATGTCTATTGCTGGGATAATATCCATAATCGAAGTATATTTTGTATATGATTATTTTTGTTTGGCAAATGTACGAAAAATTAAAAATTTAAGGAAAGTTGTTTATTCTTATCTATCTCTATGATGGTTGGCTCATATAGGTTGGAAACTGAAATTCCTAATAATCTGATACTTACGTCTTGGTTTGTAATGGCTTTGATAAGTAAATCTTCTGAAAGTTTATAAATAATATCTTTGCCCTCCAACTTATGCGCTACTGTTTTGCTTCGAGTAATCTGTCTGAAACTTGTAAATTTTATTTTTAGTGTCAATGTTTTGCCTGTAGTGTCATATTTTTCTAACCTTTCCACAAAAAGTTCTACCAAATGCGAGAGAGCCTCAAAAATTTCTCTCAAGTTGTATAAATCTCGGTCAAAAGTATGCTCGATTCCCAGCGATTTTCTTGCCCTATTGGGTGTAACATTTCGCTCGTCTATGCCTCTGACAATATCGTAGTAAAAAATGCCTTGTTTACCAAAATATCTAAAAAGTTCATTTTTTTCCAATGTTTTCAAATCATAACCCGTATGAATAGACATTTTTCGCATATTTTCTGCCGTAACTTTTCCAATGCCATAAAATTTTTCAATGGGCAAGTCTTCTATAAATTTTTCTGCTTGGGCGGGCGTAATGACGGTAAGTCCGTTGGGCTTTTGAAAATCAGATGCTATTTTAGCCAAAAATTTGTTGTAGGAAACACCTGCGGAGGCTGTGAGTGAGGTTTGTTCTTTTATTTTTTGTTTTATTTCTTTGGCTATCAAAGTAGCTGAAGGGTTATTCATTTTGTTCTCGGTTACGTCCAAATAAGCCTCATCAAGCGACAGCGGCTCTACCAAATCGGTATATTCGTAAAAAATAGCTCTTATTTGTTTGGAAACATTTGCATAGACATCAAAACGCGGCTTGGCAAAGATAAGTTGGGGGCATTTTCGCAAGGCTACTTTCGATGCCATAGCAGACTTTACGCCATAAGTGCGCGCCTCGTAGCTCGCCGCCGCTACCACTCCTCTGTCATTTGCACCCCCTACCGCCAAAGGCTTTCCGCGATATTGGGGGAAGTCCCTTTGCTCTACGGAGGCAAAAAATGCGTCCATGTCTATATGAATGATTTTGCGAAGCATACCTGAAATACAAGGAAAATTTCGGGCAATTTAACGAAATTTGTAAATAAACATAGATTGCCCGTATATGATAGCAAAGAAAAGACAAAGCACATCGCGTACTTTGTCTTTTTTATTTCTGAACGAAGTCTATCTTAATTATTCATCAGCAATGACCAATCCTCCTTTTAGGCGAATCATGCGTTGTGTTTTTTTTGCCAATTCCAAATCATGCGTTACTAATACCAGCGTAGTCCCTGCCTCTTTATTGAGTTCGAAGAGAAGGTTTTGTACCTTTTCACTTGTTTCATTATCGAGATTTCCCGTAGGCTCATCAGCAAACAAGATTTGAGGTCTGTTAGAAAATGCTCTTGCTATGCAAACTCTTTGCTGCTCGCCGCCCGAAAGTTGTGTAGGGTAGTGGTCGTACCGTTCTGCCAAACCTACTTTCCCAAGCAACTCCATCGCTGCCTTTTTGGTGTTTTTTTCGCCTCTTAGCTCCAAAGGCACCATCACATTTTCTAATGCAGTCAGTGTGGGCAAAAGTTGAAAATTTTGAAAAATAAAGCCTACACATTGGCTACGGACAGCAGCGCGTGCATCTTCGTCGAGTTTGTCTAAGGAAATACCGTTAAGCACTACTGAACCGTTTGTAGCTCTATCCAAGCCCGCACACAAACCAAGCAAAGTAGTTTTTCCGCTACCCGAAGAACCTACTATAGCCATAGTATCGCTTTTTTCTATGGCAAAACTCACCTTGTCCAGCACTGTAAGTGTATGGTCGCCACTCTGATACACTTTGCTCAAATTATTTACCTCTAAGATATAACTCATTCAGTCAGTGTTTTTGTAATTTTAGTTCAGCTTTTTTGCTTCTTTGCTTCCGTGGGCTATTGTTTCGCGCATATCCGTATCTGCTTGCAAGTTTTGCATACGGTAATAATCCATCAGTCCCAAATTGCCACTTCTCAATGCTTCTGCAATAGCGAGCGGAATCATTGCTTCGGCTTCTATCACCATTGCCCTTGAGCTTTGTGCTTTTGCCTTCATTTCTTGCTCCACCGCTACCGCCATTGCTCGGCGTTCCTCTGCTCTTGCTTCGGCAACCCTTAGCTCTGCATTTGCTTGTTCTATTTGCAATTTTGCCCCAATATTTTCCCCAATATCTATATCGGCAATATCAATGGAAAGTATCTCGAAAGCCGTTCCCGAATCTAAGCCTTTGGAAAGCACTAACTTAGAAATTTTGTCAGGATTTTCCAATACTTCTTTGTGAGATGCCGAAGAACCAATAGAAGTTACAATTCCTTCGCCTACCCTTGCCAAAATTGTTTCCTCGCCCGCACCACCTACTAACTGGGCGATGCTTGCTCTTACGGTAACTCTCGCTTTTACTACCAACTGAATACCATCTTGGGAAACCGCAGTAACAGGCGGTGTATTAATTACTTGCGGATTTACAGAAATCTGCACTGCCTCAAATACATCTCTGCCCGCCAAATCGATAGCGGCGGCTTGCTTGAAAGTAAGTGCAATATTTGCCTTATCAGCAGAAATTAACGCCTTGATGACAGAGGGAACGTGTCCGCTTGCCAAATAGTGCGTTTCTAAATCAGCCGTAGTAATATTTAATCCTGCCTTGGTTGCGGTAATCATCGAGCCGACAATAAGGCTCGGCGGTACTTTCCGAATACGCATAAACACAAGGTCAAATAACCCTACGCGCACTCCCGAAAAGATAGCTGTAATCCAAAGGTTTACAGGAACAAAATACAAAAAGACAAAAAAAGCAACTACGACCGAAATCATCAAAATGAGTGTGTCTTGCATTGTAATAGTGTTTATAAATTATTTAAAGATATGTTATTTACTTGATAACCAGTAGCTAAAAAACTAAGAAGTCAAACTTTTTATTTCTTCTACTAATATTTTTCTACCTTCTATTCGCACGATTTTTACGGGTTTTCCCACGTCAATCATGCCCGTATCGCTACTCACCTCAAATTTATGACCATTTACCTCTATCATGCCCATAGGTCGCAAAGTAGTAGTAGCTATGCCTACATCTCCTTCGTCAAGGAGATAGATTGGTTCTTCTTCATTTACCCTGCTATTAATTACCTTATTTAGGGCAAACTTTTTCCATAAGCCACTTTTAAAGCTATAAAAAAAAGCGATTACGTTGATGAGCAGGGAAATAAAAAAAAGCATATTACCTACTTCGGAACCAAAGTAAGAATAGCTTAAATAGATGCCTGCACCGCTAAAAGCTACACCAAACAAGCCCGCAATAGTAATGCCCGGAATAAAGAACATCTCTCCAAGCAGGAAAACTACACCGAGTAACAACAAGAAAATAACTGTAAGCCATTCTATCATATCCAAATGTATTGAATTTTAAAGAAAATGTATGACTAAGCTCGCTTTTTTTTGACAAATTTATAATTGTTTTCTTTTTATATCAAAAATATTGTTGTATTTTCCATACTTTATTAATTTTATTGAAATTCAAATACTTGTTTTTCAAATATTTATATCATATTTAACTGTTATAATCAGATAAGTTCACTATTTGAAGGCTAACTATAAAAATGGACAATATGGAAATGAGAAAAATTACAATGCTTGGCACAGGGCTGATAGGTCTGTTTTATACCATGGCATTGCATGGGCAAAGGAGCAGAGATAGAGTATGTACTATTTACTCCCGTAGTGAAGAACGTGGCAAAAAAATGGCGGAGGAGTACGGCATTCCGCGCCATACAACAAGCATGGAAGCTGCCATCAACGACCCCGAAACCAATGTAGTAGTGATTGGGCTTCCCAACCACCTGCATTTGGAAGCCGTACGCATGTGTGCCAAAGCAAAAAAAGCCGTATTGTGTACCAAACCTCTCGGCAGAAATGCAGAGGAAGCCAAAGAAATGCTGCGTTTGGTAGAAGAGGCAGGAATTTTCCATGGTTACTTAGAAGATTTGGCTTATACGCCCAAAACGCTGAAAGCCTTAGCAACTATACAAGCGGGCGCACTCGGCAAAATACTTTGGGTGAGGTCAAGAGAAACGCATCCAGGTCCTCATAGCGACTGGTTTTGGAATTCTCAAATGTCGGGCGGAGGTGCTATCATAGATTTGGGCTGTCATTGCATCGAGATTGCAAGGAATTATATTGGTAAAGACGTGATGCCAATAGAGGTGATGTGCTGGGCTGCTACCCAAGTGAAGCCTATAGAGGCAGAAGACCATGCGATTGGCTTGGTAAAATATGCGAATGGGGCAATTGCTCAGTTCGAAGTAAGTTGGAGTTTCAGAGGCGGTATGGATTTGCGAGATGAGGTAAGCGGAAGCGAGGGAGTAGTTCGTATAGACCATTTCTTACGCACTGGTTTTGAGGTATTTACAGCAGTTGGTATGGGAGAATACGTAGCCGAAAAATCGGAAACCTCAAAAGGCTGGATATTTCCCGTAGGTGATGAAGTGAATACATTAGGTTATAATCACATGTTTGCTGATATGTTTGATAGCATAGAGCAAGAAAAAACACCAATGGAATCTTTCTATGATGGCTATATTGTCAATGCTATTATGGACGCTTGCTATCTTTCTGCCAAAACAAAAAAATGGGAAACCGTAGATTTAGCTATTTGGAGAGGCAGAACGGACATCAAAGAGGAGAGGATACTGATAGAATACAATGCAAAGCACTACTTGGTCAAAGAAGAACAACTTCCTGATGGGCGAAAGAAAATTATTTTGAAAAAAAAAGAAGGCGGTAAAATAGTAGAAAAGGAGGTTTAGAAATTCGGTAATCAGTATAAAACAAAAAGTCTTCTAACCAAAAACTTAGGTTAGAAGACTTTTGCTATATCCGTAGATATTATATTTACTAAAAATTAATTAAAGAGTAAATTAAATACAGTTCGAACAAATTGCCAAAAAGCATACCAAGAAACAAAGCTAAATTAAGCAGCTTTTGAGATGGACTTTCTGCCAATGACGACTGTTTCTGCTTCATGTGCTATAGGTTCTGCGATTGCATTTTTTGCAAAAACCGTATACATAACAGAAGAAGAAATAAATCCGATTACGAGTAAGATAATGAAAGCTAACATAGTTGTAACTGTTTATACTATTAACTTGATTGCTTCTACAAAAGTAATATAAAAAAAGATACTTCGCTCATCTATATTTTTACATATATTTCATGTGTAACTTTTAGTATATAAATGCACAAAAAAAAAAGCATTAAGCCTAATAATGGATTAAAATCTTGTTATAGTACAATTATTTTCTTGTAATTATGCTAATTAGCAGCTATGAAATATAATAAAAAACGAAAAAATACTACAAAAACATCATTTTTCTCGAATTGCTATTTCTGAGGTAAATAAACAGTAGATTAGCTATTGTCTTTTAGCAAATAATAAATTAGTACAAATAGCAAATTTATTTGATTTATTTGTGGTTTATTAGTAACTTGATAGCAAAAAATTACTGACAATATTGCTGTCTAAAATAAATATTTTTTAATCTCTACATCAATGAATAGATTTTCATACTTTATATCTTTACTTATCGCTTCTGTATTAGGTGGAGGGCTTACACTCTTGGGTTATAAAATGCTCATAGAAACACCGCCTTCATATTTGCCTACTACTAAGAGTCCAAATATGCAACTAACTAATTTTAATCCCAAACTCCTCGAGAACTTCGTAGTACCTGAGGGGCTAAATTTTGTATTGGCTGCCGAAAAAGTAACTCCAGCCGTAGTGCATATCAAAACATACTACAAAAATGCAGATTATGAATGGTTTAGAGAAAGAAATGATGGAGATTTTGCCCGCTTTGGCTCTGGCTCAGGGGTAATTATTGCCGAAGACGGTTACATCATTACTAATCATCATGTAGTAGATGAAACAGATAAATTAGAAGTAATTTTGAACGACAAAAGAAGCTACGAAGGGACTATCATAGGGACTGACCCAACTACAGATTTGGCTCTTATCAAAATTCAAGAAAAAAATCTTCCAATAGTTGCTTTTGGAAACTCCGATGTCTTAAAAATAGGAGAGTGGGTGCTGGCTATTGGCAATCCTTTTGAACTTACATCAACAGTAACGGCGGGAATTGTGAGTGCTAAAGCCCGTAATATCAATATTCTGAGGAGCAGAGACGGCTTGCAGATAGAATCTTTTATTCAGACAGATGCCGCCGTAAATCCAGGCAATAGTGGTGGGGCGTTGGTAAATCTGAAAGGAGAACTCATAGGCATCAATACTGCTATTGCTACTCGGACGGGGGGGTACTCAGGCTACTCCTTTGCTGTCCCCGTTACGTTGGCTCGAAAGGTTGCCGAAGACCTACGCAAGTACGGAGATGTGCAGAGAGGGCTACTCGGTGTAAATATCAGAGATGTCGATGCCAACTTGGTTAATCAGTATGGAATCAAGCAGATAAAAGGCGTTTTTATTGAGAGGGTGATTACAAAAAGTGCGGCTGATGAGGCTGGCATGAAAATTGGTGATGTGATAACGGAAGTAGAAGGCGTAGAGGTAAATACCGTTTCAGCACTCCAAGAAATAGTAGCCCGACACCGACCGGGAGAAAGAGTAGAGGTTGTTTTTAAACGGAATGACAAAGAAATAAAAGTTTCTTTAAAATTAAAGAACAAAAATAATGATGTAAACGTTACAAAGACAACGGAGATAATAGAAGAGTTGGGGGCAGAGTTAGGAGAAATATCTTTGGCAGAAAAGAAAAAATTTGACATAGAGGGCGGCGTGAAAATAGTAAAACTCAAAGAGGGGGGAAAGATGAAGAAAAGCAAAATCATGGAGAATTTTATTATTACACACATTGACAAGGTAAAAATTCGCAGTTTGGCAGAACTTCGGTCTGCAATGAGAACAAAAAGAGATAAAATTATTGTAGAAGGCATTGAGCCTAATGGCGACAAGGCTTTCTTCGGAATAGGTTTTTGATTGGTTGATTAGTTGTTTGTTTTGAGTCTTAAAGGCATCGCAATATTTGTGATGCCTTTTTTGTTGCTTTTGCTTTTTTTTATTTATCTATTCCCTACCCATTTATTAAAAATCGTTCTTTGCTTTTCTGTTGGGCTATCTACGGCTGTAATGCGGAAAGACTTGCCATGACTTCCACTCAAAGTAACCTCTATAGTTTTAATGAGTCCCATCCTTGCTACAAGTAAAGACACTTTTTCTCCTATGTCTTTTTTGGCAATGTGCTGGTTAAAAAGCCCGATACTCAATCTTTTACCGTCAATACCCAAAATTTCATCATTGACATTTAAGCCGTATTTGTAGGCTGCACCTCCTCTTTTCAGACTCCTGACAAATATTTTTCCACCTGTTTCTTCTAAATTTGCTCCGAGCGTAGCCTCATCATCAGTATTATCAACAAGTTTTAGCCCTGCATAGCCCAAAAAACGGTTATAGTCCACAGTTTCAGTATCATAAATACATTTTTGAAAAAAATCCTCCATTTTTTCACCCGCTATACTTTCTAACATTTTCCTAAATTCATCTTCGGTAAAAGGGCGATTGAGTTTTTTGTAATACTCTTGGTACATAGCCCGCATTAGGTCGTCTAAATTTTTTGTGCCGTTAGAGTTATTCAAAATAAGCAGGTCAAACATAGCTGCAATTCTTGCTCCTGAGCTATAGTAATCTACCATTGTATTGCTTGAGTTTTCGTTGCGGCGATAGTGCTTTATCCATGCGTCAAAACTTGCTTCCGAGAGAGCCTGCACCTTTCCCCCTGTGTTTTCGTGTGTGTTAATCATGTCATTGATGGTATTTACAAAGGCATAATCGGTAACGAAACCAGCCCTGCGAGGAATCAAATTATCATAATAATCTGTAAAACCTTCTGCTATCCAAAGTTGGCGCGTGTAGTTCTCATTGTCGTAATCAAAAGGTCCCAGAGGCGTAGGCCGCAATCTTTTTACATTCCAAAGGTGGAAATATTCGTGTGCAGCCAAGCCAATAAAACTCAAATAACCTGCTTGGGTATCGTAGCGTTGCCGTTCTACTATCAGCGAAGTAGAGTTCAGATGCTCTAAGCCGCCGCCGCCTTGGGCTACATTATGCACAAAAAAAGTATAATCCTTACAAGGATGTTCGCCAAAAACTTTAGTGGCTTCTTCTGTAATTTTTTTTACATCTTTAGTGAGTTGTTCTCCGTCATAATCAGCCCCTTCGCCATACATTACTATATAATGCGGAATACCGTTCTGATTGTATTCTAAAATTTTCTGATTACCTACTTCGATAGGAGAGTCTGCCAAAATATCAAAATTAGGAGAGGAGCGAACCCACTTATTTTCGCCTACTTTTTCCAAACTTGTAGAGATTTGCTGCCAATTTTTGTGAGGCTGAATCGTAACTATAGAGGGCAGATGAAGGTAGCTATCAGGGAACATAAAAATACTGCCCCCATTCAAATAGGCATGGGAATCATCAATGAAACTTGTGCGAACAGAATGCTCAAAAGCATATACTTTATAGCTAAAAGCCACATTTTCAGCTTTATCTAAGAATACTCGCCACGTATTTTTTGTGATTTTTTGCACTTTTAATGATTTTCCCGATGCATCTTTTGCCATTTCGCCCTCTATATTTTTGGCAAACTCCCTCACTAAATAGGAGCCAGGTGTCCAAACGGGCATTTTGAAATCAATGTAGCTCTTTTTTATTCCCTCCAACCTAACTTCTACCTCGCAGTAATGCGTATGAGGTTCGAGAATAGCCACATTATAAGATAATTTTTGAGAAAAAGAGGAAAAAGAAAAAAACAAGCACCCTAAAAAAATGCCTATGCGAAGAAATTGCTTACTATTTTTATTCATATTTTTGAGATAGTTTTTAACATTAAACTGATGTAAGGAAGTTGCTCTAAGTGATTGCTGCACAAAATAAGATGATTTGAAATTTATTTTTGCAAATAACAATGAAAATAAGTAATTGAAAAAATTTAAAGTGCATTTGCTTTTAGGCAAATATATTGATAATCAATTCATTTGCCTAAAGGCGGCCATAAAATTAAATTATTATGGTTACTTACGATAGCTAAGTAGTTTCAATCTGTAAAAGTAACCTATTTATGAGCAAAAAAATAGTAACTTAGCCGCTTTGGAACTATTTGGCAGAACGATACAAAAAAGGAAGATAAAATAAACAATGAAAAACTTAAAAGGTCAAAAAATATTTCTTATTGATGCTGTTGGTGCGGTTGCTTCAGTTTTATGTTTGTATATCCTTTATTCTTTTGAAGGCTTTTTTGGAATGCCACAAAGTGTGTTGAAAATTTTTATCTTTATTGCGATAATATTTTCAATATACTCATTTACAAACTACCTTATTAGCCCTCCAAATTGGAAGTTTTACCTAACAATTATTGCCTTATTAAACATCAGTTATTGCTTATTTACAATGTATGAAATTTTCCAAAATATTGATACGATAACATTATTTGGATATATGTATTTTATTGCTGAAATATGCGTTGTGCTGATAGTATCCATCTATGAAATCAAATTGGCAAGAGCAACAAACAAATAAGTATATAGCAAAAGTGGGGCAAGGCTACCGAAGCTTACTCATCCGATAAATTCGCAGGAAAATGGACGAAAGTAAGCAAGGGCAGCCAACAAAATTGGACGATGTTTATATAACAAATTCTTCAAAATTTGTATTTAATGCACTGTACTCTTTGACAATAGTGGCAAAATCGCTCGATAGCATAAGCCCATGCAAGGCATTGATGTCCTCCGCAAATATCCTATCTTCTGTAGCAAAAGTAACTTTTTCTCTGACGATATGGATAATTTGTTCTACCCAAGTGCTGGAGCGAAGTGGGCGGCGAAACTCTAAGGCTTGGCTGGCATAGAGCAACTCTATTGCCAAAATATATTCCAGATTATCAATGACTTGGTTCAGTTTCCTACCGCTAATAGACCCCATAGAAACGTGGTCTTCTTGCCCAAGCGAAGTTGGGATACTATCGGCAGAGGCAGGAAAACAAAGCGATTTGTTTTCAGAAACCAAAGCGGCAGTAGTATATTGAGGAATCATAAACCCTGAATTTAGCCCTGTTTCTTTGAGTAAAAGTCGGGGCAAGCCAAACCTACCTTCTATCATCAAATAACATCTTCTATCAGCAATATTACCTATTTCGGCGGCGGCAAGCGTTGCATAGTCCAAAGGCAAAGCCAAGGGCTGCCCATGAAAATTTCCACCGCTAATCGTATCGTGGTCACCAAAAATAATAGGGTTGTCTGTAACTGCATTGAGTTCTATTTCAGTAAGCTCCTTCAGATGCAGCCAAGCATTCCGCGATGCTCCATGTACTTGCGGCATACATCGCAAAGAGTAAGGGTCTTGCACCCTTTCGCAATCTATATGCGATTTCAGCACTTCCGAATCTTTGACCATAGCGTAAATTCGCTGTGCAACCAACTGATTTCCCTTGAAAGGGCGAATCTGATGCAGGCGCGCCTCAAACGGTTTGGCAGAACCCATCAATGCCTCCAAAGAAATAGCCCCTATGATGTCCGCTAACTCCAAACAGTGGTATAGCCTTGCTACGCCCTTTACGGCGTGTGCCAAAATAAACTGCGTGCCGTTAATGAGTGCCAGACCTTCCTTTGCCCCCAGCTCAATCGGACTCATTCCGTACTTCGCTAAGGCGTGGGCAGCAGGCACACGCTCACCGTCCAGATAAACTTCCCCCAAGCCGAGCAATGGCAAAAACAGATGGGCAAGCGGAGCCAAATCGCCCGAAGCCCCTACAGAGCCTTTTTCTGGCACTATGGGAATAACATCTTGCGCTATATGCCACAAAATGCGTTCTAAGGTTGCCAAATTGATGCCCGAAAAGCCCTTTGCCAAAGAGTGTACCTTGCAAATAAGCATCAATTTTGCCAAATCAGGGGCGATTGGCTTGCCTACGCCTACACTATGGCTACGAAGCAAATTGTACTGCAAAGTTTTGGTCTGTTCCTCCGAAATGAGCGTATCGCAAAGCACGCCAAAACCTGTATTAATGCCATAAACCTTTTCTTTTTCCGCCACAATATTTTCTACATACTGCTGGCTTTGCCTAACGATGTCCTTGACCGTTTCAGTGAGCATGGTTGGAAGTTTGCCCTCCAAAATCTGCATGGCTTTGCCGACAGTCAAAAAATCTGTTCCGTAGTAAAACATAAGTAAAATTGATTTAAAATATTGATAAAAGTATAAAATTAATACCTTTGTAGCTACAAATATTATTGTTTATTTTTCAAAATGAATATATTAGTTACAGGCTCAAACGGGCAGTTGGGTAGCGAATTGAAAAAGTTAGTAGCTGCAAAAACAGACAATTCAGACCATTTTTTTTTTACTGATATTGAAGAACTTAATATCACAGATGAAACGCAAGTAAAAGCATTTTTTGAGCAAAATTCCATTGATTTTTGCATCAATGCCGCTGCCTATACTGCTGTAGATAAAGCCGAAAATGAGCCTACTATAGCCCGTTCAATCAATGTGGAAGCGGTAAGATTGCTCGCCGTGCAGTGCCAGAGGCATCGTTCCTTTTTTATCCATATTTCCACAGACTATGTTTTTGATGGGATGGGTTATTTGCCTTATACAGAGGAAAATCTATTCAACCCGCAAAGTATTTATGGGGAAACTAAAGCAGCGGGCGAGATGGCAGCTATTAAAAACACCCCAGAAACCATCATCATTCGCACTTCTTGGCTTTACTCTACTTTTGGCAATAATTTTGTAAAAACAATGCTACGCTTGGCACAAACAAAGCCCGAAATTGGCGTAGTAGCTGACCAAATAGGAACGCCTACCTATGCAGGAGATTTGGCACAAGTCATTCTGCATATTATCGCTGTTATCAGTGAAAATAAAGATAAAAACTTTGTTGGTACATATCACTATAGCAATGAAGGCGTAGCAAGTTGGTACGATTTTGCACACGCTATTTTTGAAATGAACAACCTCAAAGTAAAACTCAAACCAATCAGCACTAAAGAATATCCTACGCCTGCGCGCCGACCTGCTTATAGTGTTTTAGATAAAAGTAAGATAAAAAAAACTTTTGGGATAGAAATTCCACATTGGAGGGAGAGTTTGAAAAGTATATTTCCATTGATAGATAGATAAATAGAAAAAACACCATGACCAAATCTGAAATTTTTACCCAAATCAGGCAGAAAGAATCTTATCTATGTGTGGGATTAGATACCGATATACAGAAAATTCCGCCACATTTGCTCAAAGAAAAAGACCCTATTTTTGCATTTAATCAGCAGATTATAGACGCTACCGCCGCCTACTGTGTGGCTTACAAGCTAAATATTGCTTTTTATGAGAGCTTAGGGGCAAAGGGCTGGGAAAGTTTGGAGAAAACGCTTGCTTATATTCCTCCTAATATTTTTACCATAGCAGATGCCAAAAGAGGCGATATTGGCAATACATCTGCCCTCTATGCAAAGGCTTTTTTTGAAAATATGAATTTTGATAGCATCACTGTTGCTCCGTACATGGGCATCGATTCCGTTACGCCTTTCCTCCAATATGACAATAAGTGGGTGATTCTCTTGGGCTTGACCTCCAACGAAGGCAGTGCCGATTTCCAAAGATTGCGATTGGAAAGTGGTGAATATCTCTACGAAAAAGTGCTAAAAGCAAGCCAACAGTGGGCAAATGATGAGCAAATGATGTACGTAGTAGGGGCTACGCATCCCGAAACTTTTAAGCAAATCAGGGAAATAGTACCTAATCATTTCTTGCTCGTGCCAGGGTACGGGGCGCAGGGAGGCGACTTGCAGACCGTATCAAAATTAGGGCTAAATAGCGAAGGCGGTTTGTTGGTAAACTCCTCAAGAGGGATTATTTTTGCATCAAATGGGAAAGATTTTGGCAATGTAGCACAGAAAGAAGCCAAAAAAATAGTCGCAGAAATGAAAATATACCTTCATTCATAGCGAGTAAAGAACACTCAAAAAGTATGAAATAGGTGTTATTTTGATTTTTTTGCTAAAAACGGATAAAAATTGTATTTTAATTAGTTTTTTATAGCATTATTCAATGATTGTTTAAAACAAAATAAAAACATTAAGTAGTTGATAAAAAGATAGTTATGCCTATATTTTCACTATTTTCATAAAAATAGCTTACTAATTCTTACATACAGCATAATACATAGATTATTTGCACAACGCAAGTCTGTTTTATTACGTAAGTTTACATAAAAATAATAGAAACATGAAAAATATGATTTTACTCCTCGCCCTATGTTTCGTACTCGTTTCTTGGAACGACAAGGTAGCTACTGATGCCCCTCAAAGAATTAGTGTTGTGAATGAGTCTGTTTGGGAAATAAAGGCTATCTATATTAGCCAAACTGATAAGGAAGAATGGCAAGAAAATTTGCTAAAAGATGAAACCCTCTCTGCGGGCGGCGGTGCTATCATAGCCAAAGTTACATGTGGCACTTATGACATAAAAATAGTGGATATGGACGATCATGTGTGCATTATCAAAAAAACAAACCTTTGTGATAATAAAAATATCATCACTATCACCGATAATAGCATAGCTAACTGCTTGAATAACTAAAGGCAGTTAGTTACTTTTCTTTCGCAACTTCATAAAGAAATAAAGAGGGAACATAATAGCTAATATCCAAACGGCTAAATTTCCATAGAAGTAGTATAGAACAAAAAAAGCGGAAAAAGACAAAACAAAGAAAGGTTGAGAAAAATCAGCAGACCTTTTTTCAAACCTACTTCGTTTGCGGAATCCCTCTCTTATTCTTCTGGTGTGTCCTTCATAGATTTCATTTTCTTCTGCCTCCATTTCCATTCTTGCCTCTTTCATTTTTTGCTCTACCATTTCCTTCACAGGGTCATAGTAGCGGGGCTGAAACTCAAACTGCTTGTACTTCGGTAATTTGGTGATTGATGGTATTTTCATAAATGATTTAGATTTAATTTTTTAAAATGGGAGATACTTCTAATTTTTCAGTGTCTTTTCAAAGTTTGACGACAGTTTTAAAGCCATCGCCAAACTTATCTGATGCTTTCTAAACCTTGATAATAAACGTAAGTTGCGTTTGCCATTATTTTGGTCTGCACCGCAGGTCTGGTGCGACCCCGTCTGACCTGCATTTTAAGGTGTTCTAAACGGTCAGACCTGCGGTGCAGACCGTCTTGTGCAACTTAGGTTAATCACTATTTTTTGCTCAAAAACCAATCAAAAGTATCTCCTCTTAGCCCATGCCTAATTGTTTCCAAAGGAATTACTTCATTAGGAGCAATATTGCCTACGTTCACATTTGCTCCCACTTGTTTGATAAACCAAACTTGCTGTGATTTTTGTGGTGCTTCCCATATAATTCTATCCGCAGGGATACTGTGAATAATCTCTTTTACCAATCCTTGCCGTACTTCGCCTGTTTCTCGGAAAAGTCCTACATTGCCACCTTCTCTTGCTTCGCCAATTACCTTCCATGCACCCGCACCGAGTTCTGCTTTCATCAATTCTATCCATTGATAGGGAGCTAAGATTTTTTCTGCATCTTTTGAGCCAACTTCCGAAAGCACCCTGAAGTTTTGGGCAAGTCGCTGTACGTAAGCACATTTTTCATCATGCGGAATCTCGATGGAACCGTCAGAAACTTCCACATATTCCATGTTATACTCGTCTAATAGGCGTAAATAATCTTCAAACTGACCTCTTATAATAAACGCCTCAAAAAAAGTTCCCCCAAAATAAGTTGGGATGCCCGCCTCTTTATAGACAGCTAATTTTTCACGAAGTTTTGGAAAAAAATAAGATGTTGCCCAGCCTAACTTTACTATATCAGTATAATTTGCAGAAGTACTTAAAAAATCTTCTGCTTCTCTGACACTTAGCCCCTTATCCATTACCATTGTCAGTCCGTTCTGCCTTGGTTTTGCAGTCCGTTCAGGCAATTGTGTAAGTTTAATATCCATATAGTTGATTATGAATGATGAATTTATAAATTATGAAACTTAATTTTACAACCAAAACGAACTTTATTTTACCTGTTTTCTGAAAAATAGACTACTTCATTTTGAGTGTAAAAACGGTGCAAAGGTAGTAAAATTTATTTTTTATTTACTACATATCACTTTTCCCTTTTCCCAAACTGCATCTAAATATTGTAAATTTGGCAAATACAATAGTTGTAAAAATTATGGGACAAGATAGTGCAAAGCCGAAATAAATTAATTATAATTGCATTTTGAAAAGCAAGAAAAGTCTTCATTATTTGGACTATTAAAACATTGAATTTAGGCATGGTAACAGAAATTACTCAAGGTGTCAAAGTAAGTGTACTTACAGAATTTATTTCTGAATACTCAAAACCTGAGAATTCTCATTATGTTTTCGCTTACCACATCAAAATAGAAAACTATAGTGAATATGCGGTGCAACTGCTTCGCCGTCACTGGCTTATCTATGATGCTAATGGAACAAAGGGAGAAGTAGAAGGAGAAGGGGTGATAGGATTGCAGCCTATTTTGGAGCAAGGGGCTATACACGAATATAGCTCTGGCTGTAATTTGCGCACTCCGCTTGGCAAAATGAAGGGAACGTATCTGATGGAACGTCTAAGCGACGGGCATCAGTTCAAGGTAACAATTCCTACATTTACTTTGATAGCACCTTATATTTTAAACTAAGTGAAAGTTTTACTTAATTATTTGCAGTTTTGGCTTGCAGCACGTACCGCAAATGGTATTCACTCTCCTTTCGTTTTCCAGCTTTACAATGAAGTTCTTTTTGTGGAAAAAGAATACTATTGTTTTGGGGAAATTGAAAAAGTGAGGAGGACTTTATTAACTGATAATACACCTTTGCCCATCAAAGATTTGGGGGCAGGCTCGAAAAACTTACCTAATGAGCAGCGTACTGTGCGTCAGATTGTGAAGTATAGTGTTTCAAAACCAAAAATAGCCCAACTTATTTTTAAATTAATAGATTTTCTTCAGCCGCAAACGGTGATAGAGTTAGGTACTTGTTTGGGACTTACTACACTTTATATGGCGGAGGCAATGCCTTCAAAAGCAAGACTTTATACTTTTGAGGGAAGCGAAAGCCTGATAGAAAAAGCAAAAAATATCACCAAAAAATATTTCGAGAAAAAGCAAAAAAACATCAGTTTTGTCTTAGGAGATATAGCAGAAACTTTGCCTAAGAAACTAACTGAAATTAGCCAATTAGATGTAGTTTTTTTTGATGCTAACCACAGAAAAGAGCCAACTTTGCAATATTTTGAAACTTGCCTCGCCAAAACTCATGAAGATAGTCTTTTTATTTTTGATGATATTTATTGGTCTGAAGAAATGAAAAGTGCGTGGCAGCAGATACAAAGTCATTCCAAAGTAACGCTGACGATAGACTTGTTCGAGGTAGGCTTGGTTTTTTTTAGAAAAAAACAACCCAAGCAGCACTTCAAACTGAGGTAGTATAGGTCTATTTCCCAAATGTAAATGACTGTTTTAGCTCGTCAAACTCCCACGTACCCGATATTTTTTTCCCATCTGCCCTGTAGAGCGTGCCTTCACCCATCCGCATATCATTTTGCCAATGCCCAACAAATTTATCGCCGTTGGCATAGTTCATTGCTCCACTTCCATTTTTCTGATTATTTTTCCATTCCCCATTGTACGAGCTTTTGTCGCTCCATGTATATTTCCCTTTGCCTTCTCTTTTCCCTTGGCTAAAATAACCCTTGTAAACTCCACCGCTATAATATTGGATTTCACCTTGCCCATCAAATAGTTCATCTTTAAAATACCCCTTATAAAAATTTCCTGCTTGGTTCAGTTCGCCATAGCCGTTAGCGCAAGACCCTTTTTTGCAATCTGTCGATTTTTTATGAAAAATAAGAGGTGATACGTTGCCCAAAACCTTGAAATCTACGGTATTGAGCATAGATTTTTTATCAAATCGGATATATACCCAAGATTCTCCATCTTGATACACATAAATATTTCCATTTTCTCCTTTTACGATCTCTCGCGGCTCTCCGAGGGCATACCTGATATACTTTTCATCGCTAATAGCGGGTAAGGCACTGGTAATGCTGCCCGAAAATTCATGCAATCCACTGTTTTTCAAGTTAATCTTATTCACATATCCATACTCATCAAATACAAGCGTGAGTTTTTGATTATCAAATATATAGCTTGTATAGTCCTGATTCATCCGTATTTCTTTGAAGCCACCGCCGTATGTTTCGGTGAGTAGCTGCACTGAGCTATTAGTTTTATGCTTTCCTAACAAAGAATATAATAAAGCCTCTTTATTTTTTATCTCACCCTTAAATTTTCCTTTTTCCCAAAGACCATTTTTAACTGTGCCATCTTTAGCTGTCATTTTTCCTTCTCCATTAAGCTGATTTTCAAGCCATTGTCCTTCATATTTATCTCCGTTTGTATAATAGCAAACTCCTCTTCCGTGTTTTGTGCCTTGTTTCCAATTTCCCTCGTATCTTTCCCCTGTGCGGCTCAGAAAAATTCCGTACCCATCTAAGCAATCTCCCATGATACAACTTCTTCGCTTGAGCAAAATTTTTGAAATCTGCTTTTCATCGGCGTATATCATCAGTGTTACTTCTTGCTTGTTGTATTGCAGATAATCGTTAGTAAAAAAATCGGCTTTGCCAAGCAAGATAATTACCTGTTTCCTATTCATCTCAAAGGATAAGTTGAAAGGAAGTTTGCCTATGTAGCGTTGGTAAATATCCTGCTTTATTTTGTTGTTGTATAGCTCTATAGCGTCTAACTGCGTGCGTGCATAAAATGCCAACTTCACGCCTTTAGAGGGGTAAACGTATTGTAGCTCGCTACTTAGCAAGGCTGAATGTTGTCCTAAGTTTTTTATAAAAACTTGTAAATCATGGTCTTGAATATTCTTACCAATCAACTTTTCTGTTTGCCCCCATGCACAGATAGGTAAAAAAAGGAACAAAATGGATACAAAGCGCATCATCATAAAATAAGAGTAGTGTATTTTTAGCGTATAAAAATAAAAAATATTTCGGTGAATTACTCATAAGATTGCCTATATTTGTAAATATCCTTTGTTCAGGCTTATTGTATTTAGATAACTTGATAAACGGCTTTAAAGTTAGACATTGACCTATAACCAAAAAAATAATTGGCGCAAATGGAAAAAAGATGGGCTTACAAGCCGCTCCCTTCTACGGAAAGTACAAAAGAACTCGCTGAAGCTATTAATGTGAGCTTGCCTACTGCAACTTTGCTTATGCAGCGAGGGATTAGGGACTTTGAAAGCGCAAAAAATTTTTTCAGACCGTCTTTCGAGCATCTCCATAACCCCTTTCTGATGCAAGACATGGACAAAGCCGTTTGGAGGCTTGAAGAGGCTATCCGCAATAAGGAGAAAATTATGGTCTATGGCGATTATGATGTAGATGGCACTACGGCAGTGGTATTGATATATGGTTTTCTGCTCCATTTCTATAAGCATTTGCTCTACTACACCCCCGACCGCTACGGAGAAGGCTACGGCGTATCTATCAAGGGCATGGATTGGGCAAAAGAGCAGGGAGTTTCGCTTATTATTTGCTTAGACTGTGGGATAAAGTCCCATCAGTCAGTCAGTTATGCCAAAGGTTTGGGCATTGATTTTATCATTTGCGACCACCACGTTCCCTCTGAAAATCTGCCCGATGCCTATGCCATCTTAGACCCGAAACGCAAGGATTGTGCCTACCCTTTCAAGGAACTTTCGGGCTGCGGGGTAGGGTTCAAACTGCTGCAAGGTTTTTGCCAAAGCAATGAAATTCCATTTGAAAAGCTATATCCTTTCATAGACTTGGTAGCCGTAAGTATTGCAGCAGACATAGTGCCTGTGATAGATGAAAATAGAATTTTGACCTACTACGGGCTACAGCTCCTTAATAGCCAATCTCGCTTTGGGCTGAAGGCACTCATGGAAATAGCGGAACTTCGCAAGCCGATAGACATTGCAAGTATTGTTTTTGGCATTGCTCCTCGCCTAAATGCAGGCGGAAGAGTTGCCCACGCAAGCGAAGCCATACGCCTTTTGCTTGCCGAAAATGAGAGTGAAGCCACCAAATTGGCAAATACCGCCAATGTTTCCAATGATACAAGGAGAGGTTTTGATTCAAATATTACGCAAGAGGCGATGCAGTTACTCTCCGAAAGCACGAAAACTCAGGCAAAAACAACCGTACTTTTCAAAGCTGACTGGCACAAAGGCGTTGTAGGAATTGTGGCATCGCGTTGCATAGAAAAATTTTACAGACCTACAATTATCCTCACTCAAGCCAACGGAAAAGCCACTGGCTCGGCGAGGTCTGTAAATGGTTTTGATGTTTACGAGGCTCTGTCTGAATGTGCGGACTTGCTCGAACAGTACGGCGGACACGCACACGCCGCAGGACTAACGCTTCCTTTGGATAATTTGGAAACTTTTCGCACCAAGTTTGAAGCAGTAGTGGCAGATAGAATCAGTGAGGATAGCCTTACGCCTCAGCAAGAGGTAGATTGTATCATAGAACTTTCGCAAATTAATACAAAGTTTCATAAGGTCATCAAACAGATGTCGCCTTTTGGACCTCAAAATATGCAGCCCATTTTTGTATCTAAAAATGTAGTGCTAAGTGGTAGCCCAAGTGTCCTCAAAGAGAGTCATCTGCGGTTTTCGGTAAAGCAAGAAAATTCTATTAGTTTCGAGGCTATTGCCTTCAGCATGGCACATTATTTCGACAAATTGCTCCCCAATCAGCCTTTTGATATTTGCTATCAAATTCATGAAAATGATTACAAAGGCAGAAGAAGTTTACAATTAATGATTAAAGATTTACGATTTTAAGCTATTTTTGTATTTAATTTTTTGAAGAAATGAAAAAATCTTATCTACACATTCTGTTATGCCTTATAGGTATTGTTTTTTGGGGCTGCTCGCCTGCGGAAAATCCTTTTCCAAAAGAGCTAAAGAACAAACTATTAGGCACTTGGACTTTGGAAAAAATGACGGTCTTGCAAAAAAATAATACCACTTCTCGCTGGGATACGGTGCCGAACTTACCCGCCGAAACTTTTACAAAGGCAACCCTTACTTTCGAAAACGAAGGCTCTTATCAGGCTTATGACCCTACTTATAACAGAAGTACGGGTTTAGGTGTATTGTTTTACAGAAGATTTGATTTTATCAGAGGGTGGGCAAGAAACTCTCCTTACGGAGGGCTATGGGAATTTGTAGATAATTATACGACCATACATTTCGACAGAGGATATTATGAAATCAATAAAATCCCTGCCGAAAAATGGGTGATAGAAGCGTTTTCAGATACACAACTTCGCATTTTTAAAGATGCAACCCTAAGAAATCAACACGTTTGGTACACTTTTAAGAAATAGCATATAAGATGAAAATCGAAACTTTGGCAATCACCAGCACTACGCTACATGATGAAAAGAGAGCTGTAATTCCTCCTATATATCTTTCTACAACCTTTGAAAGGAAGGAAGATGGCACTTTTGATAAGGACGATTACATTTACAACCGTTTGGATAATCCGAACAGGAGAATGTTGGAGAAAAGTCTGACTGTGTTGGAAAAGGGCTATCAAGCGTTTACGTTTGCTTCGGGCTTGGCAGCAGTAAATGCTGTTTTCCAAACCTTGCGAACAGGCGACCATGTTATTCTGCCTGATGATGCCTATTATGCCGTCATTCTTTTGGCAGAGGAGCTTTTTAAGGATTTCGGCATCACAAGTACGCGCGTAAATCAGGCACAGATAGAAAATGTAGCAAATGCTATCACGCCCCAAACAAGGCTTATCTGGTTGGAAACACCCTCAAATCCGCAGTTGAGAATGGCAGATATTTCAGTAATCGCCAAATTAGCCAAGCAAGCAAATGCTTTGTGCGTAGTGGATAATACATGGGCAACTCCTATTTGGCAAAATCCTCTTCGCTTGGGGGCAGATATAGTTATGCACTCTACTACCAAATATTTTGGTGGACACTCCGACCTGCTCGGTGGTGCTTTGGTGATTAATAAAAACGAAATTTTAGCAGAAAAACTGCGCAAAATTCAAAAAGTAGGGGGGGCTGTTCCCTCGCCTTTTGACTGCTGGCTGGCTGCGCGTGGGATTCGTACCATGCCTTTGAGGGTAAAAGCACAAACGGCTTCCGCTACCAAATTAGCAAAGTTTTTGGCAACACATTCGGCGATTGAGCTTGTTCACTATCCTTTTTTGCCTTCTCATGCCCAATATGAAATTGCAAAAAAACAGATGAAAGGTGCGGGGGCAATGCTTTCTATCGAGGTGAATGGAGGCAGGGAAGCAGCTATGAAAATAGCAAATAAATTGAAACTATTTGCCCATGCAACGAGTCTTGGAGGAGTTGAAAGTCTGATAGAGCATAGAAAATCTATAGAAGGAGCCGTAAGCCAAACGCCTGATAGCTTACTTCGCATTTCTGTAGGGCTGGAACACCCCGCAGACTTGATAGCAGATTTCAAACAAGCGTTAAAGTATGTATAAATGTGAATCAATAAATAGAAAAATACGTGAAAAAATACCAAAAAAATGCCTTGTTTCTATTGATGATACTTCTTTCTTCGGCAATGGTTTATGCCCAAAGCAAGAGAAATGACGGCGACTTTATGTATAAAAGTGAAACTACCTATGGCATTAATTTTAACACAAATGCAGGACTCATAGGCGGTATTAACATCAAACATTCAAGGGCTATTACGCCTACTATGTACCATTATTTTGGCTTAGAGGTCGTAAATATGCGACACCCCAAAGAGCAACGTACAACCAGCCGCCGTTCTGGACAGACTTTTATCCCTGGCAAGCAGAGTTATTTGGCACTTATCCGCCCAAGCTACGGCAGGGAGTTTGTTCTTTTTAAAAAAGAAGCAGAGCAAGGTGTGCAGATAAATGCACTTTTGGCAGCAGGTCCTACTATTGGCTTGGTTATTCCCTATTACATAGATTACCAATACGATAATCGGACGCAACGCACCGAGAAATATGACCCGACTAAGCACACGCTTTTCGAAAATGTAATAGGTGCGCCCTCTGTTTTTACAGGCATTGGCGAAAGCACTGTAGCCATCGGCGGTACGGTCAGGGCAGGTCTTCAGTTTGAGTTCGGAAGTTTCAAAACAAATGTTACGGGTTTTGAGCTGGGCATTACAGCAGATTTTATGAGCAAGCAAATTATTATTATGCCTTTGGCAGAAAATAAATCAAACTATATTTCCGCTTATGTGGTTTTATTTTACGGAGCAAGGAAGTAACCAATTATGTTTTAGGCAAAGAGCTTGTCTTTTTTCGCCTAAAGACGAATATACCAATAATTACAGAAAATGATAGAATTACCAGTCATAGACAATCAGGTAGAAATAAAACCGCTGAACAAAAAACCCAACTGGCTAAGGGTAAAATTACCTATTGGGGAGAATTTTACTAAAGTTAGGAAAATAGTAGATGAGTACAAGCTACACACCATCTGCCAAAGCGGAAACTGCCCCAATATGGGCGAGTGCTGGGGCGAAGGAACAGCTACTTTTATGATTTTGGGCAATATATGCACCAGAGGTTGTTCTTTTTGTGCTGTAGCTACGGGCAAGCCTACGGAGTACGATGCAGACGAGCCTCGTAGAGTTGCTGAAGCCATCAAACTCATGGGGGTAAAGCACGCCGTACTCACTTCGGTAAACAGAGATGAACTCAAAGACAGAGGGGCAGAAATTTGGCATCAAACTGTGGTGGAGGTAAAAAACCTAAATCCAAATACAACCATAGAAACGCTTATCCCCGACGTAAAAGGAAATTGGGAAGCCTTGTATCGCATGATTTCGGCAGGGCAGGAGGTAGTTTCGCACAATATGGAAACAGTGAAACGTCTTTATAGGCGGGTGCGTCCGCAAGCAAAATATGAGCGTAGTTTGGAGCAGATAAGGCTCACCAAAGCCTTTGGGAAACGCACAAAATCAGGTATTATGCTTGGCTTGGGCGAAACTGAAGATGAAGTTTTTGAGGCAATGGACGATTTGGTAGCTAATGGGCTTGATATACTTACGCTTGGGCAGTACCTTCAGCCTACAAAAATGCACATCGAAGTGGCTGAGTATATTCACCCCGATAGGTTTGCTTTCTACAAAGAAGAAGGGCTAAAAAGAGGGCTAAAATACGTAGAATCGGGTGCTTTGGTGCGTTCTTCTTACCATGCAGAAAGGCACGTACACGTATAAAATATTGAACTTTGTCAAAGTTTAAACTCGAAGCTTAACCTTAAACTTTGACAAAGTTTTAAACTCTGAACCTAATTTATATCCTTATTTTCAGCAAGTTTCTGAATCAAATCTTCAATATTTTTCTTGTTTTGCTCATCTGGGTTCTGAGTCAGGGCTAATTTTGCGTGCTTTAAGGCAGTTTTGAAATCGCCTACGGCAGAAAACCCCCTTGCCAAGCCCATTGATGTTGTCCAGTTATTTGGGTTCTTTTGTGCATTCATTTTGAATACTTCTAAGGCTTCTGCCCCTCTTTTTTCAGCCGCAAGTTGCCTTCCGTAAGTATGCAAATCCATCATTTTCCCAAACGGCAATGCCTTTTTCATGAGTGCGTCTGCATCTGCCTTTTTGTTGAGTTTTGCTAAAATCATGGCTTTTGTAGAGAACGTTGTAAAATTCTCTTCGCCAATATACGGCATAGAAATAGCTCTTTCTGCCCATACAAGCGCCTCGTCCAGATTGGTATTGTTTTGTAAGCAGTAAGTTGCTGCCTGCACCCACGCTTGCGAAGAAAAACCCTTATCGCTCTTTAGCTCATTACGCATGGAACTTATGACGTTATTTATTACATCTACTTCTATTTTAAAAGGAATTTTCCATTTTTCCCAAGATAACACTACCGTTGCGGAGTTCTCTGTTTGGTCTGCAAACTCATATTGCAAGAACTCTTTGCTTGTTTCTACTTTGCTTGCTTTTGTGGTGATGCGTAGGGCATCTTTTATAGGCTCATAAAAATAGCTTCCCCAAGCCATGTTGTCTTTGGAGAAAATAACTGTAATTTCATTTTCGGACATGATTGCCATGAATAGTCCGTACTTGCCTGCGGGAAGTGATTTGCCATCTATTTTTACTTCCGAAGAGAAAGTAATTGTAGTATTCTCGTTTGCTCCTGCTCGCCAAGGGGCTGCCTTGCTCGTGCCAAATCCTTGGTCTGTGAAACCAAAAGGAACAATTTGTCCCCAAATCTTGCCTTCTCTTCCTTTGAGGGCAGGGCGGTCGTAATCAATAGTAATTTTAGTAAGTCCAATTTGCTCGCTTACAGATGCTTTTTTGCTTCCGCCGCCATGAGGCATGGTCAGTTGGGCAAAAGTGTGATTGGCAAACAAACACAAGCATAGACAAGCTACACTCAAAAATAATTTGGTTTTCATTTTTCTAAAAGTTTAAATTTTACTTTGTTAAAGCTAAAAAAAGGTGAGAGTTAAAAAACGAGGCTCGATATGTGGACGCAATTTGCGAAATTAAAACCTAAAAAACAAACAATAAGCAGCTAAATTTGAAAATCGTCAGCGTCCAAATAAGCAGGAAATCGCTGTCTAAATTCTTGTAAGGTGCTATATTTCAAGGCTATAGTATGAATTATCGACTCATTTTTCTGGTAGAAAAGTTCATTGCCTTGCATATCTATCACCGCCGACTCGCCCGCATAGCCAACCGCATTTCCGTCTGTACCTGTTCGATTTACACCTATGCAATAGCTCAGGTTTTCTATGGCTCTTGCCCTCAAAAGTGTGTTCCATGCGTTTGCTCTTGCCTGTGGAAAATTGGCAGTATAAATAAGGCAGTCGTACTGCATCTGTCCATTTTCGGCTACATTCCTACTCCAAACGGGAAAACGCAAATCGTAGCAGATGAGTGGGCAGAATTTCCAACCGTTTAGCGTTGTGATGAGGCGGTTTTTCCCTGCTGTATAGTGCTGATGTTCGTTTGCCATTCGGAACAAATGCCGCTTGTCGTAATAGGCAAAATTACCATCAGGCTGCATCCAAATGAGCCTATTAAAACATTGCTCGTTTTCCTTGACTATATAACTTCCCGTTATAACGGCTTTGCTTTGAGCAGCTTGCTGTTTTAGCCACTTAAAAGTAGTCAGGTTCATAGGTTCTGCCAAGTTTTTGGCATTCATCGTAAAGCCCGTAGTAAACATTTCGGGCAGGATAATCAGGTCTGTTTGCCTATCTATCTGCCAAATTTTTTCTTCGAGCATCGCCAAATTTGCCCCAACATTTTCCCAATGAAGTGATGTTTGCAGCAACGTAACATAAATTTCTTCAGCAGGCGTGTTTTTCATCTGATTTTTAATGTAATTTTGGGTGTTTTTGCAAAAATAAGAAAAAAATATATTTATCCATGAAAATCACACATATCCGTATCAGTAAGGCAAATTTGGCACTTACTCGCCCTTATACGATTGCTTACCATACGACAGACGCTGTCGAAAATATTTTGGTAATATTGGAAACTGACACCGAGGAAATAGGCATAGGCACTTCCAGCCCCGCCAAAGATGTCATCGGGGAGTCGGTAGATGAAGCCTTAGCTGTGCTTAGTGTGGCAGATTTTTCGTGGCTCATCGGCAAGGAAATTAAGTATTTTCACCAACTTTGCCATGAAGTTTACCAACATTTTCCGCAAAGCATCGGTAGCCAAGCCGCTCTGGACATAGCCCTGCACGACCTCTATGCCAAATTTTTAGATAAGCCTTTGGTAGCTATCTGGGGGCAGAAAATACAATCCTTGCCTACTTCGGTTACTATCGGGATAAAAGGAATGAAAGAAACCATAGAAGAAGCGGAAGAATATTTGGAAAGCGGTTTTAAAATCTTGAAAGTAAAATTAGGGCTGAACGTAGAGGAAGACATAGAAAGACTTACAAAGCTGCGAAAATGGGTAGGCAGGCGTATAAAAATCCGCATTGACCCAAATCAGGGGTATTCGAAAGCCCAATTCCTTGATTTTTACGAAAGAACAAAAAAATTAGGCTTAGAACTCATAGAGCAGCCCATGCCCGCTCGCTCGATAGACGAAATGCGGAGTCTGCCCGACCCAATAAGGCGTAATATAGCCCTTGACGAATCGCTTACCAACGAGCTAAGTGCTTTCAAAATAGCCCAAAAACCACTTCCCTGCGGTATTTTTAATATTAAGCTAATGAAAACAGGAGGTTTGACAGAGGCAAAAAAAATCATGCAAGTAGCCCAGCGCGCAAGCATGAAACTTATGTGGGGCTGCAATGACGAAAGTGTGGTAAGTATTGCTGCTGCCCTGCATTTGGCTTTTTCCTCCCCACTCACGCACTATATAGACTTAGATGGCAGTTTTGACCTTGCCAAAGACCTTGCCGAAGGAGGATTTATCCTCAAAAACGGCATCATGTCCTTGACAACCCAAAAAGGACTTGGGGTGAGGTTGCTATGAATGGAAGGTTAAGAAAAGCAAGATTAGGTTTCATATTCCACTTTTTGGGGACAAAAAATAGCTTTTTATGACTTTTAAGCCGTTGTTTGTGTCTGCACAAGCGACTGTAGTTTGTGCAAATAGCACGGACTAAAGCACGGGCGACCCCGCAAGAGCCATGTTTAGGGGTAAATACAATCTCAAGCCTTTCAATAATACTTCGGGCTTTTTGAGGCGGGTGTATTTCGTAAAGTGCTGATACTTTGTGTGCTGATAAGTTATCTTGCACAAGTGAAATCATTTCAGCTTGTGGGTACATCTCTTCGGCTATGTATGTTACAACCTCTGCCCATTGTTTAGCACAATGATTGCCTGTTACAAAAATCTCGCGCTTTCCTGCCAATGGCTCGCAAACCATATAGATATCAGCTACTCCATTACTTATTCAATGTTCATAGCGGTTCTATAAAAATGGCGCATATAACGGTTTCGATCTTTGCGTTTGGGCGAGAAATCGAAGCATAAAAGCTGATATTAGCACTAAAGTTCATTTGAAAAACTGCTGTTAAGTTTTGCACTTCTGCCAGCCTGACACAAAACCCGTGTTAGCGGCAGACTTATTTTTTACATAAAAACCCATAGTGTCCTTTTCTAAATGGATGCCCATCATAGCCATTTAGTTTTACATATTTAAATCCAGTTTCAGCTAATATTTCTTCTACTTTGCCCAATTTGAATAAAATCTGTTTATGTGTTTCAGAGTCTTTCTCATAGCAGCTTTTGTTTCTAACAAAATATGTCATTTTCCTAGTCAATATACTTTTTTCAGCATTGACCTCTATGTCAAGAAACATAGTATAATCATCATTTTCGATAATTTTCATATTTCTGTCAGCATCAACATCGTCGGAGAGAACATCGAAAAGGAAGAAACCATCGGGATTTAAGTTGTCATAAATTTTATGAATCAGTTTTGCTAATTCACTATTGTTTGAAGTTTCATCGAACAAGTAATTGAATGGTTCTCCAATTGCACAAATAATGTCGCTAAATTCAAAACTGTATTCAAATAGCGATTTTTGAATGAAAATGCTATTTGGAGATTTTCTTTTTGCTATCTCCAATATGTCAAATGATATATCAACACCAATTACTTCCAACCCAGCTTGAGAAAGGATAGAAGCTAAAATACCACTTCCGCATCCTAAGTCAATTACCTTTTTATAACCACTTGAAATCAGATTTTTTAATATTTCTTGTGCCGCGTTTCGTGCAATGTTACCATAATATCTGTCGTGAATATAAGAAAGGTGTTGCCTATAAAATGATTCCATAATTTGAGGTCGTTTAAAGTTTGCCGCTAACATCTGTATAAACGCAAGTCTTTTTCAAATGTAGCTTTTTGCTTCTTTTCGCAAGAAAAAAGAAGCAAAATTATTGTTGCCAGTGAGTACACATTCAACAGCGTAGAGTGGTAATTATTTATGCTAACTTGCTTGCCCGCCGTTCACCCCAAGCACTTGCCCACTTACGAAAGAAGCCTCATCAGAAGCCAAGAAAAGGTAGGCATTTGCAATATCGATGCCCTCGCCCATTCTGCGAACAGGAATCGTATTAATAGTTGCTTGCCTTACTTCATCAGGTATGGCATCAGTCATGTCAGTTTTGATAAATCCTGGGGCTACTGCGTTGGCGGTAATGTTATATTTGCCCAATTCTTTCGCCCAAGTGCGGCACATAGCTACTACACCCGCTTTTGCAGCAGCATAATTAGTTTGCCCAAAGTTACCATGCACACCTACTATCGATGAAGTGCAAATAATACGCCCGTATTGTTTTTCTACCATATAAGGCACCACAGCTTTTGTGCAGTTGAAAACACCTGTCAGGTTCACATCTATGACTTGTTGCCACTCTTGGTGCGTCATTTTTTGTAGGGTTTTATCTCTGGTGATGCCTGCATTATTCACCAAAATATCAATTTTCCCATGACGGCTAATAATGTCTTTGGCTGCTGCCTCGATGCTTGCGACATCTGTGGTAGATATTTTCTGAAATTCGCAAGCAAAGCCCTGACTTTGAAGTGCTTGGGCAGTTTGCTCGCCTGCATCAAGCAAGTCCCAAATTATCACTTTTGCCCCCTCTTTGCAAAATAGTTCTACGGCGGCTTTTCCTATGCCTCTGGCTCCGCCTGTAATGATGGCGACTCGGTTTTGTAAACGCATGATTTTTAGCTATTTGGTTTCCAATTTATTAGTTTTTTGATAAACAGGTAGCAGGCTACCGAACACAAATATATATTTTGACAATAATTTATTTGGTCATCTTCAGATTAATATGTATGTCGCCTTACATCATTTCAGGCATTTCTACGCCTATCATGTTCATAGCACTTTTTAGGGCTTTGGCTGTTTCCGCAGAAAGTGCCAAACGCATACGCTTAATCGCTTCGTTAGGCTCATTAAATACAGAAATTTCGTTGTAAAAACGACTGTACAGCTTCGCCAAATTATAGGCAAAATCTGCCACTACCGAGGGTGCATATTCGTTTGCTGCTTCTTGGATTCTTTGTGGGAAAGAAGTAATATGTTTAAGTAACTCTATTTCAACTTGTTGTAGCTGAACAGACCCGTACAGACCTTCGGTCAGACGGGTATTTGCTTGGTCTGACCGAAGGTCTGACCCGCTTAATTTTGGGTGATACTCAATATTTAAAACTTCGGCACGTCTTAAAAGCGAACAGATGCGAGCATGAATATATTGGATATAAACGCCTGTATCTCCCTGAAAATCAATAGAATCTTCGGGATTAAAAAGCATTGTTTTCTTGGGGTCAACTCGGAGTAAGTAGTATTTTAGCGCACCCAAAGCCAGCATACGATACAAATTCTTGGCTTCCTCACTCGAAAAGTCCTCAATTTTTCCTAATTCTTTGGTGCGTTCTTCGGCTATTTGTATCATTTCGTCCATCAAATCGTCAGCATCTACCACCGTTCCCTCACGAGATTTCATTTTCCCCGAAGGCAGTTCTACCATGCCATACGAAAGATGATACATTCCACTTGCGTAGTTTCTATCAAACTTTTTCAGGATAGTAAACAAGACTTTAAAATGATAATCTTGCTCATTTCCAACTACATAGATTGATTTTTCCATCGGAAAATCAGCGTATTTGTAGTCGGCAGTCCCCAAATCTTGCGTAATATATACCGAAGTTCCGTCGGCACGAAGCACCAACTTTTCGTCTAAGCCTTCTTCTTTGAGGTCAATCCAAACCGAACCGTTTTCCTTTTTGAAGAAAATACCTTTTGCCAAACCTTCTTCCACTACATTTTTGCCCAAGAGGTAAGTATTTGATTCATAGTAGATTTTGTCAAAATTTACGCCCATCATTTTGTAGGTTTCATCAAAACCTGCATACACCCAGCCATTCATTTTTTTCCACAAATCGACCGTTTCTTTGTCGCCTTCTTCCCATTTTTTGAGCATTTCTTGAGCTTCCAAAATCAAAGGTGTATTTTTTCCTGCCTTTTCTTTCAGTTTTTCTATGTCTTCGTTTGGCGTATCTTGCTGATATTGAGTTAAAATTTCTTCTATTTGTTGCTTATTTGCCTTGTCAAAAACTACATAATATTTCCCAACTAAATGGTCGCCTTTCATGCCTGCGGTTTCTGGCGTTTCCCCTCGTCCAAATTTTTGGTAGGCAAGCATTGACTTACAAATATGTATCCCTCTGTCATTCACCAAGTTAGTTTTCATTACCTCATAGCCGTTTGCTTTCAGGATTTCAGCGACTGAGTAGCCCAAAAAGTTGTTTCGCAAATGCCCTAAATGCAAGGGTTTGTTGGTGTTAGGGGAGGAATACTCGACCATTACTTTTGTACCATGAAAGGCAGCCTTGCCAAAATTTGGCGTTGTGGCAATAGTGGCAAGTGTTTGCAACCAAAAACTCTCCGAAAGTTTTAAGTTTAGAAAGCCTTTGATAACGTTATAGTTAGCGATAAAAGGATTATTTTCTTTCAAGAATTTGCCAATTTCTTCGCCAATTTCTTCGGGCTTTTTTCGCAAAGACTTAGTAAGGGCGAAAGTTACGAAGGTAAAATCTCCTTCAAACTCCTTTTTGGTGGGCTGAATAGTGAGTGTTTCGGCTGTAATAGCTTGATTATAAAGAGTTTCTATGCCTTTGGCAACTAAGTTTGCTATGTTGAGTTCTATATTCATTTTACGATTTTGATTTCTATTTCCTGCAAATTTAGGATTTGTCTATTGGAAAAAGAAAGTTTTGGAGAAAAATTGACGAAGTGGGGAATATTTGGTGATTGAAACTGCTTTATGCTTATTTTAATTTGTTTATAATTACACTCACAAAAACATAAGGCTCTTTTGTAAAAATACTAAATTCATTTTCAATTTTATGCTTATCAATATCAACACTATCTTCTACAAGCAATAGAAAAATAAGAGATTTTACATTTGCATTACCTTGATAAAAATTCTTTAAGCCTTCTATTGTTTTCATTACTGTATTTCTCGTATTTGTATCTTTGATATGCTTTGCCTCTATAATTATTGAATTTGCATTGATAGAAAAATCTGCTATTTTACTGCTACTATCGAAAATAATAGCAATATTTTCTGCTTCCATTGATGGCAGCCAAGGGCGTAGAACTAAATGTATTAAGTTTTGAAAGTCATATTCACTTTCAATTTTAACGGTGTTTAAATTAATATTTTTTGCTTTTTTTGAAAACTTACTTGGAACTTCAAGACTTCTTTCAACTATGTCAATTATGCTTTTGCAAATTGTTTTCCAATCATGTCCAAGAAAAGCAACGGGGTAATTTTGACTTTTTAGTTTCTCAAAAACTCCATCAAGTTGGTTTTCTAAACTTGCATTTAGAAAGTCTTGTCTTACTTTAATTAAATGCTGTACGATAGAATTTAACTTACTTTGCCATTCATAGCTATCTGATTCATAATTAATCAAATTCCATAATTTTTCTTTAAATTGGTTGTCATATTCAGAAACCAAATCTCTAAACCCTGAAAGTCCAACAATATGTAATGGTGGTTTTATAGATGGATTTGTTGAAATTTCTTGTAATAGTCTTGCCCCATTTTTAGCCTCAGCTTCACCATCTCCTTCAATAGGTAAAACCAAATCAAGAATCATTAAATCAAAACGTGTTTGATAAAGGTCTTTTTTAGCATCTTTTGAACAACAAGCAACTATCATATCTTCAAAAGGTACATTGCTGTCCTCATTTAGAGTTTTTTTTATACTCTCTTGCTTTGAGATATTATCATCAACGATTAGTATTTTAAGCATAATTTTGAGATTTTAATAAGGTTTCGAGTTGATTTTTCCAATCAAAATTTATTTGAGAGTAGTGAATATAACCAATATAATTATCAGGGAATTCCTCTTTAAGTTCAGAGTCTAATTGGTCTAATTTAGTCCCGTCATCAAACATTCCGTGCATAGTAACTACTATTGCTTTTGTAGATATTTGTCTTAGAAACATGTTTTTCAAAATAAGTTTTCCTGCAAATGGCAACCAGTCTCCCCCATTATCTTCATTAGTTATATCATAGTTGGGCATACTCATATCCAATAGAAGAATATCATATTTTTCTTTATTGGATATAAGTTCACGTAGTCCACTATTATAAGATTCCTTGATTTCAATTTCGGGTTTGCTTAATACCTCGTTCAAAAAATCAAAGACTTGTTTCCTTTTGCGAGGCTCATCTTCTATAAATAATATTCTCATACAATTAAATTTTTAAGGCTAATGTAGATTGAAACGCCAAATTTGCTTTCATCTTCATTTAGGTGGGTTGTTAAGCAATTAGGTATGTTGCTTTTTAAATCGGAAGTAAGAATTTTATATGCCTTAAAATACCCTGATTTTTTCTCACTTTGTAGCTTTTCCACATCAATTTTATTATGTTTCCAAACCTCTTTTAAAGAATTTAAACTATCTTTGTTCGTAATAGTGTTTTCTATTGTAATTAATAGAAAATCATTTTCTTGTTGTTGAGTGGAAATTGTAGCATCAATAAAAGAAACTTTTTTGTCGGAATGAGTAAGAATATTCTCTATAAATATTCTCAGTAAGTCAGCAAAATGTGTTAGATACTGTCCTTCTATTTTACAATTAAACTGTAAATTTCTTTTGAGATTTATTTTTTGATACGGATTGCTTTTATTAGCGTATTCCATCACCATATCGATTAAAGTATTTAACTCAAAATCGGATGCAACTGTTCCGCTTCGCTTGAACCAACTACTAATTTTGTTAATAGTTACTTGCAGTTCAGTAGAACAGTTTTTGATTTCTTTTACCAAAGAACTACTATTATCGCCTAAAATTATAACAATATTTCTTTCCAAGTTATCAAGCAAAGTATTAAATTGATTAGCAATATCAGTTTGAATTTTATGTCTGATGCTTTCAAGATTTTCATCTGTCCTTTCCCACAATATATTAAACGCTTGTTGGGAAAAATCATTGAAATTTTTAGCACTAATAGATTTTATAGAATGTAATAATAGTTCTTTATCAAGAAAATCATAATCAAACCAACCATCTTCATTGGCTGCTGAATAAACTTGTAAATATTTTTTTATTAAGTCGAAAAGCAAACCATCTACTAAGCTTGAAAAATCTTTAAGAAGATGTTGAATTTGCTCTTTTATACTACTTGGAGCATTTATGTATATTCTATTCCAATGAGGGTTATCTCTATATTTTGATGCATTACCTTCTTTTAATGTTATTAAATGATGTTTTTCAAAAATAGGGCGTATTTCTCCTATCAAAACACCATGCCTAATTCTTGTGCTTAAATAGGTTACAATTCCAAACTTACTGTATAAGAATTTATCTTTTATAGCTTCAAACAGTTCTAAGTAAATATCAAAAACTGGATTTGATGAGTATTTAGTTTCTTTTGACCTATCTTGTTCATTATAATTCACTGTTGTAATGTTTCCTCTTAAGTCAAACACCAAAATTCTATTTTTTTCTGCAATTTTTGAAATAGACTTAAATCTTGTAAAAATAGCTTCGTAATCTTTCAACTCATTATTAATAATACCTTGTTCATTGACATAAATCTTACTTTCATCAAGTTCAATTAAACCTTTTTGGATAATGAGAATATTCTGAATATCCCTAATTTCATCATCATAAAACTGCTTATCCTCAATATCTATATTTTTTAGAAACTGCGAAATAGCTAATCTTTCTTCTAATCTTTCTTTTGAATTTAAAATAAAAGGGGAATGTCTAAGTGTCTCAGGACTACAAGTGAATTTAAGATAGAAAAGTATTTTCTCTTTTTCAAAGTTATCAAATTTAGAAAATAAATTACTTGGCTTTTCAATTCCTAAACTCATATTAAACTGTTCAAAAGCAATATGTGTTTCTGTTTCATCTGCCCCAATAAGTGTGAAAAATATTGGTAGATTGATATTAATGGATACATTTCTAAAAGCATTTTTAGTAATTTTCTTACGTAAAGATTCAGTTTCTATTTGTTCTACAATAAACGGGTTTTGCATAAAACTATCTACATATAATTTTATACACTCATCGTAACAGTTTAAATTCTCATAGCAAACATATAAGTTTCTAATAGCAACTTCCCAAATGGGTGTTGTATCTGAATGGCTGGTAATTAGCTCCTCCCAAATTTTGGCAGCATCTCCATATTTGCCACTTAATTGTAGTTTTTTTGCATATTCAGTTTTGAATTTAGCATCAGGGATTTTATTCTCAAAAAGCCTTAAACTGTCTATATCATTCAATTTGCTTTTGAAAAATTGAATAGTAATAGAATCAGGAAACTTACTTTGTAATAAGTTTAAGTATTTTAACTTAGCCTCATCATGAGGATAAATTTCACTAATAATCGGATTTGCATAATTGTAACTTAATCTTGATAGCAGTTCACGTTCTTTTTTTCCTTCTGTTTGAAAATAAACAAAATCCATTATCCCATAACTCAAAACACTACTTGAAATATTGTTAGCAATATTAAGTAGATTGTGTCCTGCTTGATGCCTACTACCTGTTGCAGAAATCACTTTATAGACATTCTCTAAAATGTTATTTTGAATACTTTGAGAATTTCCAATAGGTTGGAATTGTTTTTTCTGATAAATGAGAGTTTTGGCATATAAAACATATAAATCAAATTGATTAGGTTTACTTGAAAGTAAATTTTTTAAGTCTTTTTCGGTTTCTTGGTACAAACCAACTGTATATTTATCAATAACATTGATTTCTTCTTTGCTACTTTCTCTATCAAATGCAGGAAAAAGTTTTTTACTTGTAAATAACTTCAATTTGTATAGAATAGGGTCATTTACTTTACGTAATAGATAATTTACTCTATTGGCAATATAATTTACTGCTGCTGTAATATCTTTATTTGCTTGGACTTGATTAGTCAGTGTTAGTATATTTGCAAAAACGCCTAATAAACTTAAATATCTATCAATAATACTATGTCCAAAATCCATCAATAAAACTGCTTGGTAGTGTTCATAATTAATATTATTCAAATATGATAACTTAAAATGGAAATAATCTATGTATTCGTTTCTAAGTTCGCCTTTAAAATTATTAAGACTAATCTGTAAATCAGAAAAATAACGGTTGATAGAAAGTGATTTTTCCGATTTAATACTTAGAAAATGAGCCAAAAATTTGGTGTATGTTTTTGATTTATTGCTTTCATTAAAAGAATTTAGAAACTCTTTGCTTTCAATAGATGAGTTGCTCATTTCTTTAAGCAAGAATCTGTTTTCAAGTGTCCATAAAGAAAAACAAACTTCATTTTCAATTTTATCAAGATATTTCTCAGCCTCTTGGTAATTTCCTAAGAGTAACTCTCTTTCATACAGTTCTTTATAAGTTAAAAATAAATTTATTTGATAAGCATACTTTCTGATACCAATAAGTACCCAATTAACTTCTGATTGAAATTTTGGTATAGGAAATTTTTCTTTGCCACTTTCCCAAAAAAAAGGGAAGAAATTAGTATCTCCTAAAATTTCATAAGAATCGGGTAAAGGATTACCGAATAATAAATTTTTGTATGGAATAGGTAAATTTTTATCCAAAAAATCTACCGCATCACAAAGTTCTGAGAATATAAGTTTTCGTTTGATTCTATGATAAGCATGTTGCTTTGTTTTTTTTACGTCCCCAACATTATTATGGTATTCACCTTTCAGTGAAGAATTTCCCAAAATTTTTTTATATTCAACCCTGATTAAAGATATGCCTTCAGATATATTTTTTTTACTCATTTTGATAATTTATTTTTTGGTGAAAAGCAGTAAGTATATTTATAAAGCCGCGCTTCCCTTTCCCTACTTCAATCTCTGTCCCTTATGAAATAGTATTATCAGTAATACATTGAATATTTGTACTTCCGTATTTATTTAATATTACTTGGAGCTTCATCTGTCGTATAGAAATTAAAATCAAAACGAATGCTTCAATTTTAACCAATCCTAATTTATGCAGTTGTAAACCTGCTTTGTAAATGCTTTTGAGTTGAATAAAACAATCAAATTCAGAAAGCATTTTATCAATCGTATAGCATTTATTTTCTGAAAAACCTATGTCATCAACCAAGCCCCAATGTTGAGTTCTATATTCATTTTACGATTTTGATTTCTATTTCCCGCAAATTTAGGATTTGTCTATTGGAAAAAGAAAGTTTTGGAGAAAAATAGATAAAGAGTTTGCAAATCCAAGTTGTATGTCGTTTTTACTTTTGTTCCCCAAACTGCTTTTTAAGTTCAGCAATTTGTGCTTTCAAGGCAATTAACTCTTGGTCTTTTTCACTCAAGGCTTTATCTCTTTCCGCTATTTTTTCTTGGTAGTCCTCTAACATAGCATTGATAGTTCTGCGAGCCTCTTGTTCGTTTTCTATCTGTTTGCGTTCTTTAGGGTCTGTGCCTACATAATGCAAAATTTCGGTTATTGTCCTTACTTCTTCTAAATCAAGGGCGTAGTTGTAACTTTTTGTAATTTCTTTGTCGTCTGTGAAATTACGTTGTTCGAAAACACTTAACAATTTGTCCAAACGAGTTTGGTAACGGTCTGTAATGCGTTCCACTTGCACCACAAAACAATCATGCGTAAGTTTCTCTACAAACTCACTTTTTTGAGTAAGTGTAGTTTTGTTTATGAGGTCAATATAATCTCTTTTAACTCTAATACAAGGACTTTCTATTTCAGGGAGTTTGAAGCCTAAAATGTAAATGGTCGTAATAGGCAAAATAACATTTTTGTGGTTGATTTTATCTTCTTTTTTGTACTGTTCTGCCAAATAGTTGCGAAAACGCATCAAATCAATAGGATTTTTTGCCTTTTGAATTTCTATCAGCACCTTTTTGTATTCGCCTGTTTCGGTTTTGATAGTCGCAATGAAATCAAGCCTATACACCCAAATAGAAAACCTTTCTCGTATGCGTTCTTCTGCGGCTTGGATACCTTCAGGAGTTTCCAATTCGCCTTTATAGGTATATTCTTGTGGCTTGACCTCTACAGCTACTATTTCCTGTTCCAAAAGTGTACTAATGAAGAACTTAGCTACTTTCTCGTTCTCCATTAGTCGCTTGAAAACTACATCATAAATAGGGTTGGCAATAATCATATACTTGTATTTTAATGAGTTGTAAAGTTACAATTTTTTTCGGGCTTTATCATTTTTATTATTTTTTTGCCACTAAATAACCAATGGAGAAAAATCAATAAAGCAGACGATATTTACTTTTTTAGACAATAGAAAAATTGGGTAGGCTTTCTCCTTTGGCGTAGCATCTGGCGGCGTGGTCGGCTCTACGCAAAGGCTCGCTAATCCGATAAGTAGTTGAAAGTGTTAGTATTACCTGATTAGCCACTTCCAAACTCGTGAGATGTCCCGCACTTACAAAAACAGGTTTTATGCCATTTTGCGTTCTTAATACGCTGCCAACTTCCTCATTTTCAAGAAATAAAGGAATATAACTTCCTCTTTCATTTCCCAGATTTCCCTCATAGCGCAATAGCGGTTCTTTGGCACAGCCGATAGTGGGGATTTGAGTTTCGATACCTACATAACAAGCTACACCAAATCTGCGAGGGTGCGCTATGCCATGTCCGTCTATGATGAGCAGGGCAGGTTTGAAACCTGTTTTTTGTTGCACAGCTTTGATGAGATTGATAAGTATTGGAGCTTCCCTAAAGCTAAAAAACTGCGGAATATAAGAGAAAGTCGCTACTTGCAAGCTACCAAATATGCCTAAAAGTTCTCCACTCCACCGCATTACGTCTAAGGCAACGTAGGCTTGCTCGCCTACATACTGAACATCTAAACTAAAAATAATATCTTCATTTTCAGGTATATAACCTTGTCCATTTTCAAAAATTACTACTTTTTGCGCTAATTCCTTTTGTATGATTTCTAATTGGCTTGTATCTATAGTTTCCATCAGCTACTTATTTCTTTTCCAAAACACTAATTTTTTCCAAAAACTATTTGGATTTTCGGGTTTTGCTTTCGGCTCTCCTTCGCTGAGTAGGAAGCCAAAAGGCGCAAGTTCAGGCACATTGTCAAAGATAACTTTGACCATTGCGGTAAGCGGAACAAAGAGAATCATGCCTGCTATTCCCCAAACGCTACCGCCAACAAGCAAGGCAAGCATCGCTACTAAGGGGTTGATACTCACCTGCGAACCTACTACGTTAGGGGTAACTACATTGCCTTCGAGCATCTGCACGACCTGAAACCAAAGGAAAACCGCCAAAGGGTACAAAAGACTATCGGTCATGGCTAAGGCATAGAAAATGGGCAGCATAGAACCAATAAAAATGCCTACGTAAGGAATAATGGTGAGGAATGCAGCAAGAACGCCAAAAAATACGGCGTGTTTGATGCCAATAGCTACCAAACCTATGATATTAAGGACAGCGATGATGGAAACAACCGTAATCAAACCTACAATGTATTTTTGGATAACTGTTTGGATTTGGTTGAGAACAAGCCCCACTTTTTCGTGGTGGGCTATATCGAATACCCTGTCTAAAAAGCCTTTGAAAACTTGGCGATAGAGCAGCATGAAGAAAGTATAAACGGGAATGAGCAAGATTTGGGCGAGGAAAGTCGTCATGCCGTTGAGAATGCCATTGAGCATCTGTCCGCCTGTGTTCGCAAAGCTGCGAAGGTTTTGCCTGAGCCAGTCTATTTGCTTTTCTGAGGTAAGTTTGAAAGTATCTTCTATGAATTTTTGAAGGACAGAAACCAACTCCTGCCCACGCTCCTGCATACGGGGCAAATCGGCAGAGAAGGAAACAATGTTTTCATAAATAAGCCAAAAAACCAAGTATAAAATGCCAACTACAATGAGCAAGCAAGAAAAAATAGCCAAGCCTCTCGGCAGTCCATAGCTTTCTAACTTCCTGCAAAGCGGATAAAGGAAAAGCGAAAAGATGAAGGCAAACGTAATAGGGATAAGAATGGTCGCTCCTATTTCTAAGACATAAAATAGCAGTATCAGCCCAAAAAGCACGGCTGTAGCATTAAGGTGCCAAGGCAGTTTGTTACTCTCATTTTTTTCATTCATAAGCTATCTACAAGGTTTGATTGCCCTAAAAGTAACAAAATATACGATAATCAAAAAAAGATAGGGCAAAATCTTGTATAATATTAAAAATATGGTTCTTTTGCACTATGAGATTTCATCTTTGCAATATTTGTTTGTCGAGATTTAAAAAAATTCTAATCATTATAAACCATATAATTTACAACTTATGAGTGCAAATAAAGAATCTTGGGGGTCACGCATCGGGCTGATTCTCGCTATGGCGGGCAATGCAGTGGGTTTGGGTAACTTTTTGCGTTTCCCTATGCAGGCAATCCAAAATGGTGGCGGTGCGTTTATTATTCCGTATTTAGTCTGCTTTCTGCTGATGGGCATTCCTCTTTTGTGGATAGAGTGGTCTATGGGGCGTTTTGGAGGCAGATTTGGGCATCATTCTACGCCTTTCATCGTGCAGGAAATGGACACCAAACGTCATTTCTGGAAGTATATTGGTACGTTTGGTATTTTTACTAACATAGCCGTAGCGTCCTACTATTGCTATATAGAATCTTGGACTCTTTCGTATGTGTTTCACTCCTTATTTGGCACTTTCGATGGCAAAACTCAATCTGAAGTAGCCCAATTTTTTGCTGATTATACAGATATAACCGTATCTACTACGGGAATCCCTTACGAGGCGGTCATTTTTTACCTTATTTGCGTAACCATGAACACGTATATTCTTTCTCGTGGTTTGCAGGGCGGCGTAGAGGTGGCATCCAAAATAGGCATGCCTTTGCTTATCTTGTTCGGAATCATCTTGGCTATCAGAGGGGTAACATTGGGAACTTCGGGCGCACCTGCGGGCTGTACCGATTGTGATTCTATCTTGGGGCTTAATTATCTATGGAATCCACAGTTTGATTCTTTGGCAAACCCAAAAGTATGGCTGGCAGCAGCAGGACAGATATTTTTCACGCTTTCTGTGGGCATGGGGACTATTCACTGCTACGCCTCTTATGTGCGTTCCAAAGATGATGTAGCCCTCAATGCAATGTCGGCAGGTTGGATGAACGGTTTTGTAGAAATTGTTTTGGGTGCATCTATAGTGATTCCTATTGCAGCAGGCTATTTGGGCTTGGAGTGGGTAAAAGAAAAAGCAGGCTTTGCCATGGCTTTCCAAACAATGCCTTATTTGTTTGAGCAGTGGGGCAGTTTCTTCTCGGCAGCGGCAGGTGTCATGTGGTTTGGCTTGCTATTTTTTGCGGGTATTACCTCTTCGCTTGCGATGGGTACGCCTTGGATGGGTTTCATGCAAGACGAGTTTCAATGGGGCAGAGAGAAAGCAGCATGGTCATTTGGCCTGTTCACTACCGTATTAGGTTTGCCAACGGTTTTCTTTTACAACGAAGGTGTTTTTGGCGAGTACGATTATTGGGCGGGAACGGTGTCTTTGGTAGTTTTTGCCTTAGCGGAAGTGATTTTGTTCTCGTGGATTTTTGGCTTGGACAAGGGCTGGAAAGAGATAAACATGGGAGCAGACATCAAAGTCCCTGAATTTTACCGCTTTGTCATCAAATACATTACACCCATGCTCTTGCTTGTGGTCTTTATTACCTCTTTCTGCTCTCCTGTAGGTGGCGATTGGGGCGGAGCTATTTCAGGCTTATTTAGCGGAAATGGTTGGAATTTGGACAACGGTTCTATCATTGCACAGATTATGAACAAAGGACTCAAAGAGCAAATAGCTCAGGCAACTGATGCTGCTGCAATTGCAAAATTGGAGAATAATATGTTCTTTATCAATATAGGGCGTTTGCTGCTTTTATCAGCATTCACTTTTATTGCACTTATTATCTATATTGCATACGATAGAAGGAAAAAAACGGGGAAAGTTTTATAAAAAATTAATCACATAAAAAATATGACTACAACTGCACTTTTAATGATGATAATAGTACAAGTGCTTGTAACAGTGATTACAGGTTACTTGTTCGTGAAGGTGTTACAAACACCAATGAAAAACGAAGAGTAAGTGAATTTTAAAAAAATATAACTTTGACAAAGTGATAGAGCTTTGCCAAAGTTACTAAAAAGCCTACAAGGGACTTAAAAGACCTTGTAGGTTTTTACTAATCGTCTATTTCGTCTAATATATCTTCCTCTTTTTTGTTATCTCGCTTTGTAAGTCGCTTAAGTAGCATGGCTTTGAACATAGTTTCCGCCTTGTAGAGCATTGCTACCTGCCTGATATTGATGACTTTGAGAAACTCTTGGATGTACTTTTTTTCAGTAGCCACTTCTTTTTCTTTGATTTCCATGACCTTATCGAGGTCTTTGCGCAACTGCTCATCAGTTTTGGTCTGAAAGCCCTTCCGAATTTCTCTCTGCTGAGAGCGAAGAATCTGCATTTCTTCGGAATACTTGTTATAGACAGGCCAGAACTGTTTGGACTGCTCGCTCGTAAGCCCAAGTTGTTGTGTTATCAGCCCAATTTTTGCCGCCTCTATTCTATCTTTGCCTTGTGGCTGCGCCCAAGTCGAATAACCTACCAATAGGAATGTAATAATTAGTAATATTTTTTTCATTTATTTTGTGCTTTGAAGGGTTAAATGTTAAATAGTTAAATAGTTAAATAGTTAAATAGTTAAATAGTTAAATAGTTAAATAGTTAAATAGTTAAATAGTTAAATAGTTAAATAGTTAAATAGTTGTTAAATAGTTATCTTTTCTAAAAGAAGTCAACCTATTTTAGGACAAGACAACTCATAATTCATAACTCATAATTTATAATTCATAACTCATAATTTATAATTCATAATTTATAATTCATCATTCTCTAAAGCAATTCCTCTATATCATCAATGTCAATTTCTGTTTCCAAAATTTCATCAGTGATGATTGCCTCCTCACTTTTTTCTTGCCCTTTTGTAGTTTCAAGATATAAATCCATCAAATCATGCTCTTGCACATCATCTTGCAAGAGATATTGCCGTATTTGCTGTTCGGAAATCTCAGAAAGTATCTGCTGCTCACTATTCTGGGTAGAAAATAGAAACTTCCCGCCTACTATCAATAAAATAGCGAAAGATGCTATAGCCAACGCATATTTCGGGCTAAAACCAAACTGCCAAACGGCTTGTTTTTTGGGTTGTTGTATGCGTTTCTGAATTTGCTGCGGCAGCCCTTCAAAATAGCCTTTCGGAGCATCAAAAAAATCATTATTCTTATTGAGTTCTTCTAACTTAATTTGCTTTTTCATTGCTTTTTTCTTTTTATTCTTGGTTCAGACTTTCTTCAATTTTTTTAACGGCATGGTGATAGGAGGCTTTGAGCGCACCTACCGAAGTCCCAAGCACCTCCGACATCTGCTCGTAGGTAATGTCGTCAAAATATTTCATATTAAATACTAATCGCTGTTTATCAGGTAGTTGCAAAATTGCTTTTTGTAACTTTAGCTCGATTTCTTCCCCTGTAACGTGCATAGATTTATTGGAAGTGATGCTATTTAGTTTTCCCAGAAGTTCTTTTTTTACATCATGGATGGGCAGAAAAAACCTACGCTTTTTCTTTTCCAAAAAGGTAATACATTCATTGCTTGCGATGCGGTAGAGCCATGTAAACAGTTGTGATTCCTCCCGAAAATTCTCCAACCCCTTCCAAGCCTTAATGAATATTTCCTGTGTGAGGTCGTCCGTATCGTCATGGTCTATCACCATCTTGCGGACATGATGATAAATGCGCTCCTGGTATTTCCTGACCAAGAGGTTAAAGGCATAATTCCTTGTGTCTGCTTCCTTAAAGCGGGCAATGAGTTCTTTGTCGTCCAGCTCTTCCAAATTTGTTTTTACTGACCTTTTTTGGGATAACGCCCCGCTTGCTTGCTTCGGGACAGACTGATTTTGTAATTGTACCATGCTCTACTTGATAATGTTTTGACTATTTGACAAAACACACCAACGAAGGTTTAAAGTACGTCAAATTTTTTTATAGCACTCCTTTATTTTTGGGGAATTATCCATAAGTTTATCTTTCTTTGTAGCACAAAATTAAACTTTTGAGGCGATTTCTCTATTTTTTATGAACGAGTCCTACTTATTTCATAAAAGTTTTTCTTAACATTGCAACTTTATTTCGTTCACTATAAATCAAATAACCCCCATGAAAAACAAATACCTAAGCCGACAAGTCCAACTTTTAGTAGCTTTTCTCTTTTTTCTATTTTTGGTAAATACTGCACAAGGGCAAGTGCCTTCTATTAGTTCCTTCACCCCTACTTCGGGCGTAGTAGGCACTACAGTAACTATCACAGGCACAAACTTTAATGCTACTGCTGCTAATAACAGTGTATATTTTGGGGCGATAAAGGTAACACCTACAGCGGGAAGTGCTACTTCGCTGACGGTAACTGTACCCGCAGGAGCTACTTCGGTTACGCCTATCATAGTGCAGGACAAAATCACAGGTTTACAGGCAAGCTCTATGGAAACTATCATAGGCACTACCACAAGGCAGTTTACAGTTACCAATACGCCTAATCTCATGCCTAACTATACTAAAACAGACTATGCAACAAATAATTTCAATCCTCGGTCAGTCGCTATTGGAGATTTCAATGGAGATGGGAAGGCGGACTTTGCGGCTGCGAATTACGGTAGCAATAATGTAAGCATTCGCTTAGGCGACGGTATGGGCGGGTTCTCTGGAACAACTACAGTAGCAGTGGGTAGTAATCCTCAATCAGTTGCTATTGGGGATTTTAATGGAGATGGGAAGGCAGACTTGGCAACTGCGAATAATAATTTTTCTAGTAGTACTGTAAGTATTCGCTTGGGGGATGGCTTGGGCGGGTTCTCTGGAACAACTACGGTCGCAGTAGGTAATGATACTTATTCAGTAGTAATTGGAGATTTCAATGGAGATGGGAGGGCTGACTTGGCGACAACAAATTGGGGTAGTAACAATGTAAGTATTCGCTTAGGTGATGGCTTGGGAGGTTTCTCTGGAACAGCTACGGTAGCAGTAGGTGCTAGTCCTCAATCCATTGCTATTGGGGATTTCAATGGAGATGGGAAGGCAGACTTGGCAACTGCAAATGAGAATAGTGGTAATGTAAGTATTCGCTTAGGCAATGGCTTGGGCGGGTTCACAGGAACGACTACAGTCGCAGTGGGTATACAACCCTGTTCAGTTGCTATTGGAGATTTTAATGGGGACGGGAAAGCAGACTTTGCCACTGCAAATATAGGTAGTGCTAATGTAAGTATTCGCTTAGGTGATGGCTTGGGTGGGTTCTCTGGAACGACTACAGTCTCAGTGGGTACTGGTCCTCGCTCAGTGGCTATTGGCGATTTTAATGGAGATGGGAAGGCAGACTTTGCGACTGCGAATTGGAATAGCAGTAGCAATAATGTAAGCATTCGCTTAGGGGATGGCTTGGGCGGGTTCTCAGGAACGACTACAGTCGCAGTGGGTACTAATCCTTGGTCTGTTGCTATTGGAGACTTCAATGGGGATGGGAAAGCTGACATTGCCAGTACGAATGCTTTTAGTGCCAATGTAAGTGTGTTGTTATATACACCTCTTTCTTTCCCCCCTACCCTCTCCGCCCTTTCCCCATTAAACATTCAAGAAGATGCGGGTTTGCAAACGGTGAACCTTTTGGGCATTACTGATGGCGGAGAAGGAGGTCAAACCCTCACCATTACCGCCACTTCGGATAATACAGCTTTAGTGGCTAACCCTACCATTACCTACACCAGCCCAAATACCACAGGGACATTGAACTTTACTTCCCTAGCCGATGCCAATGGCACAGCCACCATCAGTGTCAATGTCAATGATGGCGTTGCCACTATTACCAAGACTTTTTTAGTTACCGTTACTGCGGTCAATGATGCACCGATTTTCACCAAAGGAAGCAACCCCAATGTCCAAATCAATGCAGGCAATCAGAGCTTTACCGCTTGGGCTACGGCTGTGAGTGATGGCGATCCCGAAATTACCCAAGTATTGAGTTTTACGCTCACCAATGACAATGCGGCACTGTTTAGTGTGCAGCCCGCCATTTCTCCTTCGGGGGACTTGACTTTTACCCCTGCCGCAGGGCAGTTAGGGCTGGCAAATCTTACCGTCATGCTCACTGATGATGGCAGCAGTGTACTGCCCAATGTCAATGAAAGTGCGGTGCAGAACTTTACCATTTCCGTAGTCAATACCAATAACCAAGCCCCTGTTTTTACCAAGGGTGCAGACCAATTGGTATTGGAAGATGCGGGCGCACAGAGTATTACAGCTTGGGCTACAGGCATAGATGATGGAGATCCTTCGCTGAATCAGCAACTTACCTTTGAAATTGTTAGCAATTCTAATCCTAATTTATTTTCAGTCCCCCCTGCCATTAGCGAAAATGGGACTTTGACCTATACTTCTGCGCCTAATGCCAATGGCGTAGCCAATATTTCTATTCGCCTGAAAGACAATGGATTAGGTACGCTACCTAACGTCAATGTGTCTGCCAATCAAAGCTTTAGTATTACGGTCAATGCAATCAATGACGTACCTATTTTTGCAAAAGGAGATAATATTTCTATTCAAAGTAACCAAAATAGTACATCTGTAAATGCTCAATCTTTTGGGGCTTGGGCAAAAAATATAGATGATGGCGACCCCGAACTTACCCAAGTTTTGACTTTTGAACTCACCAACGACAACAATGCTATTTTTGAGGTGCAGCCCGCCCTAAACCCTAATGGAACGCTGACTTTTACACCAAAAAATACAGTGAGCAATGGGAAAGCTACTGTTACCATCTTGCTAAAAGATAACGGTTCTAATGTGATGCCTAACGTCAATCAGACTGCACCCCAAACTTTCACGATTACCATTTTTAATCCCTTGAATGATGCTCCTACTTTTGACTTGGGAACAGCTATTACGGTGAATGAAAATTCAGGATTACAAACTATCGCAAATTTTGCCACCAATATAGATGATGGCGACCCCGAAATTGCACAGGGGTTGGGTTTTGTAGTTACCAACGATAAGAATGATTTATTTTCGCAACAACCTACTATTCAGGCAGATGGCACATTGACTTTTGCTGCCAAGCCCAATGCCAACGGAACAGTAGAGGTGAGTGTAGTCTTGGTAGATGACGGAGCAACTGCGCTACCTAATGTCAATAAAAGTGAACTTAAAAAATTTACTATCCATATCACCCCTATCAATCTTGCACCTACTTTTTCCCTCAATCGGGAGGGGCAGTATTACTATTACTCGGAAAATGTACAGTACTACTATTACAATTATTGGTACAATACGCCTTTTGAAATATTGAACTATAATACAGACGGGGCAGTAAGTAGGGAGAATTTTGCCATTCATATCGAAGATGGCGAGCCAGAACTTGTCCAAGTTTTAACCTTTGAGGTAAGCAATGATAACAATGCCCTATTTACGGTTCAGCCTTTTCTTGATGCCAATGGCAGGCTAATTTATGCTGTTGCCCCCCAAGCATTGGGAACAGCCAATGTTACTGTGGTACTGAAAGATGACGGTTCAAATGTGCCACCCAATAGCAATACAAGCACAAGCCGCACTTTCAAAATTACGGTTCGGGGCAAAAATATCGTGTATTTTGATGAAAATAACAACGGAGTTCGCGATGCCAATGAACCAATAAGGGCAAATGCCTTGGTAAAACTCAATGATTTTCGCTATGCCTATTCCAATGCAAAAGGGGAATATGATGCCTACTCGAATGGCAATTATACCATTGCTCCGCTTTTGCCTCCTAACTTTACTTCTTCCAATCCTATTAATTATACTGGTAATCAAATAGGCTGGCTTGCTGGTAAAGACTTTGGCTTGGTAGGGAAGCCTACTAAAGATGTAGCTATTTATACATGGAACGGGTCTGCTCGCCCCGGTTTTAATACCTACTATTACATTTTTTACCAAAACAGAGGCGACAAACCTCAAAGTGGGAACATTGCTTTTACTTTTGATGAAAGATTGGAATATATACAAACACTTTATGGCAATGCACCTGTATTCATCAATGGCAATAATTTGGTGTATCGCTATGAAAACCTACAAGCGGGAGAATACGGGGTATTTTTAGTTCATTTGAAAGTACCTGTAAGAGAGGATTTTATCTTGGGACAGACTCGTATTTATGCGCATACCAGTATCAATATGAATGAAGGAGAAGTCATTTTCCAAGATGATGTACCAGACAACAATGACAACAATCACTGCATGATTGTGAGAAATTCCTACGACCCTAACGATAAGCAGGTGAGTCCTGCGGGGAATATCAGCCCTGAGTTTGTAGCAGATAGGGAGTTTTTGACTTATACTGTTCGCTTTCAGAACGAAGGCACTGCTGAGGCAATTCGGGTAGAAGTCAGAGATACCTTGTCTAATTTCTTGGATTTTAGCACCATAGAAATCTTAGGGGCAAGCCATACATTTAACTTCTTACTCACAGGCAATCAGGCAGTTTGGCACTTTGAAAATATCAATCTCCCTCCAAAAAGAGATAACGAACTGGGCAGCATTGGCTTTTTTACTTTCCGTATCAAGCCGAAGGCAAACGTAATCGTGGGCAATGAAATCGTCAATCGTTCGGGCATTTACTTTGACTTTAATCCGCCCATCATTACCAATTCGGTAAAAACAAAAGTAGTAGAGGACATGGAAGCCCCTTTTATTGTGAGCCTCTCCCCTGAAAATAATGCAAAAGATGTACCTACCACCAAAAAATTATTTTTGTCGTTCAATGAAAAAGTAGTCAAAGGCATTGGCGAAATACTGCTCTTGGAAGATGGCGCACTCAAGCAAACTATTGATGTAAGAAGTAGCAAAGTTAGTGTTACTAACGAGATAGTTTTTATCGACAATGCAGTATTTGCAAAGGATAAAACCATTACTGTTAAATTGGCGCAAGGCACTTTTACAGACGTAAAAAGGAATGTTTTTGCAGGGCTAAACGACTGGACTTTTAACCAAGTCGTAAGAGTTCCACTCGTACCCGTTTTGACGGCACAAGCGGAAAATAAAAGTGTAACTTTGACATGGAGCAGCACCGAAGATAAAAATATTACCTATGAAATATATATGTATTCGGCAAATACGCCACAAAGATTGGTAGGTAGCACCAGCAAGGGAAGTTTCAAAGTAGAAGGCTTGAGCAACGGCATAACCTATTATTTTCGTATCAAAACCATCAATACTTTTTCTGGTGTGCAAAGTGGGTTTTCAGAAACAATATCAGTGCGCCCGTCAGTAGTCCTTTCTGCACAAACTGAGGTAGAAAACTATGATTTTCAACTCTACCCCAATCCGAGCAAAGATAGGTTTACCCTCGAAGGCAAACTCAAGGAAGCAACTAACTTGCAAATGACTGTTTTTGATATGACTGGAAGGAAAGTTTATGAACAAAGTAGGGCTAAGACTTCTTATCTAAAAACAGAGATTGACTTGGGCAATTTGCCAAGCGGTTTGTATATATTAGTCATTAGTGGAGATACCCAAAAACTGCAAATAAGCAAAAAAATGGTCAAGGAAAATTAGTTTGCACAAGACGGTCTGTACCGCAGGTCTGACCGTTTAAAACACCTTAAGATGCAGGTCAGACGGGGTCGCCCCAGACCTGCGGTGCAGACCAAAATAATGGCAAACGCAACTTACGTTGTTTATAAAAAAAGCCCTAAAATGAGAGAAATCATAGCACTTTCAGAAAAAACGATTTGTATTGAAAGAAATGAATTTCTGAAAGTACAAGGAAGCATCGATACAAACGTCTATTACGTGGAGAGCGGTAGCTTGAGGGTTTTTATTTTGGACGATTGCGAGGAGCGAATTATCAGGTTCGGATACAGAGAAAACCTAATTGTTTCTTTAGACTCTTTTCTGACGGGCAAGCCTTCCGACTTTTTCATTCAAGCAATCAAAAAGACAGTCATCAGGGTCATCAGCAAATCGCAAATAGACCACTTTTTAAAAACAGAAAGCAACAGAATTTTATGGATAAAAATCCTCGAAAACTTGCTCGTCCAACAAATTGAGCGGGAGGTAGATATATTGACAAATTCGCCCAAAGAAAGATACCAAAGGGTTTTGAAAAGAAGCCCGCAACTTTTTCAGGAAATCCCTAATAGGCACATTGCCAATTATTTAAGAATGAGTGCTGAAACTTTATCAAGATTAAAAAAGTCTTGACTTCAATCAAGATTTATGAAAATTGATTTAAGGATATTTGCATAAAATTTTAAATAATATGCAAACAGAAGATTTAATCCAATCCCTCATAGAGCAAACAAGGCAAATCAGCAACCGAGTTGAAAAACTCAAAAGTTATGATTTGGATACCCTGACGTGGAAAGTAAGCCCAACTTCGTGGAACATTTTGGAATGTTTGGAGCATTTGAATTTGTACGGCGATTTTTATTTACCTAAAATTGAAAGCAAAATCAAAGAATCCAGCACAAAGAGCGAAGCCCAATTTAAGAGCGGACTTTTAGGTGGCTATTTTGCAGATAGTATGTTGCCCAAAGCAAAGCTAAACAAGATGAAGACCTTTAAGGACAAAAATCCCTTAAATGCCAAACTCGACAAAGGCGTTATCGAAAAATCCTATCAGCAGCAAATGAAACTTTTGGACTTGCTAAATAGGTCGAGGAAGGTGAGTTTGAACAAGGTGAAGATTGAAATCTCCATCACAAGTTTAATCAAACTTAAATTAGGTGATACTTTTCAGTTTTTTATAAACCACATTACTAGGCACTTAGCCCAAATTGACAGCATACAAGCAGCAATGAAAAGTACCTAAATTTATTTTTGGCTATCTAAAATATTGATTTTTTTAAGGCATTTATCCTTTTTTTCTTAACTTTACGAAGCGGATAATTTCTTTTAGTTTCAAAAAAATGACTAATGCCTATCACAGATGAAACAATACTTCTTGGTCGTATGGTACTTTTGGGCAAGCACCTCCATTTTTGCCCAAAACTCTCTCGTTAAGCCTCGCCCAGAGCCAGCTTCTTTTGCCAATGATTATGCAGAAGTGCTGTCGGCAAGCGATGAACAACGTTTAGAAGAAAAACTGAAACAGTACGAAAAAGCAACTTCTCACCAGTTTGCCATTGTGATTATTCCTTCTTTGCAAGGCAATAATTTGGAGAAACTTACCAACGAATGGTTCAAAACATGGGGCATCGGGCAGAAGGAAAAAAATAATGGCTTGCTCATTTTGCTTGCCGTGAAAGAGAGAAAAGTACGCATAGAGGTTGGCTATGGTTTGGAAAAAATAATACCTGCTACGGAAACTACCAAAGTGATAGACAATTACTTACGCCCTAACTTCAAAAATGGCAATTTTTATCAAGGTTTTGACGAGGCTATTGCTTACCTGATGGAATTAGCACAAAAAGAAACATCAGTTTTGCCACAGCCCACAGCAAATGCTACACAGCCCAATGCGGGAAGCGGGACAGCAAATAGCGAAAGTGAATATTCTTTTTTCGACTTATGCTTTGATGTAGCATACGTAGGTATTTTTTTATTTATTTGTATGAAGTTATACAAGTGGCTGAGGAAACCGAAAAAATACGCAACACACACAACTGATAGCACCTTAGATAATGATGTTGATAATATTCAAGGGAGAAATATGGTCATGGGAGAATTGCATAAAAATTCGAATGCGTCTTCCTTCTCTTCTGACGACTCCTCAAGTAGTTCAGATACTTCATCTTCCGATAGTAGCTTTGGAGGAGGAGATTCGGGCGGGGGCGGTTCGAGTGGGGATTGGTAAAATTAAGATAAAATTTTCTAAATTTGAGAAGCATTGAAGCCAGAAGAAGAAATAAAAAAAATAGTACATCAGGTAGAAGAATCTGCTGAAAAAGCAGTAGAAACTACTATGGTAGTAGTCAAAAAAGTAGAAAGCACTTTCCTAAAATGGGTCAAAAGACTTGGAAAAGTAAATGCTACAATTTTGGGAATTATACTTACTATTTTGGGCTTGCTGCAACTTTCTGTGGTGCAAACCTATTTGGCAAGGCACGTTACTGACTACCTCACAGAAATAACAGGCTTTGAGTCTTCGGTAGAAAAAGTATCTATCCGATGGCTTGACGAGGCAGTGCTGAAAAATGTACTCATCAAAGACCACAAGAAAAACACCATGATTGCCGTAAAAGAATTGGTGGTGAACTACAGCCTGATTGGTTTTTTGCAGCGAAAAGATATTGTTTTAGACCAAGTAGGCGTAATAGCGGGTGATGTAAACCTGATTAATAATGCCAAAGATTCTACCCTAAATATTCAGGCATGGATTGATGCTTTTGGCTCTGGTGCCCCCCCCGATACTACCCTGTCCTCTGTCAAATTCATTATCCATGAGGCATATTTGCAAGGCACGCATTTTAGTTATCAAGACATTTATTCAGATTCTTTGGGCAAAAATGAGTTTGATTATTTTCACTTTCAGTTGGATAGCATTGAGGGTGAAATTGAGAATTTCTTAGTTGCCAATGATACTATAGAGGTGAAGGTAAACACACTTTCTGCCATAGACCCCGCTATTAATTTCCCTATTCACGAACTTCGCACTTTTTTTAGGCTCTGCGACAAAAGCATGAATTTTCAAAAATTATACGCCAATATTGGTCATAGTATCGTAAGGGATTCTTTGGTTTTTCGCTACAATGACATGGGCGATTTTTCTGATTTTAACAACAAAATTCGCATTCATGCCAAGCTAAAAGACAGCAGAGTTACCTATACAGACCTTGCTTTTTTTGCACCAAGTTTGGGGCAGTGGAAAGAAACGCTTTTGGTAAGCGGCATTATTAGTGGTACAGTAGCGGATTTTAAAGCAAAAAAATTAGATTTAAGGTTTGGGAAGCAGAGCCGTTTGCAAGGCAATGTGGCGATGGAAGGCTTACCCGATATAGAGGAAACTTTTATAGATTACGATTTGAACAGTTCTCAAGTTTTCCTGCCCGATATTAGGCAATATCTTTCCTCAGACCAGTACAATCGGGTAGAGAAATTTGGCTTGGTGAAATTTAGCAGCGAGTTGCAAGGGTTTTACTACGACTTTGTAGCTCATGGGGATTTTGATACGGGCTTGGGCTATTTAGGTACGGATAATATTCACCTTAGTTTGGGGAATAGCAAAAATACTTACGAAGGTAAAATAAGCACTAAAAATTTTGATTTGGGCGAATTGCTTTTTATTCCAAAAATTCTACAAAAAATTGATTTCAAGGGATTTATCAAAGGCAAAGGTTTTACACCTTCTACGGCGGAAGTAGATATAGACTCGCAAATTGCTCGCTTTGGCGTGTACGGCTACGACTACCAAAATATAGACCTCGATGCCAAGCTAAGTAAAAGCCTATTTGAGGGTAAAATTTCTGTCAAAGACTCCAATTTTGTTTTCCAAGGAGATGGAAATATCAACTTAAAAGACAGCACCATCATCTTTAACGGGCAAGTAGAAAAATCTTTACTGCACAAAATAAACATGGCAACTAAGCCCACTTTTCTGAAAACGAATATGCTCGTTAATCTGAAAGGATTAGACTTAGATAGGTTGGAAGGCACTGTCAATGTGAATCATTTTGATTTGAAGATAGAGGACAGAAAGTTAGACATGGATTACTTCATTTTGGTAGATAAGGTCATTAGCAAAGATAAAAGGCGGCTGGCTTTAGGCTCCTCTTTGGTCAATTTTACTGCCGAAGGCGATTTCAGTGTGGGAGAAACCATAAGCCATGTGGCTGAATTGGCAGAGGAGTATCTACTTCATTTTGAAAGAAATATGCTAAAAACAAATCAATACTATGCCCAAAAACAAAAAGGTTTTACACCATCTTTGCCCGCTCCGAAGCCCGCTAATTTTAAGTATGAGTTTTGGCTCAAAAATATCAATCCTATTTTTGAGTTTTTTCAGGTAGATGCCAAATTAAACCAGAATGCTAAAATTAATGGCGATTTTTTTTATGGCTCTCGCTCTGGCATGACGCTCAAAACCAAAATAGATTCTCTGATTTACAACAAGTTGGAGTTTTATTACAACGAACTCAATGTAAGTACCTCTAAGATGCAGGATAGTACGGGCGTGGAAGGAAGTGTCAAGATTTCCTCAAAACATCAATTCGTATTAGATGAAAAAAATGAATTAATCATCGATACGGATAATTTGCAGCTAAATGCCGAACTCACAGATTTTATGCTCAAATACGGAGTTTTCATACATCAGAGCGAAACTACAAACTCCATAGATACAAAAGGCAGCATCAAATTCTTGCCAAATCAGACCTATTTGCTTGGTATCGAATCCTCCAAATTGCAGTTGATAGGGGAACTTTGGCAGACCCCCGAAGGTAGTCAGGTAATGATTCAGGGGAAGGAAATCAGCCTGCAGAATATTACTTTTACAAATGGGGAAGATTCTGTTTCGGCAGTAGGTAATATCTCCGAAGATGGAAACAAAAAACTCAATATTAATATCAAAAACTTAGAATTAGATATATTTAGCGAGTTTTTGGGCTTCAAACTTGGCGGAGAGCTAAACGGCTTTGCTGCCTTGCAAGGCTTGTATGACCGCGATAAACTCAAAATAGAAAATGAGTTAAAAATAAATGACCTAAGCCTTGATAATTTTCTGATTGGCAATATTATCAGCACAAGCACTTGGGATACGCCTACTAAGGCAATGATTATCAGTACAGACATAGAAAGAGATGGCAAGAAAACTCTGCTTTGCAAAGGAACTTTCACCCCCGATAAAATAGAAAGCCCGCTTGACCTAAAAGCAGAGCTAAATGAGTTGGAGGTAAATATTTTAGAGCCATTTCTTGCTGATATTGCATCTGGCTTCGGTGGTACAGCCAAAGGAGAACTCAAAATTACAGGCAAATTAGCATCTCCCGTAGTGGAGGGAAGTGCTTTTATCAGACGTGGGAAGTTCACTATCAATTACTTAGGAACTACTTATACGTTTAGCGACCGCGTGTATATGCTCAAAGACAGAATTTCCTTTAAAAGATTTAGAATGAGGGACGACCAAAGAAGCCTCGCTTTTTTAGATGGCAGCATTTTCCACAAAGGATTTCAAGATTTTTCTTTAGACCTCAAAGGGAGATTTTCCAAATTTAAACTATTGAATACCAAAGCAACAGATGACGCACTTTACTATGGCACAGCTATAGGAACAGGCACGCTCTCCATTGCAGGTGTAGGGGCTAATCTGAACATAGATGTCGATGTAAAAAGTGAAAAAGGGACAAAAATGTATCTGGCTTTTGACGGATATTCTACAGTAGAGCAAAAAGATTTTATCAACTACGTGGAGTTTAGCCCAAAACGCTACAAGGATACCGCACAAGTCAAACTTAAGCCCGCACATCCTAAAATTGACCTCTCTCGATTGCTTATTAATATGAATGTGGAAATTACCCCCGATGCCTTTGCCGAAATTATTTTGGATAGGAAAACGGGAGATATTATCAGAGGGAATGCAAGAGGGAAAATTAGCATGAAAGTAGATACAAAAGCCGATTTTGAGATGTTTGGAAGTGTAGAGATTGTGCAGGGGGCTTATAATTTTACGTTCCAAAACTTATTTAATAAGGAGTTTGGCGTGGCGGCAGGCAGCACCATCACTTGGAGCGGCGACCCACTGAAGGGCATGATGAACATCAAAGCTACTTATACTCAGCGTGCGTCTTTTGCCCCGATGTTGGAAAGTGCCGACAATGACAGCCCCGAACTAAAACGCCGTTACCCTATTCAGGTAGATTTGCTCCTCAAAGGGGAAGTTTTTAGCCCTGAAATTAAGTTTGATATTAACTTTTTTGACTACCCAAATACGATTGTAGCGGGTGGGCAGTCTATTTCTCTTTCCAATAGTGTGGCAGCCTTCAAAACTCGTCTTGCCAATGACGATGCGGAGCTAAACAGGCAGGTTTTTAGCCTTATTCTGCTTCGCAAACTTTCTCCACCCAATTCATTTACAGGTTTTGGGCAATCGGCGGCGGGGAGCGTGAGCGAGCTTCTCACTAACCAACTAAGCTATTGGATGTCGCAAGTAGATGAAAATTTGGAAGTAGATATAGACCTCAACGGCTTGGATGCCAATGCTTTGAATACTTTTCAGTTGCGACTTTCTTACAGTTTCCTGAATGGTCGGGTGCGTGTTACCCGCGATGGCAGTTTTACCAATATGCAAAATCAGGCAAATGCAAGCAGTGTAATTGGCGACTGGACTATAGAGTACCTTGTAACGCGTGATGGCAAATTGAGAATGAAAATGTATCGCCGCAATTTCTCCAATGTATTTGATGCATCGCTCGGAAATACTTCGGCTACTACGGGTGCAAGTATCATGTATATCAAATCTTTTAATAAGTTTTGGGACTTCTTTGGCAATATTTTTAAGAAAAGCAAGAAAAAGAAAGCAAGCGAAAAAAGTAAAATGACGGAAAAATCCGAAGATGGGCAGGATAAATCAAAAGAGTAAGCAAAATTACTAAGATTTATTTAGGCATTAAGTTTGACAAATCCAGAAAAAAGCACTTACTTTGCAATCCAAATTTGAAAGATCAAAAAAATATCTAAATTTCATATTGCAATGACAGGATTTATTATTGGAACTATTATCGTGGTGTCGATACTGTTGGTATTGGTAGTATTAGCCCAGAACCCAAAAAGTAGTGGAAGCGGCGGCGGATTGGCTTTTTCAGGTGCAAACCAACTGATGGGTGCAAAACGCAGTGCTGACGTTTTTGAGAAAATGACATGGGGTTTCATCGTTACTATCATGCTTTTTGCCTTAGTAGCCAATGTAACTTTGGACAAAAACGGTGCAACTGAGCAATTTTCAAGCCCTAACGTAGAAAAAGCAAAAGAAACAGGAATTACTGCTCCTACTCCTGCTTTAGATTCTGCAGCCCAACAAACTCCCGTTTCTGTGGATACCACAAAGAAATAAATACAAAAATTTAGTACCTATTAAGTTCTTTTAGCCTAATAGGTACTTTTCTTACATTTCTATATTGTCTTCTATTTCTATTTGCTCTAATATTGCCGCCAAACTGTCTATTGTCCCCCTGATAGCAATTCCTTTTGGTTTTATCTGTTCTAATATTGTCAAAATATTATCTTGGGTGATGCCAAAACCAAGCAAGATAGGATATTCATTGCAAAGTTTGGCGAGCAAGCTGCTTACTTGGGCATCAATTTTCAACAAGCTACTTTCTAATAAAAAATAGACTACGTTAGGCACTTGCTCGCTTAGTGCTTCATAGCACAAAGCCAATGTTTCCAAATTGTCTATCGAGAACCGATAAATAAGAGGGGCGTTGCTATGCAGTGCATCTTCTTCAACAAATTTTTTGAGTAGTACCGCCGAGTTTAACTCCAGCATAGAAAGCGGATAGTCGGAAATATGCACAGGAGTAGCTGAAGAAATTTCCCCCACTATTTGCACTCCCGCTACCCAACTCGCTATTTCTTGGGCTGTTTTTGCTTGCAGGAAATCTGCCGAATAATCGTCCAAGCAAAATCCTATCATATCCACTCCTATACCTGCACAATACCTCGCCGTAGCCAAGTCTGTGATATGGCTCACTTTAACCACTGTTTTTAAACCCATAAAAAATAATATATAATAACAACTTAAATTATTCGCCTATAAAATCTTATAAAAGTCCTCAAACATACGCATAAACATTGATTTCACAAAAATACAATTCATTTTTTTTATTTATTTTTTAATTTTCTTATTTCTTTTATGTTTCTTTGTCTTGGTATGGTGTACCCCAAAGTTTGGACAAATTTAGTGTAAAACTAAGCGGCACTCCACTTCTTTTAAGTCTAAGCAAAACTTCTCATACTTCGCAAAATAGGGCTACTATATTTTGGTATAATTTTCAGCAAAACTGATAATAGGCGACTTGCTGTTTTGGTATCTTTTTGCTACTTTTGGTTTTCAGATTCTTACTATCTATTTTTTTAAAATAAATTTTTGCTATTTATGTCTATTGCACGAATTAACCAATATTATAACGAAATCCATGAAGCCCAACAATTTTCGGGCAGCAAAAAAGAAACTTCTATCAGACGTTATTTTGCAGAATTATTAAATTTTTTTGCCAAAGAAAAACATTTGAGATTGGTAGATGAAATTAAAATACCGAACTCTACCAAACAGCCTGATGGGGTACTGATAGATATTTTTAAGTATCGTTATGGTTATTGGGAGGCAAAAGATTTGCAAGACGATTTTGAAAAAGAGCTGAATAATAAAATCAAAATTGGCTATCCTACAGAAAATTTGCTATTCGAAAACTCCAAAAAAGCTATGCTTATACGTGGAGATGTGCGTGAAACCTGCGATATGACTGATGCCAAAGCATTACAAGCCTTACTCCTCAAATTTGTAAGTTTTGAGAAAAAAGAAGCTAAAGATTTTAAGGAAGCTGTTGAAATTTTTAGGAATGAAGTAGGCGAAATTGCAAGGGTTTTGAAAAAAATGATAGAAAATTTTGTAGGAACAGAGCAAAATTTGATAGATACAGAAAAAGTTTACAACAAAGAATTTGTAATAGCACACAGCGAACTATTCGAACTTTGCAAACTTTCTATTAATCCTACTATTGCAAAATCGGATATTAACGAAATGATAGTACAGCATATCTTGACGGGAGATATTTTTAGAACCATTTTTGATGATGCGCAGTATTTGGACGAAAATAATATTGCGATGGCACTCAATAAAATAGAAAAATCTTTCTTTACAGGAAACTTAAAACGCAGCACTTTGCAAGCCATTCAGCCTTACTATAGAGCTATTAAGGGACAGGCTGCCGCACTTTTGGCACACGAAGAAAAGCAAGATTTTTTGAAAACCATTTACGAAAACTTTTATCAAGCCTACAACCCAAAAGGAGCAGACAAGCTCGGTATCGTCTATACACCTTCCGAAATTGTCAATTTTATGCTTGATAGCACCGAATATTTGCTTGAAAAGCATTTTGATAAAACTCTTTCTGACAAGGGCGTGGAAATTCTTGACCCCGCCACAGGTACAGGCACTTTTATTACGCACCTGATAAAAAAACTAAGTCCACACACACTCAAGTACAAATACGAACACGAACTGCACGCCAACGAAGTAGCTATTCTGCCTTATTACATTGCCAATCTCAATATTGAGTACATTTATAGGCAAAAAATGGGGGAGTATTGCAATTTTAATAATATATGTTGGGTAGATACTTTGGATAATACAGATGCGTTGGCATACAAAAACCAGCAAAAAGGCTTGTTCAAAGATACCTCTATGCTCGAAAACTACCAACGCATACAAAACCAAAATAGCCGACCTCTCACCGTAATCATTGGCAATCCGCCCTATAATGCTAATCAGCAAAACGAAAACGACAGTAATAAAAACAGAGAATACTACTTCAATTATCCCAAAAAAGAGGGTGGAGTAGATGGCAGAATAAAGGAAACTTATGTAGCATATAGCCAAGCTACCAAGACAAAAGTGTATGATATGTATGCCCGTTTTTACCGTTGGGCTTCAGACCGCATGAAAAATGATGGCATTATTGCCTTCGTTACCAATAGAAGTTTTATAGATAGTGGCACGTATGACGGTTTTCGCAAGTGTATTAGAGATGATTTTGATTTTGCCTATATTTTGGATACGCAAAGTGATGTAAGGAAAAATCCTAAAATTGCGGGGACAACGCACAATGTTTTTGGCATACAAACAGGTGTTGCTATCATGTTTTTGATTAAAAAGCAAAGTGAAAATCAAGAAAAATTGCCTTGCAAGATTTTTTATCATACACTCACAGATGAACAAACCAAAATAGAAAAACTACAATGGTTAAAAGATAATCCCTTTCCGTCTGTCCCTTTTGAGAGAATACAACCTGATGAAAATAATCATTGGATTAATCTTTCTGTTTCTGATTTCAAAACTTTATTGCCAATTATCCAAAGTGATAACGAAAATAAAGAAGATGAAAAATTATTTCACATTTCTACGATTGGTGTAAACACAGCAAGAGATGAGTGGGTTTTTGATTTTAGCAAGGGAAATTTAGAGAAAAAAATTGCCTTTTTTGTAAAAAAGTATAACGAAATTTTAGAGCAACAATTTGTAGATGATGGCGATAAAACTTGGAGAAAATATCTCAAAAAACATAAAGATAAAAACGGAAATGGAAAAAATGGAAACGGGAAGCCACAGTTGGTGAATGAGCCAGAAAATTGGGATACTTCTATTAAGTGGAGTGAAAGCTTAAAAAACTATTTTTTAAGAAATGGCTTCTTAAAAGATAAGAAAATAAAAATAATAAAAAAACAAGTTTTAGAGGCTAATTACAGACCTTTCACTAAGCAATTCTATTATGCAAACCAAATTTTGAGCGATAGGCTCACCCGCAATCATTATGCTATGTTTGGAGAAAATTTGGATAAAGATAATAAGGTTATTTGCTTCTCAGGATTGCACAGTAGCAAGCCTTTTCAGAGTTTGGCGGTAAATAAAATAATGAACTTTGATTTTTTAGAAAAAACAAATTGCCTTCCTTTTTACACCTATCTCGAAAATGGCGAAAGAGTAGAAAATATTACGGATTGGGGATTAGCAGAATTTCAGCAAAAGTATAGCCCCACCCCAGCCCTCCCCAAAGGGGATGGAGTGAGAACTCCCCCTTCGGGGGTTGGGGGGCTTAGTAAGTTAGACATTTTCCATTACATCTACGCAGTTTTACATTCGCCTGCGTACCGCAAAACGTATGAATTGGACTTAAAACGTGAATTTCCTCGTATTCCTTTGTATGACGATTTTTGGAAATATGCAGAGGCAGGGAAAAAGCTGATGGACTTGCATATTAATTACGAATCAGTAATGACTAATGACAAATCTCAACTGCTTTTGGAAAGAAAGGACATTGAGTTAGCTAAGTTTTTAGAAAAATTACGTGGCAAAAAGCCCCCCCCAGCCCCCGAAGGGGGAGTTTTTGGTAGCAAAGAAAAAATAGCACCTTTTGAGGAAGAAATCAAAGAGCCTAAAATAAAATTTAATCCCATTTTAAAAATCAAAGACGGAAATATAGAAATAGACGAACTGACTATGTTGTGTGGTATTCCTACACAGGCTTTGGCGTATAAGTTAGGCAATCGGTCTGCTATTGAGTGGATTTTAGACCAGTACAAGCCCTATAAATCTGATGACAAAACGATACAAGAACAATTTAATAACTACAATTTTGCAGATTATAAAGAAGAAGTAATAGAACTGCTGCAAAAAGTGTGTTATGTGAGTGTGGAAACAATAAAGATAGTAGGGGAATTGTAGAACGGGCTTCAGTCCAAACTATCTTGCTTGCTTTCAGCCTGTTATGCAAGTCTAAGACTCGCTGTTTAGCTTCCTTAGACACACTACGTTTAAGTCTAAGGAAAACTTTATATACTCTACAGAACAGGGGTCAGGCTTAAAAGGAACTTGGGTAACAGGCTACGGAATATATGCAGACGTAGTTTTGGAACAAGTACTAAAAAAATTACACCACAATCAGTTTAGGAACTAAGCCATGCTGAAGCTGGGGCTAAAAACATATCTTTTTTATCTCAAAAAATATACATTGAATGTACTGCCTTCACCTAATTTGCTTTCTACTTCTATTTTTCCACCAAGTGATTCTATTTGAGTCTTTACCAGATAAAGTCCTAAGCCTTTTCCTTCTACTATAGTGTTCATGCGTTGGTATAAACCAAAAATTTTATAAATATCCATGTTTTTTAAGTCCATTCCAATACCATTATCTTGTACTGATAAGCAAACGTATTTGCTTACAAAGTTGGTTTTTATGCTTATATACGGACTGCGTTCGTATGAATGATACTTAATAGCATTCGAAATCAAATTATAGAGAATGCTTTGCACATAACTTTTGATAGAAAGAATTTCTGGTACTTCCAAAAAGTTTACATCAAATGTAGCATTTGTTCTTTTTATATCATCTTCCAAATGATTTTTAACTATATTAATGACTTCTTCCAAACTAATCATTTCTTTGGTCTTGTCTAAGTTATTACGAATAGCAAGTATTTGAGTAAGGTCTTTGATGACGGTATCTAAGTTATCTACAGTGCTAACAATATGATTTATAATGCTTTCGTTAGGCGTATTTTGGATAGCTTGTTTATCTAATATATTAACTAAGCCCAATATTCGAGCTACTGGAGAGCGTAAATTGTGAGAAATAATATAAGAAAACTGTTGTAAGTCTTGATTTTGCTTCAAAAGATTATCTACAGCTATCTCAAGTTCGTTAGTACGGTTTTCTACTAAGTCTTCTAAGTGATTATTAAACGTTTTAATTTCTTCTTTTTGTTGTATAATTTCCTCATTAAGCATTTGGAGATTAGCGTTTTGAGTTTCTATTTGATGTTTTTGTTCTGTAATTTCTTCTTTTTGTGTTTGCAGTTTTACGTTTGCTTTATATTTTGCAATATTATTTCTATAAAGAATAAAAAGAACTACTAAAATAAAAACAATAACACCTACAAAAGCATAAAGTAAGATGTTTTTCATTGCTATTTCTGCTTTTTGTTTTTCTATTTCTATTTTATTTTTTTCTATTTGAGCATTATATTGAAGTAAATTAATTTGTTTACTCTTTTCTTCGTTAAATAAGCTATCTTTTATACTTATCCATTTACTTTGATAAATAAAAGCACTATCTATTTTACCTTTTTGCTGATAACTTTGGTATAAAACACCATAAGCACCTTCTATTTGCTGTCTATGAAAAGTTTTTTGGGCAACTATTAACCCTTTGTGACTATAAATAATAGCTGAATCTATTTCGTTTATACTTATTTTGACCCTCGCTATATTATTAAAAGTACTTGCTAAAAGTAAAAGGTTATTAATTTTCAGATTTACATTCAAACTTTGATAATAATAATTAAGTGACTGTGTATAATTGTTTTGTTTTAAATATACCTCTGCCAAATAGTAAAAACCAATAGCAATTAGTCTGTTATCTTTTATTACTTTGGCATAAAAAAGCCCTTCATTAAAGTTTTCAATGGCTTCTTGAAATTGTTTTTGGTACAAGTGCAATAGTCCTTTGTGAAAAAAAGAAGAAATTAAGAAAGTTTTATTGTTTGTTTTTTTTAAAATTTCAAGTGCTTGGTTTATCAGTTGTTCTGCTTTTTTATAGTTTCCTTCTTCTCGGTTAATATCTCCTATCCTACTCATATTTACCCCTGTCATTTCATTATCTTTGATAGTTTCACTCATTTTTAGTGATTCTAAAAAGTAATTAATAGCTCTTTCATTCTCACCTTTATAGTAAGTAATTAAACCAAGATAGTGTAATAAGCGAACTTTTCCTTTTTTAAAATTAAGTTTTTCGCTTAATAATATACCTTTTTGAGCATATTGAGTTGCTTTATTAGCATCAGATGCATAAAGTTCACGTACAAGGTTTACTATTGTATTTATTTGAATAGTATCATTAGTAAAAGACATACTTAGTCTGTTTTCTAAGCTATCTGCTAATCTTTTACTTTGACCCAAAGAGTTTTGAAAATTAAATAGTAAGCATAATAAAATAAAAAGTTTATTCATTAAGATAACGTTTAATACTAAAATAATAACTAAAGATATTAAAGGTAAATTTTTTTACTCTCTTTTTTTCTGGGTAAAAGCTGGGATTGGGGTTTTTCTTTTTTTGCCCCTATCTAAGTCTTTCCCCTCTGGGGAAAGACTTTTTATTATTTTATACCTTTACTCCCTTCCCCTCTGGGGAAGGGCTGAGGTTGGGGCAAACTACAATTTTATCCCAACTATTGATATATCATCTCTCTGTTCTTCGTTTCCTTGGTGTTCTTTTAATGTAAAAAGTATTTCTTCTTCTTGTTCTTTAATAGGCAGAAAAAACAAATTGCTAAGCAATGCTTTAAAATTATTACTTCCAAATTTTCTTCTCTCTACATTATTTTGGTCGATGTAACCGTCTGTCATAAAATACATAAAAGTTCCCTCTTTAAGGGTAACTTCTTGATTTGTAAACGTCCTTTTTTTGTTTACAGTCCCACCTATGGAGTATCTTTCACTTTTAAAAGGCTTTATTTCATTATTTTCTACATAAAAAGCCAGACCTTTTGCACCAGCAAACGTAACTTTATATGTTTTATGAATAACATCTTTCTCAAAATAACAAACTGAAATATCCATACCATCACTATTTTTACCGTTATACTGTTTCAGTAAGTTTTTAATACCAGAGTGTAAGTTTTGAAGAATAAAAGCGGGATTTATTGTCTTCTTAATTTCTACTATTTCGTGCAAAAGTGTATGTACTATCATGGTCATAAACGCCCCAGGCACGCCATGACCTGTACAGTCTATCATAGTTAAGATAGATTTGTAAGTAATATAATTAGGATTGATACTTTGTAATAAATCTTGGTTTTCTTTTTTCCATTTGTTATTGCCGCCTATCTCTGTAAACCAATAAAAGTCGCCTGAAACTGTATCTTTTGGCAAAAAAATAGTAAAATGTTCTGCAAAAAAATTATCAAGTTTACTTTTTTCTGGTAAAATAAGCTCTTGAATATGTTGTGCATACCTTATACTTGTATTTAGTCTGTATGAAGTGTTTTGAAGTTCTGTATTTTGTATTTCTATTAAGCTTTTTTGGATAACAAGTTCTTTGTTAAGCAATCTAAATTCTCTTTCTTGGGCATGAAGTTCCTCATTTTGCTCTAAAATTTCACGATTAGCACTCTGCAGTTCAGTAGTTCTTTCTTTTACTTTTGCTTCGAGGATAACGTTTTGTTCTTTGACTAAATAAATATTTTTTTCCGCTAATTCCAGATTTTCTTTTATTAAAAAAAGATTTGCTTCTTGGGCTTCTATTTTACTTTTTTTATAAAAATTTATCTTATCAGCCAAAGCAAAAGACAATAAAAGCATTTCTAAGGCAGTTCCTATTCTATAAGCATTATTTGTAAACTCATTAATAGGCAAAAACTGATTGGCTTTAAGTATATCTATTACACCTCCTAAAATAATTCCTATCCACGCTAATAAAAAAAACATAGCAGGTTTAAATCCTTTTTTATAAATATAATACGGAATACTAACACCTAATATAGCAATTATTAAAAGAAGAAATTGACTACTTACAAAAGTAAGTTTGGTATAACCTATTACATTTAGAATAATAAGTAGAGATAATAAAATAATAAGACTAATAGCTATATAATAAGAAATATTAAAGTAATGTCTAATACGTAAAAAATACATACTAAAAATAATATTTGCAATAATAGTAAAGCAAGTAACGGTAATATAATTAATAGAAATATTAATAAAAGGATTATTTGGATATAAAAACTGATACAAATAACCTTGATTTACTAAAAAAGATAAGCCAACGCAAAAGCAACTAAAAACATAAAACAAGTAATCTATGTCTTTGACGGTACTGTAGATAAATAAATTATAGCAAATTATTAAAAGTATAAAACCAAAATAAACACCATGAATAAATTTATTGTTAGCGTTTTGCTCTAAAAGCATATCTTTTGAACCTATAAAAGTAGAAATATCCATAGGAAGCCTGCTATTTACTTTTATATATATATCTTGAATAATGTCTTGGCTAAGTGGGAGATTAAAAATATAAGAGTTAGTATTTATATCTCTATTTTTAAAAGGAATGAACAAACCTGCTTGTTTGAAAAGGATAATTTTTTTATCTTGGATTATATAAAGTTGTGCTGTATCAATCAAAACATTACTTATTTGTAATGCAAGATATTCTTTTTGTTGATTTAGAACGCTAAATTTAATCCAGAAGGAAGATTGAGAGAAACCAAGAGAGAGAGTTTTGTTATAATTTTGTTTAAATTGATTTTGTAGTTCGTCTTTTAATATGTCTTTAATACTAAAAATACTATTTACATCTTCTAAAACACTAACTTGTTTAGAAAGTTCAATAACTTTTTTACTATTTTTAATAACTACTAACTCTTGCGCGCTAATGATATTAGTTATTAATATAAAAAGTAAAGCAAATAGAATAAAAAGTTTGTTCATTTTGTTTAAAAATTATTTGTTTTTAAGCAAACTTTAAGAGTAAAAACTAAAAAGTTTACTTAAAAACAAAACTATGTTACTTTTTAGTATTACTACTTAGTTATTGCAGCTTTCTTTTTACCTTGTCCATCAAACCGTTTACTCAAATCATCATAAATAGCAGCCGCATTAGGTATATTATTTTTTGCAGCTTGTTTTACGGAGTTATAATAAATTAGTGCGGCAGTATAAGCTTCACTACCAGCAAGCATTTCTGTATCATCAACACCTTGTTCTATTTGCGTTATCGGGTTTAACATACTCACTAAATTCTTTACTGCTGTAGCATCTTTCTCAAACTCCAAAACATTCATATATGCAGGCACAAATTCAGGATTACTTTTTACATAGTCCAATGTTTTTTCTACAAAAGATACCGTTTTATCTCCCATCTTAAGTAATTGTCGTCTTTCTTCTGGAGAAAGAGCTATCAAGTAAGGCTTTAGTATTTCTTGGATTTTGCTCAAGTATTCCAAAACTTGTTTTACATCTGATTCGGGAATTTGAATGGAAATAATATTTTCTGTTCCTGTTGCCATGTTAGTAATTTAATTAATGATTTATAGATATAACAATAATAAAGTGTCTAAAAATATAAATAATATATGAAAAAAACAAATGAAGTTAATATTAAAATGCTCATTCTGTTATCAGTATCCTCACTGACAACTCTTTAACTTCAATGCACAACTTTATCAATTCTCATGTTATGCGAAGTTTTGCTTGGACATCCCCGTTCCCATGCTTTTGACAACAGCGTGAGTGTCATTGCTATAATATCAAATTCATACAAAACCTGAAAACCAAAAGTACAAATTTCTTAAGCAATCAAATAATTATATACAACATATAAAAAATGTATATGAACTTTTTGACCGAAATTTTTTTTATAAACAACCCCTGTATAATTTTGCGATTACAAATTAAAATATACATATATGATAAACGAAAATGCGACTGATACCAATCAAGAGCTACCGAATGAAAGGAAAAGAAACAAGCAAAAAATCACTACTATTGTAAATACTGTCGCTTGTTCCTTGTTATTTTTGCCCGCAAGCGGGGCGGCAATGATGAGTCCTATGATTGTTACTATTACTATGCGTGCAGATAGTTCATTTGCTGAAATACTCACATTTTTACTCATTGCTATTATTGCTACGTATCCCATAACTATTGTAGGTTCAATAGTGAATTCTTGGGGTGCTTACAAAAAAGGCAATGAAAAAACGTGGAAGGCAAGTTTGCTTGCACCTTGGGTGCATCTGCTATGTGGTGGGTTATTAATGGGACTATTTGCGTTAATATTTAACGAGTGATAGGTTTGATTCTACTATGTTTGGGGGTAAGTTTTCCTCCTTGTTATGCGAAGTTTCGCTTAGACTTAAATGCAACGGAGTGCCGCCTAATGTGTCTAAGCGGGGCTTCCCAAGCAAGATAAATCAATTCTTAGACTTGATTTAAAACTGCGTAGAGTTTAGCAAAACGACTCTACGCAGAAAGGGGGGGCAAATAGTTAAGTATGGTTTAAACCAAAAAAAGCAGTCAAATATTTTACTCTATACTAATTTTCCGAACCGTATTGCCATCTTTGGATTTGATATGCAAGAAATAAATTCCTTTGCTAACACTCCCTATATTTAGCTCTGTTTCAAAAGATTGGCTTGCTTTGCTTATATTAAATTTTCGCATTTCACTTCCCAACACACCATACAAGACGACATGAATTTCTCCCATTTTTTCATTTTCTATTTTTAGTTTGAAAACGCCTTGATTTGGGTTTGGATAGACATTCACACCACGAGAAAAAATTTCATCGGCTACCGAAGTTACCTTGATGAGCTTTTGAGTAGTGGTAGAGGTACAGCCATCAGCAGATTTGACGGTCAGTTTTACAGTAAAATCTCCAATCTGGTTGAAAGTATAAGAAGGGTTGCGGTTAGTACTTATCCCTCCGTCACCAAAACTCCACTCCCAAGAGGTTGCGTCGGTGCTTTGGTCTGTAAAATTAACGGTATTCCTAAATTCTATTTCATTTACATTGGAAGTAAAAGCGGCAAATGGATTACTTGCTTTCTCGATAGAGAGCGGAGGCGATGTCTCCGAGCAATTCAACTTCTTATTTTTGGTTGTTACTGTGAATGTGCCTGCATCTCTGACGGTAATACTGCGTGTAGTAGCACCATTGCTCCATAAATACTCGTCTGCCACTGTGGAGGTTAGTGTGGTGCTTTGCCCCTCGCATAGGCGTAAGCCTCCTACCGCATTAATTTGAGGAACTGGATTTACCCTTACGTTTACTCTTGTGCGTAGGCTTTCTACTGCTCCGTCAGCATTGGAAATGAATAGTGCAGTATCGGCTCGGAGGGCGGAAGTAGTATAGGCTGCCCCTGTAAAGAAGGCGTTTCCGCCCGAAATATCAGTGTACCATTTATAGCGAGATGCTCCTGTTGGGCGAATAGTAACACGCTGATTAGCACATACTTCTGCATCTGCTACGCTTGGTCTTCTGAGGTTAATTACTGTGTTGTACTTCAAGTCTGCATTTTTGGCTACTTGCACCAAATCTTCGAAATTTGTACCCGCCATGAGTGCAAAAGCTATTTTGACCGAGTCGCCGACTGCAATGGTATGAGGTCCCGAAGCTACTGTATGGCTTACGTCATTGCTATTGGCAAAATCTCCTGCTTTGTTTTTTGTATCTGTACCACTCGACAAAGAAGTAAACTTTTCAGCATAAGAAAATCCGTCATATACCCCCAAAGGATTCCCCGTTACACGGTGGTCATTATCAATAGCATAGTAGTTTGGTTTGCCAGAGGTAAGTAATTTTATTCCCGCATGATGTTTTTTACCTTGTGTGCTATAGATGTAGCCAAACTTATTTGCCTCGTTCCAATCTGCCTTATTAGGCTCCGTACCATCTATGTCCCAATCAGCATAAAGCCCTGCATAAAAGTTATTCAAAGAGGCTGTGCCTGTATTCTTGATGGTATATTCTATGACTGTGTATTTGCTGTGTTCTGTTTCTTTCCAAGTGAAAGATTTGAAAGTAGTAGTTGTATTTAGCGCACGGTTTCTTGCATTTTGGTCGGAAAAACTTCCTTCCAAATCATAAGCAGAAATCACAGTTGGGTTTACTTCCCGAATCTGTCGCGTAGCTATGAAGTCATTATCATAACTATCTTGGCTTGCGCCACGCACGGCATTTGCTATTTGCGTAGGTGAGGTAGCCATCATCAAGCCCATTTCATAAAGCATATCATTTTCCTCGAAGATGAACCCAATACCATTAGAAGGTTCGCCAGTCAAAAATTCATCATAGCCAATCCTGCCTCTGCTACCCATAGAGGTCGTTACAAGGTTTTGATTGATGATAAAAAAACTTGGATTCACGACAATGGTAAAGTATTGAAAATCTTCGTAATTTCCATCTTTGTAAGAAACTTTAATGGCAATTTCTGTATTTTGTGGTGTGTTCTGTGCGATAATCATGCGAAAGGGAACACCACTGTTCGAGTATGTTTTCATCATATCTATTTCCCCTGCGGCAAGGTTGCCCTGCACTATCCTAAGATAGTTAGAGGTACTACTCACACTAATACGCAAATTTGGTGTGCTTTTCCACAAATAATTGATGAACAGTCCCGAAAATAGGGCGGTATCACCCGCTACGGCGGTGTTGCCTCGCTGATTGCGTATTTGGTAATCTAATAGACGAATAGCGGGAGATTTTTCAGACAAGGCTCGCTTTATGTTTAAACGTCCTTTTCCAAGCCTATCTTGGTAGGCTGGATTATTAATGGCATAAATGTTATCGGCAGTAATTCTTATCAATTCCCCTGCCTGTAAGCCCGTAAATTGGGGATACTGCGACCTCACTAAGGCTATAGCCCCAGCCACCATCGGGGCAGAGAAAGAAGTACCTGTGATAGCACCTGTTCGCCCTTTTTGCACGAAGGAATTGCCAGTTGTTTTATTGAAAGTAGTAGTAACCATATTTTCCCCCGGTGCTACTACATCTACGGAAAAGCTGTAATCTGAAAAAGACGAAACGATGTCATTGGCATTCGAAGACGCTACAGAAATAACATTATCGTATCCTGCGGGATAATTAGCTATATCTCTACCTCGCCCACTATCGTCTCCGTTGCCTGCTGCCGCTACTACTATGCCATCTCTGTCGAGGGCTACTAAGTTACATACGTCTTGGAATATTTGGCTGTAGTTAGACCCTCCAAAAGAGCAGTTAATTACTTTAGCTTTCCTCTGTGAAGCATAAAGCACTCCTACATAGCCACCTGTAACACTTCCATCTAAGTCGTTATCAAATCCGTTTTTGATGGCTAAAATCTTGCACCTATATGCCATACCAGCAATACCCGTATTATTATCTCCTGCTGCTGCTGCCACGCCCGCTACCCAAAGCCCATGTGAGCGACCGTCTCCAAACTTAGGAGAAGGGTCATTATCAGCCTGTACTTTTAAAGTATCGCCGCCTACGAAGTCCCAGCCTGCAAAGTCATCTACCAAGCCATTGTTATCATCATCTTTTCCATTCACGGGGTCAGCCCAATTATATTTGATATTAGGCTTCATATCGGGGTGTTCTATTTCTACTCCCCCATCTACAATGGCTATGACTACATTGGTATCGCCTTTCTGAATATCCCAAGCCTCCTGTGCCTTTACCACGTCCAAGTAATATTGTCTTTTTAGGTCTGGGTCATTGGGTACATAATTATTGCTATATTTATATACTGGCTCGGCGTAGTCTATGATACCTGTAGCGAGTAGCAGATTAATAGCTTTCTCGATGCTATGCTGCGGATTGAAATTCAGTTCGTAATACAGATTCAAATCAACCCCCGATTTATTCTTCTTTTCTATGCGAAAAAAACTACTTTGCTTGCTATTCCTAACTTCTTCGGCAAAGCCAAATAGCTGCTGTGGTATCTTTTCCTGCGTGCCTATTGCTGCAAATACATCTTGTAGCCTTGCCAAATCAGGACTTGGGCTACTAAATATCTCTTTGAAATTTGCTTTCAATTTAAAAGCTATTTTCCCTTTCTGATACTTGGCATTCTCTGGGAGTTGGAACGCACCGAAGGGTTGTTTTTGTCCATATATGTCTGACAAACAAACAAATAGAAGTAAAACAGCAATAATAGTAATACTTTGACGCATATTAGTAAAAGGGTTAATGTGCTAAGATAAATTAAGACTTTATTTTTATAAGTAGCTGATTTACTGGGCTGCTATTTGCTTTTCTTCGTACTTAGAAGGGCATTTCATCAATATCTCACTTGCTACAAACTCTTGTCCTTTGCATTTGCCGATAATGACTATTTTTTCAGATTTTTTAAAGTCTTGCATAGAGGGCGGCGGATTATAGCAAACAACTCTGAAGGTTTGCTTATTTTCGTCTATAAGTGTAAAAGCCAAAAAATTAGCATCTTTCAAAGGTTCGTACTCTATGCCTACAATCTCGCCTTGTGCATTTTTTGTAAGTTCCCCAACTACGTGTACTTTCTCATCTTCGCCACTTTGGGCAAGTTTTTGAGCCTCTTTGTAAGTAACATACTGACTTGCATCTCCCGCCGAGCTAACGACTATGCCTATGGCTGCTGCTATGATGAGTAAAATAAAAATATGTGATTTTTTCATTTCTTTAAGAGTATATATAGATATATAGAAATTTAATTAATTTTCAAATTGTTTTTTACATATTTCTAAAATAGTGATTAAGGCATTGTAAAGTACACCTAACCACTGGTAAAATCATCTTTTTTTGCCTCTACTACTGCAAGATAAGGTGTTTCAAAAATAATTTTTCCTAATTCAGAACGTTTGGAAATAATATAATCAGGAATCCCAAAGAGTTCGCTATCGTACTTGATAGACTGATGACTCATAATTATTCTTTGATTTGTTTTTCTAAGCTCATGATCTTCTTATCTAACACTACCAAATACGCAATAATTCCACTTAAAATAGCAAGAATGACCGCTACGACTACATAGATTTTGCCATCGGCTCGGAAAGTGTCTGCCATCTCTACTTCTTGGTTGGCATAATCTTTTTCTGTAATGGCAATTTTTTCCTTGCTTTGCGCTTGGGAAAAAAACGAAAATAATGTAAGGAATAAAATTAAGATATATTTTTTCATTGTGCAATTAAAATTTTTAGTTTAACGTTTGTGCAAACTTAGTTTAGATTTTTTGTTTTTGTAAGACACTAAAAGAAAAGCCTTCGATTCCAACAATCAAAGGCTTTTCTTAATTAACGTAAGTTGCGTTTGCCATTATTTTGGTCTGCACCGCAGGTCTGACCTGCACCTTAAGGTGTTTTAAACGGTCAGACCTGCGGTGCAGACCGCCTTTAAGGTGTTTTAAACGGTCAGACCTGCGGTGCAGACCGCCTTGTGCAACTTAGATTAATTATTTATGAGTAATATTGATGTTTATCTCTTTTTGGCGAATCACAAACAAGAATGTTTGTGTTACAGTAGAAAATAAAAAAACTCATAACTCATCATTTATAACTTAATAATTAATTCATGTTATCCACCAAAATCATCAAAAGCTACGTTTTCTGGCGGAACACCAAAATCATCACACATTTTTACCACTGCTGCATTCATCATTGGCGGTCCGCAGAAGTAAAACTCAATTTCCTCTGGCTCGGCATGTTTTGACAAATAATTATCAATCAGAACTTTATGGATAAATCCTTGGAAACCCTCACCCGTAGTATCGTCCAAACTCTTTTTTACCGTCCAGTTGTCTTCGGGAAGCGGTTCGGAAAGAGCGATATGATATTTGAAATTTGGAAACTCTTGTTCTATTTTCCTGAAGTGGTCTGTATAGAACAATTCGCGGCGTGAGCGACCTCCGTACCAAAAACTTACCTTTCTATCTGTAGTTTTTAAGGTATGGAAAAGGTGGAAAATATGAGAACGCAAAGGAGCCATACCAGCACCGCCACCTACATAAATCATCTCTTTTTTCGTATTTTTGATGAAGAACTCACCGTAAGGACCTGAAATAGTAACCTTATCGCCTTTTTTGCGAGAGAACACAAAAGAAGAACAGATACCGGGATTTACAGCCATCCATCTGCCGTTTGCCCTGTCCCAAGGTGGCGTAGCAATACGGATATTAAGCATGATGATGTTTCCTTCGGCGGGGTGGTTTGCCATAGAATAAGCACGGAAGATAGGCTCTTCGTTTTTCATCTTCAAATCCCACAACTTAAACTTGTCCCACTCTGCCCTAAATTTATCAACACCCGCAGGGTCGTTCGGTAAAGGAGCTATGTCCATGTCTTTGAAAGACACTTCGCAAGCAGGCACGTCTATCTGAATATAACCACCCGATTCGAAATGCAGATGCTCGCCCTCAGGAAGTCGTACTACGAACTCTTTGATAAAAGAAGCTACGTTATAATTAGATACTACTTCACATTCCCACTTCTTGATACCAAAAATCTCTTCGGGAATACGAATTTTCATGTCTTGTTTTACCTTTACTTGGCAACCCAAGCGTACTTTTTCTTTTTGCTCAGTACGGCTCAAATGCCCGACTTCGGTAGGGAGTATATCGCCACCGCCCTCTTCGACCACGCATTTGCACATAGCACAAGTGCCGCCGCCGCCACAAGCAGAAGGTAAGAATAGTTTTTGGCTTGAAAGTGTAGAAAGCAACGTACCGCCTGCCGCTACAACAATCGGATTGGCTTCATCACCATTAATAACGATTTTTACATCACCCGATTGCACCAGTTTGGCTTGGGCAAATAATAACAATAGCACAAGCACAGCAATGATAACGGTGAAGGCTATGATAGAAGTAATGATTACTGTTGTTCCTGTCATTATAAGATTATTTTTGTTGATATTAGGCTTATTGAAAAATTCAGACGCACAAATATAAGTGATATTAATTATTCTCAAAGCGAGAATCTATTTTTTTTAAGTTTGTAAGCCTAACACTTTGTTAGTAATTATGTTTTCGGAAATCAAAAAAAGGAAAATACTGCCATCTTAAACCAACCCATATATGCACCTGCTTGCTTTCCAAACTATCAAATTTTGAACTCCAAACTCATTTTTTTGATACTTTTCTTATTTTTAATAAAAATTAATAGATTGATTTTCAATTAGTTGAATTTTTGTCAACCTATTTGCAATGAGGCATCAGAAATAATGATAAAACAAACCAAAGCCTCTGAAAAAATGAAAAAAATTATCACCTGTTTTTTATTCCTTATGTGTGCGCCAAGTGTCGCACTTTTTGCCCAGCAAGAAAAGCCCGTCATCATCAATACGTGGTACGAGCTAAATCTTGAGCAGCCGCTTAATCTACCATTGAAATCTTTTTTTCTAAACGATTTGGAAAGCTATGGTAGGTCTTTTTTCTATCCTTCATCGCGACTTTATCTGACGGAGAAATTGGCAATGGAATGTATTGAAAAGGAGGAATACAAACGACTATGGACAGATGAGGAACGGGAAAACGGTGAATGGCAAGAGATAGAAACAATCAAACGTTGCCAAGAAAATGTGATAAGTGATTATGACTTAGCTTCGGCATTGGGGTTTATGCAATTTCCTATTTTTATCTTAATCCAGAAGTACAAGCCAAAATTGAAAAACCTAAAGAAATAGGATACTTAAATTTAAGAAATGAAGGACTTACTGAAATTCCAAAAGAAATATTTGATATTGGAGGTTTAATGACTTATTATTTGATAAAAACCTAAGAAATTTATTTTTACCAGTGCGAAACGCCAAGTTATTTTTATTCGTAATGGCAAAATAGAAGAATTGCTTGGAAGCAAAAAAGATATTTACATACTAAAAAAAATCATGAAAATACTCATTAACTTATTCATTATTAATTTTTTATTCCTGCAAACCGCCTTAGCCCAAGTACTGTCTTTTGGCTTAGACCAAAGCATAAAAGTAAGCAACGAAAAAGCCGAATTGGTAAATGCGTGGACGGGCGGACTTAACGCTGCCCAAGTTTCCACCATAGACCTCAACAGCGACAAGGTCTTAGATGTAGTCATTTTTGACCGCACAAGCTATAAAGTTAGCACTTTTTTAACCCAAAATGGTGTTTTACGCTACGCCCCCGACTACGAGGCTGCCTTCCCTGCTATGGAAAATTGGTGCTTGCTCATAGACTATGACAATGATGGAAAAAAAGATATTTTTACCGCTACACGCTCAGGCATCAGGGTATTCAAAAACACAACTGTTCAGGGCAAAGAACTGACTTTCACACTTTTCAAAGATGCCCTGAATGTAAAAAGCACAAGCGGCAATATTTTGCGATTGCTGCCCGACCTGACCGATATTCCCGCCATTGCAGACATAGACAACGATGGCGATTTGGACGTACTTAACTTCCTTTCGCTTACGGGACACTCCATCGAGTTTAGCAAAAATTTTAGCAAGGAGCGTTATAACTCATTGGACAGTTTAGAGTTTGAAAAAACAACCTTATCATGGGGAAATATTCTTGAATGTGGCTCTTGTGGAGAATATTCTTTCGGAAATAGCAGTTGTAGGATAGAAAAAACGGAACATTCTGGTCATGCAATGGCGGTGCTGGACTTAAACGGTGATGGCATCAAAGATTTTTTGCTAAGTAGTGTGGGCTGCACAGGCGTTACTGCTTTCGCTAACAAAGGTACTGCCAATAATGCTATTTTTGATAGTTTTACCACCAATTTCCCAGCTTCCAACCCCGTCAATATGACTTCTTTTCCTGCATCTTTCATCGAAGATGTGGATAATGACGGGCTAAAAGATTTATTAGTAAGCCCAAATCAGTATTTTAATGATGGCTACAAAATTGACTTTACGAACTCTATTTGGTTTTATAAAAACACAGGCACAAACGGAACGCCTAATTTTATTTTCCAAAAAAAGAACTTTCTCCAAGACCAAACCATCGACTTGGGGGAATCTGTCAAGCCCGCTTTTGCCGACTATGATGGAGATGGAGATTTGGATTTGTTTGTAAGCAATGGAGGGCAAGCAATAGATAATCAACCTTTTAAGGCAAAAATATTTCTATTTGAAAACATAGGTTCTCAAGCTAACCCAATATTCCGATTAGTAAATAGTGATTACGCAAATTTTTCATCACTCAATCTCCGTTTTTTGAAAATTTCCTTTGCTGACCTCAATGCAGACGGAGTAACCGATTTAGCTTTTATAGCGACTAATATCGCTAATGGGCAAACAAACCTACGGTACATACGGAATACAGCAGCAAAAAATGAACTTTTTAGCTTCAATACCAGCAACTTAGCAAGCATTAATTTGCCAACGCTTACCCCTTTTGATGAGCCTTTGTTTTGGGATATTGATGACGACAAAGACCAAGATTTGCTCATAGCTCGCTATCAGGGCGGGTTACAATATTTTGAAAATACAAGCAATCTAACTTTTACGCTGAAAAATAGCAAGGTAGGCGGCATAGATGACGATTTTGGTAAGCGTTCGCTAAGTATTGCCTTGGCAGATTTTAACGGCAACGGCAAGCCCGATTTGGTAGCGGGCAATCGCTCTGGCAGTCTGTCTATTTATTCCGATTTTATAGAAAAAATAAACGGCACACTCACGCCCGCAAGTAACGAATTTGTCTTCAATGATTTGCTTGGGAAAAATGTAAAATACAACTTTGGTGCAGAAACCTCTCCCGCCGTTTACGGCAACGACATTGTAGTAGGGCTTACGGGTGGCGGACTTCAGTTTTTGAAAAATAAAAATGTCATTACCGCAGTTGAAACTGATAATTCATTTTTACAAGCTATTGATTTACAAGTTTTTCCAAATCCAAGTCAGGAAAAAATAACCATAAAAGCAGAAAAAGCAGGGCAGGTGAGCATACTCAATTTGCTTGGGGTACAAGTCATTGATACGAAAAGAATAATTCCCCAAGATGCTTATGAAATTAGCTTGGGGAATTTAGCAAATGGCATTTATTTGTTAGTTTTTACAAGTGAAGAAGGGCGAAAAATAACAAAAAAAGTCTTATTGAATCGCTAATCGCAGTTATTTAGGCTATCCCTGATTTTTCTTACTCTTTCGGTAAATGCCGCTATTTCAGGGATATTTTTCCCAAATTCAAAATTTACTCTTTTGACCTGCTCTCCGTAGGTTATTTCTATCCATTCTTTGCCTCCGTCAGCGCAGTCAGGGCAGCCTGTAGTTTCGGGTAACTGTTTGAAAGTATCAAAGTTAAGTAAGTCTATCAGACTCTGCCACTCCCCACTTGTAAGTAAGCGACTACAGGTTTTGTCTGCAATTTTAGAACGCCATGCCTTCCGAACGAGCGAGAGTTGCTGCGAACTCATCTCCGCTTCCGTAATGCAATGCCCCACACACATTCCAAAAGATGTCCCGCTCTTAATAATGATGTTTGTAGGTAGCACATTTTCGTTTTTTTCGCAAGTAAATGCACTAAAAAGTAATAATAAATAAGCAAAGTGGATTACCACCCAAATAAATTTTTTCATGTCTTTATTTCGTTTAAGTTTGTGTATTATTGACGTTATTATTTCAAAAATCGTTGCAATATGAGAAAGCTATTTCTTTTTATCAGTTTCTTTTTGAGTGTCATTTTGCCTTGTTCTGCTCAAGATATGCAAAGGGCAAAACAAACTATTGCAGACCTATGCAGTCCGAAAATGTACGGCAGAGGCTACACCAATAAGGGTGAAAAAGTAGCCGCCGACTACATAGCCCAAAGATTAGCTGACGCAGGGGCAAAAAAATTTGGAGATAGTTATTTACAGTCCTTTCCCCTCACTATCAATACGTTCCTTCACCAAATAGGCTTAGAAATAGATGGACAAAAACTTACTGTAGGTGCTGATTTCATCGTTAGCCCTATATCAAGTTCGGGAAGCGGTTCGGGGAAACCCTACTTTTTAGACACGTTGATTTTTGCAGAAAATAGAAGTGCCATTGCCCAATTACTTGCTACCGATTTGAGTGATAAAATATTGATTGTCAATGGAAAAGATTACCCTAAAATAGCAGATTTGCCTACGGAATTAGTCCGCAAAATCTATGAGGCAAAAGCATTTATTAGCTTAGAAACCAAACTCACTATGTCTTTGGCAAACGTGCAGCTTTCAAAACCTACTTTTTCGGTACTCAAAAGCAGATTGCCAAAAAATTTTGGTACCAATACACGAAAAATCAAATTTTCTTTGGAAGCCAAACTCATAGAAAATTATACTACTCAAAATGTGATAGGCTATTTGGAAGGGAAGCCCTCCCCTACCCTCTCAAAAACCGATTCTTTTGTAGTGCTTACCGCCCATTATGACCATCTGGGAGGCTTGGGCAAAAATAGCTATTTTGCAGGGGCAAATGACAATGCAAGCGGCGTTGCTTTCCTTTTGGAACTTTTGGAGCATTACAAGCAAAATCCGCCAAATTACAACCTTGTTTTTATGTTTTTTGGGGCAGAAGAGGCAGGCTTGCTTGGTTCAAAATTCTATGTAAACAGTCCGCTTTTTCCTTTGAGCCAAATAAAATTTCTCCTCAATTTAGATTTGGTAGGCACTGGTATTGAAGGAATTACAGTCGTAAATGCCACAATTTTTCCCAAAGAATTTGATTTAATTACGCAGCTAAACAAAGAAGGAAATTATTTTACACAAGTCAAAAAAAGAGGAAAAGCAGCCAACTCCGACCATTATTTTTTCACAGAAAAGGGCGTGAAATCTTTTTTCATTTATGCAATGGGGGGTATCCAAGCCTACCACGACGTAGATGACAAAGCTGAAACACTGCCACTAAGTCATTATCAATCTCTTTTTCAGTTAATTACAAAGTTTTTTGATAAAATATAAACCACCACTCCAACAGAACTGTCATTCTATTGGAGTGATGATTTTGCACCTCTTTTGTCTAATCCGTTATTTAGCCAATAGGCGGCGGAAGCGGCGGCGGCATAGAGCTAAATACGCCTGAAAGTTGCGACACCTGCCCTGCGGCAGTCCAGCCCGCCATGCCTTGGCTCCAAACCAAAGACTGCTGATTAAACTGACCTGCTTGCAGCATCTGTTGTAATTGCTGCAAATTGAATGGTCCCGTTTGCTGTCCATTTACAGCTACGTGAAAAACAATCGCCGGGGGTGGCGGTGGCGGAGTCTGGTTCTGATTAACTTGCTGCCCTCCTACCATGTTGTTAAGCACATTCAAGCCTACGCCCACGCCCACCAAATTTCCCAAATTGCCCCCGTCAGGATTATTGCCCATGTTTCCGAGAGCCTGCCCGCCTTGGTACTTCATGTATTGGTCTAAATTGCCCAATACGCCCATGCTACTGCGTTTGTCCAAAGCTGCTTCTACTTCTGGCGGCAGTGATATATTTTCTACCAGCACCTTCGTAACCTCGATGCCGTACTCATTAAAATCGTCTTTTATTTGCTCTTTGATGTACTTCGAGAACTCATTATAGTTCCCCGCCATATCCAAGGCAGGAATTTTGCTTTCGCCAATAATGTCTGTAAAACGAGTTACTACCAAATTTCTCAATTGGTCGGTAACTTGGTCTGTTGTAAATTCCGCATTCGTACCGACTACTTCTTTCAAAAACTTAGGAGCATCGGTAACTTTGATGGTATAGCTACCAAAAGCGCGCAAACGAATAGGTCCAAATTCCGCATCTCTGAGCATAATGGGGTTCTTCGTTCCCCACTTGTTATCTGTAAAATTTTTGGTATTGATGAAGTAAACCTCTGCCTTAAACGGACTATTAAATCCATATTTCCAACCCTTTAGCGTGCTAAGAATAGGCAGGTTTTGAGTAGCAAGTGTATAAGTTCCCGGTTGGAAAGTATCTGCTATCTGCCCCTCATTAACGAATACCGCTACTTGTGATTCACGCACTATCAGTTGCGCCCCGTTTTTAATTTCGTTCTCATGTCGCTCAAACCGATACACCATCGTGTCTTGTGTGTTGTCGAGCCACTCAATAATGTCAATGAACTCACCAGTTATCTTACTCCAAATACCCATAATATTTTATTGATTTTAGTGATTTTTATTCGCCTTAATAATATTTTTACTTCACTTCCGAAAAGTAAATGTTTTTACGAAAATCACAAATAATATTCACAAAAACAAAAAATCGTCTTAATTTCGTGATAAATTTATAAATACATAGTGCTTTGCAAAAACACAAATCAATGAAAATCAATTTTTTAAACAGTCTATTTTTTATTCTTTCTGTCTTTTTATTTGCTTGCAACGATGAAAAAAAACAAGACACAGCCTTAAGCCAAGAAGATGCAGCACTTATTTTGCCCTTTGTAGATGACCAAATAAATCACTTTTCTACAGAGGAAAAAAGGAAATTAGCCCTGCAATTAGCTGATTATCAAAAACAAACAAGAAATCAAGTAAAAATTATTTTCACCAATGATTTTGTGCCACATAAAACGATGGGACAGTTTTTGCGGGCTTATGCACGCGATAAAAAGTTTTCCTCTGATAGTTCCTTTATGCTCATTGGTATCGCAGTCAATAGGGGTATTCCCGATGTATTTCCTAATTGGAAAATGAAACAGATGGTTTCCCAAAAAGAAATAGATGACCTTATGCGTATTATTGTAAATGAGTGGGCAAACCAAGAACTATACAAGGGATTGGAAAACAGCGTTTTATACTTGAAAGAAAGAGGAACAATCTTAGGGGAAACTTTTTTGCAAATGAGTACGCCCTGCTATTCCGTAGAGCAAGCAATGCAAAAACCTGACAGTATTTTTCGTTTAGACCTCCGCAATCAGAAACTTAGTATTTTCCCAAAAGAAATTCTACAACTAAAAAATCTGAATGAACTTTGGTTAAGCAAAAATCAACTCAAAGAAATTCCTACAGAAATAACGCAACTTATTAATTTACAACTCCTTGACCTTTCCAATAATGCAATTACATCCCTGCCCGAAAGTCTGAAAATGCTCAAAAATTTGAAGAAAATCAATTTGACTAATAATCCTCAAATAGATGGAAATCAGATTTTTAACCTATTGGCACAGTTGCCCAAGCTGCAATCTATAGAAATAAATTTTTGTAAGATAGAAACACTACCTACTTCTATTACGCAAATGAAACAACTCAAAGATTTGCAAATGACTGGTAATCATCTCAAAGAAATTCCTACAGAAATTGAGGCATTGGAAAATTTAGAATTTTTGGTGGTCAATCGCAACGAACTCACTACCCTGCCGAATGGGATTGGCAAATTGCAAAAACTTCAGTTATTATATGCCGACAGTAACCGCATCAGCCAAGTACCACCGCAAATAGGCGAGCTAAAAAAACTATACGTACTGCGACTACACCATAACGAACTCACCGCCTTGCCGCCGCAAATTGGAGAACTGAAAGCCTTAGAAAAATTATATCTTTCTAATAATCAGTTTACTATGCTAAGTCCCCTGCTCAAAAATCTTGGTACTTTGCAAGACTTGACTGTGAGCCAGAATCCCTTAGACGCTTCAGAAAAGGAAACTATTAAAAAGCTATTTCCTAAAATTAAGTTCAAGGAATAAGATTCAAGATTGATATTCATCTTTGGGCGAACAAATGATTGGAAACCAAGTCTTCGCCCAAAGATGAAGGTACGTTTAATTTACGTTCTTTCTAAACCTTTCGGCAACCATACTTTCTTTCCCTTTGTATTCATAAAAACCTTGACCCGATTTTGCCCCTAAATGCCCTGCATTTACCATGTTCACCAAAAGAGGGCAAGGAGCATATTTTGGGTTGCCGAAACCCTGATACATTACTTCCAAAATAAACTTACAGACATCTAAGCCTATAAAATCAGCTAATTGCAGAGGTCCCATCGGGTGAGCCATACCAAGTTTCATCACTGAATCTATCTCATCTACGCCCGCTACGCCTTCAAAAAGTGTATAAATTGCCTCATTAATCATAGGCATCAGTATTCTGTTTGCCACAAAACCGGGGTAATCATGCACTTCTACGGGTGTTTTTTGTAATTGCTGTATCACCCCCACAATGCTATCTGTAGTCTGATTCGAAGTAGCATAACCTCTGATAACCTCTACCAATTTCATCACAGGAACGGGGTTCATGAAGTGCATACCTATCACTTTGTCAGCCCGCTTAGTAGCGGCGGCTATTTGCGTGATGGAAATTGAAGAAGTATTACTTGCCAAAATCGTATGTTCGGGGCAGAAGTGGTCTAAATCTTTGAAAATCACCGTTTTTACTTTTGGGTTTTCTGTAGCCGCTTCTATCGCTAAGTCCGTATTTTCTACGCCCTCTGCCAAGTCTGTAAAAGTTTTAATACGCCCAAGTGTATCGTGCTTAGCTTGCTCGGTGAGGATTTCCTTTTTTACCTGCCTATCTAAGTTTTTCTCAATAATAGCTAATGCTTTGGCAAGTGCCTCCGCCGAAATATCTATAAGTGCCACTTGGTAGCCACTTTGGGCGAAAACGTGTGCGATACCGTTGCCCATCGTGCCAGAGCCTATTACTGCAATATTTTTCATCTGTGTTATTGGTTTAAATTCTTATGTAAAGTTATGCGTAAATCTGTATTTTCCGAATCAAAATCCTACTTTTTATCTTAACTTTGTTGGAAAGAATAAAAGAGAGTAATAATGCCTGACGTTTTATTTACAAGCAAGGATTTTGATGGCGTACAAGCCGAAATGAAAACCCTGATAGAGAGAGAGTTAGACGAAAATAAAATCAATATCCTTCGCAAGTGGCGCGATGGAATCCAAACCAATATCATTGATTTCAAAGAAGAGCAGTTACAAAGTGATTTTCTAAATGATATTTTTGGAACGGTCTTAGGCTATCATTTTGACTATCAGGGCAGTAAAGATTGGAATCTACAGAAAGAGGAAAAAACTCAAGAAGACGCTACCAAAGCCGATGGTGCGTTGGGCTTTTTTTCTAACCAAAGCAATGACGTAAGAGCAGTTATAGAACTTAAGCACCTCAGCTATGATGACTTAGACCGAGAGCAAAACCGCAGAGAACGCCTTTCTCCTGTCGGGCAAGCCTTTAACTACGCCTCCAAAATGGGCGAAAAATGTAGATGGGTACTTGTTTCGAACTTCAATGAAATTAGACTTTACCGCTACCCCGACAAAAGTAAATACGAAACTTTCTTTATTACCGAGCTTTTAGAAGTCAATAACGATAAGTCTTTCAAGCACTTACCTAAGTTTTTTTACTTGCTGCACTTTGGCTATCTGTTCCAAAATCAGGAAGATGAGCAGGTAGAAAGTTCGTTAGGAACAACCGAACGACTTTACAGAGGCAGGATTAGGCGTTTGAAAGATATTACCGACAGGTTTTACTTCAGGTACAGAAAATTTAGGCGAGATATTTTTGAAAATTTAAGGCTTAAAAATACACAAATAGCACCTTTAAAGCTGTTTTCTTATACCCAAATTATCTTAGATAGGCTTATTTTTATGCGCTTTGCGGGAGAGGTAGGGCTTACCGAGCGCAACGAACTGAAAATCACCAAAGATGCCATCTCGACCATCAGCACCTATCAGGAGGACAAATACTGGAGTAGCGTCAAAAATCTTTTCAAAGTTTTCGATATTGGCTACATTCGGCACGCTGTCCCACTTTTCAATGGCGAACTTTTTAAAGAAAATGAGGAGTTTGACCGTCTGAAAATCAATGATGATTTGGTAGCCGAACTCATTGATTTCTTGGATAGTTACGACTTCAAAAACGACCTAAGAGTAGAAATTTTGGGGCATATTTTCGAGCAGTCTATCAGCGATATTGAGAAAGAAAAAACTGCCATTACTAACAACGAACTGCCCCTCAAAAGCGAGGCAAAAGCGGAAGTAAATAATGAAAATGGCAAGCGAAAGCAAGACGGCGTTTTCTACACGCCGCAGTACATTACCGCCTACATGATAAGCGAAACTATAGGCAAATGGCTGCAAGAAAAAGAAAATCAACTACTCCACGACCTTGATATAGAAGATATTAGCGAGCCAGAAATAGATTTGGAGAAATGGAAACAGCACTCTCCCGAACTTACACTGAAAGAGGTAGTAGATACGCACCTGACATTTTGGCAAACTTACCAAGATGCCCTCAAGTCCATTACTGTCCTTGACCCCGCCTGCGGAAGTGGGGCTTTTCTGACCGAAGCCTTTGATTTTTTGCTTGCTGAATACTTAAAAGTGGCAAAAACACTGTTTAATCTACGCAATAAGCAATGGGAGCAGTACGAAATAAACGTAAGTACGCCCAAGCAAACAAAGAAAACGCCTACTAAAAAGAAAAACCAAAAAGGAAGCCTCATTACCGACGAGCCTGTGGTATTTACACGCAAAGAACTCGCCCAGATAAGGAAGTACATCGCCCTAAATAATCTCTATGGGGTGGATTTGAACCCCGAAAGTGTAGGCATTACCAAGCTATCACTCTACCTCAAAACCGCAGACCGCAACGAGCCGCTTGCTGACCTTAGCAACAATATCAAGCAAGGCAACTCCCTCATTACAGACAAGGAAGTTACTGCCCTTGCATTTGATTGGAAAAAGGAATTTCCTACAGTTTTTAGTGGTGGCGGCTTCGATATTGTGGTGGGAAATCCTCCGTATGGGGCAGGTTTGACAAAGGAAGCTAAAAAGTATTTAGAGAAATTTGATAAATTAGTACCTGATTATGAAAGTTATTACTATTTCATTACCAAAGGTTTAAGTCTTTTAAAAACTAAAGGATTTGTTTCTTTTATCATTCCGAATACTTTTTTATCTAATCATTTTGGTAAAAATTTTAGACAAAGAATCATAGAAAATCATACTATTTTGCTCCTGACAGACCTTTCAGAAATTGATGTTTTTGATGAGGCTGTAGTGAGAACTTGTATTTTTATGATGAGTAAAACAAAAGAAGAAACGCTAACAAAATTTTCTACCTACGTAGCAACAGATGAACAAGTAAATACGGATAAGTATTTGACAGAAAGCTATTTAAGTGAAAACATCGATAATTGGCTTACGTTGTTTAGCATTTCCAAAAATCTATATAACATTATTGGAAAAGTTAAAAATCAATTACTTAGCATTAAAAATATATGTGAAGTTTCACAAGGGTTAATTCCTTATGATAAATACAGAGGGCATGATGAATATACAATTAAAAATCGGATTTGGCACGCTGATAATCAAAAAGATGCGACTTATAAAAAGGAAGTTAAAGGCAAAGATGTCAAAAAATATCATCTACAATGGAATGGCGAACTTTGGATTAGTTATGGTAAATGGCTTGCTGCACCAAGAGAGCAAAAATTTTTCACAAGTCCACGAATTTTAGTACGTGAAATTGTTGATAATGAATTGATTTGCACCTATACAGAAGAAGAATTTTATAATAGTCCATCTATAATTAATGTCATTCAAAAAGATATTAATTTTGATTTGAAATATATTTTAGCAATTTTAAATTCAAAACTGCTTGGCTGGTATAATTATCATACTTCACCAAAAGCAAAAAAAGGACTTTTCCCAAAAATTTTAGTCAATGACGTTCGTAATCTTCCAATTCCGAACTTGGAATTGGAAGAACAGCAACTCCTCATTTCCCTTGTAAATCAGGTATTGTCGCTCAAAAGTCAGAATCAAGATACAAGCCTTTTGGAAGAAGACATAGACGAGGCGGTCTATCAAATCTATGGAATGACAGAAGAAGAAATTAAAATCATTGAAAATCAGTAATATAGATTTTGGCTTAAAAATCGAGTTTGCTTGTGTCACTAAACCCAAAACAGATAAATTCATCATTTATCAAAGAGGGTTTGTTATAGGAAAAGCGTTTTTTATCTGCCCCTAAGATTTTGCCCCCGCTTATTTCCAAAATAGCCTGCCCCGAAGCTGAGTCCCATTCCATATTTGGGCTTTGACGGTAGTAAATATCCGCACTACCTTCGGCAAGCAAGCAATATTTGATGGCACTGCCTATGGGTGTAATTTCTTTTACGCCTAACTTTTCCAACACTGCATATTCTGAAGGTGTATATTTATTGCTATTGCTTTTTACCGCACTTAGAGTCTGATAATCAGGTTCTTGGGGGAGTTTTAAACGAATTTTCTCTTGTGATTTATTGATTTTGAAAGCCCCATTTTCATCTGCAAAGTACAAATCTTCGCTTACGGGCAAGTAAATTACGCCCGCAATAGGATAGTTTTGGTGGATAAGCCCAATATTAACGGTAAAGTTTCCGTTGCCTTTGATGAACTCCTTTGTGCCATCAAGGGGGTCAACCGACCAAAAAGTTTCCCAATTTTTGCGGCTTTCGTAAGGAATCTCTATGCCCTCCTCCGATAAAATAGGAAATCCATAGTTTAGCTTTTCTAACTCCTCTGTAATAATCTGATTAGCTGCATAGTCTGCCGCCGAAACAGGAGAATCGTCTTGCTTGTAGTTTATCTGTAGGTCTGCCCGCAGGTAAAATTCTAATAGTTTTTTTCCTGCTTTGACAGCTATTTCGTTGATTTTCTGAATATCGATAGTTCGCTTCAATTTTTTTATTTTTTTATGAAATGATGATAAATATTTGTCGATTGTTATTTATTATAAAATACAGATTATAAAGCATTTACAGAAATAAGTAATGATAAAAATGCTAATCACTGACTTTGTATTGGTCTAAGTTAGGCTTTACTTTTCGCTCCCGCTTTAGCTCATAATCGTAAATTACCCTTCCTAAATTTGCTAAAAATGGAAAACCAATGGTATCGTATTCATACTTATCGTCATTAAAAATCTGGTCTTCGTTTACATATATGACCGCCGAAAGCATAAATTCTATTTGATTTTTAAAATCTACAATATACGCATTATCAATCAGATAGCCATAAGCCAAGCCAATTTTATTAAATATCCTCACATTTGTATTAGTGATTTTTTTGGTATCTGCGTACATCAAAAATTTTACAAAATTGTCCGTGATGGTAGTGTCGCTCTTGTAGTTAGGAAAGTCGCTCTCTTTTGGTAAGATACACATAGATTTGTAAAGCAATTTATAATCGTCGGGGGTGAGGTTAAATCGCTGTTTTTCTGGTACAAAATCGGGAAAAATTACTGCTTTTAATATTTGGTGCAGATTGTCCAAAGAAATATAATTTTTATCTGAAAAATTCATTGGTTTGTTCACTAATTTTTCTTGTTGATAAAACCCCTTGCCTTTAAGTTCGTTTTTTAACTTAAAAGTATAGGTTTTATCACTATAGGCAAGTGGCTGATGGTAAACTACCTTTTTGTCTTCATAAAAAGTAATTGGATTAGTGTATTTGGCTCGCTCCCCTGCATCGCCGACCGAAAGGCGGTGAATTAGCCGCAAGTCATTGTAGCCCTTCTTGTATAATTGCTCATTGAGGTATTTTTGTCCTACAAATTCATACAAGCGATTATACGCATCATTATCACTTACAATCAGCAACTTCTTGATATAGTGGGCTATAGATGGATTAAAGTCTGCGGCAGAAGAGTCGTAAAGTACGCGAGTTTGCTGCGTATATCCGCTATCAGTTTGCATCCGAGAATACTTATTCAAGCCTTCTATGTTTAGTTCGTTTAGCTTTTCCAAAGCAAGCAATGCGGTAGGAAATTTGACGGTGCTTGCGGGATAGAAGTATTGATTTTTGTCGGCTCGGTAGGTATATTCACTGAATATAGGTTCGTTTTTTTCATTTCTATCTATTTGGGTATAAATAATTTGTACTTCGAACTTGGCAGGTTTTGCCATGACAGTACCAAACAAGTCTTTTCTGCTTTTGAGCAATTTTTCTATCAGTTTGTTTTCTTGGCTATGTGCGCAACTTGCGAAGGAAAACAAGAATAACAGCCATATAGCGTGCTTTTTCATTTGTTCTATTTTATATCTTTTTTTGTAACTAATTGATTTTAAGAATGATTTTGCTTACTGACAAGTCGTACATTTGCAATCACTACTCCTAATAATTTCGTTGCCCTCTCTGCTATAAAAATCTTTCCATTCTTTAGGTTCTTCTTTCTGCTGTTTTATTTTTTTGCAAATCTTATCATAAAAGATTTGGGGATTGGTTGGGCAGATGTGAATTTCATTTTCATCACTAAAAAACAGATAATCTCCTTTGTTGTCGAACTGTATTGCCAATATTTTGCTTTCGTGCTTTATTTCCAAAATTGGCTGTACCGAAAACATATTTTCTAATCTCACATTAGGTGTTTCCCATAGCAAGAATGAGCCGTCCCAACCTCCTGTTGCCAAGTATTTGCCGTCTTTGCTTAGTGTCAATGTTCTGACAATCCCTTTGTGTTTTTTATCGCTAAATGTTTTGGGTACAAAATTATTTTTGAGTAAATTTTCCATCTTAATATCGGCAACAACGATTATTCTGCCACTCACATCTCCCGCCATAATGCAATCTTTGGTAGGCATATAAACGAGGGAATAAATTGCTTTATTTGCCTGCTGATATAAAATTTTGGGTATTGCCGTAGCCTCGCTTGTGTTTATGGCTTGGATAGTTCCTTGCTCGTCAGCAGTTATCAAAAAGCTATTTTTTTCATCTTCTATCAAACAAATCTGCCTAATCGGAGACGAGTGATTTAGCAAAGAAATTGGTTTCTTAGTTTGGAGGTCATACTTGTAGAGATTTCCTTTGATGGTATAAAAAAGGCAGTTTTTTGTTTCAGAAAAAGTCATAGAAAGAATACTTCCATTCTGCTGGCTCATTAGCACTTCTCCCATTCCTGCATTTTGCAAGTCCCACATTATTATTTTTCCTTCTGCCGTACTGCAAAAAAGTTTTTTCTCTGTCGCTATAAGGTTGCGAGGCAGGAGGCGCATCTTGTCCGTATTGAGTTTTTCTACGCCTCTCAACTTTGGTAGCCCGTCAGGATTATCTATCAATAATCCTTTGTTTATGCCATTTTCTGTATTGAAAATCAATTCGTTATCTTTGGTAAAAGCCAATGCCCAAGATTCTGTACGTTGCTGCAAAACATCTGAGTTTTCGGCAATGTATGCCTGTCGGAGCGAAGAAAAAATTTCAGGAGAAATGGTGTTAAAAGATGCTTGCAAATCAAGGCGGTCTTGCAAGACTGACAACAATCGTAAACTTTTTTTGTAGGCAGGCGTCTCTTTTTGCTCTTCTTTGAACACTGTTTCATATTTTATTTTAATCTCATTTACATTTTTTACAGCATTCTTGATTCCATTTTTTTGCAAAAGGAACGAAGTAATCGCCATTCTACTTTTGAGGTACAAATTTTCATTTTGGGCAATGGACAAAATAGCCATCTCTTTTGCTTTAGCTGTAAATTCCCCTAATTTGGCTTCCACATTTTTCTGCTCCGACTGTCTGCTCGTCAGGCTTGCCTGAAATTCATTTTCTTTGGCAAGGTATGTCTGTGTTTCTGCATTTTCTCGTTCTTTTTTTGCTGAGGCTGTCGAATCTTGAGCTATTCTTGTTTGCTCTTTGGCTATGTCTGCTTGTCTTTCAGCTTCTGTTGCTGCTTCTAAAGCCCTTTCTTGCTCTTTTGATGCCCTTTTACTTTCACCTTCTGCCCTAACGCGTTGTATCAAAAACGAATCTCTTGCAGCAACAGCTTGCTTTTCCTTAAAATCGGCTATTTTTGCCAGACGTTCCGCATCTTCTCTCCTTAGCTCGGCTTTTTCCTTTTCCTGATTGGCATACACGCCAAGCCCTGCAATAACGACTGTTACTATAAAAATACTAAAAATCAGTACCCTTCTCAAAAAGACTTTCCTATCTCTCTGCTTCTGACTTGCGGCTATTAGTTCAATTTCTTCGCGTTTCCATGCCCTCATTCCCTTCGCCCCTACCTCTACGATACCCAAGTCCATTTCGTCAATGACTACTTTTTTATTGTCCTCAAAATCAACCATTTTACTTTCCAAAATACGTGCCGCACGCTGCCCCGCCCTGTCGGAGTTTTTGTACTCATTCTGAATCAGAGGGGCGAGTGTATCGTGGGCAAGCCCTGTAATTTCGCTGCTGCGGTCTGTGAGCAAGTATAAATCTTTGCATACCAGTATCAAATCAAGCACTTCGCTCCTGCTACCATAGCGACTCCCTATTTCTGCTATGTCGTGTGTGTCTGCCGTTCCTAATTCCGTTGTATGAAAATTGAGTAAGTCCAATGCCAAGCCCGTTTGCTCTATTTCAGGATTCCATGCTCGCAATTTTCCCATCTGCTGGTAAAAAAAATCGCCAAGCAGTACGCCCTCTTTCCTTAGTTCTTGATATTTGTCCACTGAAAAGACCTTATAATCGTCTTTGGCTATCATGTTCCACATTTTGGTCAGCAATATCTGAAGTACGGGTGCGATGGACGAATCTTTGTCCTCAAGCATATCATCAGCTATTATTTCGGGGAGTTTTTCCTGAATTTCTAATTGGTATTTTTTTTTCAACTTCTCCGTACGCACCAATCCCGTAACTACGTCTGCGATGTCTTTGCGGTCTAAATGCGTAAGAAAAATATTTTCTTTTGGTATGGCATGAATTTTCAACAATTCTTCTATTTCGGGGTGATATTCTTTGCGGTAGCTCAAAATAATTTTCCCCTGTGGGCGGTTTTGAGGATTCTTAAAAATCATATCCAAATCGTCCAAAAACATTTCTAACTCCTCTGGAAGTGCAAAATTGGCTTGTGTAAAAACTTCCTCTACTTGGTCTAAGATAATAATGACAGGCTTTTTAAGTTTTTTTTCTTTCGCCTTCCAAAATTTGAGTAAGTCATTTGAGTCATCGTCTTCCTTAGTTATTTCTGCTTGCTGGAATCTTTTTTCAGCAAAAGCACTGCCGTTAGCCCCTTTTCTATTTACTTGAAGTTCTCTGATGTCTTGGGCTACAGCTTTCGCCTGCTCAAAGCGGTGGCGTTTGGACTCATAGGTAAAAACATTTGATTTTTTCTTTTTAAATCGCTGTATTAACCCCAATAGTTCGCCCTGTAGCTCCTCGTCTGCATTGAGGGCAATGCTTTCTAACTGTGAAACTTGCTCTAAGGCTCTCAAAAAATTAGAATCATGGACAACTTCTTTCTCCGTGTTTATTTGCCTATCCTGATTTTGGCTACTATCTTCTTCTTTCACATATTCTAATGCCTGCCGCAATGTACCCGACAAGCCCAAATCTCTTATTCTGCGTATGTAGGTAACGTGGTACTCATTTTCTAATCTTGGCATTAAGCCTGCATCTAAGAGGGAAGATTTCCCCACGCCCGACTGCCCGTAGAGCAAGATGACAGGAGAGGAGTTTTTGGAGGCAATTCTATTGTATAAATCTCTGATATAGTACGACCTACCAAAAAATACTTCGGCGTGCCTTCGTTCGTATCTACCCAAAAAAATGAAAGGGTCATCGGGCAAATCGTAAGCGGCACTTATTTCGGGCAAGCCAAACAAAGGATTTTCTACAGCTTCGGGCAAGTTCCATTCTTTGGTAATTTCTGCTCCCGCTTTTACGTGCATTTCCCAAGGCACGCGGTCTTCGGTTTGCTTTTGCTCCGTTTTGCGGTAAAGCCCGCGCACATTGTCCCCGCCTTTCTGAATTTTTATGAGGTCAATCGCCTCTACCCATGCCCGTTCCAAAGATGCACCATTGGCTATCCCGCTATAAAACCTGATAGAGAGGGTAGTAGCAATGTCATCACTAATGGCTTGCGAAGTGCCAATGACAATAGGCACGCCACCCTGCACCAATTCTAAGGCTTGCTGCTGCGTACTGCACCCGTTAAAAAAAATAAGTTTTAGCCCTTTTTGCCTTGCCAAAAAAGAAACAAGCCCTGCCCCATGCGCTACGGAGTGCGAACCGTCCAACTGCTCTAAAAGCAACTGATAGCCGTCAGCATGACCGCCGTAGTGAAAAATAGCAATGCGGTCTTTGTAGCGATTATCTTGAAAAGTGTCTAAAATATCTTCAATCGTAACATTGGCGCGTTCTATCACTTCACAAAGCCCTGCATCTTCTGCCTCGTACAAAGACTTTCGAATGCCGCTCATTTCCATAGGCAAATTCCTCAGATAGCGAGCATTATCTACTTTGTCGTTGGCAAAGGCAAGAAATATAATCGGTTTTTCTGGCATGGGTAAACAAATTGAATCAATAAGTTGCGAATGTAAAAAAAGATTTGCATTAAAACGAAATCTTATCTTTTTTCCATGCTAATATTTTCATCTCCCTGCTGATAATCAACATAGTAAATAATAAGGTTCATCATTTCATCTACTGTTCGCCAGCCGTAGCCTACTCCTTTGGGTGGGCGATTGGGGTTTTCGGGATTGCCCGCCGTATTGTCGTAAGTACCTTCTACCATGATGACGGAGCCTTTGGGAACGTGCGTCAGTGTCTTAAATTGATAGGTAGTCTGCCAGTTAAAATCCCAATTATCTATTTTGATGAGCGGAATCATATCGCCATCGGGTGTGATAGCAAATGCCTTGAACGATTTGCCAAGTACGTGGGCATGAGGCTGAATGGAAAGCAAAGACATATCCTTGTCTATGGCTCCCGAACTCATATAAAAAGTTGATTTGGTATTTGCAGGCAAAAAAAATGGTTGGTTCGAGATGGCATCTTCTTTTAAAATAAAAGTTTTTACCTCCCTATTTACCTTTGTTTTGGCAAAGTAAAATCTGACTGTAGATTGGTCAGTTTCTTTCAAAGGTGAGGGAGCATAGTGCATATTTAGAATCAAATCTGCATTTTTAGGAAGTTTTTTACCGATGCCTTCAGGAAAAAAAACGGGCAAATTCCCTGGCACCCAGCCGTACATAAACTCGTCTGCCAAAGGGACGGTCTGAAACTTATAAACGGCAGGGTCTGCCTCCGAAATTCCATCTATTCCTCTGATTTTGTTGGTACTATCTATCATTACTCTGCTATGATGCACTCGCTGCTTATTCCCCGCCACAAACTCCACGGCAGAAATATAAGTATCTTTGGGCAGGTTGGTGGGAATGGAAAAAAACCTAAAATCTTCGGAATTATCGGCGGGGAGATTGTAGGGCTTCGTCATAGTAAGTACCAAGTCGGGCTTGGGCAAAGGCGCACCTATTGGTTCTTTCTTATCTTTTCTTTTCTTCCCTTCTTTCATGCCACTTTCCACCCAATTTTTAATTTTATTGATGTCTTCTTGGGCTAAAATTCGCTCATTCAGAAAGCTACGAAACTCATGGTCGGCTTTCCAAGGGGGCATATACCGCGATTGGGTAACTTGGGTTACGAATTTGCCTCGCTTGCTCACGTCCTCGTAGCTGATGAGCGAGAAAGGAGCTACTCCGCCCTGCTGATGACAAGGCGTACAGTTCGTATGAATAATCGGGGCTATATCGTCATGGAAAGTAAGTATTTGGGCAAAAACGCCCCTTGCAAATGTGCCTATTTGCAAAAAGAGAAAAACAAGGAAAACAAATTGATTAATACGTTTCATAGGTTATAACTCATTTTTAAAATGTAGTGAGCGTTCCCAGCAGCAATGAAGGAATGAAAAACAGCCCTATCAAAGCAAAAGCAAGCAAAAATAAAACTGCTTTTTGAAAAATAGTAAGTTGAAAATTAAGGTTTTCATTTTTTTGTTTAAAAAACAAATAATAAGGAATTTTCAGGTAAAAATACAAAGAAATAGCCGTAGAAAGCAAACCAACAAGCAATAAAACCAACATAAAAGGATTTTCCTTTATTTGCCATAACTGCGTAAAAATAAGCAATTTGGCAGTAAATCCCGCCGTAATTGGTAGCCCTACCAAAGAAAACATACTGATGGAAAGAGCCACACCAAAAACAAGTTGCTGATTACCTAATCCATTGAAAACAAGCAAGCTATCATTTCCTTTCTTATTTTCTATCAAAGCGAAAGCAAAAAAGGCAAGAAGATTTGCTACAGAATAGACTACCAAATAAAATAGTGTAATTTTTGTGCCATTTTCATCGAGAGTAAGCAAACCTACCAAGACAAAACCCGCCTGAGCTATGCCCGAATATGCCAACAGTCGCTTGAAAGAGGTCTGCCAAAGAGCTGCAAAATTCCCGATAAGCATCGATACAATCGCTATGATTATCAGGCTATTCGCTATGTAAATATTATTCCCCAATGCCAAAGTAAAACGAATCAGCACTGCAAAACCTGCTACTTTGCTCGCCGTAGAAAAAAAAGCTACTACTGAAGTAGGTGCGCCCTCATAGACATCGGGAGTCCAGATGTGAAAGGGGGAAGCTGAAATCTTGAAAAGAAATCCTGCAATAGACATGACAAAGGCAACCAAAAACGCAAAAGCAGGAATAGTATGGCTTACTTTTGCTATATTTTCCAAAAGCAAACTCCCTGAAAATCCGTACAATAGCGACATTCCGTATAGCATAATGGCACTCGAAAAAATCCCAAACACGACATATTTCAAACTCACTTCTACTCCTTTGCGGTCAAAATAAAACACCGCCAAAATATAACTCCCGATAGACACAATTTCTAAAGATAAGTAAATAAGCAAGAGATGAGTTGCCATAGCTAATAGATTCATTCCAAGCAAGATAGCAACAAATATAGCATAAAACTCCCCCGTAGTCTGCCCCATTTTTTTATCTTTTTCAGACACACGCACTATTAGCAAAACCACAATACCAGCGATAGCAAAAATGTATTTGAAAACCTTTGCCAAAGCATCTGCGGAAAGCATACCTATAAACAAATTGTTTTGAAGTGGGGAAAAATAAATGATACCAAGTTGCACAAATAAGCCAATTAAAAGTACATTGTATAAATTTGGCTTTTTGGCAAATAAATCTATGATAATCAAGATAATAAAAAGAGCAACCAACCAAATCTCTGGCAGGATAAAAGCAATGCTATCAATGAGTTGATGGAGTTTGATGTTTAAATTTTCCAACATATTTACAGATTATGCCCAAAAGTAGCAAACTTTCAAAAAGTTTGCTACTTTTATAGTCATTTTCCCTTATATTCGCAGTAAAAACAAAATTCATTTTTCGAAAACGTGGAACTTTTTTGCAGAGATTTGAGCGAACTTTCATCAATAGCATTAAAAATTACCTCATTTATTAATGCAAATAAGGCTGTTGTTTGCCTATTTAATGGGCAGATGGGTGCAGGAAAAACTACACTCATCAAGGCTGTATGTGCTGTTTTGGGAGTCATAGATAATGTAAGTAGTCCGACATTTTCTATCGTAAATGAGTATCTTACGAGCAAAGGGGCGAGTATTTATCACTTTGATTTCTACAGAATTAAAAGTGAAAAAGAAGCATATAATATTGGTGTTGAGGAGTATTTCGAAAGCGGAAACTTGTGCTTTTTGGAGTGGGCAAGTCAAATACCATCACTTTTACCCACAAACCATATAGAAATAAATATTAGCGTATTGACTGATAATCAGAGAGTAATAAAGCTAACTAACCATGAGTAAATTGAAGTCTGACGTAAAAAAAATTGTAGAAACGCATAGTTTGTACTATCCACAAGAGGAACTGCTGGAGGTAGTGAAAGATAGAAAGCAGCTCGTTATTGGGATTCCCAAGGAATTGTATGAGGAAAACAGGATTGCTTTGCGTCCTGAAAGTGTTGGTATTTTGGCAGCACGCGGGCATGAAATTTTGGTAGAAGCGGGGGCAGGCTTGCTTTCTCATTATGACGACAAGGAATATAGCGAAGCGGGGGCAAAGATAGTATATTCTCCCGAAGAGGTTTTTGCTGCCGAACTTGTCCTCAAAGTTGCCCCGCCCTCTCTGGAAGAAATAGCCTACATGAAACCTAAATCTGCCGTTATTTCTGCACTTCATCTGGCAGAACTCAAGTCTGATTTTTTGAAAAGTATCAATAAAAAGAAAATTACCGCGATAGGATATGAGTTTTTGGAAGATGAAATTGGCAATCTTCCCTTAGTGCGTGCTATGAGCGAAATAGCGGGCAATGTAGCCGTATCTATCGGGGCAGAGTACCTCACCGCTTCGCATGGCGGCAAGGGCATTATTTTTGGCGGCATTACGGGCGTTCCTCCTACCAAAGTGCTGATATTAGGAGCAGGAACAGTCGCAGAGTTTGCCGCAAGAACGGCGATTGGCATGGGAGCAGTAGTAAAAGTTTTTGATGATAACCTCAACAAACTAAGGCGATTAAAACATAGCTTGGGCAAAGGCGACCTTTTTACTTCTACCTTAGAACGCACTACGCTTGCGCGTGCTTTGAAAACTACCAATGTAGCTATAGGTGCGTTAAGAAGTGCCGAAGGACGCTCTATTACTGTGGTAAGCGAGGAAATGGTCAGAGAGATGCGACCAGGCTCAGTCATCATCGATGTAAGTATCGATAACGGAGGCTGTTTCGAAACTTCCGAGCCTACTACGCACCAAAACCCAACCTATAAAAAATATGGTGTGATACATTACTGCGTGCCTAACGTAGCGTCGAGAGTGCCGCGAACAGCTACCAAAGCCATCAGTAACATCTTGACTCCCTTGCTATTGCACATTGCAGAGCTGGGTGGCATAGACGACATGATTTTTGCCAACAAAGGTTTTGCCAAAGGTGTGTATAGCTATTCGGGAGAAATTACCAACGAATATATTAGTAGGAAATTTGGCATGAAGTACAAGGAACTATCGCTAATCATAGCAGCAAGAATGTAATATTTTAGCTTTTTTTCATGATAAAATTGATGAAATATTACTTTAATAAAATAAAAAAATGTACGCAGAAATCAGGGAAGAAGAACTCAAAAATAAGATTGCAGAGGCTTATTTTAGCGAATTTGATTGCACAAAAATCATTGGAAACATTGATTTTTGTGTGAGTATTCCGCATCGAGAACTTTTTGCCGAAACGCAATCTTTGCTTTGGGCAGAAGCAAAAAAAGAAAGTGCAGACCTCTATAAATCTGTGGTACAGTTAATTTTGACTATTGGCAAGGCGCGTACTTTTGATAAAATCCTTCCTCCCGCGTTTTTAGGAGCTTTCGATGCCGAAAAAATTGCTTTCATTCCCTACAATACCATTCAAGAAATTTTTTATCTCAACGATTTTAACTGGAATGTAACCCCCTCTAACTACGAAAGCAAGGAATTTGGGCTTGTCTTGGAAAAAGTAAGGCAAAATATCAATGAAAATTCACTCATTTTTTATTTCGGAAAAGATGCATCAGAAATTCATCAATTCATCAAAAATAATTTTATTTCTGGGAAAAATAGTTTCTCAAAAATACAAATTGACAAAAATAACTTTATCATCATTTACAATAAATGGCTGCAAACCGTAAAACCTACCATTGCCGTCGATTGGGAGATGATTAAAAAAAGTGGAATGATTGATGCCGATTTTTACCTTGCCGACTTGCTTTCCCTTGAAAATGAAACGCTGAAAGAAAAATTATTTGTCTTACTCAAAACCAACTACTACGAATTAGATAGAAAATTAGCAGAATCGGGCTTGTTTACGTCCAGCAAAACTTCGTTTTTAGACAAACAAAAAGCACATCAGCAGTTTTGGAACAAGTACCAACGCCCACCAAAAGAAGAATATTGGGATTATATCGTCAATAGGCGCGATTTGTTGGTGCCGCAAGATGTCAGGGAACGCAAAGGCAGTTTTTATACGCCGCAAATTTGGGTAGAGCTTTCCCAAAAATATTTGGCTGACGTGCTGGGAGAAAACTGGCAAGACGAGTATTATATTTGGGACTGTGCGGCGGGAACAGGAAATTTATTGGCGGGCTTGACCAACAAATACCATATTTTTGCCTCTACCTTAGATAGGCAAGATGTGGACGTGATGAAAGACCGAATCCAAAACGGGGCAAATTTGTTAGAAGACCATGTTTTTCAGTTCGATTTCTTGAATGATAGTTTTGAAAAATTACCTAAAAACTTGCAAGATATTATCAACAATAGCGAAAAACGCAAAAAATTGGTCATGTATATCAATCCGCCCTATGCGGAAACTGCTAAAAATGACACAAAAAATAAAGAAAGAATTAATAAAAGAGGAGTTTCATTTACAAAAGTGCAGCTTCAGTACGGAGAACTGATAGGGATTGCTACCAAAGAACTATTTGCACAATTCTTAGCAAGAATTTATAACGAAATACCAAATTCAAATCTTGCACATTTTTCAACGTTAAAAGTAATACAGGGACCTAATTTTTTTAAATTTCGCAGTTTTTTCAAGAGCAAATTCATGAAGGGTTTTGTAGTCCCTGCCAATACATTTGATAATGTAAATGGTCAATTTCCAATTGGCTTTATGATTTGGGAACTTGGCGACGAGAAAAAATTTAGTCATATCATCTGTGATGTTTATGATAAACAGAAACAAAAAATAGGGCAAAAAAAATTTTATGCTTATGACAAAGATTTATTCATCACAGATTGGTATAGACAGTACCATACAAGAGAAGTAAGTGAAAGTAATATTGGGGCTATTGGGCTTTACGGAAGCGATTTTCAACATAATAATTTCATTAGAATCACAGGTTGCAACGAACACCCTAATAGGTGGACTTTTATTGTAAAAAACAATTTAATAGCAACAAGTATTTACTTAGCCTTAAGGCACTGCATCGAGCATACTTGGTTAAATAATCAAGACCAATTTTTGTATCCAAACAAAAAATGGGAAAAAGACAAGAAGTTTCAGAATGACTGCCTAACTTTTGCACTTTTTCATGAGCGAAATAAAATTAGCTATAAAGAAGGGACAAATCATTGGATTCCTTTTACCGAGCAGGAGGTAAATGCGAGGGCAAAGTTTGAAAGTAATTTCATGACACAGTTCATCAAAGGCAAACTAAAGCAAGAAGACAACGGCACTTTGCTGGCAACTGAAAAACAGCGAACTACACCTTTAGAATTTTCGCCAGAGGCTCAGGCAGTCTTTGAGGCGGGTAAAAAACTATGGATTTACTACCACCAAACTATTTATCACATCAATACTTTGGGCGAGCAAAGGTCGTTTGTAAATGCTTCGCTTTATGATATTCGGGAGTATTTTCAGGGGCGCAATGAAAATGGCAAGATGAAAAACAAAAGCGAAGATGAAAAATATTTGGAACTGATTGCTGATTTGCGCGATGCTTTGAAGCTATTAGCCCAAAAAATAGAGCCAAAAGTTTATGAGTATGAGTTTTTGAAAGGGTGATGAAATAATAAAATGAGTGTTTAACTATAAAAACAATGAAAAAAGAAAGCCTTATCATACGTAGAGATAATGTGAATGTATTGCGTGATTTTTTAGCTGCACTTTTTGTGTTATTCCTTGTAGGTTACTGTTCTTTTTCAGACGTTAGAGTTATCTACGAGAGAAGTTTTAAAGACTATGATAAGGAAATTAAAAAATATCTGAAAGACAATGACCTAACATACATTGAAACAAAGAAAAATATAGGCTATGCAGATTGGAGGGATAGTCCTTTTGATAAGCCACCTATTATTGACGTACAGGTTCAAATTAATGACCAGTCATACAGCAAGACAAAATATAAAATAGTAATTGCGTCGAGAAATGGAAAAAAATATAAGGTTTGGGTAAAGATAATTTCCAGATTTTATAGCGATATAGAGATAGTTTTTGCAGAGAGGCTCATCACTAAATAGGTACTCAAAGAAAGTATATTTGCCTGAAAACAAATTTTTAGTTCGCATACTTATTCACCTCAAACTTGATTACAAATGAAACTATGATACAATGAAGACATCTATTATTTTGCTATTTTTGCTATTGGTATTCCCAATAACGACACAAGCCGAGATTGTTCTACCCAAAATATTTGGCGATAATATGGTATTGCAGAGAGATAGGCAGGTAGTAATATGGGGCAGGGCAACAACAAAGGGCGAAAAAATAGTGGTGAAAATTGCGGGGAAGGCATACCGAACTCGCGCGGAAGTAGATAGCACTTGGCGCGTGGTTTTGCAGCCTACCAAAGCGGGAGGAAATTACATTTTAGAGATTAGTGGAGAAAACAAAATTGCTTTTCGCAACGTTACTTTTGGGGATATTTGGATTTGTAGTGGGCAGAATAATATGGATATGCCGCTCAATAAAGCCTCTGACGGGCGGGCTGAAATGCTCAAAGCCGAATTTCCAATGATTCGCCTTTTTACAGTCAAAAAAAACTACAGCTCCAAACCGCTCCAAGACATCGAGAGTGAGGAGGGTTGGCTACTGTCCGATATAGAAACCGCCGCTCATTTTTCGGCAGTTGGTTACTTTTTTGCCAAAGAAATTTTCACCCAGACCACTGTTCCTATCGGCATAGTGCAGGCTACTTATAATGGCTCCAAAATAGAGTCTTGGCTGAGTGCCGATGTCCTCAAAACCTTCCCCGAACTAAGAGAGAAAGTAGAGCTAATAGCCTCAAACCCCAATTACCTCAAAGAAAAGAAAGAAGAATTTGAAGCGACAAGCCAAAAAAAATGGTTTGAGCAGTTAGAAAGTTTGGACGAGGGTTTCAAAGATAGCATTGGCGGAGGGTGGGAATCACCGAAGATAAATACCAAAGACTGGTCAGAAATGTACCAACCGCGCGTTTGGTCTGCCAAAGGGCATGAATTAGCCGACTATAGTGGCTCTGTATGGTTTAGAAAGAAATTTGTCATGCCTACTTTTTTCAAAAACAAAGATTTGGTATTGAGCTTGGGCGGACTGCACGATTACGATTTTACCTACGTCAATGGCAAAAAAGTAGGGCAAACCTATAACTCAGAAACAAACAGAATCTACAAAATCCCGAAGGAATTTCTTAGAGAAGGAGAAAATGAAATTGTTGTTTTTTCTATTCATTTTGGAGGGGCGGGCGGCTTTAGTGGCATTGCCGACCAAGTGTATTTACGAAGTGCCGACAAAGAAGACCCGATAAGATACTCACTGGCAGGGAATTGGAAATTTAAAGCAGGTTTCCAACTTTTAGATAGCAAAAATATTCCTACATACCCCATTTTTCATGGGGAGCGTAATGAGCCTACTTTGCTCTACAATGCCATGATTGCCCCTCTACAAAAATTTGCAGTCAAAGGAATTTTGTGGTCGCAGGGCGAGGCAAATGTAGGCGTAGGCAAAGCCCGACAGTACCAAGCGTTTTTCCAATCACTTATCCAAGACTGGCGCGAAAAATGGCGACAGCAATCAGGCTTTTTAGAGGAGTTGCCCTTCTTATATACTCAGTTAGCGGGCTATGGCAAAGGCAGCTCGCAGCCCGCAGAAAGTAGCTGGTCGGAAATGAGAGAAGTACAATCCCTCATGGCTAAAACCAAAAATGTAGGCATGGCTATCACCCTCGACTTGGGTGAAGAGGAAAGTATGTTTTTCAGAAGCAAGCGCGAAGTAGGGAAAAGGTTGGCATATCAGGCACTCAAAATCTGTTATGCTAAAACAAACAGCTTTTATACAAGCCCTCAGTTTGAGGCAATGTCTATCACAGACGGCAATAAACTGAAGCTTACTTTCAGAATGGTAGGCGGCGGGCTGGTTGCCAAAAACCAGTACGGCTACTTGGAAGGGTTTGCCATAGCAGAAGAAAATGGAAAATTTCAATGGGCAAAAGCCTATATTTCAGGCTACAACACAGTGATTGTTTCGCATGACGACATGAAAAACCCCGCTTACGTTCGCTATGCGTGGGGAGATAATCCTGCGGCAAATCTCTTTACTAAGGAAGGTCTGCCAGCACTACCTTTCCGCACCGATAACCGCCTCTATACAGCTACTGCCCCTACAAGTGTCGCAAAATCAGTGCAGGACGAATAAAATATACCAAGCAAAGGGCATAAAAAAAGACATCTATTAAAGATGCCTTTTTCTAATCAAAAATAATTCTAAACCCAAAAAATTTGTGGTGATAGACGGAATCGAACCGCCGACACAAGGATTTTCAGTCCTTTGCTCTACCAACTGAGCTACATCACCAATCAGCTAACTGATAGCTTGTTATCAAATTTAGCGTTGCAAAGGTACGGTAGTATTTCTAATTATGCAAGCACTTTGCGTATATTTTTTGTGTATATTTTTCATACCAAATCATAAAGTATTGATTTTCATTTTTTTATCTGAAAAACCCTACAAGACTTTCCTGCCTTTTTCCCACTTATCTGCCCAATAATAGACAGCCACAGCACTCAAAACGCCCAGCCATGCACCCGCATAAGTATCTATAAAAAAGTGTTGCACCAGATATATGCGCGACATTCCGACCAAAAAAGCAAGAAAAAAGAAAAAGCCCCCCAAAACTGCCCGCTTAAAAAGCAAGGCAAGCATCAGAAAAACGGCAAAAGCGGTAGCGGTATGCCCAGAGGGGAAGCTATTATTGGTATGTATCTCTACGCCTTCTACCAAATGAAGCATCGCACTGTCGGCTAAATAGGCAACAGGGCGAAGCACATCAGGGAAAAATACTTTCTTGAAAAGCTGCGAAAGTAGCCCCGAAAGAGCGAAGGAAGAGAAAATAAGTGCTGCCTGCTTGTACCTTCGGAACAAAAGGAAAATAATACTCAAAAGCACAAAAAATAATCCATCGCCCAAATGGGTAATGTAGCGAAATAAAAAATCCGCAGCAGGCTGATGGAATTGGTTTAGCCAAAAAACATCATCACCCTTGCGGACAAAAATGACTATAATAAGCCCTGAGAGGAAGTAAAAAAAGAGTAACTTAAAAAAAGTAGAATTTCCTCTATAAATATCTTTAAAAAATTTCATGTTGTTTGCAGCGTATTTTATATACGGCTACAAAGATACACAAATTAGTTGCTGTTATAAATGCTCAATCTATCTTTTAACTCTTTGCGAGCAATGTGAATTCTATTTTTTACCGTACCAATAGGAATATGTAACTTTTCTGCAATTTCATGGTATTTGAAACCTCTGAAGTGCATAAGGAAAGGCACTCTGTAAGCCTCGTCTATGCTACCTACTACTCTGTCTATATCGCTTTGCATGAAAGACGAATAAGCCAAATTGTAAGTTACATTGTTCATAGAGTTGATATAGTGCAAGTTATCGGTGGTATCTATGAAAGTATTTTTACGCAACAACCTTTGATAGTTGGTGATGAAAGTATTTTTCATGATAGTATAAAGCCACGCTTTCAGATTAGTACCGTCAGCAAATTTATCACGATTAGTAAAGGCTTTGAGCATCGTTTCTTGCAACAAGTCGTTTGCATCTTCAGCATCTTTGGTCAGTTTGAGCGCAAATGGTTTCAATGAAACAGTCATTTGGTCTAATGATCGGTTAAACTCTGTTGTGTCCATAATCATTTTAGTTTTGTTTAAGCAAAGTTACATCTACTTAAACAAAAAACAAATTTTTGTTTAAGTATTTTATATTTCTATTAAACAAAAAATCATAAAAATAGTACGCATACTCATCTCATTCTCAGTATTGTTAAAATTTAACTATTCGTAGTTAGTCTATAAATTATTTATAGTTAATATATTGATAAACAAATGGTTAATAATATTTTCTTACTTTGAAAATTACCTTTCTCTTTTTGCTAAAGTTTAAAATAGCTATAAAAATTACATCGAAGTCGCAAAAAAATATTATTATTTTGTTTGAAATATTATAATTTTAACATATTAAAACCCAAACAAAAGTCATTTTGTTGTTAGTTTTTGCCAATTTGATGCACAATTTTCATCTAAAAAAATACATCTCTACCTTTCTGTTATGGCTTCTGTTTCGCATAATTTAATCTTTGAAAGTTTTGTAAATGTCAAATATGTTATGCTATTTTATTGTTTTAACAACCTTAGTAAATATGGAAAACAAAATACTTGCCGTACAGAAGCCCAAACTTTCCTTTTGGCAAATTTGGAACATGAGTTTTGGCTTCATGGGGATTCAGTTCGGCTTTGAGCTACAAAACTCTAATGTGAGCCGCATTTTTGAAACTTTAGGAGCAAAAACAGATGACATTCCTATTCTTTGGATTGCTGCTCCCGTAACGGGCTTATTGGTACAGCCTATTATCGGTTACCTAAGCGACCGCACTTGGCACGTTCGCTGGGGACGTAGGCGACCTTTCTTTTTTATTGGGGCGTTGCTTGCCTCTATAGCACTCATCTTCATGCCGAACTCCTCAACTCTTTGGATAGCAGGCGGTATGCTTTGGATTATGGACGCATCTATTAATATCTCGATGGAGCCTTTTCGTGCCTATGTAGGCGATATGCTCCCTTCTGAGCAACGGACAACTGGCTTTGCAATGCAGAGTTTTTTCATCGGCATTGGCTCAGTAGTGGCAGCATTGCTCCCTTGGATTTTTACTAACTGGTTTGGCGTAGCTAATACTGCCGCCGCAGGCATGATTCCTCCTTCGGTCAAATGGTCGTTCTATTTGGGTGCATTTGCTTTTTTCTCTTGCGTGCTTTATACGGTGCTTACCTCTAAAGAGTATCCGCCCGAAGACATGGAGGCTTTCAGGAAAGAAAAAGAAGAAACTCGGTTCTTGGACGGCTTGCTCGATACTTTCATGGGGATTTTCAGAATGCCAAAAACCATGACGCAGTTAGCTTTTGTACAGTTTTTTACTTGGTTTGCCCTGTTTTGTATGTGGATTTATACCAATAATGCCGTAACGAACTATTTATACGGCACGAGCGATACCACAAGTGCTTTGTATAACGAAGGAGCAAACTGGGTCAATGTCTGCTCAAGCATCAGAAACCTTGTAGCAGCATTTGGGGCGTTCTTAATTCCTGTGCTTGCCAAAAAAACAAATCGGAAAACGGCACATTTTATCTGCCTGCTTATTGGGGGGCTGGGCTTACTTTCTATCAATTTTATTCCTTCTCCTTCGTATTTGGCACTCTCTATGAGTATGGTCGGCGTGGCTTGGGCAAGTATTTTGTCGATGCCGTATGCTATGCTTGCAGGGGCATTGCCCGCAGGGAAAATGGGCTATTACATGGGTGTTTTCAATTTTTTTATCGTCATTCCTCAAATTGTAGCTTCGGGAACATTAGGCTTTATTACTACGCACATTTTTGGAGGTAATACACTCTATACCATTGCTTTGGGAGGCGTATCTATGATAATAGCAGGATTGCTTTGCCTAAATGTGCAAGATGTAGATGATAAGTAGCGATGATGAACTATAAGTTATGAATCATGAGTACGATTACAAAGTTCCCACTATTATTTTTTCATAACTATTTAATAGTAAATACTTTAATTAAACTCATAATTCATAACTTACCTTTATTACTTGGCTTACGCTTTTGCTACTTTGCTCGGCGTAGTTTTGGTCGTTTTTGAGTATGTAGGACAAGTTTTATAGGCACAAGAAGTAGTACCTAACAAACAAACTGCGGCGATAATTACTAAAATTCTGTTTTTCATGTCTTTGATTTATGGGTTTAAAAAATTTGATTGCAAAATTAATAATTTGTCATTACTATTATACATTTTTTTTGATGAATACTTCTAAGCTATCAGTAGGTTGCAGCCACGTACTTCGGCATTATCATAACGTCCAAGCACTCTAAAACGTTCATTATCAAGGAGTGTACCAAGGTCTTTTGTTTCTATGAAAGCGCAAGAGTCCACATTTGCCAAGTCTATCACATTCATTCCTCCGTTCCTAAGGTGCGTTCCTACCTCGAAAGGGTCATTGGTATCTCTGAGTAATATCTTCACCCAAGCAGGCGATTGGAAAATGCCATCATTAATAGCGTAACCTTGCGAAAGCAACTCTGTCATGCCATATTCGGAATGAATGTGCTGACAGTTGAAAGAAGTTTTCAGTATTTCATGCACTTCCTCTCTTATCATTTCTCTCCTTCGCCCTTTCATGCCTCCCGTTTCCATAATGATAACGTCAGATAAATCCATTGGGTTGCTTTCTGCAAAATCCAATAGAGCAAAAGTTACTCCAATCAGCACTATTTTTTGCTTTTTAGCTTGTAGGTGCTGCAAGTTCTGTATCAAATCTTGCGTATGAGAGAGGTAAAATCCCGAAAAATTGGGGTTCTCTCTCCCCTCCCCTGCCCTACTCTGCGCTATAAAATCAGCCACCATATATACCAGAGATGAGTTAGCACGTTCCAAATAAGAGGGAAGCAAAGCCAAAAACTGATAATCTTGCAGTTTGCCATAAAACTTTTCAAAGGTATGTTTTGCAACGTTTTTATAGAAATTTGCGTCTAAAAGATGGTGTTGGCTATTTTGGCTACCTGTAGTGCCGCTACTCTCAAAGATAATTTCGGTGGGAACTTGGCTGCTCACTACTTTATGCGTTTTGAAAAATTCTATAGGCAAAAATGGAATTTCTGCTAACTTTTTGACTTCATTTTTGTCGATAGAAAGGGCATCAAGATATGACTTGTAAACAAAATTATGTTCCGCCTGAAAATAAAACAAACGCAAAGCAAATTCTTCAAAATTGGTTTGGTCAATTTTAAAGATTTCTCTTTTAAAATTGTTTATAAATTGCGTTGTGTATATTTGCTGTGTTTCTTGTTTCACAGTTTGATTTTTTTAATTTTCAAAATAAAAAGTATCTTTGCCTTATTGGGTTTCAATAAATATTCGTTCCTGCACCGTCTGACCGAAGGTCTGTACGGTGCAGACCTTCGGTTAGACCGTATGTTTTTCAAAGAACGGTTTATTCCTGAATATCAATAAGGCAAATGTACAACTTTCGTAAAAATATAAATTTGTTATGAACACAACAAAAATAATGACTTTCCTTGCCTTTTTAGCTTTTTTGGCAACAGCTTGTTTCAAAGCACCGCAATATGCAGATACGCCCGCTATTGCGTTTGAGTCTATCAAAAACGCACCCGCAGGCACAGGCACAGATTCAGTAATGATTACAGTTTCCTACCAAGACGGCAACGGTGATTTGGGTTTGGGTGATGAAGACAAAAATCCTCCTTTCCAAGAACTCAACAGCAATGGTAGTGTAAATCCTGCATTTTTCAATTTCTACGCCAATGCCTACAAAAAAGTTCGCGGGAACTATGTGCCAATCACGTTTTTTTCCTACCCAAAACTCGATGGGCGTTTTCCGCGCCTTAATGGAACAAGATCTTCCTCTATAGAAGGGACTCTTAAATACACTATTTTATTTAGTTATATTTTTAGTAGCGGCATATATACCCCTGTAGTAGCCCCGAACGATACTATCAAATTTGATGTTCAGATTGCCGATAGAGGGCTTAACAAAAGTAATATTGTCCAAACTTCAGAAATTATTATTGGTAAAAAGAATTAACAAACAATTACTGCTTGGGTGTTCTTTGCATTTTTTTATGTTTTTGACGAGTGAATAATACTTACAAACTTCTAAGAATGATGCTGTTAGGATATAAATTATGACAAATCTATAAAAGCAATTTGTTTCAAATCTTATTGAAAAACAAATACTTAGCATATTTTTGGCAAATAAATTTACGATTGTGATTTTAAAAACTGTTTTTTTATCTTTGAAATATGCTATTTTCATTGCTAATAAAATTTTGAACATTTTTTATATCAAAATTTGCTAAATTAAATATTATTATATTAAATTTGTTATATACAAACTTGGAATAATAATATTTTTTAAGATGGAAGATTACAATAAAGTAATTGAGTCGCTGAGTGTTCGCTATATCAAGGCAAAGGAGTTGGAAATAACCCAACCTGTCAGAGTTACAAATACTTATGACGTTGAAAACACGCTTTTTTTGGCGAGTAGAGGCGTAATGGCTTTTGGGGATAGCAATGAAAAAGTAAACGAGGGAGAGTTACTCTTTTTGCCTGCGGGCAAAATGACCTCTGTTTCTTATGGCAGCAGTAATGCTACTTCTGTGCATACTATCACGAACGAAGACTTCATTGGCAGTCGCGAGCGTTACCTACGCAAGCGTAACGAAGGCAGCAATATGGATTACTTTTCCTACATTACTTTCGATGCCAAAGTATTTGACTCGGTAAGTCTTTTCACTTCTTTGGATATGCCTCCTTTTGTTATCAAAAGTGCGAAATTAGCTTATTTGCTCAAGGAATTAATCAAAGAAGTAAACCATGAAGAGGCGGGAAAGAATCGTGTAATAGCTATTTTTTCAGACCAAATAGTAATAGAAATTCTTAGATATATACTTAGTAATCAGCTATTTGTAGAAAAATTAGCTACTAATAGCACCTATTTTAAAGACCCTCGCCTCATCGATATTTTTTCTTTCATCAAAGAGCATCTGCAAGAAGATCTTTCCAACAAAGTATTAGCGAATGTTGCCAATGTTTCCGAGGACTACGTTGGGCAGTATTTCAAGATGATGACAGGCATCAATCCTCAAGATTATATAGAATACCAACGCATGGAGGCGGCGGTACATCTGTTGCGCACCTCCAAGAAAAGCATCAGAATGATAGGTAATGAGGTTGGCTACAAGGACACAGCCTATTTTTGTCGCCGTTTCAAGATGATGTTTGGCATTCCTGCTGGCAAAATGAGGCGAAGAGAATCATTGATGAGTATGTAGGAAAAATTATTATTCACGTTACGTATTTTTTTAATAAAATTGAATATCATTTATGGACACTAATATAGATTCTATTTTTAAATTTTTACAAGAAAATCGCTTATTAGTAGGTTATATACTAATAGGGGTATTATTTTTAATTTTGCTCGTTTTTCTGCTGATAAAAAACATCACCTCAGGCAAACAACCCGCCGTTGCAGGAAGCCCGCAGTCCAAAAGCATGGCTTCATCATCTTCTCCATTGCCCAAGGCAGAGCAAAAAAATACACCTTATTTTGTGGCTGAACAGCCTGACACAAAGGTATTTATAGACCAACTCAAAAAAGTTTCAGACGAAAGTCAGAAGGTAATTTATAAGTTAGATACCGAAATAGCAACCAAAGAAAATATTATTGCTGAAAAAACAAGATACATAGAAAATTTGGAGCAACAGATAAACGAAATGCCTGTGGAACAGATGCTCAATCAGCAAAGTGAGAAGCTCAAAAAAGAAAGTGAGCGAAAGCTAACGCAAGCAAAGCAAGAAGCACTTTCAAAAGCCTATCAGATGTGGTTTTTTGGATTCCTGATTGGCATAGTAGTAGCTATCGGCATCGGAGCAGCCTATTATTATTTGGTACTAAAGGGCTAAGAATGTGCAAGCAAGAAAAATTGAGGGCTGACATAATGACTAAGTTTTATCTATTTATATTTCTGATTACTTTGGGGCTAATAAGTTGCCAAACTGTCGTAACACCTATTAATCCTTATGATAATGCCCTATATTTTAAGCATCGCCAGCACTTTGCTACCTTACCTTTTAAGTTAGTCAATAATCTGATGATTATTTCTTTCAGCCTTAATAAGTCTGATACCATGAATTTCATCTTAGATACAGGCGTAAAAACTGCCCTGCTTATTGGCTTGAAAACGGGCGATTCTCTCCATCTCAAATACGCCCGTAAAATCAAAATCAAAGGATTGGGCGATGGAGATGATGTAGAAGCTATTCACTCTTTTGGCAACCGCATCGATTTTAACGGGGTGTATGGGCTTAACCAAGACATTCTGATTTTACTCAAAGATGTATTTTTTTTCTCTTCTAAATTAGGAATGCGTATTCATGGAATTATTGGACACGATATTTTTAAGAATTTTATCGTAGAAATAAACTATGAAAGACGGGAAATAATACTCAGAGAGCATCGGAAGTTCAAGCCAAATAAAAAAGACAAACTCATCAAAATATATGTAGAAGAAGGCAAACCGTATGTAGATGCTCTTATCATGATGCCTGACGGTACTCCGTTCAAGGCAAAACTCATCATAGATACAGGGGCAAGTCATGCACTATCTTTAGACATTCTATCGAATGATAGTGTCAAACTGCCCACCAAAGTCAGAGATGCCTACCTTGGTCGTGGGCTAAACGGAGATATACATGGGAAATTAGGAAGAGTGCCAAGCCTGAGCATAGGCGGCTATGAGCTAAGTAATTTGCTCACCTCTTTCCCAGATTCTTCGTCTGTGAGGCATAGCACGCTGGTTAGCAAGAGAAATGGTAACTTAGGAGCAGAAATACTCAAGCGTTTTCATATTACTTTTGACTACCTTAACCAGCGTATGTTTATTCGCCCTAATACCAATTTTAAAAAACCTTTTTCATACAATATGAGCGGCATAGAGTTAATCACTCCCGTACCTGGGTTACCAATATTTTCCATTTCCGATATCGAAGACGACTCACCTGCCCAAAGAGCAGGACTCCGCAAAGGTGACCAACTGCTCTACCTTAACAACAAAATAGCTTTCCAATATACGCTAAACGACATTATTACGCTGTTCCAAAGTAAAGTAGGGAAAAAAATTACTTTGGTAGTACAGCGAAACCAAGACGTAATAAAGTTTGAATTTTTATTAGAAAAGCCTATCTAATGATTAGTATCCTATTGGCGGTAAGAAATGAAGAAAAAAACATTTTGCGATGCTTAGATGCCCTCGCAAAGTTGGATTTTCCAATAAATGAAATGGAGATACTCATAGGCAACGACCAATCAGACGACCGAAGCAAGGAGTTAATCCTGAACTTTATCAAAGACAAATTATGCTTTCAACTTATTGATATTCAAGAAAATATAGGCACAGCCAAAGGAAAAGGAAATGTAATAGCTCATCTGGCACACCACGCAAAAGGCGACTATTTCCTCATCACAGATGCAGACGTAGCAGTACCAACAACTTGGGCAAAAGGCATGAAGGCGGGCTTTGAGAAGGATAAGAAAATAGGCATCGTAACAGGTTTCACTATCGTTAGTACATCTCACAAAAAAATAATTGACATACTTGACTGCATAGATTGGGTAAATAATATCGGGCTGATGAATATTGCCTCCATGCTCAAGATTCCAACCAACTCTATGGGTAATAATATGGCAGTAAGCAAGGCAGCCTATTTTGAAACGGGGGGGTTAGAAGCACAGCCTTTTATGATAACCGAAGACTTAGCGATGTTCAAAGCCATCGTAAAAAATAAATGGCAATTTGCACATCTACATTCTCCTGATATTGTTGGGGTTACGCATCCTCAAGAAACTTTTTATGACTTATTGCAACAGCGAAAAAGGTGGCTTAACGGTGCGTTAAAAATTCCTATTTACCTCACTATTCCCTTGCTTATCAATGGCTTATTTTTATTTTTTTTAATTCCTCTTTTAATGCTAAATTGGCAAATTGGTTTATTCGCTTGGGTATTGCGTTTTGCATTTCATGCCGCCAACCTTACCTACTTTGCCTTAAAAATAGGGAAGGCAGGTATTTTGAAATACCTGCCTTTGTATGAGCTTTTTATTACCTTTTTCAATCCACTCGTCTTTATTTTTTACCTTTTACCAATCCGAATGGCTTGGAAAAAACGATTTTATTAAAGCTACCATTCCCAAAAGGCTACTTTTTAATTTTCACGATTTGTCCAATCGTTTTTTCGTTATTGCCTACGAAGATAGCGTACTCTCCGTTTGGCAAAGTAGCAAGGTCAAAAATACGGTTGAACTTCTTTTTGTCAGAAGTAGAGCTATATACCGTTTCGCCACGCACATCATTGATGTAAATGTTTACAGGCTCACTCGCATTGCTCGTATAAGAGATTTCTACTTTCTTATTGTCCAAAGAAACAACATTAGCTACCAATGCAGGTTCTGCATAAATAACAATTTCTTTCTTTTCAACAAAATCTCCCGTTTTCACCTCTACAAAGTAACTACCATTGCCATATTTCTTCAGGTCATAAACTCTGCCTACTTCTTTTTCATTGAAGAAATCTTTATGGAGAGGATTGCCTTTTTCATCGCTAATAGTAAGTACCACTTTTTGCAAGTTTAGAGCTGAGTAAGCAAATACAAATTGTTGCTTGTTTTTCAGGGCATACATCACATACTTAAAATCACCTGTAGGCATACTTCCCTCAGATGCACCGTCCGCCAAACCAATTGTTACTGTGCCAACCATTAATACAGCGATTAACATGAAGGCTTTACTCAAGATTGTTCTCATTTTAGAAAAAATTTAATTTTAGAACGTTTTTTTGAAATAATTAAAATATTTCGCTGCAAATATTGCTGATTTTATAATACTATGCAAATCGAGCCTTGCTACGTAACGCTTTGGTCATGTAAGGCAGGAGGAAATTTAAAACGCCAATAACCTTAAAATGAGCATTTTAATTTTCCAAAAAATGAAGTTAGAAAAGCAGATAAAAATAAATAAAAAAAATATTGTATTATAACTATTTAAAAATCAATAATATATATAGATAAAATATCAATATTTTTTAAAATGTAAGTTTTTTGTAAAGATTAGCAGTAAAAAAGCATTAATTTAACACTATTTTAGTATTTGTTTATGCAAATTTATAAATTTATAGATTTTAATTTTGATTTTGATATTCGTTTAAGCAAATATGTAATATTGGAAAAACAATAAATTTTAACCTTTGTTGCTGTTAGTGTAGCGCACCAACAAAAGTGTTTCAGGTGCGCTACGCTATCGCCTGCAACGAGTTAAAAAAACAAAAAAGCAAATCCGCTGATGACTTGCTTTTTTGTAATTTGTTTTATGAAATTGTGCCTAAGCAAATAAAAAATAAAGTTGTTTGGTTGGAGGGCAAACAAAGGAGGGGCTATTATATATTGTGCGTATTTTTTAATTACTTTTCTATCTATTGTATAAGCTCATTATCAATCGAATAAAGATTATAGATATAATCATTTATTGCTTTTCGATTGATATCTACCCTTCTGATATATAATTGCTTTTGATTGTCTAATTTTATTGATTTCAACTCTTTATACAATTGAATCGTTTCATCAACTTTTTTTATAATTTCGTTATAAAGTTGAGTATGAGTTTGGTTTTTAAAGTCAATTTCGAAAAAATAAAACTTTTCTAATTGCTTTTTGCTCACATTTAAGTAACCACCCGCCATTGAGTTGTTGCTAAATAGATTGCGATATAAATAGGAATACAAATCGGAGTTTAGCAAAGCAAGCAAATATTTGAGTGAATAAGTGTCTGATTTACTGTAAATTACAGCAGTTGATTTGCCTGCTAGTACCTCGCCATTATCATAAGCACATTCCAAATTTTTAATCATTCCAGCGCAAATTAATTTTTCTGATTCGGCTTGTTTCAGACGTTTGGGGAAATAGGTTTGTAAATCTTTTTTGCTCACAATTGGGTACTTATAAGCCTGTTTTATGTACTGTGTTTTGCCCTGCCCCCACAAAAAAGCATATCTATCTATGCTTCCCGTATTTACAAATTTCAATTCATTTTCCGTAACATTTTCATTTTCAGTTAGTATTTCTTTGAGTTTGTATGCCTCCGAAACGGTTGCCGCATTTTCAATTACAAAGTGTTTGGTCAAAGAAACCGACTTGGCAATAATATTTTCAATTAATGAAGTATTTCTGGCGAATTTTTGTGTCCAATCTGTATCCCCTTTTCTGATGACAAAATCGTTCTGATAATCTATAATTGTCTGAAAATCAGTTTCTTTTAATTTATAATAAATACTTGTTCCGTTTTTATTCTCCGATTTATTGGCAATTAAAATGATTGGGTACACATTTATTTTGCGGTCGTAAGAAACGAAAACCGAAACCGATGAATAATCATAAATTGCTTGTATTGAATAATTTGAAAGAAAGTTTTTCAGATAGTCGCCATAAGGCAAAGAAAGAAATTTATTGGGGATAATCATTCCGAAAACACCATTTTTTTTGAGTAATTTTATTCCCTTTTCAACAAACACACAATACAAATCCCAATTTCCTTTTGCACAAGTGTATGCCTGCGAGCAGTAGTTCCTCTCTTCCTTATGTGTTTTTACCATTTCCTCCGAATCAATATAAGGCGGATTCCCAATAACTACGTCAAAACCTCCCTTATCAATGATTTCTTTATATTCATTTTTCCAATCAAATGATTTTATTTTCTTTTCGGTTTGTAATGAAAACTCAATCTCACTTCCGTAAAACTCTGGACTAACAATGCTATTCCCCGATTTTATATTGTTATCAATTGTGGGTAACACCCTTTCGTTAAAAAGTTGTAGGGAGGTGTTTATTGATGTTTCGGTTTCTCCTTCCAATGCCTTGAGCAATAAACTTAACTTTGTTACTTCAACTGCCTGATTATCAATATCTACACCGTAAATATTATTTAACAAAATTCTTTTCTTTTCTTTACTCGTTAGTTGATTATCGGCGGTTAATGGATTTTCTTTAATTTTTTTACTCAATTTATTTTTATTGTAATAAAATAAATGGTATTCGAGCAAATACTGATAAGCACCCAATAAAAACGAACCGCTACCGCAGGCGGGGTCAAGTATTTTTATATTGCTGATTTCTTCAGGAGTTTTATTTTCAATCAATTTGCCTACAGTGTTTTGCACAATATAATTGACGATGTAATCAGGGGTATAAAAAACGCCACCCGACTTGCGGACTTCGGGTTTTTCCTCGATAACTGCATGGTGTGCAGGGGTCAAACGAATTACTTTGCCCAAAAACTGTTCGTAGGCATAGCCCAATATCTCGACGGGCATGACCGCAAAATTGTATCCCGTTTCGTATAGTTCAGTGATAATGTTTTTAATGACTTTATTATCAATGTCAATATGCTCAGTAATTTTATCTTTTTTGAAATCGAATATACCAGAGTTATATTTTCGGTCTGCGGTTTGGAAATAGGCAAACAAATTTTGATAAATGTTTCCTTTTGATTTAGATAGTTGTAATAAATATCCTTCGCGTTCAATTTTTCGGTCTTCGCAAATGCGTAAAAAAACAATTCTATCAATGGTCTGCTGAACAGCAAAATTTATTTCATCTTCGTCTAATTGCTTGCTTCTCAAAGCGATGGTTGTCGCCAAATATTCACGCCAACTATCCAATGAATGTAGAAATTCTTTATCTACAGGTTCGGAAGTTTTAAAGTCAATTTTGCTCTTAGCAAATTTCTCAATGCTCTGGTTTACTACGTTTTCGAAAGCAAAAATTTCCCAAATAAAATCAAACTCTTTTATATAGTCCGTAAAGTAAATGTATTTCAATCGTTTACTTACAGCATTATCATTTTTGCGAATTTTTTTTGTGCAATCGTATATCGCAAATTCCTCAAAATCAAAAACAACTGAAATATTTAGTTTTGCATTCCATCCATAATTTCGCACTTGTAATGCGGGTTCTGGATTATCTTTAATTGAAACGGAAGGCTTTTTTGCTTCAACGAAAAATTTTCGCTTCCCATTGATATTGAATGAATAATCTGATGCTTTTGTTTGTCCGTTAATTCTGATTTTATCCTCGTGGCGAACATCTCGATAGGTTTCTAATTGTTGTTTTTCGTTATCAATATCCCAACCTAATGCGGCAAAAAATGGGTCAATAAAATCTCGGCGGGTTTGTGTTTCGTTATAATTGGTTGATTTATAGTAATCTATTTGCAAACTGAATTTATCAATCAATTGTTTAACTCGTTCTTTGGCTTGTTCTTTATTCATTTTTTTTGATTTTTTTTGCAAATTTAGATTATTTGTTCGGTTGTCAAGCGTCATTACAACACCCATAAAAATGCAATCTTTGCGCTTTTCTCTCCTTTAAAACCCAAAAATAAGATTTTTTGTTAAAAAAATGAAATCATTGGTGATTTAAAAAAATGTCTGAAAAACAACAAAAAATGTCCGAAATCAGACGTGCTGAGGGAAGAGTTTAACCTTTGTTACTCTGTTGGCATAGCGCAAGGTGTGCTACGCTATCTCCTGCAACGGGTTACATTTTCCCAAAGATAAGAGCCATTATACGCTGTTTACAAAATCGCAGCTTTGCAATTAATAGAGAATCAAGTATGATTTTGGCATAGTTTTTTTAATTTGTATATAAAAAACAAAAAACTGATTTTATGAGAACCTTAATTTTATCGTGTAGGCTGTTTTTTCTCTTGCTTACCATCACTACGGCAGCGAAAGCCCAAGACAAAGTAAAAGTTACTACGCATTTCGACAGCGTGGATACTGCTATCAAAGAGGAGTATTATGTGCTGGCAGACAACAAAGACGTGATAGACGGCGACTACAAAAGCTATTACAAGAGCGGCAAGCTAAAGGCAAAGGGAAAATTCGATAGAGGGAATATGGTAGGAAAATACTTAAAATATTATGAAAGTGGGGCTTTAGAAGCTGACGGCACTTTCATCAATGGCAAGCGGCAGGGCAAATTTACAGAATACTATGAGAACAATGGCAAGAAAAAAATAGAATACAACTACCTTGACGATAAAAAAGAAGGCGAAGTGCTGGCTTTTGACTTTGCAGGGAACATCATACAAAAAGGTACTTATGGCAACGATGCCTTGCAAGATTCATTTTTCACCTACTTCGAAGCAGGCAAAATCAAAACGATTGCCATTTTCAAAAATGACGAACTCGATGGGGTAGTCAAAGATTTTTACCCAAACGGCAACGTAAAAAAAGCAATTACCTACGTAAAACACGTTCAGCATGGCAAAGAAATTAATTATTACGAAAATGGAAAGCCGCAAATAGAAGTAAACTATGTAAACGGGGAACTGTCTGCGGACTCTATCCGTAGTTTTTTTGACAACGGGCAGTTAGAAATGGAAGTCCTCAAAGACAATAATCGCTTTAGTAACTTCAAAAAATTTAGCAAGAACGGAAAAATTGCTTCGGAAGGTAAGGTCATGATGAAAAATAAAAACGGTTTTCTGAGTTATTCAAATACTTCGCAAGCCTTAGCATTCTTGGGGGCGGTGCTGCATGGCGAAATAAAAACCTACTACGAAAGCGGCTCGCTCAAAGCCGAACTAAACTATTCGCAAGGTAAAAAAAGTGGAAAAAATATTTCCTATTTTGAAAGTGGGCAAACAAAGGAAATCATTAACTATAGCAATGAGGAGAAAAACAGAGAAATTGAAAAATTTTATCCTAACGGAGAGATAGAAAGCAAAATAGAATATAAAAATGATATTCCTGTGGGGACTTGGCAGTTTTTTTATGCCAATAAACAACTCAAATACAAGGAAACATACACAGATGGCAAAGTAGATGGTGCAAAAATTACCTACCACGAAAACGGAAACATTTTGTCAGAAGAAATTTTTATCAAAGGGAAAGTTAATGGAATCAGTAAAACTTATTACCTTTCGGGAAAAGTAAAAACGGAAATACCGTACATCAGAGGCAACATCAATGGCATCGTCAAAAATTTCTATGAAAACGGCAAGCTCCAAAGTACAGGCAGGCAGCTAAACGGAACAAAAGTGGGCAAGTGGAACTACTATTCCGACAAGGGCAAATTGGAAAAATCGGAAACTTGGAAAAAAGGAGAGATAGTAGATGTAAAAAATTAGCAAATAACCAAAAAAAAATTGGCTATTGAAATAACGTAAATATGAAAGACGCAACATACACAGAAATAGACGAAGCACTAAAAAACGCACAAGAGGCTTTCCTTGCCTATAGACATACAAGCGGAAAGCAAAAAGCAAATTTGTTGCGTACTATAGCGGCTGAAATTGAAAATTTGGGGAGTGAACTCATCACAATAGCCATGGAGGAGTCGCACCTGCCCGAAGCACGATTGCTCGGAGAGAGGGGCAGAACTACGGGACAGCTAAAGCTTTTTGCCGATTTGCTGGAAGAAGGTTCGTGGGTGGAAGCAAGCATCGATACCGCCATTCCTGATAGGCAGCCCTTACCCAAGCCCGACCTAAGAAAAATGCTTTTCCCTTTGGGCAATATTGTGGTTTTTGGGGCAAGCAATTTCCCCTTAGCATTTTCTACGGCAGGGGGCGATACCGCATCTGCTTTGGCTGCGGGTTGCACAGTAGTTGTAAAAGCACACCCCGCACACCCCGAAACCTCTGGTTTGGTAGCAAAAGCCATCGCTACAGCTTTGGAGAAATGTGGCTTACCGCAGCATATTTTCACACATCTTTACGGCAAGCACATCGAAGTTGGTAAAAATTTGGTGATGCACCCCCTCACTAATGCCGTAGCTTTTACAGGCTCTTATATTGGGGGTAAAGCCCTTTTCGACTTGGCAAGCCAACGCAAAGTGCCTATTCCCGTATTTGCAGAAATGGGAAGCATTAACCCCGTTTTGCTCCTGCCTGATGCCCTGAAAAGCAGAGCAGAAAGCATCGCACAGCAGTTAGCAAACTCAATCACCGCAAGCGCGGGGCAGTTTTGTACCAAAGCAGGCATACTCATTGGCATAGAAAGTAATGAATTGACAGATTTTATACAGCATTTATCAAGTTTTATTTCCCAAATAAAGCCCGCTACCATGCTATATGACGGCATAGCAAATAATTACGATTATCAAAGAAAGATTGCATTGGTGCAAACAGGAGTAAACTTAGAGGCACAATCTGCTACGGAAGCACAAAAAGATGAAGCAATGCCAACTATAGCATCAGTGATGGCTCAAGATTTTCTCAAGAATCCAACCTTGCACGAAGAAGTTTTTGGTGCTTACGCCCTTATCATCAAGTGCAAGCATAAAGACGAAATGCAACAAATAATCCAATCCTTAGAAGGGCAACTTACCGCAACTATCATTGCAGAAAAAGAAGAGTTGCTCAAGCATAAGGATTTGGTCGATGATTTGAAAAATAATGTAGGGAGAATTATCATTAACGGTGTGCCTACAGGCGTAGAAGTTTGCCACAGTATGCAGCATGGCGGCACTTTCCCCGCTACTACCGATGCCCATTTTACCTCCGTAGGTACAGGGGCTATCAAGCGATTTGTAAGACCTATTTGCCTGCAAAATTTTCCAGATGAACTACTGCCAAGCGAACTTCAGGCGAGTAATCCTCTGAATATTTGGCGATTGACCAATGGTAAATGGGGGAAAGATTAAAATTATTTCTAACGCAAAAAACTGATTATACGAAATAAAATGGCTTCAAAAACCTTTTTTTGTATTGATGCACACACCTGCGGAAATCCCGTCAGAGTGGTGGCAGGCGGTACACCTATCTTGTACGGTGCAAATATGAGTGAAAAACGCCAGCATTTTCTCAAGGAATATGACTGGATTCGCAAAGGACTCATGTTTGAACCAAGAGGACATGACATGATGTCTGGGAGTATGCTTTACCCTCCTTCAAACCCTAAAAATGATATTGGTATTTTGTTTATCGAAACAAGCGGTTGCCTTCCTATGTGTGGGCATGGCACTATCGGAACGGTAACTGTGATGATAGAACAGGGTTTGGTAGTCCCCAAAAAGCAGGGCGAACTGATGATAGAAGTACCCGCAGGAGAGCTAAAAGTAAGCTATAAGCAAGAAGGCAAAAAAGTTACTTCCGTAAAAATTACCAATATTGCATCTTACTTGGCGGCAGAAAATATCGAGGCTGAATGTCCTGACTTGGGCAAACTAAAAATGGACGTAGCCTACGGGGGCAATTTTTATGCAATAGTAGATGTCCAAGAAAATTTTGCAGGTTTGCAGCACTTCAAAGCAGACCAACTCATTGGTTGGAGCAGAGAATTGCGAAAAAACATCAATGCACACTACCAATTTGTTCATCCTGAAAATGATACTATCAGAGGATTGAGCCACATTCTTTGGACGGGGCAACCGATAGACCCCACTTCTACAGCTCGAAATGCCGTTTTCTATGGAGATAAAGCCATTGACCGCTCCCCATGCGGCACAGGCACATCAGCACGCTTGGCACAGTGGTACGCCAAAGGAAAACTAAAAATTGACGAAGCATTTGTACATGAAAGTATTATTGGTTCAAAATTTATTGGACGAGTAGAAGCGGAAACTACTTTAGCAGGAAAACCCGCCATTATTCCGAGCATCGAGGGCTGGGCAATGACCACTGGTTACAATACCATTATCATAGATGATGACGACCCCTATTGTCATGGTTTTCAAGTAATTTAATTTACACAAACAATTTGAAAGTTTTAAATAAATGACAAAAATTCTCATCACAGGCGGAGCGGGCTTTATTGGAAGTTCTTTGGCAGACAAACTCATTCAAAACCCCGATAATTATGTAGTGTTGGTAGATAACCTACTTACAGGGGATATACAAAAACTACCTCATAAAAAATATACTAACTGGCGTTTCATCAAGTGCGATGCCAATGATTATAGAGATATTTCTCCCGTAATGACCTCATTTTCTTTTGATTATGTTTTTCATTATGCAGCTGTCGTTGGTGTAAAACGCACCTTAGACAATCCCGTCATGGTATTGCAAGACATCGATGGGTTCAAAAACGTCTTGGATTTATCCAAAAATACGGGAGTAAAGCGTGTGTTTTTTTCCTCCTCTTCCGAAGTGTATGGCGAACCAGTAGAACTTCCTCAAAATGAGCATACTACACCACTCAACTCCCGCCTTCCTTATGCCGTAGTCAAGAATGTAGGGGAAAGTTTCTGCCGTTCCTACCAAGCCGAGTTTGGGTTAGATTTCACACTATTGCGTTTTTTTAATACGTATGGGGAAAAGCAAAGCACTGATTTTGTGATGTCTAAGTTTATAAAATCTGCTTTGGCAAATAAGGATATTACTATTTATGGAGATGGCTCGCAAACTCGAACTTTCTGCTACATAGACGATAACATAGATGCTACTATCTATGCCCTTGAAAATGAATTATTTATAAATGATGTAGTCAATATAGGCAATGACAAACTGATGACTATTTTGGAATTGGCAGAGGTCATTATCAAAATAACCAACTCAAAATCAAACATAGTACATTTGCCACCATTACCAGAGGGCGACATGACGCGCCGACAGCCTGATATTAGCAAGATGAAACAGTTGCTCCAAAGAGATTTGACTCCTTTGGAAGTAGGGATTCGCAAGGTTCTTACTTATTTTTGAGATTAGGCAGCCCTCAAATGATTGATAATCAATCTTTCTTGGGTAAACTGTCGTTCTATATATGGTTTATCCAAGATAAATTCTTTGACTTCGGGGCGCGAAGGCATTTCGTACATAGCATCTGTCATAATAGATTCGCAAATAGAACGCAAGCCTCTTGCCCCTACCTTCAGTTCCATAGCTCTATCTACTATCATTTCTAAAGCATCGTCTGTAACTTGTAATTTGATTTTTTCCATCTCAAACAATTTTTTATACTGCTTGATGATGGCGTTTTTTGGCTCGGTCAAGATAGATTTGAGCGCTTTTCTATCTAAAGGGTCTAAACTGCAAAGCACTGGTAATCTACCTATTAACTCTGGAATAAGCCCATAAGACTTAAGGTCTTGCGGAGTGATATGCTGAAAAAGATTCTCTTTTATCATTTCGGCACTCTGCCCTATAGCGTGCTGCTGCCCTACGAAACCAAGCGGGCGAGTATTAAGTCGGGAAGCTATTTTGCGTTCTAATCCCTCGAAAGCACCGCCACAAATGAATAAAATATTTTCTGTATTGATGGAAATTAGGCGTTGGTCGGGATGCTTGCGACCTCCCTGAGGTGGCACATTTACGATAGTACCCTCCAAAAGTTTGAGTAACGCCTGCTGTACCCCTTCGCCACTTACATCTCTGGTAATGGAAGGGTTTTCAGATTTTCGAGCTATTTTATCAATTTCATCTATATACACGATGCCCCTTTCAGCCAATTCTACATCAAAATCTGCCGCCTGCAACAGTCGGGAAAGCACCGTTTCCACATCTTCGCCTACGTAGCCCGCTTCTGTGAGTACAGTTGCATCTGCTATGCAAAAAGGAACTTGCAGAATCTTAGCCATCGTTTTGGCAATCAGTGTTTTACCTGTACCTGTTTCCCCCGCCAAAATAATATTAGATTTTTCAATACTTATCTCCTCGTCTTCTTTTGCTTTCTGCATGAGCCGCTTATAGTGATTATAAACTGCTACTGAAATTACTCTTTTTGCCTTATCCTGCCCAATGATGTATTGGTCTAAGTACCGCTTCATTTCAGTAGGTTTTATCAAACTAAAATTGGGTTTAGTATGCTTTTTTGGTTGGTTTTCCTGAAGGAGAATTTCGTGTGCCTGCACAATGCAGCCATCGCAAATATGTGCATCAGTACCAGAAACCATCAAGTTCACACTCGACTTACCTGCACCACAAAACGAACAAGTAATAGTATTTGATTTTAACATGAGAATATTAAAAAATTTGCTAAAAATTAACCACTAAGTTAGTAAAAAATAGACACAAAAGGTATCATCTTCGAGAAAGATGATACCTTTGTTATTATTTTATCAATATTTCTATCTTGGCTGTCTTTCCAGCACTTCGTCAATCAGCCCATATTCCTTTGCCTCTTGTGCTATCAACCAATAATCGCGGTCAGAATCCTGCCAAACTTGGTCATAATCCTTTCCTGAATGTTTGGCAATAATGTCATACAATTCTTTTTTTACCTTAGTAATTTCTTTATAAGAGATTTCGACATCAGAAGCCTGCCCCTGCGCCCCGCCGAGCGGCTGATGAATCATAATACGTGAGTGAGGCAAAGCAGCACGCTTTCCTGCCTGACCCGCACAAAGCAACACAGCACCCATGGAAGCGGCTAAGCCTGTGCATATAGTAGCTACATCAGGGCGTACATACTGCATACAATCATAAATGCCCAAACCTGCATAGACAGACCCGCCAGGGCTATTCAGGTACATAATTACGTCTTGTTTGGCATCTACAGATTCCAAAAATAACAACTGTGCCACTACAATATTAGCCACATAATCATCTATTGGTACACCCAAGAAAATAATTCTATCCATCATTAGGCGAGAGAAAACGTCCATCGCAACAGCGTTCATGCGGCGTTCTTCTATAATGTTTGGTGTGAGATTTTCAATTGTATGTATGCTGGAAATACTTTGGATATGGTTCACATATTTATCATACGTTGAGCCGTTGATTCCCTGACCTTTGACTGCAAATTTGCGAAATTCTTCTGAATAATTCATATATGATATTTTTTTGAGTTGGCAATATAGCAATGTTCTATTTCAAATTCAACGCATATCTAAAATTAATCCAAAAAACAGAATATGCCAATATGTCAGCAAGAAAAAAATCCTCTCTCTTTGTTTCCTTCTTTTTTTTATCCTTGTGCAAAGAAATAAAACACAAAATTTTATGCAGTGTAAGGATTTTTAAAATTGTTTCTTTAAGCGAATTTGACCAAATTTATTCACTAAATTTGAGGCGATATTCTTGCCGCATAGCTGCATTGGAATATCCAAAACAAAAAAATTTGCAAAAAATAAAGCATTATGAAAACTTCCGTAAAAAAGGAATCTAAATCTACTAAAGTACAATCTTCAAAAGTGATAGGGAAAGTACACGGCGAATTGGTCTATGTAGGTAGAAGAGAATACCAACCAGCTGTTTTTCAACTAATTACGTATAATGAAGAAAGCAGTGAATCATTTAAAACAGGCAATATTCAGGAACTAAGTGAGCATATAGCAGAAGATAAAATTAACTGGATAGACATGGACGGGTTAAGCGATTTGGTAAGTATAGAAAAACTTGCCAAGCAATTCAATTTCCATACGATGATAGCGGAGAATATCATAAATACGGAGCATTTGCCCAAAGTGGAAGATTTTGGGAAGTATTTGTTTTTTACACTTAAAATGCTGAAAGTCAATTCTAAAACACAACAAATAGAGCAAGAACATCTGAGTTTTGTATTAGGTAATAACCTACTTTTTACCTTCCAAGAGGGCATGGAGGGTGATGTTTTTGGAAGTATTAGAGAGCGTATTTTTGCCAATAAAGGGCGCGTGCGCAAGCTACGTGCCGACTATCTGTTTTACCTACTTTTAGATGCGGTAATTGATAATTATTACTTAGTGCTGGAAAGCATTAGGGAAAAAGTAGAACTTATCGAAGATGATATTATCGCCAATCCTTCCAAAAACATGATGAATAGCATATTGGCATTAAAAAAGCAGTTGGCACTCATTCGCAAGCTCGTATTCCCACTTAACGAAGAATTGGACAAACTCATTAAAGAGCATACAGAGTATATTCACACTTCTAATCTCGCCTATATCCATGATGCACACGACCATGTAAAAAATCTTACAAGTACATTTGAGGCATTCCGCGAGATGCTTGGTGGCTTAATGGACTTGTATATGTCGAACCTAAGCCATACTATGAACGGTGTAATGAAAACATTAACAGTTCTTTCTGCTGTTTTTATCCCACTTACTTTCGTGGCAGGTATCTACGGAATGAACTTTGAAAATATGCCCGAACTCAAATGGCAGTGGGGCTATTTTGGACTGTGGGCAATTATGATTGCTATTACGATTACAATGATTGCCTTTTTTAGAGTAAAAAAATGGTTTTAATATGCCAACTGAAAAGCAAATTACAAAACCCGATACCATCATATTGCCACCCAAATATTATTTGGCAAATTTTCGCTATATGCTTGATTTTGTGCAAGAAAAGTCGGTTCATTTGCTCCAAGCACGAGAATATAAATTCATCACTCTTTTCAACTGTCTTTCCGAAGATGCACAATGTCTGTTTGTCAGGTTCGTAAACCGTAGAAAGGCTTTTTTCAAAACAAGTCAATTAGCTTACCCCGAAATAGCTCAAATGCCAGAAGTTTTGAAAGAACTTACTGAAAAACAATTTATTACGCCACTTGCTTCGCAACATCACGAGCGAGTGCTGTACTTATTAGAAATTTTTACAAAAAACGAACTTGTAGAAATTATTAGACAGACAGGTACAAAGCCCGACAAGCAAGGGAAAAAATCTACGCTCACCCTTTGGATTCTCGAACATATTCCTTTTGATGTTTTAGTAGAAATTATTTCCACTAAAAGTCTGATTATCAAGCAAGAATTTGAAGAAGAAGTAGAGTTTCTGATGTTTCTATTTTTTGGAAATTTAGGCATGGATATGACTCGCTTTGTCATCAGAGATTTAGGGCATGTGCAGTATGAGGAATTTGACGAAAAAAAGCTAACTGCCTACTTCAAAACACGCAAAGAAGCAGAGGACAAACTAAAAATGGAAAAAGCCCGCTTGCATTTTGGCTTTTTATCTGTGCTTTATTCAGGCATTGAACTTTACGATTGGTTTATCTCCCAACTCCCTGATTGGCAGCACCTAAGCGAGGCAGCACAGCGAATTTTTGATAGACTTTGCCTCGAATTAGGTAAGATATTAGAAAAAAATAAAGCAGAGCAGGAAGCACTAAAAATCTATCAATACACAGCCAAATCGCCTTCGATAGAGCGACAAATACGGCTTTTGCACAAATTGGGCTATGTGCAGGAGGCTTTGATACTTTGCAAAAAGTTAGAAATGAATCCATTAAACCCCGAAGAAAAACTTTTTGCGATTGATTTTAGAAAAAAATTGGAGAGGTTAAGTTCTGAAAAAGCAACGCCAAAAACTACTACCCGATGGCTAAACGAAGCGGAAAGTATCGACATAGACGCTTCATTCCTGCACAATGTAGAGATTGGCACATTAGAATACTTTAAAAAGCAAGAATTTGACGGCATTTTTACAGAAAATTATTTGTGGAATGCCCTATTTGGCGTAATTTTTTGGGATATTATTTTTGATGAAAATCAAGATGCTATCCATCACCCTTTTCAGCTTGCCCCTTCAGACTTGCGGAGGGACAATTTTTGGGAAAAACGCCAACACCAACTTTTGGAAAGAACAAGTATCTTGGACGATAAAGAACGTTTTTATGCCCACCTTCAGCATATTATTTCTACCAAAAAAGGCAAGGCAAATCCCTTTGTTTTTTGGCATGAAGACCTGCTTTTTCATCTGAGCAAATGCTACGAACTCCTTGATTCCGACCAGCTCGGCATCGTGATGCTCGAAATGGCGAAAAATATCAAAGAATATTCTAAAGGCTTTCCAGATTTGCTAGTTTGGAAAGAAGAAACCTACTGCTTCATAGAGGTAAAATCACCTAACGACCACCTCTCCGCCCACCAAGTTTTTTGGCTTTCGTTTTTCAAAAACGTGGGCATTCAGGCAAAAGTAGTACGGGTAAATTTTAAAGTAAAAGATTAGTTCATTTTTATACTCACCATTACATTCCTAACTTATGCTTACAATTTTATTAGATATGTTTTTTAACGAAGGATTAGCCGTCCTTTTTTGGTTTCTCTTTCTTGCCATTGCTATCTCATTATTGGTTACGCTGCTATTTTTTATATTGGCAAAGCTATTCAGAAAGAAAGAATTAGCACGAAAAATATTTACCGTTCTGTGGAAGATTGGGGGTGTGATTAGCCTTATTATTTTACTTACTTCTGCTTTTAGTTGGTTGTACTTTTTGTAAAATCATTTGGCAAACATAAATTCAGAGAAATTAGAATGATTCTAAACAATTTATACCTTTTATAGTTACATTATTGGGTTTCAATAAATATTCGTTCCTGCACCGTCTGACCGAAGGTCTGTACGGTGCAGACCTTCGGTCAGACCGTATGTTTTTCAAATAACGGTTTATTCTTGAATGTCAATAATATTAACTAACCAACAAAACGCATGACTTCGACTTGTTTTAGATTAATAGCAAAACGTTTAGCTGAATTAAGCAATCACGCACATCTGAACTTTGGCTTTGGTTTAGAATTTCAGAATATAATTGATTTTAAGGAAGATACAGAAGATTTTAGCAATGCTCTGACAGAAATTTGTCAGCGTATTGACCTTGCTATGCTCCGAAATGAAATTCCTGATAATAAGCTATTTAAGCTATTAGAAGCGAGCGGAGTCCCCGTTTTTACTTTTGTACAAGAAGGAAATGTAGTTTTGCCTACTATTTTTTACCAAACGGAAAGCGGCGAATGGTTTGGCTATCTTTACCGAGATAGTAAGGAGGAGAAGATTATCGACATAATGCCCTACCTCCAAAAGTTGTATGTAAAAGATAAGAAAAAAAATGACATTGTTTATTTTACTCCCTTCCCACTTACGCCTTTAGTTTCCGAAAAAGAACCCGATAAAATAGGCAATACTCCCTCACCCGTAGAGCGGCTTTTCCGATTGCTTGCTTTAGAGAAAAGGGATATTATGTACGTTTATTTCTACGCATTTATTATTGCACTTATCAGTCTGACACTACCTTTGGGTATTCAGACTATGATGGAATTAGTAGCAGGAGGCGTAATTTTTAACTCTATCGTGCTACTTATTGCCTTTATTATCATAGGTATTCTGGCGGCAGGAGCCTTACAAATATTACAATATACCTTAGTGGAGGTGATAGAAAGGCGTATCTTTGTGAAAGCAGCCATGGAATTTGGCTACCGTATTCCAAGGGTACGTACGGAAGCCCTCTCAAACTACTACGCACCAGAGCTGATGAATCGTTTTTTTGATGTACTTACTTTGCAAAAGGGCTTGCCTAAGTTCTTAATAGACCTTGCTGGTTCGGTACTACAAATTCTTTTTGGTTTAGTTTTACTTTCTTTTTACCACCCTTTTTTCGTATTTTTTGGCTTATCAGTCATTATTGCCTTAGTGATGATTGTCTATTTTACAGGTCCGAGCGGGCTTAGGGCGAGCATCATCGAGTCTAAATATAAATACAAAGTAGCTCATTGGTTAGAAGAATTAGCACGCACCTTAGAGGCTTTCAAAATGGCGGGACACACTTCACTTCCTCTGTCAAAAATGGAGTATTTGGTGAATAATTACCTGTACTATAGGAAGAAGCATTTTAAAGTATTGATGATTCAGTTCAGCAACATTATTGGCTTTAAAACTGTGGTAACAGGCGGCTTGCTTATCATCGGCAGTTTGTTAGTCATAGATAGGCAAATTACATTAGGACAATTTGTGGCTTCCGAAATCATCATTATCTTGATACTGAATGCTATAGAAAAACTCATTTCGAGCCTTAGTACCATTTTTGATATGCTCACCGCCGTAGATAAAATAGGCTATGTAACTGATTTCCCCTTAGAGCGAAAAAGCGGTATTTTTTTCCCAAAAGAAATGCAAGGGGGCATAAGCCTAAAAATAAGGAATCTGAAATATAAGCACACTAACTCATCGGAATACACCCTCAAAGGCATAGACTTAGACATTCAGGCAGGTGAACATATATGTATTGCAGGTTTTAATCAGGCGGGCAAGAACACTTTTGCCAATGTAATTGGGGGCTTATTAGAATCTTATGAAGGCTCTATAGCAATAAACAACATATCGATGCGAGAGATTAGCTTGTCGAGCCTTCGAGACGTGGTTGCCTATAATTTTTCTACAAATGACATTTTTGAAGGCTCCGTACTTGACAATATTCAGATGGGAAGAAGTAATATTTCCTATCAAGATGTGGTTTGGGCAGTAGATAACATGGGCTTGGCAGACATTGTCCATGCGCTCCCTGACGGACTACAAACCGAACTTATTGCGGGGGCGAAGAACTTCTCCAGCAGTGTCCTTACCAAACTCACTATTGCAAGATGTATTGCCGAAAGACCTAAATTATTGATTTTAAATGATTTCTTACACTTTTTAGAGAAAGAGGAGCGTTTGCGTGTGCTACATTTCTTAATGGACAAGAAAAATCCTTGGACGCTTTTGTGCGTATCAAACGACCCTACATTACTTACTACTTGCGATAAAATAGTGATGATGAAAGATGGATTAGTCATAGGAAATGGTACTTATGAAGAATTACTACCTAATCCAGATTTCCAAAAAATTCTAATTAACCCAAAAGATTTAAAAAATTAAGGTGTTTTTTTATTCTTTGCTAAAATCTATTTCGTCTATCAGGTAGCTACCATCATACTGTTTTAGCTTCATAAATACGCGAAAAGTACCAGCAGCTTTGCCCGCATTGTCTTTGTATGTGTATTTTCCTATGGCGTATTTAAGCCCTTCTTTTGATGTTCCTTGGTGAACATAGATGAAATCTTGTGGAGGATTATCTTTGAAAAAACCTTTAAGTACATACTCGGCTTGAGTCTTACTGTAGTTATTATTCGCACCGTCAGCTTCATCATCAGTAATTTTCAGCTCCACCATATTGTGAAAAAACTTACTCAAATCTTTTGAGCTACCTAATTTTAGGGCAACTTTTGCACTACCAATAACCTCCTCTTGGGCATGAGCAATTTCAGTAATAATTGCTAAAAATAGAAATAAAGACGTAATTTTCAAGTAATATTTCATAATTCAAAGGGTAATTTGATAAAGTGTATATTGCTAAAATAATGCCAAGTGTTAAAATATGATTTTTCAAATTTAAAATTAACTTTTACCAATTTTTTACTAACTTTTCTACGATTTCAGGCAGATATAAATGCTCTAATTGGTGAATTTTTTGGGCTAAACTTTCAGGTGTATCTTCTTGGGTAACCTTACATTTTGCTTGGAAAATGACCTGCCCATCATCATATTTTTCGTTTACGTAGTGTATCGTAATGCCGCTTTCTTGTTCTTTCGCCTCAATAACCGCCTCATGCACCCTGCTTCCAAACATTCCTTTGCCCCCATACTTGGGCAACAAGGCAGGATGCAGGTTAATAATTTTATTTGGATATAGCTTAATTAGATTTTCGGGAATGAGCCACAAAAAACCTGCAAGCACCACAAAATCAGTCTTTTGCTCTTTTAAAAAATCCAATACATTCTCCGTTTCGTAAAAATCTTTTCTGCCAAAAGTATAGGTTTCTATTTTCAATTTCTGTGCCTTTTCCAACACAGGTACATCTTTTTTATTGGAAAGCACCACAAATTGGTATTGAGATTTATCTTTGAAATGTTCTATAATTTTAACGGCATTGCTTCCATTTCCAGATGCAAAAATTGCAATTTTCATAGCTTATCAGATTTTATTAAAAAAAACTTCTATTTCTTGTAAACTCATGGTATTGAGAATATTGGCTTTTGTAGCACCACCTTTTCGAGCCATAAGCACGCCATAGTACATCTCTTGGATGCCTGCTATTTCGTGGGCATCAGGATTGATACTGAGCATCGCTCCCTTCTCGATAGCATAGTGAATCCAACGCCAATCCAAGTCAAGCCGCCAAGGATTTGCATTAATTTCAATCACAACATTATTAGCTACACAAGCATCTATAATTTTCGGAAAATCAAGTGGATAGCCCTCACGCCTAAGTAATAAACGCCCTGTCGGATGTCCTAAAATAGTAGTATAGGGATTTTCTATGGCTTTGAGTAGGCGAACGGTTGCCTTTTCTGAGTCCATTCTTAGATTAGAATGAACGGAAGCAACCACAAAATCAAAGGTTTTCAATATTTCGTCAGGGTAATCGAGCCTGCCATCATTCAAAATGTCTGATTCTATCCCTTTTAGTATCTTAAACGGGGCTAACTGCTTGTTCAGCTTGTCTATTTCGGTATGCTGTTGCAAAACTCTTTCCTCTGTAAGTCCGTTGGCATAGAAGGCTGTTTGGGAATGGTCGCATATTCCAAAATATTCCAATTTCATCTCTATACAAGTGTTTGCCATTTGCAACAGTGTATTTTTGCCATCACTGTAAGTAGAATGATTGTGAAGGCAGCCACGCAAGTCATTCATTTCTATTAGTTTAGGCTCTTCGGTAAAATCAAACTCAAATGAGCCTTCTCTAATTTCTGGCACCAAATAAGGCAGATTTGCTGCTTGATAGATTTCTCTTTCCGACTGAAACTTTTGAGTTTTGAGAAGCTGTAGTAAGTTTTTTTCTGAATAGTTTTTTGTGAGGTGGTTTTTTGCAGATGAGTTTACAAACACTTGATTTACAAAGTTTTGCTTTTCAGTAAGTTTTATTTCTACTCTCAAAGAGGGCATATTGTCTTCATTTTTCCAAAAGCCACGCCAAGCAAAAGGGCTACTCATTTTGGGATTGGGAATGAGCTTTTGATACCCATTCAAAAATTGGAAAACGGAATCAAAATTTTTAGCAGCTACTACCAACTGTAATTCGTCTATCACCTCCATGCGCCTACGAAACTGCCCTGTCAGGCTGACATTTTCGATGGTATCTATTTGCTTTAATTCATTCTCTAAAACAAGCGCAATAGCTTCTGTATCAGCATAGTGCATTTTATCAGCATTGGCAGTACGAAAAGAAATTTCCTTGATGATTGCCTCTTGAGTTTTTTCGCCAAAGCCTTTAATTTGAGCTACTTTCCCCGCATTGCAAGCCTCTAATAGCTCGTGTATGCTTTCTATTTTGAGTTCGTCCCAAAGTGTCTTTACCTTTTTGCCTCCCAAGCCCTTTACAGACAACATCTCCAGCACACCTTTTGGAGTCTTATCCAATAATTGTTGTAAATCTGCAAAAGTTCCTTGCTGGACAATTTCGATAATTTTGCTCGCCATTCCATCAGAAATCCCTAAGCTAATGAGTTCATTTTTAGACTTTTCTGCTAAGTTTACTTCAGATTTATCTATCTGATAAACCGCACTGCTATAAGATTTTGCCTTGAATGGATTTTCGCCATGCAAATCCATGAGAGAGGCAGTAAGTTTGAAAATATCGGAAATATTATCGTTTGTAAGCATTTACTACATTGTTGATGTAAGTTTTATCATTTTATTTTTGTAAATATATAGGAATTTTAAATATAATCATATAAGTTTGTGTAGTTCAGTACACTACTTCCTGCATTTTTCTCATTCTATTAATTTGCGGTATATGAAATATATTTTAAATATCTTATTTATTTTTCTTACAAATCAGATAATGGCAGATTTTTTAAAGCCTGTAATTATCAGAAATAATACAGAGGACTTTAGCTTATTACCATTTGTAGAAGTTTTACCTAATCCTCAAGAAAATCTTACCTTTGAAGAGGCTTCTTCGCAAGAATACCATGCCAAATTTATGCCTTATAACAAGCAAATCGGGCTTTTTCCTGATAAAAATGTGGCTTGGGTACGTTTTACGCTTACCAATGACAGCAAAGCTGATGATTGGCTGTTGGATTTTGGTTCGAATTACGATTCTATGACATTGTACAGCATTGATAATGAGCAAAAAGTGACGGTATATACCCAAAGTTCTCAAACAGCTACTACCCAAATAGTAAAGTATTATGGTATTGCTAATTATTTGCCATTAGATATTCATCAAAAAGCAACAAATACATATTACCTAAGACTACAGCTCTATAAAAATATTGTGCTACAAAACAAGGGAACCTTCAAAGGATCGCATAACATCATTGTTCAGCCAGAAAATATCGTAAAAAACGATTTTGAACAACGTAAATACTTGGGTAGTGCTTATACAGCTATTTATCTGATAATGACCTTTTATATTTTTGTACTGTTTATATACTTTAGGGATAAAAGTTACTTGTATTTCTCCTTAATGCTATTTTCGACCGCATTGATGAGTCTTTTCCCTTTAGACACTTTTTGTGCTTTTTTTGGACTAAATAAGGTACAAGAAAGTTATCTTTATTTTTTCTCCTTCCTTCTACCATGTTTTTTTTTACTCCTTTTTGCTCGTTCTTATTTATTATTGTCGCATTATACGCCTATTTGGGATAGGATAATTATAGGATTGCTTGCACTTGTTACGCTTTATTGGCTACTCGCCCTATTTAATGTATGGGTAATAATATTAGGTTTATCTATTATAGTATGTGCTATTTTTGTCGTGCTGTTTGCTGGTATAGTTGTGGTAACTAAAGGCTATAAACCTGCAAGATATTTTTTAATGGCAAATATTTTTTATTTATTAGGTTGGACACTTACTATATTAACAGCCTTTAATATTATTGGATCCAGATCTCTTGCGATCAATGGTCGTTCTATTGGTGGCATTTTCCAGATACTTTTATTTGCTGTGGGCTTGCTTTACCGCCTCGAAGAAATGCGCAAAGAAATAGAAACAGGAAAAGAAGAAAGGCAGAAAATGATAGAAACGCAAAACGAACGATTGGAAAAAGAGGTAACAGCACGCACAAGTGAACTACAAGCAAGTGAAGAAGAACTTCGCCAGAACATGGAAGAATTAGAAACTAATCAGGAAGTCATTAAAAATCAAAGAGATAGATTAGAAAAAGCCTTTGAAGAATTGGAAGGTAAAAACTTGCGCATTACAGACAGTATTCGCTATGCAAAGCGCATACAAGGTGCTGTATTGCCACATGAAGACGTACTAAAAAATAATTTTGAAGAACATTTGCTTATTTTTCGCCCAAAAGATGTGGTTTCTGGTGATTTTTATTGGTATGATGAAGTAGCAGAAAGAAAATTTTTGGCGGTGGTAGATTGTACGGGGCATGGTGTACCCGGTGCCTTTATGAGCATGATTGGAAATACATTATTAGATGAAATTATTAATACAAAACATATTTTTGAGCCGCATTTGATTTTAGACCAACTGCATAAAAGTATCATTGCAGCATTGGGAAGCGAAGGTGGACATTTGCAAGACGGAATGGACGTTGCGCTGTGCTGCATACAAGCACAAGAAAATAATAAATTCTTAGTAAAATATAGTGGCGCAAAAAGACCTATTTTCTACTTCTCGAATGGCGAACTAAAAGAGGCGGCGGGAACTAAAAAGTCTATTGGACAAACCAATGCCGCCGCCTATTTTGAACTGCACACTTTTTTGATGAATAAGGGAGATATTATTTATTTGACTACTGACGGAGTTACAGATATTATCAATTCCAAAAGACAAAGACTTGGTAGTAAGCACTTTAAAGAAATGCTTGTTCAAAATGCTTATTTACCACTTGCCATTCAAAAAGAAGCATTTTTACAAGAGTTGGACTCTTTCCAAGAAAATACCGAGCAGAGAGATGATATTCTATTTTTGGCAGTAAAACTATAAGTTTATAATCTCGCAGTTACTAACTCCTTGTCTAAAAATGATTTAATATCATATACAATAGTCTGTTCATGCTTTAGCGGCAGCAAATCTATCCCTTTGAACTCCTTGTGGGCAACTGCTAAAACAATGGCACTATACTGTTTATCAGGGTTTTGTATCAAATTTATGCCGTATTCGTGCTTTACTTCCTCCGCACCTGCCCATGGGTCATACACCTCTACGTTTGCCCCAAAATCTTGGAGTTCGGAAATGACATCTATTACTTTAGAATTGCGAATATCGGGGCAGTTTTCCTTGAAAGTAATGCCAAGCACCAAAATTGGGGCAGTTTTGATGTTCATTCCTTGTTGAATCATCAGTTTTATGACTTTGCCTGCAATAAAAATACCCATATCATCATTAATCCTTCGCCCTGCCAAAATCACTTGGGGGTGATAGCCCAAACTTTCCGCCTTATGTGTGAGATAATACGGGTCGACTCCTATGCAATGCCCGCCAACAAGCCCTGGGCTAAAAGGTAGAAAGTTCCATTTGGTACGTGCCGCCTCCAATACTTGTCCTGTGTCTAAGCCCATACGGTCAAAAATCAGCGCCAATTCATTTACAAAAGCGATATTAATATCACGTTGGGCGTTTTCAATTACTTTTGCAGCTTCTGCCACCTTGATAGATGGGGCAAGATGCGTGCCTGCGGTGATGATAGATCCGTATAACTCATTGATTTTCTGTGCTATTTCGGGCGTGCTTCCGCTTACCACTTTCTTAATTTTGGGTAAGTTGTGTTGCTTATCCCCAGGGTTAATGCGTTCGGGAGAATAGCCGCAGAAAAAGTCTTGGTTAAATTTTAGTCCGCTATGTTTTTCCAAAATTGGCACGCAGTCTTCTTCCGTACAACCCGGATAAACAGTAGATTCATAGACCACTATGTCATTCTTTTTCAATACTTTGCCTACTGTTTCGCTTGCCCTGAGCAGAGGCGTAAGGTCGGGCTTTTTCGCCTTATCTACAGGGGTAGGCACAGTAACAATGAATACCGTAGCCGATTTCAAATCTTCGGCTTCATGGCTGAAAGACAAGTATTTAGAGAGAGAAAGCTCTTCAGAAGTAACTTCCAAGGTATGGTCGTTGCCTTTTCTGAGTTCTGCTATCCTATCTTTGTTGATGTCAAAACCTATGACCTCATGCTTTTTTCCAAATTCAACGGCTAAGGGCAAGCCTACATAGCCGAGTCCGATAATTGCTATTTTCATATATTATATTTTTCCAAATACCATTCCACAGTTTTTAAAATTCCTGATTCAAAATTTTCTTCTGCCTTCCAGCCAAGTTCCGTTTCTATCTTTGTGGCATCTATGGCATAGCGAAGGTCATGCCCTGCCCTATCTTTTACGAAGGTGATAAAAGATTTATAAGATTGATTATTAAGCGGTTTTTTGCTGTCCAAAATTTCACATATCGTATTGACTATGTAGAGGTTATTGCGTTCATTTCGCCCGCCAATGTTGTAGGTTTCCCCTACCCTACCCGCGTGGTAAACTAAGTCTATTCCCTTGCAATGGTCAAGAACATAGAGCCAGTCTCTCACGTTTTTGCCATCTCCGTAGATAGGAATCGGTTGCTTTCTAAGTGCTTTGCGAATGATGACGGGAATGAGTTTTTCATCATGCTGTTTTGCTCCGTAATTATTTGAACAGTTGGTAGTTAGCACATTCATACCGTAAGTATGATGATAGCTTCTCACTATCATATCGCTTGATGCTTTTGAGGCACTGTAGGGGCTATTTGGGCTATAAGGCGTTGATTCTGTGAATAATCCTGTTTCGCCAAGCGTGCCATATACCTCATCAGTAGAAATATGGTGAAAGCGACATTCTTCGTAGCCTCTCTTGTGCTGAAAGGGAGCATCTATCCAATGCTTTCGAGCCACGTCCAGCAGCGTAAAAGTACCATAAATATTAGTTTGTATGAAAGAATCGGGGCGGGAAATAGAGTTATCAACATGAGATTCTGCCGCAAAATGGATAACCCCTCGAATGTCGTGTTTCTGAAAAATATTTTCAATTAGTTTTCTATCGCAAATATCACCTTGCACAAATTCATAGTTTGCCTTAGCCCCTATTTCTTTGAGGTTTTCCAAATTTCCAGCATAGGTGAGCAAATCCAAATTAATAATTTGATTATCAGGATATTTCTCGATAAAATATGGCACAAAATTACTTCCAATAAAGCCTGCACCCCCTGTGATAAGTATTGATTTCATATAAAAAAATAGTTATGAGTTTTTAGTTATGAGTTAGAAATTTGTTCCCGCTGTTCAAACGGTGTGCTACTGTTAAAAATTAATAGCTTGTCATTTTAATTTATCTTATTACTTAAATCTTTTAAAATGTCCTCTACGTATTCCCTTGAATTAGAGAGTCTTGGCACTTTGTTTTGCCCGCCCAGCTTGCCTCGTTTTCGCATCCATTCATAGAAAGTTCCCTGCGAAGTAGCATGAACAGTAGGCATTACTAAGGCAATATCCATGTAGCGTTTTGCGTCATAATCCGAATTGACCTGACGCAAGGTCGAATCCAATGTATGTACGAAATTTTCTAAGCTATCGGGCTGCTTCCTGAACTCAATAATCCACTCATGCCCTCCCTTATTGCCTAATTCCAAAAAAATAGGAGCAGCAGTGTAGTCATTCACCATAGCATTCGTAGCTTGGCAGGCTTTTTCTATCGCTGCATCTGCATTTTCTACCACGACTTCCTCCCCGAAAGCATTGATAAAGTGCTTGGTGCGCCCTGTAATCTTGATGCGATACGGAGAAAGAGAAGTAAAACGCACAGTATCACCAATTTTGTACCGCCAAAGTCCTGCATTTGTCGAGATGACAATGGCGTAATTTTTCCCTATTTCTACTTCGTGTAGTTCCAGCGTTTTAGGGTACTCACTATCAAACTCTTCCATTGGGATAAACTCATAATAAACGCCGTAGTCTAGCATGAGCAACAATTCATCTGAATTTTTATTGTCTTGGATACCAAAAAAACCCTCTGAAGCATTATATATTTCCATATAATTCATTGTTTCCAAAGGGATTAGATTTTTAAAAAGAGTTTTGTACGGAGCAAAAGATACTGCCCCATGAAAAAACACTTCTAAGTTTTCCCACACTTCGCCAATGTGCTTTTTGCCTGTTATTTCTAAAATGCGTTGAATAATTACAATAGTCCATGTAGGTACGCCCGAAATCACCGTAACATTTTCTTTGATAGTTGTTTGGGCTATTTTTTCAATTTTTTCTTCCCATTTGTCCATCAGGGCTATGTCCAAACTTGGGGTACGCAAAAATTCAGCCCAAATTGGCAAGTTTTTCATCAGTAAAGCAGAAATATCGCCATAATAGGAATTTGGATTCAGATGATTTTGCTGAAAACTGCCGCCAATACCCAAATTTTTACCCTGAAAGATTTTGGTATCGGGATAATTATTTACGTACAAGCAAAGCAAATCTTTCCCACATTTGTAATGACATTCTTCTAATGCTTCTTCAGATACGGGAATAAATTTGCTTCGAGCATTGGTAGTACCCGAAGACTTGGAAAAACGTGAGATTTCAGAAGCCCAAAGTAAGTTTTGCTCTCCCCGCATCATGCGTTCTATGTACGGAAAAAGTTGTTCATAAGTAATGACAGGTACATTTTGCTTAAATTGCGTTCTATTACTGATGTCTTTGTAGCCATATTTCCTTCCCCATTCAGTATTTTTTGCATGGTTGATTAGGTATCTGAACAACTCCTCTTGTACATCATGCGGACTTAGCATGAAACGTTCTATTTGGCTAAATCTACGTTTCATTAGCCAAGTCATTAGTGCGTTTAACCACTCCATTTTACTAAGATTATAAATTTAACTATGCCGTTTATTGGTAATTCAATTTCAAAATTATACAAAAAATTACAACTTTGAACTTTTAAATATCAAACTTTATAGGATAGTGCCATTAGGATAAACAGATTGGGCATACTTGGCATTTAAAGTTAGCATATTTTTGTATCTTTGCCCCCATGATAGATTTATAGGAAGCGAATATAAAAAAGCATTTAATCCATGAAAGTAATTATCTTAGGCACAGGGACTTCGCAGGGTGTACCCGTTATTGCTTGTGAGTGTAAAATTTGTAAGTCATTGGATTTCAGAGATAAAAGGCTAAGAGTTTCTGTTTATATCCAAGTTGGGCATCAGCACCTTGTCATAGATACGGGTCCCGATTTTCGCCAGCAAATGCTCCGAGCGAACATTCATCAGTTGGATGCCGTCCTATTTACCCACGAGCATAAAGACCACATTGCAGGGCTTGATGATGTGCGTGCCTTCAATTTTAAGTATAGCAAAGATATGCCCGTATATGCCCGAAAACAAGTAGCCGAGAAAATTCAAAAAGAATATGACTATATCTTTGCCGAGTCCAAATACCCCGGTATTCCAAGAGTAGATTTGCAGCTTATTGAAAATCAAATATTTAAGATAGAAAATCTCTCTATTACGCCCATCGAGGTCATGCACCATAAATTACCCGTTTTTGGCTTTCGTATCGGAGATTTTACCTATATTACCGATGCAAAAACCATTGCAGAAAGCGAAATAGAAAAAATGAAAGGCACTAAAACACTTGTTATCAATGCTTTGAGGAAAGAAGAGCATATCTCCCATTTTAATTTAGCTGAGGCATTGGCAATGATAGAAAGAGTGAAACCACAAAAAGCCTACCTAACGCACCTAAGCCACAATATGGGGCTGCACAAGGATGTTTCCAAAGAACTCCCCCCAAATGTTGCCTTAGCATACGACGGGCTTGAGTTATACCTATAAGTCTAACTAAAAAAAGATACAAAGCTCTTCATTGAGGCATAAAAAGACAAAAAATGATGGAAGTAAGCTATACAGAAGACCTAATTTTAAAATTAGTGGAACAGTTTAGAACAAAAAAACTATCGAAAGAAGATTGGACTCATCATGCTCACCTAATAGTTGCGGTTTGGCACATTAAAAATTATGATTTCTTTGAAGCCGTGTGCCGTCTGAAATCAGGCATAATCCTCTTGAATGATTTTCATCAGACTGAAAATACGAGTAAAAGTGGCTATCATGAAACCATCACTATTTTTTGGGCAAACGCCATAAAGTTGTATATTTCTATGTTTAGAGAGTTGCCGTTGGAGCAACTTGTGAACAATTTTTTAACATCTAATTTGTCTAATAAAGACATCTTATTCAAATTCTATGATAGAGCTAATCTAATGACCGCAAATTTGAGAACAATCTATGAAGCACCCATGCTTAAGGAACTTAATGAGCTTGCAGTTAGGGACATACTCACAGAGAACCCTCACTAAGTAAATTTTGACTTATGGACAAAAAGGCAAGGCTTTGAAATAATATTTTAACAAAACTATTGATATATCAATACGCTATTTTATTACCTTTGTTTTGTGGGAAAATTGATATAAGATTGCAGAAAAAGTGTTTGAAGGCAAGACTTCCATTGCCCGAATTATCAATCTTTTATCAAAAGAAATGACATTTGAAAATGAATAAATTAATAAATAAAAATTACCATGCCAATCTATCATAAATTAGGTAAAATTCCGCAAAAACGGCATACTCAGTTTCGCAAAGCAGATGGAGGTCTTTACTACGAACAGTTATTTGGCACTATCGGTTTTGATGGTATGTCATCGCTTTTATACCAAGTCCATCGCCCAACAATGGTGAAAGAAATTTTATCAGAAACCAATGTAGCTCCCAAAATTGCGATTGAAAAAGGCATAAAAGCCCGCTTATTAAAAGGATTTGAAGTAAAACCTGAAAACGATTTTCTTGAAAGTCGTATCCCGCTTTTGGTCAATGCTGATATTCATATTGGTTTGGCAGCACCACAAAAATCGCTTCGCAACTATTTTTATAAAAACGTGGATGCTGATGAAATGCTTTTTATTCATCAAGGTTCAGGTACATTACGAACCCAATTAGGCAATATTCCCTTTGAATATGGCGACTATTTAATCATTCCGAGGGGCATGATTTATCAAATAGATTTTGACACGGCACAAAATCGCATTTTGTATGCTGAAAGTTTTCACCCGATATATACGCCCAAAAGATACCGAAATTATTTTGGACAACTCTTAGAACATTCGCCTTTTTGTGAGCGTGATTTGAAGCTGCCACAAGACCTTGAAACATATAATGAAAAAGGAGATTTCATTATGAAAATCAAAAAACAAGGTGTTTTATATGAAATACTGTACCCTACGCACCCTTTTGATGTGGTTGGGTGGGACGGTTATAATTTCCCCTACGGTTTTTCAATTCACAATTTTGAACCCATCACAGGGCGTGTGCATCAGCCGCCACCCGTTCATCAAACTTTTGAAACAAAGGCGTTTGTTATCTGTTCGTTTGTGCCACGCCTGTACGATTATCACCCCCTCAGTATTCCTGCCCCCTACAACCATTCAAACATCGATAGCGATGAAATGATATATTATGTGGACGGTGATTTTATGAGCCGTAATAATATTGAGAAAGGGCATATTACATTGCACCCAAGCGGTATTCCGCACGGACCTGCCCCAGGTGCGTATGAGAGAAGTATTGGGAAAATAAAAACAGAGGAATTGGCAGTAATGATTGATACTTTCCGACCTTTGCAAGTAACAGAAGAGGCTCTGAAAATTGATGATGGGAAATATTATCAATCATGGTTGGAGTAGTTTTAAAAAACAATGAATAAAATGAATTTTACAATCGACAATATTCCTTTTGGCATTTTTTCCGTAAAAAATGGTAGAAAACGCCTTGCAACCATCATCAATGACCAAGTGGTAGATTTATATGCTTTGGCAGATTTGGGCTATTTCGATGATTTAAAAATTAAAAAATCAGTTTTTAAAAATGATTTTTTAAATAATTTTATCAGTTTAGGGAAAGATAAAACTAAGGCAGTACGAAAGCGTTTGCAGGAAATACTTGCCGACCCAACGCCTAAGATTACGCACCCCGCTCAACCCATCACTCATCATTTAAATGATGTCCAATTACATTTGCCAATAAAAATAGGTGATTATACTGACTTCTATTCTTCCGAACAGCACGCTACCAATGTGGGCAAGATGTTCAGACCAGACGGGGATGCCTTATTACCCAACTGGAAACACTTGCCAGTAGCCTATCACGGGCGAGCAAGTTCAATATTTGTATCGGGCGAAAATTTTCATCGCCCCAAGGGGCAAGTCAATGCCAGCGATACTACTTTGCCTGTTTTTTCACCCACAAAACGATTGGACATTGAGTTAGAAATGGCTACAATTATTGGAAAAAACAATCTTATCGGACACTCGATTGATGTCAATGCAGCCGAAGATTATGTTTTTGGGTTTACTTTATTCAACGATTGGTCAGCAAGAGATATTCAGCGTTGGGAATATGTGCCATTGGGTCCATTTTTGGCAAAAAATTTCTTTTCTTCTATGTCGCCATGGGTGGTAACGCTTGAAGCACTTGAACCGTTTAGGGCTGCTGCGGAAACACAAAAACCAGAAGTTTTGGCGTATTTAAAAGAAGAAAAACGACACCATTTCGACATTCAATTAGAAGTTATTTTAAAGACTCAGCACACTGAGGGGATAATTATTTCTCAGTCTAATTTCAAAAATATGTACTGGACGGTTGCCCAACAAATAGCCCATCATACAGTAAATGGTTGTAATTTGAATGTTGGAGATGTGATGGGGTCAGGTACAATTTCAGGAAAAACGCCAGATAGTTTTGGTTCTTTGTTAGAACTAACTTGGGGTGGGAAAAATCCAATTACTTTACCCGATGGCTCGACACGAACATTTTTGGAAGATGGAGATACTATTATCATCAAAGGTTTTGCTGAAAAAGATGGCATTCGGGTTGATTTTGGCGAGGTAAAAACGACAATTTTACCAATAAAGTAGTGAGCGAGTTTAGGTTAATTATTTTGAAAAACTTGAGTCGTTAGCAGTTATTATTTATGTTTTTCATCAAAAATCAATTTTTTCTTTTAATTTTACAAACACATACCCTCTTATTGTGTACTTTTGAGGCATTCGATTAAAGTTGTTCCAAATCAATGAAAGCATTTAAGGATTTAAGTCTTGGTATTAAGTTTTCGGTCATTATAGGTATTTCGTTGAGCATTGTATTTGCGATACTCATCACTGCCATTTATTACCAGCAAAAATCAAAACTTGTCAATGAAAATGACGAGCGTTTTTTTAGTCATTTGGCTGATTTTGAGCGTATTGTAGATGAGCAACGCAAAGCAAACGAAGACAAAGCAAGCATAGCCCTTATGCTTGCCGAGCAATCTATAGCAGCAAAAGGAGGCATCGTAGAGAAAGATTCTTTGGTTGCTATGCCCCTAAAAGTAGGCAAGGAAATGGCAATGATAAAGACATGGAGCATTGGTAATCAGTTGGTACAAGCAGATTCACCATTTGTAGATAATTTTTATCAGCAAACGGGAGCGATGCTCGGTATCGTACAAAAAACTTCCGTGGGCTATGTATCCCTAATAGCCTCTGATGTGAAAAATAACAACAAAATGAATAGAGTAGGCGTGCCAATGGTTCACAAGCCGTTAGTAGATGCGCTCAATGCAAACAGTTACTTTTTAGGCACTACAGTTGGCGCAGCCTCCAGAAAAATTTATAGCCTTGCCAGCAAGAATATTACTACTTCTAAGACAGGTAGTAATGCTTATATTTTTACTGCTTATTTGCTTGATAATGAATATTTTACAAAAAAAAATATTGCTGAAAAAAAATATTTAGATTCTGGATTTCCATACATCATGACCAAAAGTGGCATCATACTCTTTCACCCCAATCCTAAACTGATAGGTTCAGATTTATCGAAAATAAATACTAAAATATATCAGGAGATGGTGGACAAAACGGAAGTAAATAACAAGATTTCTTATACAGACCAAGCCGATAGAGTAGCGAAGTATCAATATTTTGTCTATTACGCCCCTTATGATGTGTTTTTGAGCATTGTTATTCCTAAAGCAGAGTTAATTGACAACCCTTTAGCCTCTATCAGAAATTTTTTAATTATCGGGGCAGTGATTGCTATCGTGCTTTGCAACCTCTTTATTGGATTTTTTGCCGATAAGATGAGTACACAACCTATCAAGCAAATTTTAGATAAGCTCAATAAATTGGCACAAGGCAAGCAACTAAGCATAGAGGAAACTACGCAAAAAGATGAATACGGACAGATATTTGGGGCAACTAACCAACTCATAGAGCGACTCAATAATGCTTCGAATTTTGCCAAAGAGGTAGGTAAAGGGCGTTTTGATACACATTATGTAGCCCTCAATAAGGAAGATGACTTAGGGAATGCTCTTTTGGAAATGAGAAATGACCTAAAAGAAGCAAGTGAAAAAGAGGCAGAGCAAAGGTGGATAAGCGAAGGAGTTACCAAATTTAATGAAATAATCAGACTCCACACCAATCAGATTAATGAACTCACTTACCAAGTATTGGCAGAACTAATCAAGTATGTAGGGGCTAATCAAGGTGCTATTTTTCTGATAGATACTGATGGAAGCAATATACCTTGCTTAGAGCTTAGTGCCAGCTATGCTTACAAACGCAGGAAATATGCAAAAAAACAGGTCTATCTCGGAGAGGGTTTGATAGGACAAACATGGCAGGAGGGCGAAGAAATTTACCTTAAAAAAGTGCCAGAGTCTTATGCTAAAATAGGCTCAGGCTTGGGTGAAGCCCCTCCAAATAGTCTTTTTATTGTTCCTCTAAAGTTTAATGAAGAAATTCAAGGTGTGTTGGAGATAGCATCTTTTTACCAATTCTCTCTTACTCAAAAAGAGTTTATTCTGAAAATTATGGAGTCGCTTGCTGCTGCCGTTTCCGTAGCCAAATTCAACGAAAGCACTAAAAAGTTACTGCAAGAATCACAATACATGATGGAAAACTTACGAAGCCAAGAAGAAGAAATGCGTCAGAATTATGAGGAACTACAAGCAACACAAGAGGAGTTATTCCGAAGAGAGCAAGAAGCAAAAGTGGAGAAAGAAGAATTGGCATCAAAAATTAGGACATTAGAACAAAAATAAATTTATTCGCAAAATTTGATAGGAATTAACTATGCAACAAAAACCCGCTCCCAATGAAGATAACGAAGGTTTGCCACCCATCTTCAAAACTTGGAATCAATTATATGTCGTATTAGTCATATATCTGATTGCTATTATTTTTTCATTCTATTGGTTCACCCTGTCATTCAAATAGCAACCTAATTTGACTAAAGCCCATATTATTTAAAAAAATTAGAATTTTAATAACCGCTTCAAACCCTTAATCTATGCAACTTTTAGATTGGATTGTCCTTATTGGTACCATTGTTTTTATTACAGTTTACGGAATTTGGAAAAGCAGAAAAGAAAAGCATGATGTGGAAAGTTACCTTGTTTCCAAAAAAATGAATTGGTGGACTATTGGCTTATCTATAGCAGCAACGCAAGCGAGTGCCATTACTTTCTTAAGCACCCCCGGTCAGGGGTTTTCTGATGGAATGAGGTTTGTGCAGTTCTATTTTGGCTTACCTTTAGCAGTGATTGTGCTTTCTGTTACCTTCGTTCCTATTTTTCAGAAACTTAAAGTATATACGGCGTATGAATTTTTAGAAGGTCGTTTCGACCTCAAAACAAGATCTTTGTGTACCTTCCTTTTTCTGATTCAGCGTGGCTTGGCGGCAGGGCTTACTATCTATGCACCGTCGCTCATTTTATCCATTGTTTTCGGCTGGGATATTTTTTGGACTAACTTTTCCATGGGCATGATTGTGCTTCTTTACACATTTTTGGGAGGCACTACAGCAGTAAGTGAAACGCAGAAACAACAAATGTTTGTCATTTTCTTAGGCATGGTCGTAGCAGGTGTAATGCTCGTGCAGATGCTCCCCGATGCAGTCAGTTTTGGAAAAGCGGTCAGCTTGGCAGGAAAAATGAACAAGCTCAACGTGATAGATTTCTCGTTTGATTGGAACAACAGATACAATATCTGGTCGGGACTCATTGGCGGATTCTTTGTTTCGATGGCATATTTTGGCACAGACCAATCACAAGTACAGCGTTATTTGGGCGGAAAAAATATTGGAGAGAGTCGTTTAGGTCTGATTTTCAATGGTTTCATCAAAATCCCAATGCAGTTTCTTATTCTCCTACTTGGTACATTGGTCTTTGTTTTTTATCAGTTTAATGCCCCTCCTATTTTCTTTAATCAGGTCGAAGTAAGCAAGATTTATCAGACGGCAGATAGCACCAAATTTAGGCAGTTAGAAAACGACTACCAATCTGTTTTTTCTCAGAAAACAATGACCGCAGGCGAATTAGCTACTGCCTTAGATACGGAAAATGAAACTTTGATTACACAAAAGCAAGAAGCCTTCCAAAAGGCAGACCAGCAAGCACAAACCATCAGAAAAGAAGCAATTGACCTCATTCACCAAAATAATGAAAGAGAAGGAAAGCAAAAAGCATCCGATACGAATTACATATTCCTTACTTTCGTCATCAACTATCTTCCCGAAGGCGTGATAGGTTTACTTATTGCAGTTATTTTCTGTGCTTCTATGTCCTCTACAGCCTCCGAACTCAATGCCCTTGCTTCTACATTTATCATAGATGTCTATCAGCGAACCATCAAAAAAGATGGAACAGGCAAGCACTACCTAAACGCATCTAAGATAGCTACTGTAGCTTGGGGTTTGTACGCTATTCTTTTTGCCGAGTTTGCCAACGCCCTCAGTGGTAACCTGATAGAAGCTGTCAATATCTTAGGCTCTTTGTTTTACGGGACTATCTTAGGTATATTTTTGGTTGCTTTTTACCTCAAATTTGTCAAAGGAAATGCTGTTTTTATTGCCGCAATTTTGGCAGAATTAGTAGTGATTTGGTGCTGGCAAAATACAGGTATTTCTTTCCTTTGGTACAATCTTATTGGCTGCGGCTTGGTAGTAGGTATTTCTTCGATATTGAGTTTGAAGAATATAGGCGTGAAGGTGCAGTAATTTGTACATTCACCTATAGAAAATATTTATAAACAATAAACCGCTTGTCCAACTATTCATGTTCGTTTCGCCATTTGTAATAAGTCGCAGGCGATATTGGGTACTCTGCACTTTTATTCCATACAAAACCATTTTGGCACGCTTTTGAAAGAATATGTATAGGGTTATTCCTATTTTTCAGTAAAAAAATTGAATTTTTTTACTGAAAAATTCTTATTTTCTTAAACTATTTGTTTAACTTTCATGCCATATATAGCTGAAATTAAGTCAGATATACTTTATTTTAACGTTGTTGGTTAATTTATCATTGAGTTATTTATTTAATAATCAATCACTTATTTTGATAATAATTGGTTTCTATTTGAGAAAAAACAGTGTAATTAGGTTATCAAATGAATAATTAATAGACATTTGCATCATTAACTCGAAAAAGAAAATACAAAAAATATTATGAATAGATACATAGCTTTTATCGCTTTATTATTGTGGACGAGCATTAGCTTTCCGTCCAAGGCTCACCGCTTTAGCTTTGATGTGCCTACTGAAATGCAGTTTGCCGATATGCGTATCCTTTTTGATGCGGAGGCACGAGAGATTATTCAAGGTAGGGTAGATAATTTTGTAAAAGCAGGTTATTACAATAACTGCATACTTCGTGCAAAAATGTATTTCCCTCTCATAGAGCAGGCACTGACTCGCCAGCATACGCCTACAGACTTGAAGTACTTGAGTTTGCTATCGAGCTATGTAATACCTTCTTCGCAAGCCCCTGACGGGAGCGTAGGTCTTTGGCTGATGACTGATAGCTTGGCAAGACAATTAGGGCTTACCGTTAATAATGAGGTAGATGAAAGAATGCACGTTATCTTATCGAGTGAGAGCATGGCAAAACACCTTGCTGAAAAAAATTATATATTGCGCAATTGGATTTATACTATGATGAGTTATCGCATGGAAATAGTAGATGTAATGAATGAGTTTGATAGGTCGCTCATAGGGGCAAATCAGCTACTTATCACGAGCAAAACGCATAACTCTATCCTGAACCTACTTGCGTATGTGATTGCCTACAAAGAGAAAATAGATGCACCGCCGCCTCATAAATTAGATTTACTCGTCTATAATAATGCTCAAGGAAAATCTTTGAAAGAGATTGCGAGTTTTACCAAACTTCCTTACGAGCAGGTGAAAAATTTTAATAAATGGTTAATCATAGACAAAGTACCTGCTTATAAACATTTTTCTGTGCTATTGCCAGTACCCAAGCCTCGTAAAAATGAGGTAAATTTGCTCATACAGTCAAGCGAAAAACTGTCTCAAAGTACAGCATTTGATACTACCAAATACCCACTTATTACCAATAAAACAGATAGACGTTACCGTGATAAAAGCTATATTTTTGTGAGTGCAAACGGCTTAAACGCCATGATAGCAGGGGAAGGCGACAGAACAGCAGATATGGCAGATGCAGCAGATTTAGACCTCGATAAGTTCAGAGAGTTTAATGACATGAGCAAGTATGACGACGTAAAACAAGGGCAAGTATATTATCTACAGAAAAAAAATAAGAAAACAGAAGTAAAGGAGCATATATTGGAGGCGGGAGAAAGTTTTTGGGACGTAAGTCAGCGTTATGGTGTGCGTATCTCTGCACTTATTATTAACAATAGGCTTTCAGAAAAAGATACTGCCAAAGTAGGTAGGGTAGTTTGGCTCAAAGAAAAACGCCCTGAAAATGTACCTGTTGAATACAGACAGGTAGCCCAAAACTCTATTTTTACACAGCCAGATAGCGAAATAAGCGGAACTCCTACTGCTAATACGAATACAAAAAAAGTAGATGATATTTCGCCAAAAAACAATACCCCTACCAACGATACAAGCAAGGATAACGATTCTATCTATGTAGTAAAAGCAAATGAAACTATCATAGATGTGTACCGCAAGACAAATGTTCCTTTTGATGAACTGGTCAAAATCAATGATTTGAAAACGCCAAACGTTTATGAAGGGCAGCAGATTAGGCTAAAACCTTATACCAATGTAAAAGTTGGTGTGGTAGCAAACGCAGACCCTAACTTTGTGCCGCCAACTGTAGATGAGGTAGCTAATCCTGCCATGACGGTTACTACGGCAGACGATAGTTTAGGAAAAGTACAAGAAAATTTGGAAGAACACATTGTAAAAAAAGGTGAAACACTTTCGGCAATTGCTGGCAAATATAAAATAAGCGTGCCTGACTTGAAAAAATGGAATGGACTGAATGAAAAAGCAGACATCAAAGTCGGGCAAAAACTAAGACTCAAAGCACCTACGCTAAGTGCAAAAACAGATGATTTGCCAAAGACAGATACTACTGATGTTATGCATACCGTCATCGCCAAAGAATCTCTGTGGGGTATTGCCAAAAAATATGGCGTAACTCAGGAGGATATTACCAAAATAAATCAATTAGATGAAAAAGGCGGTATCAAGATTGGGCAAAAATTAACTATCAAACGCAGAACTGCACCAAAAAGTCAGATGGGAAGCGAAACACAAACCAGTGATAAGCAGACGCAAACAGTAGGGCAAACCCCAACAGGAACAGATGGGCAGGGAGGCACGCAAACTACTACACAAATAGATAATCAAAAAATAATATCGGAAATTGGGACAAATGATTTGGTAAAAATATCAATGGCTTATGTGGTCAATCCTCCTTCTTCGGGAGATGACATCATAGAGATAAATCCTGCCGTAGATCATTTTGCTAACATACGCAGACGTTATTACTTAGACCATGATGATTTGGCAAAATGGAATGGAATAGCCCTCCAAGATGTCATAGAAGGCTCAATTCCGAGTGATAGAAGAACGCTCGTTGTAACTCAAAAAGGCTATAATATGTCTTTGCAAAGCGGTAACGTCATCTACCCTAAACAAGTGGAAAGCGTTACACCTACGAACAACCAACAATCACCTAATAACAATCAACAACCAATTAACAATAACCAGCAACCAGCTAATAACAACCAGCAACAGCCACCTCAAATGGGTAACAATACAGCAAATAACGCAGGCAGCGGTGAAACAAAGAAAATTCCTGTCAATGCTTTTTTTGATAATTTCTTTACTATCAAAGAGAAGTACGCGCTGACAGACGAAGATATTGCTCGCCTTAATCCTTCTATTAACATGGAAGCAATAAAAAGCGGTTCTATTCCTCCAGAAGTAACAGAATTGGTAGTAGCAGGTAACGGCGGCAGCTCTGCTCAAGACCCAATAGACAATACAGGCACAGGTACACAAAATAGTTATGTAGAACCAACTACAACTACAGGCACAACCTCTGACCAACACATCATTCATAAAGTTGCTTACGGTGATAATCTGTATAAGATTTCCAAGAAATATGATGTGCATACAGATAGCATTCATAAATGGAATAATATACCTGACCATGGAGAAATAGATAAGGGACACGAGCTAATAGTAGGCAAGAAAAGCGGAGTCAGTAACCCTGCTGCTTCAAGTGTTACAACTCCGAACACGACCACACAAGCAACTACGCCTGTGGCAAACAACGATATTCCTCCTTTCCATATCTTGAAAAAGGGAGAAACGATGTACGGCTTATCCAAAACATACAACGTACCTCTGAAAGATTTGATAGAATATAATCCTAAAATTTTTAAGGATAACATGATTCGCAATGGCGATACAGTGCATCTGAAAAGACCAGAAAGCAAAGGCACTATTTCCAAAGCCTCCCTTTCTTCTGACGAGGGCTATTACACAGTACAAGACGGTGATGACATGTACAAGATATGCGAAAAATTCAAAATAAAACCTTCTGATTTGAAAATTTGGAATAAACTTGCCCCTGGAGTAGGCGTTACTAAGCCAATAACAATAGGCACTAAGCTGGTTGTGGACGCAGATTTGGCTGACAAATTAAAAAATAAGTCGGGAATACCTACTTCCAACTTTTATGATGAGCCTATTTATCATTTTGTCCAAAAAGGAGAAACGCTGTCCTCGATAGCCAAAAAGTACAATACAGATGCAGACGAACTCAAGGCAACTAACAATAAGCAAGATGGAAATTTGCATGAAGGGGAAAAACTTTTGGTTGGGAAAATTTACTATCACGTAGTAGAAAAGGGAGAAACACTGACAGCCATTGCTCAAAAGTACAAGATTTCTAATGAGAAACTTAAAGCACTCAATAATAAAAAAGATGATGTACTCAAGAATGGTGAAAAGCTAATCGTAGGGAAATAGCACAGCGATAGGCACTAAAATATAACCAAAATATATAGACCAATTAGAATTTAAACGAGAGATAGTATCTTGTATAAATTCTAATTGGTTTTTTTCTCTAATGTTTGAATCTTAGCAAGATAGGCTGCTTCTTTTTCTGCAAACTGTTGTATCAATTCTTCTTTTTGTTGCTTATTCTCCTGTTCTTTACTTTGCATTTTTATCACCAACTTCTTCAATACTTCTTCGTTATTCTTCATTTTTATATTGGTTAACTCCATCTCAGTTTGCCTCCTTTGCATTTCTTCTTGAGTAGCATTTAATTCTTCCAAGTTCTGACGCATTTCCTCCTCTTGAGCGCGCATTTGCTCAGATTGATGTTGAGTTTCCCTGAGTAATTCCTGTGTTTTTTCATTATTCTGAGAGGTGAGAATAGCAGATGCAACAATCTCGCCCACACGCCTAACAAACTCAATGTGATAGGGTTGGAAGGTGTTAAAAGAGGCAAGTTCTATAATTCCGCATATATTTTCATTGTATTTAAGAGGTACGATTAAAATACAGCGAGGCAATGCCTTGCCCAAGCCAGAAGTGATTTGTATGTATTGCGGAGGAATTTCTGTGAGCATCATTGGCTCTTTGTCTTGGTATGCTTGCCCCATCAAACCCTCACTTACATAAATTCGCTTGTCTATGTACTTAGACCTTTCGTAGGCATAGCAAGCAGCCATTTCCAAGAATGGTTCTTCTTCTCCTTCTTCTTCTTTCAGAATAAAAAAACCTCCCTGATTTGCCGATACATATTTGACCATCTCAGCAATAATTTCATCATAGAGTTTCTGAACTTGCTGGCTGTCTTTTCTAATAATTTCGTTGAACTTCGCAATGCCATCAGCTCTCCACTGCCTAATCTTATCCTCTTCTTTTGATTTTTCTATCTCTTTGATATAATTACTTAGTTTATCCTCATTCTTATGTAGCAAATATTGCTGCTGCTGCATTTCCAAAACCAAAGCAGCGTTCCTTATATTAGTTGCTGTATTATTTTTTTGTAGCATAAATAAGCATAAAGTATTGACACTAATAAAGGAAGCAAGAGCTAAAAATTCAAAGAGAGAGCTTCTTAAAATAGAAGCTTCAATATATGTATCTATCAAATCATTGAAGAAATATGGCAATGCTATCATAGAAATATATATAGCAAAGGATAAAAATAATTTTTTCTTTTCTTGCAAGTCATACAATATCCAAGGAAGTAATAAAGCAGACAACTGAATGATAATAAGGTTACTAATTACCTCTTGGTCTGGCTCTACGGCAATCGTATGAATAATAGCAAGTACAATAGCAGGGATAACAGACATGAAAAAGCGTGCAGTTTGCGACATCCCAAACCTATTGAGCAGCAGAGGAGTAATATATAGGACAAAGGAAATAAGAGCAATATAGCACAAATCTATTCTATGGACACTGAGAGATATGCCCGCAAATAAAAGGGCATAAAGCGAAAAATAAAAAGAAAACTGATTAGTAAGCTTTATCTTACTCTTCAAGTATTCATTATAGTCTGATTTTATGCCTAATTCAAATATATTTTTTAGTTTTATCATCTGATAAATATCAATTTTTTACTTTTTCTTTTGGGGCGAGAGAGGTAATGTACAAATATATTTTCAATTTTTGATTTATCAAAGATATATATAAAAACTCTTTTTTTATAAAATCTTGGATATTATTGGAATATATTTAGTGTCTTTGTTTGCCTTTCGTTTTTTCAGATTGGCAAACTTTTCAAAAGTTTACTAATTTTGAAAATAAAAACAAATGCACAAGTTCTTATACCTCAAATTTCTACTTTTCCCTTTTGCCTTAGCCTATAGTTTGGTGATGCAAATTAGGAGTTTTTTATATGCACGCTCCTTTCTCAAACGTGAAAAATTTACTCCTTTTATAATTTCTGTCGGCAATTTGTCAGTAGGTGGTACAGGAAAAACCCCTCATGTAGAATACTTAATAAAGCTGTTTCTTTCTTCTTCTAAACGAGTGGCTATGCTAAGTAGGGGGTATGGAAGGCAAACACGAGGAGTAATAATCGCTGATAAAAGTGTGTTATCCAAGACTATAGGAGATGAGCCTATGCAGATTTATGCAAAATTTGGCAGTAAAATTACGCTGGCTGTAGGCGAAAAAAGGGCATTGGCTATTCCTGCTATGCTCAAAGATAATCCTCAGATAGAGGTCATTGTATTGGACGATGCCTTTCAGCATCAGGCGGTAAACAGAAATATAAATATACTACTTACAGAATACTACCGTCCCTTTTATTGCGATTTTGTAGTGCCTATAGGCAGATTGAGGGAGGGCAAGAGAGGAGCAAAACGAGCTGATATAGTGATTGTTACGAAATGTCCTGACTTTTTGGCGATAAGTGAGAAGGAAACTGCTATCAAAAAAATTAAATACTATGCAGGCAAAGAAGTGCCTATTTTCTTTACTAAGTTTCGCTATGCCGAGCCAGAACCACTTCTTTTTTTAGAGAAAAGTAGTATCATCAAGCCCTTATCCGAGCAAAGTGCTATCGTATTACTCACAGGGATAGCTAACCCCTCCCCCATGGTAAACTACCTGAAAGGGAAATATCATATTGAAAAACATTTTGATTTTGCAGACCACTTCGAATATAGTGAAAATGCACTAAAACAATTACTTAAAAAAATAAAGGCATTGAATCTGCCCGAAGATTATGCCATCATAACAACCGAAAAAGACAGCGTAAAACTGCAAGAATTTGGAAATTTATTAGCGGGAATCCCTATTTTCTACTTACCCGTAGAAGTTGTTTTTTTAGAAAATGAAGAAAAATTTATTCATTTGATAACAAAAAACCTTACAGATTTCAAAAATCTATAAGGTCTAAAAAGAAAATTTTAAAACTCGGCTAATTAGTTTGCTAAAGCCTCTGCACCACCAACAATCTCCAAAATTTCTTTCGTAATTGCTGCTTGTCTTGTGCGGTTATAGGTCAGTTTCAATTCTTTCAAAAGTTCGCCTGCGTTGTCTGTTGCTTTGTCCATTGCGGTCATTCTTGCACCATGCTCAGAGGCGTTAGATTCCAAAAGAGAGCGATAGAGCTGCACTTTTAATGTTTTTGGTATCAGCTCACTAATAATTTCTTCCTTAGAAGGCTCGTAAACATAGTCTGACTTTGTATTGCCTGTGCCTTTTTGCTTTTCTGCATCTTTTGAGAAAGAGATAGGCAACATCTTTTCTTGACGGACTAATTGTGTAGCCACGTTTTTAAATTCGTTATAGACAATTACTATTTCGTCAAACTTATTAGCTACAAATCCTTCCATAGCAAATTCTGCGGCGAGTTTGGCATTGTCAAAATTGAGTTTGCCAAACAACTCCGTATAGTCTTCTATCATATTATAGTTACGCCTTTTGAAGAAATCTCTTCCTTTTCTGCCTATAGCAAGAATAGTAAGATTGCCTTTGCGCTGATGTGCCGCATATTTTTCTGCAATGAGTGCTACCGTAGATTTGATTACGTTAGCATTGAAGCCTCCGCAAAGTCCTCTGTCTGAGGTAATTACCACAATCATTACGCTATTAATAGGTCTTTCCTGAGCAAAAACACCAAGATTACCACCTTCGGAGGTAGCTAATACATTAGATAAAATTTGGCTCAAACGCTTTGAATAAGGTCGCATTTGAATGCTTTTATCTTGTGCTTTTCGCAATTTGGCTGCTGCTACCATCTTCATAGCTTTTGTAATCTGCTGTGTAGATTTGACAGAGTTAATTCTATTTCTTACTTCCTTTAAACTTGCCATTATTGAAGTAGGTTTTTAAATATCTTGTATATGAATGAGTTACAAATAATCTTTATAAAGCAAACGCAATATTAATGAATTATTTGGAGAAAAAAACAGATGCTTGCAAAAAAATATCAATAAAACTTATTCTACGACCCCTATTTTTACACTTGCGCCTGTCCGAATTTGCAAAATGCCCGAGGTAATGACCGAGTCTCCCAAGTGCAAACCCTCTGTTATTTGTATTTTTGATTCGGTGCGTGTCCCCGTATTTACGTTTGTGCTTTCTGCCTTGCCATTTCTGACCACAAACACTTTCATCTGATTTAGTTCGGGAATCAAGGCTCCCGAAGGGATAAGATTAGCTTTTTCTATCCTTTGGAGTACGATATTGATGTTGGCAAAAGCACCAGGGAGAGTAGTGTTATCGGTATTGTTGGAAACAGCCCTTACTTGGATAGTGCGCGTAGAAGCATCTATCTTAGGCTCTACAGCATAGACTATACCCTCGTGCATTTGCTGATTGCCCGCTACTGTAAAATTAATCTTTGTCCCCTTGCCAATGATGCCTGTGTATTTCTCAGGAACGGCAAAATTTATTTTTACGATACTAATATCTATCAAATCTGCTACTTTGGCGGCGGGATTTACGTAGCTGCCCTCGCTCACGTATCGCAAACCGATACGTCCGCTAAATGGAGCTACTAATTTTGTTTGGTCTATCCTTGATTTAATCGCATCTATTTGGGCTATTTGTCTATTCAAATCTGCATTAAGTAGCTCAAACTCCTCATCGCTAATACCATCTCTCTCTCTGAGTTTTTCGTTTCTTGCTTTTTTCTTTTCCAAAAACTCCTTCTGAATAACGGCTTGGCGGAGTTGGGCTTGTAGCTCAGAATCGTTAAGTGTGAGCAATAGTTGACCTTTACTTACATTTGTTCCCTCTTCAAAGAATATTTTTGTAATTTTACCTGCCGTTTCACAGGCTAAAGACACTTCCTCGTTTGAAGCTATCGAACCTACAGCCGTAATTCTGTCTTCTAAGGCTTCTTCTTTGACTATATAGACATTGACGAGTTGCGGCGGTGTATTTTTTTTGCTGTTATCTCCTTCTTTTGCTTGGCTTGTATCTGCTGCTGCTTTGGTAGAAAGCCACCCTGACTGATAAACAAAACCTCCGATAAGGACTAAACCAATGACAATAATGGAAATAATGCGTATATTTTTTTTCATATCTGTATTTTAAAATTTCAAAAAAACATAAAGAATGTTACACGGACATTTGGTCGATATGGCTCTAAAGCAGGGCAAAGGTAGTTTTTTATCTTTGATTTTTGTCTTTTATTAGTCAATTAAATTTCACTAAAATAAAAGGCACAGTTTTTCTTTACTTTGATACTTCGGCAAAATTTTTCGCATTACTTTTATATAGAACAAAGCAAATAAACAGAGCAATAAGGAATGTAGGCGAAAAAAAAAAGAGATTGTCTTTTTAGGCAACCTCTTTTTTTATTTGCTCCCTCTCTAGGGCTTGAACCTAGGACCCCATGATTAACAGTCATGTGCTCTAACCAGCTGAGCTAAGAAGGATTATAATTTGGTGGTGCAAAGGTAATAGGTTTCTAAATTCTATGCAAGCACTTTGCATTTTTTTTTTTAATTTTTATTCGGAATTTCGAACCAGTATCCTTTCCCTTGCGGTACAATGAGGTTATACTCATCACTGTCTAACCAAGGATTACAAATTTTTAGTGTTTTATAGGTTATTCCTAACTGCTTTGCAAAGGTCGGCAAATCAGTTACAGTACTGTCTATCCATACTCTTTTAGTGGCAGTTGGTTTCCATCGTTGCTCATCAGTAATCTGAAAGCCGTGTTGGGTGGGGTTTTCCATAATGATTTTGAGCGATAAGATTCGGAGTACGTATCTATAGGTTTCTCTGTTGAGGTATAGCTCGTAATAAGAATCTACTTTCTGAGAGGTCAATGCCTTTTGCAAGCCGTTCATGCCTCTGTTGTAGGAGGCAGCCGCAAGCGTCCAATTATTACCGTATTTCTGATAGGCGGTCTTGAGGTACTTGCAAGCAGCATAAGTAGAGGCTATAGGGTCTTTGCGTTGGTCGACAAAGCCATTTACTTCCAACCCAAACTCTTTGCCTGTTCCTGCCAAAAATTGCCAAAAACCCAATGCCTTCGCCGAAGAAAGTGCGTATTCATCTAATTCACTTTCTGCAACTGCCAAGTAAAAAAAATCTTCGGGAACACCTTGTTCTTTCAATATTGCTTGGATTTTTGCTTTCCACTTGCCTTCCCTCTTTAGAATGAGGAGGGTAGAAGAGTGTTTATAGCAGTTGTTAATTAGCTCGCGTTCGAGGCGTTCTCTGATGTCTGCATCATCAAGAGGCACTTTTTCTCCTGCAAAACTAACGGAGTCGGGCAGCGAAGGAATCACAATTTTTTGAAATTCCTGAGTATTATTAATGCTATCGCTTTTTGAGCTATCCGCAAAAGTGGCTATTTGTAAGAAGATGGTAATAATAAAATGAATAAAGTGCATAGCAAAAATGAGTTTTAATGATTAATAATAAATATTAGCCTATATATACTGACTTTATATTTGTAAATTCTCTGATTCCTTGGGCATAAAGTTCTCTGCCGTACCCCGATTTTTTTGTTCCGCCAAAGGGTATTCTTGGGTCTGATTTTGCCATAGTATTAATAAATACCGCCCCCACCTCTAATTGTTTACTTAGTTGCTCTGCCTTGCTGATATTTTTGGTGAATATAGTTGCCGATAAGCCAAACTCTGTCTGATTTGCAAGCATAACTGCTTCTTTTTCAGAATTAAAAGTAGTAATAGCCATGACAGGCCCAAAAGTTTCTTCTTCGAAAATGGGCATATCTGCTGTTACCTCCGTGAGGATAGTCGGCATATAAAAACAGTCATTATGCTCTCCGCCCATCACCAATTTTGCTCCCTTTTTCAATGATTTTGTTACCTGCTCTTGCAGTTTTTTGGCAAGGTCTAAACGAGCCATAGGTCCTACATCTGTTCTTTCGTCAAGTGGGTCGCCCATTACTAATTTAGCCATATTTTGCCTTGCAAGGTCTATAAATCTGTCTGCAACACTTTCGTCAATCAGAAAGCGTTTTGCTGCAATGCAACTTTGCCCTGCATTGACCATCCGCGATTGTACGGCTACTTTTGCTGCCTCCGTGATGTCTGCGTCAGCCAATACAATAAAAGCATCACTTCCGCCAAGCTCTAAAACTGTTTTTTTGATGTTTGCTCCTGCCGCAGAAGCTACTGCCATGCCTGCTTTTTCACTTCCTGTGAGTGCTACTCCTTGTATGAATGGGCTACCTATTATTTGTCTTATCTGCTCATTATCAGCAATAATAGTTTGGAAAGTACCACGCGGAAAGCCTGCGGTAATGAATATGTACTCTATTACTAAGCCCGTTCTTATGGTATTTGCAGCAGGCTTCAGCACCACTGTATTCCCCGCCATAATAACGGGCGCAGCAAATCTGAAAACTTGCCAAAAAGGAAAATTCCAAGGCATAACTCCCAAAATAGTACCCATTGGCTCGTAGGTAATAAGGCTCTTGCTTGCATCTGTTTTTACTTCTTCGTCTGCCAAAAATTTATCAGCGTGTTGTGCATAATAGTCGCATACCCAAGCACATTTCATAATTTCTGCCTTTGCTTCCTTGATAGGTTTGCCCATTTCCTTGGATACAGTATCGGCAAAAGCTGCCTGACGAGTACGCAAAATGTCGGAAAGTTTGAAAAAAATCTCTGCTCTTTCGTTGTATGTTTTTGATTTCCAAGTGATAAAAGCCTGCGATGAAATATATAGCATATCAGCTATTTTTTCATCAGAGAAAGTCTCAAAGTCTTCTATTTGTCTATTGTTGTACGGATTAATCGTTTTAAATTTCATTGATTTTTTTGATAGCTCGTTGATTAATTCAATATTTTGTACCTATTTCCTCTGTAATTATTTTTCTTTGGAATAATTGTATTTTTTCTTTTTCCCTTTCTTGGAAAACTTAAACCACTCCCCTGTTTTTTCTCCTGCCGTAAATTTGCCCTCAAACTCTATTTTCCCATTGTCATCAAAAAACTGCCACAAGCCCTCTTCTTTGTTGTTTTTATAGCTACCTTTCTGAATCAGTGTGCCATTTTCATTGTATATTTCCCATTCGCCATTCGGTACGCCTTGGTAATAAGCTCCTTTTTGCTTGAGGGTGCCATTTTCGTTGTAATGAGTCCAGACACCTTCGTACATACCATTGCGAAAAACTCCCATTTTCTTTATTTGACCGTTGGGGTAATAGTGGAAGGTAGAATCTTCCTGAATACCATTCGTCCAATTTTCTGTGCGTTCCAATACGCCGCTATTGTCATAATATTTGCAGAGTCCGTCTAATTGGTCGTTGGTAAAACGCTGAAAAGCAGCAATATTTCCGTTCGGGTGATAGTAATACCAATAGTTTTGCTTCTGACCACTAAGTCTATCCCCTTCTGCCTTGAGCTTGCCATCTTTGTAGAACTCTTGCTCTTTTCTGGTTTCTTGGCTTTTTGCCAAAAACGGGAATGACAACAAATAAATGAATAATGTAACGATTTGAAAGTTTTTCATATTTTTTTATCTAAAGTAAACAAACTAACGTCCTACTCTCACAAAAGTAAAAATAATATCGCTGAAATAAAAGTAAAAAGGCAAGGTTTACTAATTTTGCTCTTTATAGAATTTTCAAAACTAACATTTTTTTTGTGGAACTACAATCAATCATAGAGCGTGCGTGGGCTGACCGAAGCCTACTCAAAGACGCACAAACCATCGAGGCAATCAATGCGGTGATAGAAGAATTGGATAAGGGCAGACTCAGAGTCGCCCAACCTACCGAAGCAGGTTGGAGCGTGAACGAATGGATAAAAAAAGCCGTTATTCTTTATTTTCCCATTCGGGAAATGCAAGTGGCAGAAGTAGGCATTTTCGAATTTCATGACAAAATGAAACTAAAATCGGGGTATAAAGAACTTGGCGTGCGAGTAGTACCGCCTGCGGTGGCGCGTTATGGCGCTTTCATCAGTAAGGGCGTAATTCTGATGCCCTCTTATACCAATATTGGGGCTTACATAGATTCAGGGACAATGGTGGATACTTGGGCTACCGTAGGGAGTTGCGCCCAAATAGGCAAAGATGTACACCTAAGCGGCGGTGTAGGCATTGGCGGCGTACTTGAGCCTGTGCAGGCTGCTCCCGTCATCATCGAAGATGGGGCATTTATTGGCTCTCGCTGCATCGTAGTAGAAGGGGCAAGAGTGGGCAAACAAGCCGTTTTGGGGGCTAACGTAGTCATTACAGGCGGTTCAAAAGTTATAGATGTAACGGGAGATAAACCCATCGAATACAAGGGATATGTGCCAGAACGCTCAGTAGTAATTCCTGGGAGCTATCTAAAAAAATTCGGTGCAGGCGATTACAATGTGAGCTGCGCCCTCATCATTGGCAAGCGAAAGGAAAGCACAGACCTGAAAACTTCGCTTAATGATGCACTTAGGGAAAACGAGGTAAGCGTATAAACAAGCAAAGAAAAGTAGGGAAGATTTTACCTGTTTTTAGGCAAATCTTTCCTACATCTGAAAAGCTATAAATCTGTAGTTTGGTAAAAAATTAGGCAAGCAAAGCAGACAACTTCTGATATTATTGCATTTCCAATATTAACAAATTGTTAAGTTTGTGTTCTTCTCAAAGTGGTGTTATTTTAACATAAATACCAATACTAAAATAATTAATATACTAATAATCAGTATTTTAAAAAAATATTATTATTAAATTTATTCAATAATTAACGCAAAAACTAAAGTGGTATGCGAAGGTAACAGAAATGTATTTTTATTGTATTTAATTTATAAAAAATTGTATTTTTCTAATAAATCTATTTTAACGAATGTTAAATAACCACTTAAATATCTGATAATCAAATTTTTAACTAATACTTGACAAACGCTTTTTCACACATTAATTTTGCAGCATTATTTTAAATAAAAGTGATAAATAAAATATGCGGAAATTAATATTTACAAGTATTCTATCGCTTTTTTCATCAGTAAGATTGGGGAGTAGCACTCCCGTAATAGATAAGTTGCCCCTTGTAGTTACAACAGAAAATAAGACTAATTTAGACGCGCAACTCTCTTTGAAAAAAGTGAAGCATAAAACCAAGCCAAGCATAACAGCCGAGCAAAGTTTTAGGCAAGAAGATGAAAATTTGCAAAACTCCCTAATAGCCGACAAGCTAATGATTACATGGGATAGCGTTGCAAATATGGTGAAAAGGCGTGAAAGTTTGCAGTTAAAACCTTACAGATGTCCCGGAGGCTACCTTAGCATCGGATATGGGCATTTGATTCGGAAAGGCGAAGAAATGCTTCGAAATGGTATTACAGAAGCACAAGCAGATTCTCTATTGTATAATGACATGAAAGCGAATAGAGATTGGGTGGAAAATGACCTACATCTTTCTGGGAACAAACTCAAAGCATTTACTCATTTCTGTTATGCTTTTGGTATCACAAAATTGAAGAAAAGTGAGCTTTACAGCAGGATTAAGGCGAACGAACCTATTGAAGACCAAATCCTTAAATGGGTTAATATCAAGGGAAGACCAAACTCAAGCCTGCTTAGGCAGCGTAAGTTGGAGCTTGCTTGGTACAACAGCGAACAATAACACATAAAACATAGATTGCATATTTTCCGAAAGATGCAATCTATGTTTTAATTTTTTCCTAAAACTTGCCAAATTGCCAAGTTTGCAATTTTTCGGGATAAACGACACAGTTTATCCACTCAGGCTCAAGGACTGCACCGCATTTTTTGTAAAAATTGATAGCAGGCGTATTCCAATCAAGCACTTGCCAAATGACCAAGCCCATTTCCGTTTCTATGGCTCTTTTAATGACATTGTCCAAAAGTTTTTTACCCAAGCCAAACTGCCGATAAGGTTCGCTAATGATGAGGTCTTCTAACCATAGGCATTTGCCTCGCCAAGTAGAATAACGTACATAAGTGAGTGCCATGCCCACTATTTCAGGCTTTTCGGCTACGGTTTCTGCCACAAAAAACTCGAAAACAGGGTTTTCGCCAAAGCCATCTGCCAGCATTTTTTCGGGCGTGTTGCTTACGTTATGCTCCCCTTTTTCATAAATTGCCAATTCCATGACCAAGCGAAAAGCATCTTGAAGGTCTTTTGGCTCTCCTTTGCGAATGATATATTCCATTATTTATATTTTGACTGATGGTAAAATTATAGGGAAACAAAAATATTTGTGCTACAGATACTTCACTTTGAACTACTTAACGCATAATTTAAAAGCAAAAAAAGTAACTCATAACTAAAAACTCACCTATTTTCCGAGCCTTTCCAACATCGCATCTATAAAAGCCTTAAGTTGCTCATCTTGGTTTTTCTCGGCAGCTATTTTAGCATTTTTCTTTGCTTCTTCTTTGTTGCCCAATTTTTCCCATACTACCGCATAACCTACGTAAGAAAGTGCATCTTGATTAATAGTAAGTAGTTTTTCTACCCAAGTTTTAGCCTTTTCCACTTCTACAGCTTCGGTCGAATTTTCTGCAATAGTCATTGCTTTTTCAAATAACTCCTGAAAATTATCGGAGTTATATTTGTCTATCCATTTGGTAGCAACTGCGTAATAATCAGACCATTGCTGCGTAGCTTTGAAGTAATGCAAGTCAAGTTCTGTTTCATAATACTCTCTCGGTTTGCTTGCGTCCATCATACTGATAGCAGCATAATAGATATTTTTGGCATCAGTCAGAGATTTAGCATTTTTTGTTTGTACGGCATCATTGAGTTTTTCGTTCACCAACCCAAGTAGGTAGCGTTGAAAATCTTCACCATACTTCTCAAAAAACACTTTCTGATTTGCTATCATGTATTTATATTCCCTTGATTCTGTGGTTTTTACAAATTGCTTTATCAGTTTCCAAGCAAGTTCTTTGCTCAAATCTGCATCGGGCAATTGGGCAAGATATTTCTTGGCAAGCGGCTCTGCCTCTTCGTATTTTTGGGCTTGAACAAGTAGGTTCAAATACTTGGTCATTAGCTCATTATTATTCGGATTTTTGTCATATTGTGCTTTGAGGGCAGGCAATTCATCTAAGGCTTTCATGTTCCCCAATACACCCTCTCCAAATTTCTTGAAACCTTTGGCATCCAAAGCACCAATATTTTTGGTAATGAGTTGTCCCTGAGGGCTGTAGTAAAACAAAGAAGGGTAAGCATCAATCTTTGCAGACGCTACTAATTCTTGTTCTTCTTTTTCGGCATCTACTTTATAGGCAAGAAAATTTGCATTGTAATAATCAGCCACTTCAGGATTGGTGAAAACGTCTTTAGTCATAAACTTGCACGGACCGCACCAGACCGCATAAAAATCCACAAAAACGGGCTTATTCTCTTTTTGGGCTTTTGCAAGCACTTCCTTCCAAGTTCCTTTTTCAAAGGTCATTTGGGCATAAAGAGTTGAAAATAAAAAAGAGAATACTAAAAAAGAAAATGATTTTTTAAGAAAATAAGTCATATTAAAAATTGAGTTAGTGATGACGTGTTCTATTTACAAATTTCGTTCAAAATAATATTATTTATCATAAATTATCATTTTTTTTGAAAATAATAAAGAATAAATTGGTAATTTTTTCCCACTTAACTATCCTCAGAAAAATAATGCTCGAAATAATTAGTATTACTTTGTGGAATTTGCGTTATTAATACATCATTACTTTAAAAAGTTTAAAATGGTTTAATTTTGTTTGAAATTGCTTTTTTAAATGTATCAAAAATATTGTATTTAACTGTTTAACAATCAACAACTAACAATAAAACAACAAACATTTTAAAAATATGTCAAAACTAACACTCTCTCTTACGATTGCGTTCTGCTTTATTTTTTTAGCAAGCATTTTCGCTACTTCGGAAACTCTTCCAAAGTTTGAAGCTTTGGAAAAGTTGGCGCAATTTCTTCAACTCAAAATCTCAGACCAAGAATCTGAAACCAACAACCAACAACTAAAAAGTATGAAATTTTTTGAAGGAAAAAACTATAAAAGTGATTGGAAAAAGGTCGACTCTTTGGAAAGCAAAGGACTGACCGAATCGGCACTGAAAATCGTAGATGAAATCTATGCAAAAGCACAAAAAGAAAACAATGCTGAGCAGTTCATCAAGGCAATAGTCTATCAGGCAAAGTATATTTCTTTCAGAGAAGAAGATGCAAGCGTGAAGATTTTGAATAAGTTAGACAGTGAGGCTGCGATTGCTACTTTTCCCGTAAAACCCGTATTACACAGCGTTTTAGCGGGTTTGTATTGGCAGTATTACGAAGATAATCGATGGCGTTTTTATGACCGCAGCAACACGATTCAGTTCGAGAAAAAGGACATTGCTACTTGGTCTATCAATGATATAGTGAATGAAACAGTAAAGCAATATCATCTTTCTTTGCAGGAAACTGAAAAGCTAAAAGCCACAAAAATAGATATTTACCACGAAATTTTAGGAGCAAATAGAGATAGTACTGCTGCAAGTTTTGCCAAAGGTAAAAATCGCAACTTAAGACCTACACTTTACGACTTTTTGGCACACAGAGCCGTTGATTTTTTTAGCAATTCGGAGCCAGAAATTACCCGCCCCGCCTACAAATTTGAGTTGGACAAGGCAGAATACTTTGGTTCGGCAAAAAACTTTGCTGCTTTAAAGATAGAAACAAAAGATACTTTGGCAATGAAGTTTCATACAGTTGTACTTTTGCAAGATTTGATAAAATTTCATGCAGACGGAAATAAAGATGCTTTGGCTGATGCCGATTTGAAACGCATTAATTTTGTGTATGACTACTCGGTTCATTCCCAAAAAGAAGAACTGTATTTGAAGGCTTTGCAAGATTTCCAAACTATCTATGAAGGCTCCCCGATTGCGGCTGATGCAGCTTATTTGGTTGCAAAACTCTATCAAGAGCAGGGAGAAAAATATAGTTTTTCCAAGAATAACGAAACGTATCGCTGGAAATTGAAAGAAGCTATAGAACTGGCGGAAAAGGCAATAAAAAAATATCCGAATACACAAGGAGCATACAACTACCTGAGTATCATAGAGGCTGTAAAGACTAAATCCTTGACAATGAACGTAGAAAAAGTAAGCCCTTCGCAAAAAGCACAAAGAGCTTTAGTAACCTACCGAAATGTAGAAAAAATGTATTTTAAAGTCGTAGCGACTGATTATGAGGAACTAAGCACAATGGCAGGCTACTACTACAACTACGAAGAAAGAGAAAAACTCATCAGCAAAATCTTTGAACGCAAGGGAGTGAAGTCTTGGAATGTAAAACTGCCTACTGATGATGGCGACTTTCAGGCACACGCTACTGAAATGCTTGTTCCCGAAATGCCACACGGTTATTATTTTCTTTTAGCTTCTGATAATGAGGGTTTTAAATATAAGAAAAATACCTTAGTTTGGTCGCATTTTATTGTTTCTGACCTTAGCTTGATGGGTAGGGCTTGGACTGAAAAGGGAGAGCAAGAATTTTACATACTTAATAGAACTTCGGGGAAGGGCGTACAAAAAGTGCAGGCACAGGCATTCTATAGAGAATATAACTACAATTCTCGTAAATATGAGTACAAAAAAGGAAACATTTATACCTCTGACAAAGATGGCTATTTGAAAATTCAGCATGATAGCAAGGGCAAACGTGGGAATGAAAATTTTAACCTACAACTTACAAATGGCACAGACAAACTGCATACGGACGAAAGTTTTTATGTATATCAACCCTATCAGAGAGAGCCAGATTCGTACTACAAGACGTTTTTCTTCACAGACAGAGGCATTTACAGACCTTCGCAGACCATTTATTTCAAAGGAATTTTGTTGAATTTTAAAAATAGGTCTGACGGTACGTCTGACCCGTCTGATAAGGATAAGAAAGACGGTACAGACCGTAGTTTAAAGCCTGAAATCATTAAAAATCAGACCTTAAAAGTTTATTTGTATGACGTAAATGGGCAAAAAAGTAGCGAATTAGAAGTAAAAACAAATGAATACGGAAGTTTTAGCGGTTCGTTTGTTGCCCCCGTAGGTGCGCTCAATGGCGAAATGACTTTGAGGTTAGATAGCGGTTACGGTGGCTATCATGCTATTTCGGTAGAGGAGTACAAGCGACCGAAGTTTGAGGTAAGTTTTGAGCCTGTGAAAGGTAGCTACAAATTGGGCGAAAAAGTGAAAATAGAAGGCAAGGCAAAGGCGTATTCGGGGGCAAACATCGACAATGCCGAAGTAAAATACCGCATTGTTCGCAAGGCAAAACTGCCGTACTATTGGTGGTGGTGGTATCCCGATTTCCAAGTTTCACCCGAAATGGAAATTACGAATGGCAGTACAACAACAGATAAAGATGGTGTGTTTACAGTTGATTTTGAGGCAATTCCAGATTTGAGTTTGCCAAAAAGTTCGAAGCCTACCTTCACTTACGAAGTTTTTGCAGACGTAACCGACCTCAATGGAGAAACACATTCAGGTTCGCAGGGCGTAAGCATTGGCTATACGGCTTTGGAAATAGAAAGCAATATTCCTGATGTGGTGGAGTTGGATAAAATGAAAAGTTTTGAGATAAATTCTACCAATTTGAGTGGGGAGTTTGAGCCAGCGCAAGGAACTTACACTTTGCACGCACTAAAGACACCACAAAAGGTCTTTAGAAAACGCCTTTGGACAAAGCCCGATAAGTTTTTGCTTTCTAAAACGGATTTTTATAAGGCTTTCCCTAATGATGAATATGAAAATGAAAGTAATATTTATACTTGGGCAAAAGGCGAAAAAGTAGCAGACAAAGCTTTTGACACAGGGAAAGATAAAAAATTGGCTTTCAATGAGTTAAAAGCTGGTGTATATGTGCTGGAAATGACTGCCAAAGACAAATATGGCGAAGAAGTAAAGGGTTTAAAATACTTTACAGTCTATTCACTAAAGGCAAAAACACCTGTTTACAATTTGACAGATTGGATAAAGCCACTGAAAAATAGGTACGAAGTAGGCGAAACAGCCCAAATTTGTGTGGGAACTGCTTATCAAAATGTGCCTATTTTATACGAAATAGAAATAGATGGAAATGTCATCAAAAAAGATTGGTTGAGTTTCAATAATGAGCAGCAAATACTTGAAATTCCTGTAACCGAAGCAATGAAAGGCAATTTTGGCGTGCATCTGACCTTTATTCAAAACAATAGGGTGCATAAAGCCGACCAGACTATTGCTGTTCCACACACAGATAAAGAGTTGGAAATTAGTTTTGAAACATTTAGAAATAAACTTTTTCCTGGGGCAAATGAGGAATGGAAAATAAAAATCAAGGGCAAAAAAGGTGATAAAGTAGCTGCCGAAATGGTCGCTACACTTTATGATGCCTCGCTTGACGTTTTCAGGGCAAACAGTTTCAATTTTGATATTTTGTCCTACAACCAGACCGTTAGGTATTGGAATAGCTATGGTTTTGGCTCAAAAGGCTCAGATATTTCTGCTCTTTGGAATACCAACCAATACTCAATACAGCAGAGGGAGTATGACAACTTGTACCTTTTTGGCTTGGAGCAAGGCAGGTATGCTTTGCGAAGTGCAGCATTGGTAGGAGGAGTGGAAATGATGGAAAGTGCAGCAAGGTTTGATAGTGCTGCTGAAGACGATGCAGGAATGTCGGCAGAGGAAGCACCTTCACCAAAGAAAAGCAGGGCAAAGAAGAATGGAAGAGCAGAAGATATAGATGTGGATTTGAATGTTGAGGTAAATCAAAGCGTTACTGTTGTTGCACCAACTGTTGTTCCAAAAAAAGCAATGGAGGAGCAAGAGGAAGAAAAACCCAAAGAAGAACCCAAACTTGACCAAGTAAAAGCACGTACCAATTTCAATGAAACCGCTTTCTTCATGCCTCATTTGGAAACAGATGCGGAGGGAAATGTGATTGTCAAGTTCTCCATTCCCGAAAGTTTGACTCGCTGGAAAATGATGGGTTTTGCACACACAAAGGACTTGAAATACGGTTTTACGCAAAATGAATTGGTTACGCAAAAAGACTTGATGGTTGTGCCAAATGCGCCTCGCTTTTTTAGGGAAAATGACGAAATGACTTTTGCCTCTAAAATCACCAATATTTCTGATAAAGATTTGACAGGGAAGGCGAAAGTGCTATTTTTTGATGCGATTAGTATGAAAGATGTAAGTGCAGAACTTATTTTACCTCCCCCTACCCCCTCCAAAGGGGGGCAAACAACTAATCTCCCCCTCACTGAGGGGGCGGGGGGAGGTCTTGCGTTCACCGTTCCCAAAGGACAAAGCACAGTTGTCAAGTGGAATGTGCGTATTCCTGATGCTAAATATCAAGCAATTACATACAGAGTAGTTGCCCAAGCGGGAGAGTTTACTGACGGTGAGGAAATGAGTGTACCTGTTTTGACTAATAGAATGATGATAACGGAAACCTTGCCTTTACCTGTGCGTGGCGGTCAAACGAAAAACTACGAACTCACAAAGTTGGTAAAGAACAAGTCCACGACTCTGAAAAACCACAAATTGACGTTGGAGTTTACATCTAATCCTGCGTGGTATGCGTTACAGGCTCTACCGTATTTGATGGAATATCCTTATGAGTGTGCCGAGCAGACATTTAGTCGTTTTTACGCCAATAGTATTGCAAGCCATGTCGCTAATTCGCACCCAAAAATCAAAAATGTGTTTGATACATGGGCAAGTGCCAATCCAAATTCAGCAGGAGGTGCAGAGGGAAGTTCTGCCTTTTTATCCAATTTGGAGAAAAACCAAGAGTTAAAATATTTGATGTTGCAGGAAACGCCTTGGGTAGTCAATGCACAAAACGAACAGGCTCGCAAAAAACAAATTGGTGTTTTATTTGACCTCAACCGTATGTCAAGTGAGTTAGGGCGTACCTTGACGAAGTTAGAGCAGATGCAAACGCCAAACGGAGGTTTCCCTTGGTTTGATGGAATGCCTGATTCTCGTTGGATTACACAGCATATAGTAGCGGGTATGGGGCATTTGGACAAGCTCGGCGTGAAAACTATGCGACCAAACGCCACAGCTTCCGCACCCACAAAAATTGACTATGGCATTGATTCTGAACGCACTTGGCGCATGATAGAAAAAGCGACTTTGTATTTGGACGAACGAATGAAAGAAGATTATGACAATTTGGTGGACTATTGCAAGCGCAATAAACTCAAATTGGAGGAGCAAAAAGTTGGTTATGAGGACATTCACTACCTTTATACTCGTTCTTTTTTCAAAGACATTGCGCTGGCAGGGAAAAACAAAGTTGCTTACGATTATTTCTTAGGGCAGACAAAAAAATATTGGTTAGGAAATGGACTGTATATGGAAGGAATGTTAGCCCTCGTACATTACAGAAATGGGAACGAAGCAACTGCCAAAGACATTGTTAAATCATTGAAAGAGAGAAGTTTGAACAGTGATGAAATGGGAATGTATTGGAAAAACATGATGAAAGGTGGCTATTGGTGGTATGAAGCCCCTATAGAAACCCAAGCTCTTATGATTGAGGTATTTAGCGAAGTGGCAAAAGATGAAAAAGCTGTAGATGACCTCAAAGTTTGGCTACTAAAACAAAAGCAAACTCAAGATTGGGAAACTACCAAAGCAACTTCTGAAGCCTGCTATGCCCTTCTTTTACAAGGAGATAACTGGTTGCTAAGTGATGAGTTGGTAGAAGTTACGCTTGGAAATACGAAGGTAAACCCAAAAGATATGGAAGATGTAAAAATCGAAGCTGGCACAGGTTACTTCAAAACTTCTTGGAACAAGGAAGCAATCACGCCAGAAATGGGCAAAGTTACCGTTTATTTGCCCCCCCCTGCCCCCCCGAAAGGTGGGGAGAAAAAAACAAGTGGTGGTGTAGCTTGGGGCGGACTCTATTGGCAGTATTTTGAGCAGTTGGACAAAATTACGCCTGCGGAAACGCCTTTGAAACTAAAAAAACAGCTTTTTGTGCAGGAAAATAGCCCTACAGGTCTGGTAAGTCGCCCAATTTTGGAAAACACACCACTCAAAGTGGGCGATTTGGTGAAAGTTCGCATAGAGCTAAAAGTCGACCGAGCCATGGAATACGTACACATGAAAGACATGAGGGCGGCAGGTTTTGAGCCTACCAACGTGATTTCACGCTACAAATACCAAGACGGACTCAGCTACTACGAAACGACCAAAGATGCGGCTACTAACTTCTTTTTCGGCTACTTAGGGCAAGGCACTTACGTTTTTGAGTACGATTTGCGGGTGAGTCATGCAGGAGATTTCTCCAATGGCGTTACCACTATCCAATGTATGTACGCCCCAGAGTTTAGCAGCCATTCAGAAGGCGTGAGGGTAAGGGTGAAGGAATAAAGATTTGATGAAACGTCGCCAATGGTCAAAGACCTTGGCAATCGTTTCTATTTAGTTGAAAGTTGCCATCTTTCTTTTTGGGGAAGGTGGCAACTTTTTTACTTAATAATCTATCTTTTATTCTTTTTTTCTGGTTTTAATTATTAAATTTGCATACAATACGTAAATTTGTTTATTAAAGCCGATTTTTATGCTTTTAGAATTCTCTATTACTAATTTCAAATCATTGAAAGAAAAACAAATACTTTCTTTGTTACCTTCCAATAGAATAAAGGAAAGAATAAACTTGCCTTTTCAAAATTTAATAAATTATGCTCAAATAGAAGTATTAAAAACAGTCTGTTTGTACGGTAAGAATAACTCAGGCAAAACAAATACCTTAAAATCATTATTTGCCCTCAAATGGTTAGTTGTCAATTCTAATAAATTCAATGCAGGTGATGAAATTAAAGCAAATGAGTTTTTTTTATTTGATACACAAATGCAAAAACAAGCTACTACGTTTGAAATAGACCTAATTGCAGCTAATCAAATACGCTATCAGTATAAAGTCAAATTTACAAAATTCGAAATTTTAGAAGAAAAATTAGCTTTTTTACCACCACAGAAACGCCGTTTTGTGAATTTGTTTCAACGAGAGATAAATAAACCAATTAATTATAGCGAGGAATTTGCAGGCAAAAAGAAACATATAGAAAATGATTTGAATAAAAATCAACTTTTTTTGTCAAAAGTAGCTAATAATAACCCTAACGAACATTTGGAAAATGTTTATGCATTTTTTAGCAAAAAAATTAAAGATGTTAATTTTGGCAGCAATTACGAAGAGAAGCTATTCACCCAAAATACAACAAGAGTTATGGCAGAAAATTCTTATGTAAGTAAAAATATAGAAAATTTACTCATTGCAGCAGATACAGGAATTATAGGATTAGAGATTGCAGAAAATAATCCTGATAACTTCCATTTTCCTGATGGAATTTCAGAAGAAGTCAAAAATAAAATTATTACAGACCTCAAACATAGTATTAAAATCAGGCATAGAATGTTTGATGGGGAAAATGAAATCGGAGCTAAAAATGTACCAATTGAAATAGAGTCGACTGGTACACAAAAAATATTTACGTTGGGTGCTATTTTACATGAGGCTTTTGCAAATGGCGAAATTGTTTTAATTGATGAATTAGACAAAAGTTTACACCCTTATTTATCTCAAATGCTCATTAAATTATTTTATGACGAAACTCTTAATAAAAACAATGCTCAATTAATTTTTACTACCCATGATGCTACTTTGATAGATGAAAGTGCCTTTGCCAAAGACCAAATTTACATTGTAGATAAGGATTATTATGGGAAAACAGAATTAAGTGCCTTTTCTGATTTTACAGGTTTACGCAAAGATATTCCTTTGCAAAAATGGTATCTATCAGGTAGATTGGGTGGTGTGCCTATTGTTAATCAAAATGTTCATTTCCAATTTGAAGAAGCAAATGGCGAAGAGTAAAAGGAAAGACAAACATAAAAGTGTTCTTAATACTATCCCTACACAGCAAGGAAGAATAGCAACTAATCCTACCGTTGAAACAATATATCTACGAGAAGGTAAAGAAAAATTCATTGCTAAGAAAATACTCATTCTTTGTGAAGGAGAAACAGAGGAGAATTACTTTGAAGGCTTAATAAGCACATATAAGTTCAAAAGTCAGGAATTTGTGCCTACTGTTGTTTGCCCACCCACACAATCCACAAAAAATCAGCCTATCAATTTGCTTTGTACAGTTTATGAGTTGCTAAAAAAGACAAAGCAGAAATTTAAAAATGAAGAATTTGAAACTTATTACAGCGAAATAGAAGAAAGACAAAGGCAACAAAACCCAAATAGACAAGAAGTTTTTTTGTATGATAGCCAAACTATTAACAATATTCGAAGTCAAATAAGCAATGGAATAAAGCCCATTTTTGATGAAATTTGGCTTGTTTTTGATGATGATGATAGAACAGCAAACTCCACAAATCTCAATCAAATTTTTCATTTTGCTCAATTAGGGATAAAAATAGCCTTCTCCAATCGCCAATGGGAGAATTGGATACTATTGCATTTTGAAAAAACGCTACATACTACAAATCATTCTGATTGTCATTTATATTGCTTAATGACTTGTCATTTAGAAGCTGACCCAAATCTCAACTGTATCATTGGTTATTTACAAGGTAGAAACTATCACCCAAGTTATAGAAAAGGGCATTGGAAATATACAACAAGAAAGCAGCAAACAAATGAATATTGTTTTGAAGGGCTTTTTGAAATAGACTTTATTAGAAATTCTACTCATAAAATGGCTGATGAAGTAATCGTTTATGACAAAATTCAGAATGCTGTTGAAAATGCTCAATGGCTAAAGGCAGAGAAAAGAGAATATCATGCGATAAATTCAACTAATCCTTATACTGATGTAGATAGATTGATAAGTAGGTTGATTGGGAATGAAAAGAACTACATTTGGGGAACATCTTCTAATATTACTTTTGAATACCTTAGCTTATCGAACCTCTCTTTTGATAGAAGAACTTCTAAGCTACTGATTACCATAGAAAATAACCATGAATCTCAATATCATCTTGTAAATGAAAATACACTTTATGAGTTTTGCTTAATTGGTATTTTACCTAATTTTAAAAGGGAAAAATACCATGCAATACGTATCAATGCCAATAGAGCATTATCAAGTAGCAGAGAAAGTTTTGAGATTGATTTTGAGCCAATTAATCCAAATATTATGACTCTATGTTTTATGTATCAATATCATCAAATAAATCCTAATATCTTACTTGTTACTGATTTGTAGTATGTACGCTCCAGAGTTTAGCAGCCATTCGGAAGGGGTGAGGGTAAGGGTGAAGGAATAAAGATTTGATGAAACGTTGCCAATGGTCAAAGACCTTGGCAATCGTTTCTATTTTTAGCAGAAAACGCTACAAGGGTTTTCTGCTTTTTTGTATTTTTATTTTCCTAAATCTTTTCTATATGCAAAAATATATTATATTACTGATATTAAGCATTTTAAATGCGTCTTATGGCTTTTCTCAAAACAAAAAAGTTGTCAAAGATAGCACCTTCCAAACGCTTCATTTGACAAATCAAGATTATAAAGACTTTGTAGTAGATAGAGAAAAAAAAAATATTTGGGCAATTACACAAAATAATGAATTGGTCGTCATCAATTTGAATACACTGGCATTAGACACACAAATCGAGAAATTGGCAAATGTAGCTTGTATTAGTCAAAGTAAAAAAGATAGCCAAATACTTATAGGTACACTTGATAAGCAAATCAAAAAGTATAATCGCCTCAAACAAGAATGGGAAATAGTAGCAACAGAACAACATACTATTCAACAAGCTTTTGAAACTACAAATGGTGAGATTTTCTATCTTTTTGATGAGGGGATTAGAAAAGTGGGAGATAGTACACTTTATCAATTTGATTGTGAGGATTTTTTTTCAGTGATGAGACAAATAAGTTGTATGGATAATAGGCAAAGTCTTATTAAATACTTAAAGCGCAATATATCAGTAAATTATATTGATGATAAAAATAGGATTTGGCTGGGTTATGATTTTGGAGAATGGGGAGGTGATATGTTATTATTTGATACTAAAAAGAAAGATTTCTGCCAATTAGATACAAGTAAGTCTTTGTATTTAGTAATGAATCCAGTAAGACAAATATTTGATAATCAAATAGATATACTTTTTATTATCAATTCAATTAGTCATATGGGAATGACCAATAGCAATATTTTTTTCATAGACAGTCTTGATAAAATTACCTCTATTACCTATGATGGTGAGTTTGAGGTGTTTATTGATAGCATTGACATTAATTTTGATAAATTAGGCAAGAGGAAACAAAAACATCTGACTGATTCTTTAATGAATGTAACAAGACGGAAAAGGAAGGAAGATGTAAACGAGAATGAATACATGGGAGCAGGAGCATACAATCCTACTGATAGCAGCCTTTACTTTTATTCACATCATGGATTTTTTAAAGGGTATTTAAAAGATGATTTGACAAAGCTCAAAAATTGGCAATTAATTATCAATCCTGCATTAAAGTGGGATTGGGGAATGCCTCATGCTGTTGGTTCGCCAATGAATGTTTATAAAATGGAAATGATTGGAAATGAAAGCTTTGTATTTGGCTCTACCAAGAATGGCATAGGTTATTTTGATGGAAAGAAGTTAATAATGGTTAGATAATTATCATTGCATAAAACATTTCGCAGTCATTCGGAAAGGTGGGTAGTTTTAGTCTAAAGGTATTTAAAACCATTTCAGAAGTACAGCAAGATTTGGATAAGTGGTGGAATAGTTACAATTTTGAAAGACCCCACTCTGCTACGGGCATAATAGCGCTGTCTTCGTAAAGATAATAGCCCACACAACCTACGAATACTCATCTTCTCAAAACGCAAGCCCAACCCACTCATTAAGGCAGTTTGACGTTTTCCTTTTCAAGGGCACAGAGACGTTTTTTGTATCCTTTTCGCCTTCCAAGACGATAGCACGTTTTCTGCTTTCGCTAAATTTGCTCTTTTTCATCTTCGTAAAAAATTTAGTGTTACAAGTTAAATATATTTTTCTAAATTTCTACTTCTCAATAGGGCTGATAGGAAGGGGTAGGACAAAAACATAAAAAAATGTTGCTTTTCTGTGGTTTTGTAAGCATGATAAAAGGAGCATTTTTATGCTAAAATTGTCCAAACTTTGGGGTACATTATTCTCTTGCTATCTGCCAATCAAAAATAGGCGTAGAAATTAGGAGGATGTACGCTCCTATTACTACATTTGTGCTTTTATGAAACTCTTATCAACCGCAGTAGCACACTGTACTGACTTTTGGCTAATGAAATTAATATTATTATTCCTGATTTGTTTACTTTGCTTTTCCCCTTCTGTGTTTGCCCAAATAGACAGTAATTCGGCGTGGCTAAACAAGGGGCTACTTTTTGACTTACCTGCTGACTGCGAAGTAATTGCAGATGACAGTTCCTATTATGAGGCTCGGAAGAATGGCTTTTCTATTCAAATTTTTTCTTTCCAAAATGCTGATTTTAACGCACAAACACAAGCCGAAGCCACGCAAAAAGCTGCCAAAAAGATAAGATACGACAAAATGGAAAAAGCAGTATTTTTCCACTTGCCTACCTTCAAGGGTTGTGCTATCATCGGAACTAAGAATGCTGTAAAAGTGCAAGTAATTAGCTTTCTGAACCAAAAAGGCTCATTACATTTTACTGCACTTATCGTTTATGCCCCAGAGATGGAAGCCGAAGTAACAGCAACAGTGCAGTCGTTTTGGCGAAGGTCGTGAGCCAACACACTGCTCAAATTTCCTTTGCAATATGCTGAATCGTATCTACTAATCTGTCCAAATCTTTCAAAGTAGTATAAACGTGAGGTGTTACACGCACACCGTTTATGTTTTCCCAAGCAATGCTCGTAGTATGGATTCTTGCTTTTTTAAACAAAGCCGCAGAAAGTTCCGCTATAGTCATTCCTTTGAGGGCAAAAGTAGCAATAGCTCCAGAAAATTCGGGTTTTAGCGAGGTTTGGGTACTAAAACCTTTGATATTTAGGGCTTTTTCTACCCAATAATTTTTCAAGTAGTGCAGGCGTTTCTGCTTTCGCAACGTGCCAATGGCATTATGGAAATTTACGGCATAGCCTGTTGCCATTTCGGTAGGGAAAGAGCGAGTGCCAAGCACCTCGAACTTACGAATATCAGTGCTTTGCGGTGCATCTGAGGCAAACATAGTCCAAATTTCGCTAATACGTTCTTTCTTGATATACATCATGCCCGTCCCAAAGGGAGCAGAAAGCCATTTATGCAAACTTGTCCCAAAAAAATCACCACCTAAGTCAGGAATTTTGAAATCGAAATGAGCAAAAGAATGCGCCCCGTCTATGAGTACGTAAATATCTTTATTTTTCCGTTTCACCATCTGACTGATTTGCTTTGCAGGAAGGAGCTGCCCGCTCCAGTTGATGAGATGCGTAATCATGACCACTTTCGTTTTGTCAGTGATTTGCTCCTCATATTTTTTTACCAAATAGTCATTGTCTTCGGAGGGAAGTTCCAGATTAATCCATTTGAGTACGATTCCCTCACGCTTTTCTCTCTGTCGCCACGCATGAATCATGTTTGGGTAATCCTGTTTGGTGAGGACTACCTCATCTCCTTTTTGTAGGTTCAGCCCAAAAATCACCGTTTCCAATGCCTCTGTTGCATTGCGGTTTATCGCAATTTCATCGGCAGAAACGCCCGCCAAATCAGCCAACTTCAACCGCAAACCTTCCCTGCCCTCGTCGAGGGTGCGCCACATATAATAACTTGGGGCTTCATTGCTAAGGCGGTTGTAGCGGTCTAAGGCATCCTGCACTACTATAGGCTGTGGACTCACGCCTCCGTTATTTAGATTAATGATGTTGGGCGATACCGAATAGGCTTGCTGCACCCAAGTCCAATAGTCTTCGTTATCTGTAACATCTTCACTAAGAAGTAGTTGTGGAATATGAATATTGCTATCTAAGGTTTTTCCTACTGCCTCGAAGGAGGGAACAAGCGCAAAGATACCTGCCGTACTGCCTACAGCTTTGATGAAATTTCTGCGTGAGTTTGCCATAAAATTTTATTTTTTTTTGATAATAAAGATACAAAACTTTATTTTTTGGGGAGCAAAAATTTAGGCATTTAGCAAGTCTTTGTCTAATAAATTATAGGTAATAGAGCCTGTTTCAGTTACATCTATTTCAAAAATTTCTTTTTTTCTTAAGTCTTCTAACCTGCGTTTTGCCTCGTCAATAGAGATATTTAGTTTGAGGCAAAGTGCTGTGGGTGTGATTTTTCCCTTGGTTTGAATAGCTGCGGAAATGATGTCGGCATCGGTGATGCTTTTGCTTTTTTTGCCCTCTATTGCCTCATAGTTTTTGTTTGCATCTTTGAGGATATACCTATACTTTGTGCCTGTCCAGTCGCTCCAGTCCCATTTTTGGTGAATAATACCTGCCATGAGCAAACTATTGATTTTGGATTGTGCCTCATCTAAACTCAAATCCGTTTTTTCGCAAAGCAAGACTGCACTAATTTCTCCATTATTTTGCCGCGCTATCTCTATCACCTCTTTGTCTGATATTTTATTTGAGATTCGCTTTACTTTTTCTGTATATCCTTTGGAAGCAAAGAAAACAACACTACCAATACCCACAAGGGCTATTAATATTGCCATTCCTATCATAAGTGTCGCCATAATTACAAAATAAATGAATTGAAGTTGAAAGTAAAGGTAGCGAAAATTTCGTATATAAGATTTGAAATCTATATTTTTGTGGCAAAATTTTCTGTTTTTATCGCTCATAAAAATTTACTTTATACACAAAAACATGGCAAAAGGAGTTATTTCGCAATTTATAGAAAAGAACTATCTACACTTTAACGCTGCTGCTTTGGTAGATGCCGCAAAGGGTTATGAGGCTCATTTAGCAAAAGGTGGCAAAATGTTTATGACTTTGGCTGGGGCAATGAGTACCGCCGAGCTGGGCATCTCTTTGGCAGAACTTATCCGCCAAGACAAAGTTCACGCTATTTGCTGCACAGGGGCAAACTTAGAAGAAGACGTTTTTAATTTGGTAGCCCATGATTTCTACAAACGTATTCCGCGCTACAGAGATTTGACTCCCGATGATGAGTGGGATTTGTTGGAAAATGGATTTAATAGGGTTACAGATACCTGTATCCCCGAAGGAGAGGCTATTCGCCGCATCGAGAAGCACATGTTAGACCTTTGGAAGGCGGCAGAAGCGAAAGGCGAAAGGTATTTGCCGCATGAGTTTTTTTATCAATTATTAGGCAGTGGTATCTTGAAACAATACTATCAAATTCCTCCCGAACATAGCTGGATGCTTGCCGCTTATGAGAAAAACTTGCCTATCATCGTGCCAGGTTGGGAAGATTCTACATTGGGAAATATCTTTGCTTCTTACTGCTACACAGGTGATTTGAAACCTTCTACTATGAAGTCGGGCATTGAGTACATGACCTATCTGGCAAAGTGGTACTTAGATACTTTCAAGGCTGAAAATGGCATTGGCTTTTTCCAAATTGGCGGTGGTATTGCAGGCGATTTCCCTATTTGCGTAGTGCCGATGCTCAAGCAAGATTTGGAAATGGACGAGGTTACTTTTTGGGCGTATTTCTGCCAAATTTCAGATTCTACTACCAGCTACGGTTCTTATTCTGGTGCCGTACCGAATGAAAAAATTTCTTGGGGTAAGTTGCACAAAACTTCGCCATCCTTTATCATAGAGTCTGATGCCACTATAGTTGCTCCTCTGATTTTTGCCTATTTGTTAAATCAATAAGGCGAAATTAGTGAAAAAATATTTGCGTAGGGCAGAGTGTCATAGGAATCCTCTACCCTGCGCAAGTATTCTAAATAGCTTTATTGGAAACAATTAGCAAAGAAATTTTTTAATGGCTCTGTAACTACCGTTTCCCCCGTTGCACCAATGGCATCGTTAATGCCTTCGTGGTCGTATTGATTGGCAGTGATTTCGCTAACTGCTACCCCTACGCTCTGTAGTTTTGAAATAAAAGCATTTGAATAACCAATTCTTGTATTACTACCTCGCTTTGCAATAAAAAATTTGGGATAGCTTGTCCCACTAAATAAATTATTAATTGGTGATGCCTCAAACCAATATTTATTTGCCTGTCCAAAGGCATTCAGATACACCTCATTGTTTTCATTGCAGCGTGCAACTACATCATAACCTTCGGTATCTATCGAAGCCACGCCTTTGATTAAGGTTAAGTTCATGCCTCTTGTGGGTAAAAACTGATTGCTCGTGCCTGTCAGACTGACTAAATGTGCGCCAGCACTATGCCCTAACAATGCTATTTTTTGCTTGTTACCTCCATAATTTCCTATGTTGTCATAAATCCATTTTACTGCATCTGCAACATCATTATTATGGGTTGGGTACATTACTCGGTTCGGGTCTGTGCTATAAACTTCGGGACTTAGCCTATAATTGACACTGACAAGAATATAGTCTAAGGACGAAAACAAATTTTGTTTATTAGTCATGTTATTTGCCTTGTCGCCAATGGCAAAACCACCGCCATGAACATAAATAACAACAGGCTTTTGTGCTGTTGTTTGCCCAAAATGATAAATATCAAGGCTAAGTAAATTTGCATCTACACCATTGATAGACTTGTACTGTATTGTGTTTTTTGTGTAAGTCTTCGAAGACGAAGTTGGACTAACATCATTATTTTTCTTTGAGCAACTTACCAAAAAAAATGTTGCTACCAATAAAAAAAGAGATTTGAAAATACTTGTCATCATTATGAATAAGATTAAGTTCTCCTTTTTAGATATGATAGCGTTCAAATGGTTTAACCTTAGTTGCTATTTTTTTTTACTTTTACTCACAGAAAAACTTGGCTAATCCTAAAACTTGTAATTGTAACCTATGCGTACTACCTGCGTTTCATAGTAGTCGTTGCTTGAGTATTTGAAGCTATCTCCCTGAATTTCCCTTCTGATTACCAGCGTATTGAAAAGGTCGGTCGCATTACAAAATACTTCTCCTTTGCCATTCTGAATGGTCTTTTTTAGCCCAAAGTCCAAAGAAAAACGGGCTTTAATTTTGCCTTGCGGAATAATGTCTGGGGCTAAATAAATAGCAATAATTTGCATATCAAAATTTCTTGGCAAGCGAAATTTGCTATTAAATTTCAAATTCCCTGAAAATATTTCTTGCTTATCTGCCGTAAATGTATGCGGTTTGGGATATTTGTTCTCGACCGTAAAAGCATCTATTTGGTTGTGATACGCATTGATATTGAGGTCAAAAGCATACCACTTGGCTACATTTTGCGTCAGCACGACTTCCAAACCTGTGTTATAGCTTTTATTTACGTTCTGAAAAATGGCATAAATCAAATTGCTTCCTGCTACAGTCGTGGAAATGCGCGTGATAGTACCGTTGGCAAAGCGGTGATAGGCAGCAGCGTAAAAATAACCATTTTCCCAACTCGTTTTGTAGCCCAATTCTATGGCGTTTGTGAACTGCGGCTTTAGGGCGGGATTCCCAACTTTGATAATTTCGGCATCGTCATATTTGGGGAAAATCCGAATATCTACTTCATTTGGTCTATCCACTCTGCGGTTAAAAAACAAGGAAAGTTTGTTATTGTCATTGATTTTGTAGGCAAAACGAACATTGGGGAAGGGCTGGGCGTAGTTATAACCATCACTTTTGTAGGTATTGTGGTTCGGATTTACCTCATAATTCAATTTCACATACTCGACACGCAAGCCTATTTCCGCCTCAAATTTCTTACTCTCAAAAATATAATTCCCATAAACGGCAGGGATAATTTCTCTGTAAGTTGCTTCGCCGCCCGCGTTCACGTCCAAGGGCGAATTAAGACCGGGAATAAATTGCATATTGGTTGGAATGTCCCTTTTGCGAAGTTTTATTCCCGTTTCGATGCGTCCGTATTTGAGTGGTTTAATATAATCTACATTAAAATCAGCTACTTTTTCGTCAGAAAGAAGTTTGAAAGCATCTTTGCCTGCGAAAGTTGGCAAAATATTATCGAAAAAATATTTCTCGTCTTCTCTGTGAAAAGTGTAGTTAAAACCAATATTGAGCAGATGCCCTGCTTGCTTAAATTTGTGTTGGTAGGCGGCAGTAGCCATTACAGTCGTCTTTAGCTCGTCTTCCAGAAATTGCCAAAGCCTATTTCGCTCCGACAAATCTGCATTAAAAAATGGTTCATCGCCTCGGTCAATAATTTTCTCACTGCCGAATAAGCCCGAAACTGTAAGCGTGTTATTATCGTCAATAGTCCAATCTATGCCCGCCTTTGCGGTGAAAAAATTGGTATTCCTATTTCTTTTTAACTGCTGATTGATGATAGTACCGTTGTCATACGTTCTGGTGGTAAATTCGTTTTTGTTCAGTGTTTGTGTGTATAGGTTATCGACTTGGAGGAATAAATTAGTTTTATTTTTTTTGTAATTAATTGAAATTGAAGGATTTATTTTCGGAGTCATCTGGTATTGCGGTCTTATGTTTGGCAGATTTTCCTTGCGTACCCACAAAGCACCAAGCCCGCCTGAAAGCCCTATTTTCCCATTAAACCCTTCGTTTTTATTCTTCTTGTAAATAATATTGATAATTCCTGCATTTCCGTTGGCATCATATTTAGCTGAAGGATTGCTAATAATCTCAATTTTCTCGATAGCAGAGGCGGGAATATTATCCAATCCCGATTGACTGCCAAAGCCAGTGAGGGCGGTTTGCTTGCCATCAATCAAGACGACTACTCTATCGTTTCCTCGTAGCTGCACCTTGCCGTCTTGCACTGTGATTCCTGCCAAATTCTGCATTACTTGCAAGACAGAACCTCCACTTTGACTGATATTGTCGGCTACAGCAAAAGTTTTCTTGTCCATTTTCATTCCGACCTCGTCTTGCTGCCCTGTAACAACTACTTCGCCAAGTGTTTTCACTTCTTCGGTCAGTTCTATCACCCCCAAATCTAAAAAAGAGCTTAATGTTCCTGCCAATAATTGCTGTTTATGTGCCTGATAACCAATAGATGAGATGGTTAGCACATAGCTTCCACTCTTTATTTCCGAAAGTGTAAATCTCCCTTCTTCATTGGTGATAGTGCCTATGATAAAAGTGCTGTCTTTTTCTGTTTTCAAGGTAATATTTACGTAGGGGATGGCTTTTTGGGTTGCCTTGTCTTTGACCAATCCCGATACATTCACCTTGCTTTGGGCGAAAATGAAAGAAGAAAAGAGCAAAAAAAGTAAAAGTGATACTAATTTTTTGAATTGCATTTTTTGTTTTTTTGAATTTACATAATCAATTTATTTGCCGAGAGGCAGATATAATCTCATACAATTGCAACAAACTTAGATGAAAATTATTTAAGTTTGCTCTACTCAAAATCTTTTAACACAGCTAATAAAATAGACGTATGAAAAATTTATATAATTTTATTTTTTCAGTGTTGGTAGTAATTTGCTTACTTGCTTGCGATAATACCCAAAAAGACAAACAAGGTTCATCACAAGATAGTTTGATTATGAAAAACACGACTGAAACCCCCATAAATAACAACTTTGGTGCAGATTTAGATTTTTTAAAACTATATGATACTACTGTTATTACGCTTGCAAATGCAAATGCACAAATCATAGTCAGTCCCAAATTTCAGGCGCGTATCATGACTGCTACGGCAGGTGGGCGGGAAGGCATGAGCATAGGTTGGCTCAATTATCCACTCATCAAATCGGGCAAATTAGTGCCACACATCAATGCTTTTGGCGGAGCAGACCGTTTTTGGCTCGGGCCAGAAGGAGGGCAGTACGCTATCTTTTTCAAAAAAGGAGACTCTTTTGATGGGCAAAATTGGCAAACACCCGCACCGATAGACTCCGAATCTTTTGACTTGGTATCCCAAAGCGAAAGCATGGTAAAGTTGCAAAAACAAGCCCAACTTACTAACTATGCGGGGACGACTTTCGACATCAGAATGGAGAGAACTATTCGCCTATTGGGGAAAGCCGAAGTAGAAAAAATAGTAGCAAACGAGCTATTAGAAAAGGTGCAGTTTGTTGGCTATCAATCTGAAAATCAGGTTACAAACATAGGCAAAGAGGCATGGACAAAAGAGAAAGGCTTGCTTTCTATTTGGATTTTGGGAATGTTCAATGCCTCGCCTGCCAATACTGTAGTAGTACCTATAGTGGAGGGCAAAGAAAGCGAACTGGGCATCAAAGTCAATGACGATTATTTTGGAAAACTTGCCACAGATAGATTAGTAGCAAAAGAAAAAGTGATATATTTCAAAGCAGACTCAAAACTACGCAGCAAAATCGGTATCTCGCCGCAGCGCAGCAAAGATATTATGGGAAGCTATGACAGTGATAAGCAGTTGCTTACGATTGTAAAATTCACATTTGACCCACAAAGCAAAGACTATGTAAATTCTCAGTGGGTACATCAGGAGCAGCCCTACAAAGGAGATGTGAGCAACTCCTACAATGATGACCAAAATTTGGGAAATGTATATGAGTTGGAAACTTCCTCAGCAGCGAAGGCACTCCGACCTAACCAAAGTATGCTGCACACACATAGCACTTTTCACTTTTTGGGCGATAAAGTCGCCTTAGATGCCATAGCTCAAAAACTTCTGGGTGTAGGGGTAGAAGAAATTAGCAATGCTTTTACAAAAAATTAATTTAATCCTTAAAATGAAAAAACAACTTACTATTCTCGTTCTTGTTTTTCTTACGTTTCCTATTTTTGCCCAAAGCAAAATTACTAAAGAACAATTAGAAAAAACAGAGCAACTCTTTGATTTACAATTTACTGAATCGGAAAGAGATTCTGCTTTGGAAAGCATAGAAACATACCTGAAAGTGTATCAGACGATGCACAAAAACGCTTTGAAAAATTGGGTAAGCCCTGCCCTACTTTTTGACCCGATGCCTGCTGGCAAGAAGGTAAATACAGTGCAACAATCGATTAAATGGGCTATGCCGACTGAGGTAAGTTTGCCACAAAATAAAAATGATTTAGCTTTTTACTCCATTTCTCAGTTAGCCTCGCTCATCAAGAAAAAGAAAATTACTTCTTTGGAACTTACGCAGTTTTTTATCCAGCGTTTGAAAACTTGGGGGGATACCTTGCAGTGTGTCGTTTCCCTAACGGAGGAAATTGCACTCAAACAGGCAAGGCAAGCAGATGCAGAAATTAGCAAAGGCAACTACAAAGGTATTTTGCATGGTATTCCCTACGGAATCAAGGACTTACTGGCTGTGCCAAATACCAAAACTACTTGGGGTGCAGGCTCTTACAAAGAACAAGTGATAGACCAAACAGCTACTGTAGTGAGCAAGTTAGAACAGGCAGGGGCTGTCATGGTCGCTAAACTGACGTTGGGAGAGTTGGCAATGGGCGATGTGTGGTTCGGCGGGAGAACAAAAAATCCTTGGAATCTCAAACAAGGGTCGAGTGGCTCCTCGGCGGGTTCTGCCTCGGCAACGGCGGCAGGATTAGTGCCTTTTGCCATTGGTACAGAAACATGGGGGTCAATAGTTTCTCCATCAACTCGCTGCGGGACTACAGGCTTGCGACCTACTTTTGGCAGGGTAAGCCGCTACGGAGCAATGGCTTTGAGCTGGAGTTTGGACAAAATAGGTCCTATCACTCGAAGTGCGGAAGATGCTGCTATAGTATTCGAAGCCATCAGAGGCGTTGATGGTAAAGACAAGACAGTGAGCAATTTCCCATTTAACTATACGGGCAAAGCAGATTTTAAAAAGCTAAAAATAGGCTATTTTAAAAACAATTTTGATAGCCTAAAGGACGCAAGCATGGAACTTAGCACTATAGAAACCTTGCGAAAATTGGGAGCAACTATAGAGCCTGTGAGTTTTCAAACTTCTGTGCCTGTGGATATTATCAATGTAATTCTGATGTCGGAAGCTGCTGCCGCTTTTGATGAGCTTACTCGTAGCAACCAAGATGAATTGCTGGTGCAGCAGGGCAAGAGAGCATGGGCAACTTCGTTTCGAGCTGCCCGTTTCATTCCTGCGGTCGAGTACATCAATGCCAACCGATTGAGAGCAAAAATGATGGAAGAAATAGACGCTATCGTTAGCCAATATGATGTGATTATTTCGCCTAATTTCCAAAATAATTTCTCTGCAATTACCAATCTCACAGGGCATCCTGTAGTGGTTATTCCCAATGGTTTCAAAGATGACAGACCTACAACTATCTCATTTTTAGGCAATTTGTATGACGAAGCTACCATTTTAGCCGTAGCAAAAGCCTTCCAAGAGGTAACAGACTTTGATGAAAAGCATCCCGAAAAATTCAAATGATTTATTTTTACTATATTTGCACTCCGCCTTTCTATTGTTATGCTATTATTATATTGCTTTCTCGTTATCATTGATATTCAAGAATAAACCGTTATTTGAAAAACATACGGTCTGACCGAGGGTCTGCACCGTACAGACCTTCGGTCAGACGGTGCAGGAACGAATATTTATCGAAACCCAATAATAACAAGAAGCACTGATTTGCTACCTGATGAAAATATGCTTACTACTTTTTTTTACTTTAATGTTGTTAAAGTTTCCAGTTTTTGCTCAAAAGCAATCATTGGATAGCCTTAGTATTTTGCTCAAAACAGCTAAAGAAGATACAGCTAAAGTAAATATTCTGAACAAGTTGGTAGCGGGCTATACAATGGCTGAACCTGAAAAAGCAAAAGAATATGGGTTAGAGGGTTTGGCACTTGCTCGCAGATTAGGATTTGCCAACGGAGAAATGGTCTTGCTCAATAGCATCGCTGACTATTGGCAACGGCAGGGAGGCTATGCCAAAGGGATAGAATATGCTACGCTATCACTCAAAGTGGCTAATCAGCTAAGAGATGCTACGGGCATGGCAAACGCCTATTTTATGCTCGCAACTATCTATACAGATGGGTTAAAGCAGTACGATTTAGCTATTTCCTACAGCAGTAAAGCATTAGAGATTTATTTGGCAAAAAACAACAAAGATGGGCTTGCTAATGCTTATAATCTTACAGCGTGGATACTGGCGATGAGAAAGCAAGAATTGCCTCTCGCGCACCAGTACATCGACAAATCAATCACTAATGCCAAACAAGAAAAAAATGACGTACTTTTAGGCTATTATCTTGGCACAAAGGGACTTATCTACCACAAACAGCAAAAATTAGACTCCGCACTTACCTATTTCAAACAAGCAAATCTGTTTTTAGAAACAGCACAAGATAAAGCAATTATGGCGTATTATTGTGTTTTCATCGGTGATATATATAGCGAACAAGAAAAATATTCAGAGGCTTCGAAGGCATATCAGCAAGCTTTGACTGATGCAAAAAAAGTCAATGCCAAAGAGTTCGTCAAAGAGGCTTACAGAGGGCTTTCGGAATTATATGCCTTGCAGAAGCAGGAAGGCAAAGCATTTGAGTACCAAAAAGCATACCTACACCTCAAAGATTCCCTGCTCAACTGGGAGATAAACCAAAAAATAACTGTGATGCAGTTTGAATATGAAAAGGAGAAGCAAGGAATAAAAATAGCTCTTTTGGAGAATGAAAACCGATTAATAGCAAGCGAGAAACGCAGTTATCTTATTTTTTTTACGGGCTTTTTTTTAGTAACCATACTTGTTTTGTTCTTCATCATACGAAGTAGTCGGCAACGCAATAGGGCAAATAAACTTTTGCAAGAAAAAAATGAGGAAATAGAAACTCAAAATGAAGAACTGCATAAGACTAAAAGCGAGATAGAGGCACAAAATGAAGAACTACTACAAAACAAAGAAGAAATCATAGTTCAAAGAGATTTATTAGCCCAGCAAAATAGCAAACTCGTAGATGCTCAGGATATTATCATGCGGCAACATGAAGAAAGCAAGCTACGAAACGATTATTTGGAGAAAGTAGTAGGAGAAAGAACACAAGAACTAAAAATTACTGTCCAAAATTTGCTCAAACGCAACCAAGACTTAGAGCAGTTTTCGTATATCATTTCTCACAACTTGCGCTCGCCTGTCGCCCGTATTCAGGGATTGGTAAATATTTTCAACCAAGAAAATATGAATGACACATTCAACAAACAGGTTTTGACACACTTACATCAATCTGCAAACGGACTCGATACGGTCATCAGAGATTTGACAGAAATAGTGGCTATCCGAAAAAGTTTCAATACAAACGCAGAGTTAGTGAACATTAAAGAATTGGTGAATAATGAACTAATGAGTTTGGAAACAGAAATAAAACGAGCAAATGCTGTGATAGAAATTGATTTAAACGTAACTTCTATCTATTCTATCAGAGCATATATGCAAAGTATTTTTCATAATTTACTTTCCAACGCCATCAAATATAGGCATACATACAGGCAACCCCTCATCATCATAAGAACGACAAAAGATGATGATAATTTTTGTTTGCAAGTACAAGATAACGGCTTGGGTGTAGATGTAACAGATTTGTATAAAATTTTTGGCTTGTACCAACGTATGCACACACACGTAGAAGGAAAGGGCTTGGGGCTGTATTTGGTAAAAACACAAGTAGAAGCCATGAATGGGCGCATAGAAATAGAAAGTCTCCCCAATCATGGCTCTGTTTTCAAAGTATATTTACCTGTTTAAAATCCATTCTCCTTTGGCTACTTTCTGCACTTTCCCCCCAACTTGCAAATAAAACGTGCCATCATCTTTTAGTTCCCCGTTCAGATAGATGAGTGACGGGCGCGCTATTTCATACCCCTGCTCCACTCGCAAGTTTACTTTTTTGCTTTGCAAATAATTGTTTTTCAGCAAATAAGCTAATAAACAAGAGTTGGCACTGCCTGTAGCGGCATCTTCCCTAAGCACGTCATTTTCTATGAGCATCATTCGTGCATTTAGCTGATTTTCTGGGCTGTAGGCTTCGGGGCAGAAAATAAAAAACATGGTATGCAAGCCCGATGTACTATTAGATTTGTGTAGCTTATGCTTAAGCAAGAAATCTGTATAGACTTGTGTATCAATGCGTAAATTCTTGATGCTATCCAAACTTTTCAAAGGTATCATCATAAAGAAAATGCCCGTAGAAACCTCCTCTATAGGGTAATTTTCATCTATTTCGCTTGCTGCAATACCTAACACATCGGCAATTTCTTTTGCGTCATAACTCCCTCTGAATGAAGGGCTTTTGGCAGTAAGCCAGACTACATTTTCTCCCTTGCCATCGCTTACAAAGTCGACAGGAATGGAGCCAACTTTCAAGTCCAATTTTAACGCTGTGATTGGTTGCTGCACTATTTCCTCCCTAATAACGGCGGCTGTGCCGAGTGTAGGATGCCCCGCAAAAGGCATTTCGTATTCAGGCGTAAAAATTCGCACAGGATAACCATTTTCGTTAGGCGTATCAGAGCTAATAAAAGTAGTTTCTTGAAAATTAATTTCTTTGGCAAGTGTTTGCATTTCCTCTGTAGAAAGTTGGTTAGCGTGCTGAAAGACCGCTAATTGATTGCCTTCGTATTGTTTTTCTGCAAATACATCTACGATATAAAAAGGTAATTTTTTCATTTAAAATTAAGTTTTGTGATTTTAGCTTTACGGGTGAAAAACACACCGCAAAGGCGAGATGATTAATCAGTATTTGGTCTGCACTGTAGGTCTGACCGTTTAAAACACCTTAAAATATAGGTCAGACCTGCGGTGCAGACCGTCTTGTGCAAATAGGTTAATTATCAAGTATTTAATTCAAAAATAGCTTCTATTTCCACAGGAATATTGTCGGGTAGCGAACCCATGCCTACCGCACTTCGCACGCCTACGCCATTATCACTTCCCCAAATAGCAGCAAAAAGTTCGCTACAGCCATTGATAACGTAAGGATGTCGTTCAAAATCTGGCGTAGCGTTTACCATGCCTAAGACTTTAATCACGCGCTTGATGCGGTCAAAACTTCCTAAGTTAGCTTTCAAAGTGGCTAAAATAGCCAGCCCGACCTGCTTTGCGGCGGCTTTGGCTTCTTCCATGTCCATATCAGTACCCACCTTGCCTATGATGAGCGAGCCATCAGTTTTGACAGTGCCATGCCCCGATACATACACAAAGTTCCCTACTATCAGAAAAGGCTTATACACGCCCAAAGGCTTCGGAGCGGGGGGTAAAATGAGATTTAATTGTTCAAAATTTTTGTCTGGAGTCATTTTTATTAAAGGATTGTCGTAAATTTTGTGAGTCTGCCTAAAAAGCATAAGCCAAACTAACACATACTTTTTGAGAAATAAAAAAAGATAGATAAAAAAACAAGCAATTATGATAACTATTTTTACTTTTGTTTGTTGAAGGACAATAAAAACTACTGGATTAACCTAAAATAACCAAATCCATGCAAAAATGCCTCGAACGTATCAGCCAAATAGACAGAAGCCTACGGTTTAAAAAAACAGGAACAGCAGACGAATTTGCCAGAAAGCTCTGCATCTCCCGAAGTACACTTTTTGAGATGTTTAGCCTGATGAAAGACTTTGGCGCAGAGATAGCCTACTGCCCGCACCGCCAAACCTACTACTATACCCAAGAGGGGCGGTTTGAGATAGGCTTCAAGCCCCAAAACAAACTCTCCGAAGACGATATGGAAAAAATATCGGGCGGAAACAAAAAATATTTTGCACAGTCCGATATTATCGGACACCTGCCTTTTATGTTTGCTACTGTAAATAAGATAGTCGACCATCAGTTTACAGAATTAAACATATTATCTAACTTTTAAAAACAAATTAAAATTATGAAAAAGTTAAGTTTGAATGAGATGCAAGGCATTCAGGGTGGGGGTGGAACAGACAAAGACCACTTTGCAACTGGAATAGTATGTGGAGTAAGCGCAGCATTAATGTTTACTCCCGCTGCAGTAATTGGCTTTGCAGGGTTACTCGCCTGTGGAACTTTTACAACTATCATAGTAGCTGTTTAGGCAGATGATATATTTTACAAATAAGGGGTTAGCGACTACTTATTTATAATAAATTAATGAGGTAAAATTTAGTAAAGAATATAATTATTTGATTACCAAAAATTTATCTCTTTTAAATACTAAAATAACTCTAATTTTAAAAAATTTAAATGTTATGAAAAAACTAAGTTTTGACCAAATGGAAAAAATCTCTGGTGGAGATTGGGAAAATTGGGTTGATGGGGCCTGTATAGGCTGGGGGGCTGTGCGTACTTTTACTGTACTTACACCCGCTACATTCATTGCTGGGCGTATTGTGGATGTTGGTTGTATTGGGTGGGGTATTTATCGCACTGCCCCCTAACAGTAATTTGAATTTTATAGGCATAATATAGATTCATACTTATATTATGCCTTTTTCTAATTTCATATCAGTAAAATAGCTTAAAATAATTCGTCTATGAAAAAGATTAGTTTTCTATCCAAAATTTTAATACTGCTAACAATTTTCTACTACATATACCGCTATATGACTACTCAGGGTGATATAGCAACATGGGAAAGGTTTATTCCAGTGGTTGTATTTGCAATCATACTTTTAAAAGAAAGAAGAGGGAATACCTCATCGGATGTATAAAATTAAGTTTATTATGTTAAACTTTATAATTAGATTGAGTGCAATGAATTATAGGTTTTTATTTTTAATTTACTGCATTCTAGGTCTCCTACTTACCTACCTTTCTCAAGCGTTTTTCATTACCGAAGAACTTTTTTACTATTCTTTGGGCGAGCAGGTAGCGATAGAGCGTTTTGGAAAGCTATGGGCGGAGTCGCAAAAGTGGGCTTGGCTGGGTTATTTGTTTGTGCCTATTTTGTATTTGGTGAAGTTTACTTTGGTAAGTTTTTGTATCGT
>REAZ01000018.1 GCA_004294445.1 Cytophagales bacterium
TAAAATCAAAATTTGTTTTTTCTGCTAAAATCATTTTACTTTTCTAAAAATTACAATAAAAGAACAATTTTGATTTGTATAAAAAACAGAAGGATAACCCAATAAAATTAATCTCCTTTGTCCTGACTGATCCCATACTATTAAATCGTGAAATTTCCAACCGACTTCTTCGCCAGCTCTTGCCAAATCTGAATGAAAAGGAACATAAGGAATTTTATTTTTGGTATCTCTGTAATCTTTGACAACCCAGCATGAATAGCCCCCAAATTTTGTAACTTCCCAATTTGCTTTTAGAACTTCTTTTATTTGTTCTAAGAATTGAATATATGGTAAATTCCCAAAATCTTTTTCACTTTCGCTATATTGTTTTACGGTACTATTATTTTCTCTTGAAATAATTGAAGTTTTATGGGTTGTTGCTCTATCCTTTACAGATTTTTGAATAAAATCAGCATAGGGAGGTGAGGTTACAGTTAATTGTATTTTTTCTGGTCTTATGTGATTTCGTAAGTTTCGACAATCATCATTAACTAATTTGTAATGAAAATTATTTGCAAATAAACCACCATTCTCAACAATCCACTTTTCAGCCAATTCGTAAAAACGAGGGTTTAGCTCTGTTCCTATTGCGTGTCTTTTCAAATTTTGTGCGGACACTAAAGTTGTGCCAATACCAGCAAAAGGGTCGAAAATAGCATCACCTTCATTTGAATACATTTTTATTAATCTATCCGCTAACTTTAAAGGAAACACAGCCCCGTGTTCGAGTTGGTACTCATTCCTTGGCGAACTTAAATCATTCCAAACATTTTTTGAAAGAGAAGCCCACTCGGTAGGAGTTAAACCATTAAACCCTTTTTTCTCTTTTACAGCATCTATTTCAGATTGTGGCAAATAATTTACTTCACTTTCATTTAGTAAAAAATAGCTTTCTTCTTGCAAATTTGGTTTTGTTTCTATGTCTTCTATGTTCATTAGCTTTTGGTTGTCTTTTTAGGAGTTTTACTAATTTGATAAACAGTAGGAAAATTTGTTTGTCCTTCAATGACAGGAATTAAATCTCTTAAAGTTTGATTAAAAATACCTATTGCCCACTTTTCTCTATCTACAACACGAAAAATAAAATCTATTTTATCAGGTTGCCAAGTTGTAGAAGTATTGTTTGTTACGCCAAAAGCAACACCAATAATAATATTGCGGATATTATTACTTTCGTCTATAACTTTTGCAACAACTAAGGTTTCTTTCAGTGCTTTTTGATAGTTTGGTTCTGTTTTATAACGCAATATTTTTGCAGTATCTCTTTCAATTTCTGCTTGTTTAAACATTCCTTTACTTTCATTTAAAATTACATCCTCATTACTATTTGGTGAAACTGCAATAATGTCGGGATATTCTCTTGGCTGTTCTTTACCTTTCTCAGGTTCAGGCAAAACTGCACCACCACCTTGCGAGCCTGGGTAACTGATAGAAACTATTTTAAAACCGTTTGGAATTAAAACACGATGAACAATGGCATAAGTTACTTCGTCTTCATCTACTTCTTTTTTTACTTCTTCTATTTCAATTACTTTTGAATTTGTAGCAAAATGAAAATATTTTTTTAGCAAGTCTAAAAATACTCCCGAAGAATTACCTAAAAGTTTTTTTCTATCCCAAACTAATTTTACCCCATTATAATTCAAATACATTCCGTCCATTAAATACGCCAAAGTCAAAATAACTTTGTTACCTGCAATTTTATCTTGGTGTTTTTCCCAAAAATATTGAAAATCAACTTCTTGATTGAGTATTGTTGCTTTGTCTGCAATATTGATAAGTTCATTTGCTAAAATTGTTGCAAAATTATTAGCTGTCCCATTTAACCATTCATCTTTTTCTAAGGCTATGCGTAATTGCTGACGTAAAGTGGGCAAGTCTTTAATTTCCTCTCTCAAAATTGCCATTTTTCGCACCAATGCATAAATTCCAAAAACTTTATACGTATCAGAAAATAAGAAGGAAAGAAATGTTAAAATTCCTCTATCTGGATCCATAGCGTGGCTAAAGCGGTTAATTTTTGCACCCACCCACGTATCACGCACAAAATAACGTAATTTGTTGAGGTTAGTATTTCTGCTTTCCCTGCCTTTCCAATTTTCTAATAACTCTGTTTTTCCTGTGGCTTCTGCCATTTTTTCGGCATAAACTTGGTAGGATTTTGTTTGTTGTAAAACAGTATTTGCGTCTGCAAACCAATTTGTAGGATTTTGAATAAAAGATTTTACTGCACTTTGCAAAGTATCTTTCAATAAAGGAATTTCAGGCGGACAAGAAGGCATATTTGCACTTTTTTGCAGCGTATAAATATTTCCTTCGGTTTCCCAATCTGCAATGATAAAGCCTTGATAATCAAAGTTTTGTATCAACATCTTAGGTGTAGAATATGGATTGTATTCTGCCCCACCAAATTCTTTTTCAGATTGTTTATGTCCCGATATTTTCACATAATACATACCCGCCAGATATGCACCCAAAGCCCCATAAGTTCGTTGGAGTTCGTGGTCTTCGGTAGTTACAGCCTCTGTAAACTCTATTAAAACAAGTGGAATTTCATTATCTTGATAAATTCCTGTCAATAAAACATCAGGCGTAGTCAAAGACTGCAAAGCATAAACAGCACCTTTTGGCAATTTACTTGCTGATTTTGGTCTTTTTACCAAGGTAACTTTATGATTACCGTTTGCAAGCATTGGCAAAATGTAGTCGTGTGCTTGTTCCAAACACTCGTAATATAAACGAAATTCTATCATAGATTTTTTTGTAAAAATATTTTTACTCCCCTTCTTCCGAAGAAACTATTTGCACACTTTTTACGCGCTGATTTGGAAGCCTTGTGCCTAATGCCTTCCAGCCTCTTACCTCGGTGAGCAAGTCCACGTCATAGATATTGCTAACTTCCTTTTTTGCCATGTCGGTATAAGTGAGTTTGATTTGTGGCTGTGCCTCCGTAGTTACCATGAGAAGTTTCGACTTTTTATGCTCCGTAATAAAGCTAAATTTCTTGCCGATGGTCGTAGTTTCTATCAAAAAGCGTTTGATGTAATAGCTTTCATGCTCGCCATCAAAATAAACAGAGGAAATAATGACTTTCGGGTCAAATTTATAGAGATTTATTACTTCCGTGATTTGGTATCTATTTGCCAGATCTGCATTCATAATTTCGTAAGTGCCGTCCGTATAGAGTGCCAAAATCTTATCGTCAGAGTGGAAAGAGCCTAAGTAAGTTCCTCTTTCTTCGGTATTTAGCCGCCCAATTTTGCTGTCATAATAGATGTTTAGCCCGCCTAAAGTAGAGCCACCCGCCATCTTGAATTTGATACTCCTGACTGGGTATTTGGAGAGAATATTGCCCTGTGCCGACCTTCCTTTGATGGAAAGTGTAGAAAAATCAAAATCAAAGACCTTTGTTTTTGCCTTGCAGCCTGGACTTAGCTGAACGGCTATTGTTTCTGCCTCGCCGTTAGGGTTTGCGGTGAAGTACCAAATTTTTGAATTTTTTGTACCCCTCGTTACATCATTTTCCCTATCGCGCGTGATGCCGCCTACCTGAAAACGTTTTACATAAGAAACTCCCGTCTCTCCGTCCAAATAGGCTGCGTTATATACTTTCCTTTCGTCGTCTTTGTTGAAAACTTCGGCATGAATGATGTCCTTCCCCACAAAAACTTTTTCCGCAATTTTCACTACCTTGAATTTTCCATCTCTCAAAAACACAATCACATCATCAATATCAGAGCATTCGGCAACGTATTCATCTTTTTTCAGGTTGTAGCCTATGAAGCCTTCCGCCCTATTGATGTATAATTTTTGGTTATTTGCAGCTACTTTTGTTGCCGTAATCACATCAAAAGTGCGAATTTCTGTTCTTCGTTCTTTGCCTTTTCCGTACTTGGTGAGCAAATTTTTATAATAATCTACAGCATATTCCACCAAGTTCGCAAGGTTTTGCTCTACTTCTTGGAGTTCATTTTCGAGGTTTCGCATCAGTTCGTCAGCCTTGAATGCGTCAAACTTCGAGATTCTTTTAATTTTTATTTCAGTAAGTTTGATGATGTCCTCTTGGTTTATTTCCCTGTAGAACTGCGGCTTAAACGGTTCAATTCCCGCATCTATGATTTGCAGCACCATCTCCCACGTAGTTGCTTCTTCTATGTCCCTATAAATTTTATTTTCGATAAAAATCTTTTCCAAAGAAGAATATAAAAGTTTTTCTAATAGTTCATGCTTGCGAATTTGTAGTTCTTTTTCGAGGAGTTGCACCGTATTTCTTGTGCATACCCGCAGCATTTCGTCCACTGAAGTAAAAAGCGGCTTGTCATCAAGGATTACGCAAGCATTTGGAGAGATAGAAATTTCGCAATCTGTGAAAGCATAGAGCGCACTCATCGTTATATCGGGGGAAACGCCTACCGCCAACTGCACCTGCACTTCTACCTCTTTAGCAGTATTGTCTATTACTTTTTTTATTTTTATTTTGCCCGCATCATTTGCTTTTACTATCGATTCCATAAGCCCATCAGTAGTAATTCCGAAGGGTACATCTTTGATAACCAATGTTTTAGAGTCTAACTCTTCTATTCTGGCACGTACCCGCACCTTGCCCCCTTTTTTTCCCTGATTGTAGTTCGTAACATCTACCATGCCCCCCGTAGGGAAATCAGGAAAAATGCTAACGGGTTTATCCCTCAAAATATCAATAGATGCTTTGATAAGTTCTATAAAATTGTGCGGTAAAATCTTGGTAGAAAGTCCAACGGCAATCCCTTCTGTACCTTGTGCCAGAAGCAAAGGAAACTTCACAGGCAGCGTAACAGGCTCATACTTACGCCCATCATAAGAAAGTTTCCATTCGGTAGTCTGTGGATTAAAGACGACTTCTAAGCCGAACTTGGTAAGGCGAGCCTCGATATAACGAGCCGCCGCCGCCCCATCTCCCGTGCGTACATCTCCCCAGTTTCCTTGCGTGTCTATGAGCAAGTCTTTCTGCCCCAAGCCCACCATCGCATCGCCAATAGAGGCATCACCATGCGGATGATACTGCATCGTCTGCCCAATAATATTAGCCACTTTATTATAACGCCCATCGTCCATCTCCTTCATTGCGTGGAGAATACGCCGCTGAACGGGCTTGAGTCCGTCATTGAGGGCAGGAACTGCACGTTCCAAAATCACATAAGACGCATATTCTAAAAACCAATCTTCGTACATTCCCGAAACAGGAATAACATCGTGCAAGTGGCTATCTGTATTTTCCATTCTAAATGATAACAAATGACTAAAAACCTAACAAGTAATTCGCAAAAGTAGCAAAATTTTAGATTTTTACCAATCAATTTTTATTTTTAATATCTGTATTTATTAAAACAAAATAATTAAAAAATTTAAGACATCTGTAGCTTGTGATAATTAACGAAAATAAATTCGCTCAAGACAAATAAAAAACTAACTTTGCTGAAAAATATTCATTTTTGGTAAACTTATTTTCTATTTAAACGTAAAAATAAACACATGGAACTTAAAGTGAGTAACGAGGAGAAGTTTCATATTATTCAAATCATTGGAGATTTGGATGCAAGTTCTTCTATCTTATTGGATAACGCATTGGAAGAAGCTATCACTACAAACACAAAAAGTATTCTGATTGATTGTGCTGAACTTCATTATATTTCCTCGCCGGGGATTGGTGCATTTACCTCTCGCCTCGAAGAGTGTATAGAGAAAAATATAATCATGGTGCTTTTTGGACTAAACGACAAGATAGTAAATGTATTTAGAATTTTGGGCTTAGACCAACTTATAGTGATTAAAATATCAAAAGATGACGCTAAAGACTACATCAATGATGCACAGTTTACAAGTGCCTTGCACTAAAGAAAACTTGAAAGAGATTAGGTATTTCGTCGAAGGTGCGCTCAGTAGGTATAATCTATCTGCTAACGATACTAATTTGATGATTCTTGCTATAGATGAGCTTTGTGCCAATCTAATCATACATTCTCATCAATGTAATCAGGACGAATGTATCGAGGTGAAAGTAAAAAATGAAGACCAAACTTTCATCTTCGAAATACACGACCAATCCAATGATTCATTCAATCTTTTAGAATATAAAATTCCTGATATTCAGCAAATTATCAATGAGAAAAGAAATGGAAGCATGGGGCTTATATTGGTAAAACGCATCATGGACGATATAGAAGTAGAGCGAAATGACGGACATAATATTTGCCGCCTCTACAAATCTCTGCCTCAAGGCTCCTGCTAAGGAACAATAAATCTCAAGACCATGAAGAAATATCTGTCAGTCAAGTATTTGGCTTCTTTTTTCTTTTTGCATATACTTACTTCATGCAGCCAAAACCCCAATAAAATGGACGAACTGAAAGTTCAAATATTGCAAAAACTGAACGCTACCAAAGGCGAATTTGCCATAGCCTACAAGAGTTTGGATAATCCTGCCGACACACTTTTCATCAATGCAGATGCTAACTTCCACGCCGCAAGCACCATGAAAACCGCAGTCATGTTAGAAGTTTTTAAGCAAGCCAAAGAAGGCAAATTTTCCCTTGCTGATTCTCTCTTGCTCAAAAATGAATTTAGAAGCATTGTAGATAGCAGTTCGTACAGCTTGGAAGTTGGTGATGATAGCGAAGAGGTGCTTTACAGCAGCTTGGGGCAAAAAAGAACGATATACCAGCTTGTTTATGAGATGATGACAGTAAGTAGCAATTTAGCAACGAATATACTGATAGAATTGGTAGATGCCAAAAATGTCATGCAAACCCTAAAATCACTGAACATAAACCAAATGCAGGTACTTAGGGGGGTAGAAGACTCCAAAGCCTTCGAGAAGGGCTTGAATAATACCGTAACAGCTACAGATTTAGCCTTGCTTTTTGAAAAAATAGCTCAAAATGAAGTGCTTACCTCCAAAGAGTGCGAGGAAATGAGAAAGATATTATTAGACCAAAAATTTAATGACATCATTCCTGCTATGCTGCCCAGAGAGGTAAAAGTAGCCCACAAAACAGGAAATATCACAGGCGTACACCACGATTCAGGCATTGTCTATCTGCCCAATGGAAAGAAATATATTTTGATTTTGCTTTCCAAAAAGTTAGAAAATTTTGAGGAAGGCACAAAAGCACTTGCCGAAATCTCCAAAATGATATATGAATACGCCAAATAAGGGAATATTATATTCAAAATCATATCTTTGTAGCTGAAATTGTTTTATCATTCATTAAGGCATATTAAAAATATGATTTCTTCGGAGGAAGCAACACAAATCATTCATAATCACTTGTTTTTGTCCAAACCCGTAGCCGTAAAACTCCTAAAAATATTGGGGAGAACGCTTCGGGAAGACATCATGGCAGACCGTGATTTGCCCCCATTCGACAGAGTAACTATGGACGGCATTGCGATAGACTATCAGGCTTTTGCTGACGGGCGTACTACCTTTGAAGTAGAATGTACGCAATTTGCAGGCAAGCCACAACTTTTGTTGGCTTCCAAAGAAGCTTGCATAGAGGTAATGACGGGGGCAATGCTCCCAATAGGTACAGATACAGTTATTCGCTATGAGGATTTGGAAAGAGAAGAAAGAGAAAAATCATTGTTTTTTACACTTAAAACAGATAAAATCAAAAAAGGGCAAAACATTCATTATCAAGGAAATGATTGCAAACAAGCTGAGGTATTAGTGAAAGCGGGTGTCAAAATTAGCCCCGTAGAAATAAATGTAGCGGCGGCAGTTGGCAAGTCGCATTTGATGGTAAGTCAGAAACCACTTTTTGCCATTGTTTCCAATGGTGATGAGCTAATAGACATTGAAAGTGAACCACTTACCTATCAGATTCGCCGTTCTAATACCTATTTGCTTTTGGCTGCGCTGGAAAAACTAAGAATCAAAGCAGATAGTTTTCATCTACCTGATAAGCAAGCGATTATAGAAGCGAAATTGGCAAAAATGCTCGACCCTGCAAGCGTATTTGATGTAATCTTGCTCACAGGCGGCGTTTCAGCAGGCAAAGCAGATTTTATCCCTACGACCTTAGCAAATTTGGGTGTAAAAAAGCTGTTTCACCAAGTCGCCCAACGCCCTGGAAAGCCTTTTTGGTTTGGTAGAACGGAAGCAGGCAAAACCGTTTTTGCCCTTCCCGGAAATCCTGTTTCTACTTTTATTTGCTTTCACAAATATGTAGTGCCTTGGCTCAAAGCAAGTTTGCTCGAAGCCGATGCTTTAGCATTGCCAAAAGCAATGCTGGAAAAAGATGTTACTTTTTTGCCAAAACTGACATATTTTTTGCAAGTGAAAACATATCTAAATGAAAATCAGCAATTAGTAGCGACTCCTTTAGAAGGCGGCGGCTCTGGTGACTTTGCTAACTTGCTGGAATGTGATGGCTTTTTGGAACTCCCTGCCGAAAGAACTGAATTTAAAGCAGGAGAAATGTTTAACTTTATTCAATACAGATAATAGGAAAAAAATTATGCACATTGATATTTTCAAATACCTGACTGTCATCGGCTGGACAATGATAAAATTTGTCTTCGGTCCAGTATTTTCTGCCCTATTTGATATTCCATTTGTGCCTGCTGTACTGCTTACTATTACGGGAATGATGCTGGCTGTTACTATTATTACCTTTGCAGGCACACAAATACGTGTTTGGTGGCAGGGTAGGTTTGCGAAAAAGAAAATACTTTTTACCAAAAGGAAAAGAAATATGGTAAAAATTTGGCGTAAATTCGGCATTTGGGGAATAGCAGCCCTTACGCCTATTCTTTTTACGCCCATAGGTGGGACAATGATTGCCATTTCTTTTGGTGAAAAAAAACCTAAAATATTATTAGCAATGCTTGTTAGCGGTACTATATGGTCTGTAATACTTTGCGGACTTATCGTAATTTTAGGAAGAGAAGTTTTTTTACATCTCACAGGACATTAAGTAATTATAAATTATTAGTGTAGAATTATAAATGAATTGTAACAGATAACCGTATAAAAACTAATAATCAATAACTCATAACCAATAACTAAAAACCATGACTCAACCTCAACTTTTTCTATACAGCTTGATAATTAGACAGGCAGACGAGAAAGCAAAAAGCTGGCTTGACCAAAAAATTACGCAACTCTCTACCCAATTTTCTAAGCAAGCATTTTACCTCACTTTTACCGCTGCATCACGTTTTTTGGGTAAAACTGCCTTGAATATTACCGCCAATGATTTGGCAGATGCAAATGAACTTAGTGCGGGTTTTTATCCCGAAAACTGGACGATAGATAGGGCTGCAAGGGTTTTATTTATTCTTTATTTGCCTTCGGAAAAGGCTGAAAGTCATGTAGAAATTTTGGAAAAACTCTTTCAAACAGCAGAAATGAATGAATTAGTGGCACTCTATTCTGCTTTGCCTTTATTGCCTTTTCCTGAAAAATATATGAAGCAATGCGAAGAAGGCATCAGAACAAATATTTCGGTAGTTTTTGAGGCAATAGCCCTCAATAACCCCTTCCCTGCGAAATATTTATCGGAAAACTCATGGAATCAGCTATTTTTAAAGTCGATTTTTACGGGCAGGCAAATTGGGAGAATACAAGGTGTGAGGCAGCGCGCTAACGCCGCTTTATCGCAAATATGCTCAGACTATGCCCACGAAAGATGGGCGGCAGGGCGGAAAGTAACGCCCGAACTTTGGATGCCGATAGCGGGTTTTGTCAATGACGAAATCTTGGAAGATTTGAAAAAACTAAAAGATAGCACAGATATACTACAGCAGCAAGCCTTCGTTTTAATATGCTTGGAATCAATGAATAGCAAAGCAAAAGAATTGGTAAATCAACTGCCTACCTTAAAAGAACAAGCGGAAAAAGGTGTATTTTCTTGGGAAAGTATTTCTGCCCAATGGCATGAGGAAAATAAAAGTTAGAAACTCGATTGGTATCTTCGCCTTCAGGCGAATGGGCTTATAAATTGTAAAGTAAGTTTAGTCATTTAGCTTATCATTTATTTGCCTAAAGACAAATGTACTTATTTTGCCTAAAAAGTGCCTTCATCTACAAAACTATAAAATCCGTGGTCAGTAAAAATAACATGGTCTAACACAGGAATTTCCAAAAACTTTCCTGCTTCTTTCATTTTTTGCGTCAGTTGTAAGTCCGCTTGGCTGGGTTTCAGGTTTCCTGAAGGGTGATTATGCACCAAAATCAAAGCACTTGCCAGATGGTCGAGCGCAGATTTGAAAATGAGTTTGGGGTCTGCTACTGTGCCAGATACACCGCCTTCGCTAATTTTTTCAGTGCGAATGACCTCATTGGCTCGGTTGAGCAAAATCACCCAAAACTCCTCCCGATGCGCATCTAATAAGTACGGACTCATTATCTCGTGAACGTCTGTAGATGCGGTAATTTTGTCCCTCTTTTTGGGTTCGCTATTTTTGCGCCTCCTGCCTAACTCCAAGGCACTGATGATAGTAATGCCCTTCGCCTCGCCTATTCCTTTGAACTTCATTAGGTCTTTGAGGGATAGTTTTGCAAGCTCATGAAGGTTATTATTTGTTGAAGCCAAAATCTGCTTTGCCAAATCAACTGCACTCACCGAAACAGTACCCGAACCAAGCAATATTGCCAACAGTTCGGCATCAGAGAGGGCTGCTTTCCCTTTCAGAGATAGCTTTTCCCTTGGGCGGTCGTCCTCTGCCCATTGGTTGATGGGCGTATAATTTGCGGTATATTCGTTCATAGATGCTATTTTTGTGGGCAAAGATAATAGATTGTGCGGAGTATTATGGGTGCATGGCGATATTTTGCATCATATTTTTACCACTACTTTATAGCTGCCCTTTATCCAGATTTCTCTGCCTGCCTTGCTAACTCTTAAGAACCCTCCTTTCCTCAAACGCTCCCATAAGTGCCTGTATGCCTCGTCTTTAGTTTTCTTTGATAACAAGCATTGTGTATTTTTGCTCTTTGACTTCCTCCAATACATAAACAGTTTATAGTCAAAAAATTCTTCTAAGCATTATCACTAATGATTAATTTTCTTAAATTTTCAAGAATTAATTCGTAGCTTTGTATAAAGTTGCATATAATCATAATAATTTGATAATCAATATAATATAACATTTTTAATAATTTACACAATTTTTTTATAATCTACTAAGGGTTTGTTTAGCGTTCAATTTTATGCTTTTTAATAAAACACTTATCAATATCATTTCCATCTTGGCATTGTTGCTATTGTTGGGTTGGGTTTTTTCCGATATTGTTGCCTATTTAATTATTTCTTTGGTGTTGGCGGCAATCTTAAAGCCACCTGCCGACTACTTAAGTCAGATTCACGTTGGCGGTCTTAAATTGCCGCGTGCCATTACTATTTTTATCTCCTTCGGAATTTTGGTTGGAATTATTTCGCTATTTGTATTGCTTTTTATTCCCCTCATTACCGAGCAGGTCAAAGTAATTAGTGCCTTAGATTACAACGAATTGCTCAAAAGAGTGGCTTCTCCCGTCCAAAATATTGAGAATATGCTCATTAAAAACCACCTTATCCCCAACAAACCCAACTTCATCATCGGGGCAGTAGAACTCAAAGTAGTAACTATCCTGAGTAAATTGCAAATTTCGAACATTATCTCCACCACAGGCACGATAGTCATCGGGGCATTGGCAGTGCTTTTTATTACATTTTTCTTCCTATTCGATAGGGGTATTATCCGCCGCAATCTGATAGCCATGATTCCAAATAAATATTTTGAAGTAACTATAAATGCTATTTATAAAATAGAAAAATTACTTTCTAACTACCTCTTAGGCTTATCGTTACAGATGCTTTCCATTTTTACCATAGTTTCTTTTGGACTTATCATTGCAGACGTAAAATATGCTGTTACGATGGGGCTTTTTGCGGCTATAGTGCATCCTGTGCCTTTTGCAGGTCCTTTTATCAGTACCTGCTTCGGGCTAATAGTAGCAACTTCTACTGCTCCGCCCGAAGTGTTTGAAACGGGAGTAGTTGCTTTTTTACTTACTAAAGTGCTGATAGTGTATAGCTTTACTTACCTCACAGACAATATTTTACTTCAGCCGCTTATCTTGTCAAAGAGTGTGAAGGCACACCCCTTAGAGATTTTTCTGACTGTTTTTGCGGGGGCTTCTTTGGCGGGGATTGTAGGAATGCTCACTGCAATTCCTGTCTATACTATTATTAAGGTGTCCATTATGGAAATGAGGCGTGGCTACAAACAGTATCGCATTTTCAATAAAGACAAGAGCGAGAATGCTAAATGAAAAATGTAATGTAGGTAGCAAATGCCTTCAACAGGGTCACACAAAATAAGTACATGAAGGATAGCATTTGTTACATATTCCCCAAATAATGTTTATTTTTGTGCAAAGTTATTTCTTATAAGACTCACTTACAATAAGTCAGAAATTTATGACTACAAAAATTTGGTAGAGGAAAGAGAAATATATCCTGCACAAGTGCTTTAAAAAATACTTTCAGGCAAATGGAAACCCTAATATCAAGCCATTAATCAAAAAATAAAACCTAACAGAAGTGTTTACTATAGAGAATATCGTCAGACCGCATATTTTGACATTAAAGCCTTATTCATCAGCCAGAGATGAATATACAGGCACAGAAGGCGTTTTTTTGGATGCCAACGAAAACCCTTTTGGCTCTGCCCTCGAAGGGGAAAACTACAACCGTTACCCCGACCCACTTCAGGGAAAAGTGAAGGAGAAGTTAGCCAAAATAAAGCAATGTAAGCCCAATCAAATTTTCCTTGGCAACGGCAGTGATGAGCCTATAGACTTGCTATTCAGGGCGTTTTGCGAACCACAGCAAGACAATGTAATTCTGATGCCGCCTACTTACGGTATGTATGAGGTGAGTGCAGACATGAATTTGGTGCAGACAAAAAAGGTAAAACTAACCCCTGATTTTCAGATAGATATTGACGGCGTACTTAAGGCAATAGACAAAAATACAAAACTCATTTTTGTTTGTTCGCCAAATAATCCGAGTGCAAATAGTCTAAAAAAAGTACATATTCGCTTGTTGTTGAGCAACTTCAACGGCTTAGTAATAGTTGATGAGGCATACATAGATTTTGCAAAGGAGGAATCTTGGATAGAGGAGTTGAGCAGTTTCCCTAATTTGCTGGTTTTGCAGACTTTCTCAAAGGCATGGGGCTTGGCAGCTTTGCGGCTCGGCATGGCTTTCGCCTCACCTGAAATTATAAAGGTGCTAAACAAAATAAAGCCGCCTTACAATATCAACGAAGTTACCCAAACACTTGCTTTGCAGGCTCTTGACAATGAAAGCAAGAAAAACGAAATGGTAAAAGCAATTCTGGAAGAAAGGGAAAAGTTAGTGATTGCCTTTGGCAAAATAGCTTGTATTAGCAAGATTTACCCTTCCGATGCTAACTTCATTTTGGTAAAAACTGTAGATGCCGAAAAAATTTACGATTACTTGGTGAAGAATGGTGTCATTGTCCGCAATCGTTCTAAAGTTGTGCTATGTGATGACTGCTTGCGAATTACAGTAGGCACGCCATCTGAAAATCAGATACTTATCAAGCATTTGGACTTATACAAATAAAAAAGCTACTCATAAAAAGAGGCTTGCAGAAAACTGCAAGCCTCTTTTAGCATAATATAATCAAGCCTCTTAGTTGAGAGTAAAACTCTGCAACATAGCAGCAGCTGTATCTTCTTCACTTGCAGCGTAAGAAATCCAAACATACAAACTAATATCTGTATAATCTGGGTCAATCAATAACAAAGCTGTAGTAGGAAAACCTTTAGCAACGCCTTCTACGTAGCAACCCCAATAACCATTAAGGTCTTCTACATATTGCGCTCCTGAATCTGAATCTAAGTTGCTGCTTGAAGCCCAATTAAGCACTGCAGCTTGCATTTTTGCATAATTCAAATTTTGCCCTTTGCGTGGGTACATACTAAGTGTGATTTTCCCATTGGAAGCTACAAAAGCATCGGCTGTATTTTTAGTAACTTTAAAATTGGAAGGTACATCAAATTTCATTTTATATGTATCCCAAGTCCAGGTAGTCATGTCTTGTGCAAAACTGCTGCTCAAAGCAACGACAGCAAGGAAAAATAAAGTAATAAAAATTGATTTTTTCATTTTTTGAAATTAAGTTAAAAATTTAATAATGTAAATTGATAGTTTTTATTTTTCTGATAAGCCAATATACAAACTTAGTGCATAAGGGGCAAATAAGATGAAAATACAATTTCGTCATTTTGCAAGTACCATACCAAATATTACTATAAATAATCGCTTGTTTGAAAATTATTTTTTGCCAGTTATATTCTATCCAAATACTTCTTAGTACAGATGTATTTTTTTCTTAAATTGCGAAAAAAAAATCAATAGAAACATCATTTTATTATGTCAAAGAAAAAAATATTAGTAACTGGAGGCTGTGGCTATATTGGCTCGCACACGATTATCGAGATGCTCATGCAAACCGATTTTGAGGTAGTTTCAATAGATAGCCTCATCAATTCTTCCATTCATACTTTGGAGCGTATCAGGCAGATTACGGGCAAAAGTATCAAAAACTATCAAACAGACTTATGCAATTTGGCAGAAGTGGAAAAGGTTTTTGATGAAAATACTGACTTTGTAGGCATTATTCACTTTGCTGCTCTGAAGTCTGTGCCTGATTCCGTAGCCCAACCCCTCCATTATTATCATAACAATATCAATTCATTACTCAATTTGCTAAAATGCTGTGCAAAATATGGTGTGAATAATTTTATTTTTTCTTCTTCTTGCTCTGTTTACGGGAACGTGGCCAAGCTGCCCGTTAATGAGCAAACGCCTTTGAGCATCGCCGAATCTCCGTACGCCTATACCAAGCAGATTGGAGAAAATATCATCAAAGATTTTATAAAGAACCAAGCACAAACAAAGGCTATAGCTTTGCGATATTTCAACCCTGTCGGGGCGCATACGTCGGGGCTAAATGGCGAAAATCCTATTAATAAACCTACAAGCCTTGTGCCTGTCATTACCCAAACTGCTATAGGTATCATTAAGGAAATGAGCGTTTTCGGGGAAGATTACGACACCAGAGATGGCTCTTGCGTGAGGGACTATATTCATGTTACAGATATTGCCGAGGCACATATCAAAGCACTTGCCTACCTATTAGAGGGGAAGAACGAAGCTAATTATGAGGTCATTAATCTCGGAACAGGCAATGGCGTAACGGTATTGGAGGCTATTCATGCTTTTGAGAAAGTAAGTGGAGTAAAACTCAACTACAAAATGAAAGGACGAAGGGACGGAGATGTTGCCGCTATTTATTCGGATACGACGATGAGTGAGCAAAAATTGGGGTGGAAAACCAGCATTGGCATCGAAGAAATGATGTCTTCGGCGTGGAAATGGCAACAACTTTTGAAAGATGAGCAAGCCAAATAATTAGTTTGGCTTGCCTATTTTTTTATTTAGTTTCCCCAATGCGAAATTTCTTGTGTTTTTTTGGTTATTTCTGCCTTGCGCGCAGGCTCGCAGGGATAGCCAAAAAAGCAGTTATCTTTTATCTTTTCTTCTACCGACTTCGGCACCATTTTTTCCCATCCGTCTTGCCCCGATTTTATCATCGCCAACACATTATCCGAAATAATATGCGAAATGGTCATATCATTGGTGGTAATATCTTGGATTTTATCGTTAAAAAGCAAGAATTGGAACAAGTGATGTAGCTTTTCAGAAAGCCTGAAGTTTTTGCAGCAATAAAAAGTATTAAGTTCCTTCAAAAAGAAAGGATATACATAGAGTTTTACATTTTGGGCAAAGAGCTTGCTAAAAGATTCCAAAATACCACCATGCAAATCATCATAGTATTTCTCGTCAAAAATACTTTGCAAGTTATAGACACCCAGCACAATACCTATTTTTCGCCGCGTTAGCTTCGACATATAATCCACCAGTTTGTGGTATTCGTGGTAGTTAGAAATCATTACTGTTTGCCCCAAAGAGCAAAGAATATCTACCCTATCCAAAAAATCTTTCTCGTCTATGTCTTCGCTACCCGCCTTCAAATCGTGCAGCGTGAGTTCGGCAACGCTGATAAATTTGTCTTTATCTACTTCTTTTTCTTTGCTAAACATCTCATGCCCGCACTTAAGCATATCCAGATTTACGTGGGTAACAGGTCGGAATCTTCCACGCAAAATCAGTACATCTTTTTTATAGAATATATCCGATGCCTGCATTACATTGCCATCAGCCCCAAAAAGGGAAGCATCAGCCAAACCATTTTTCACTAATTGCAAACTTAGCAAGCGATTGTCAACATGGTCAAAATTATATCCCGTCAGGCGAAACATATCCACTTCTATGCGGTCGCGGGAAAGCCCGTCCATCAGCGAAACAAGCATTTTTTCTGGATTATCGTGGTAGTGATAGCAAGCATATAAGAGATTTACACCCAAAATGCCTACCGCTTGTTGCTGCTCTACGGGGTCTTTGTCATAAAGTTTGACGTGAATAACAGCATCGTTCGTAGGAGCTTGTGGAGAAAGTTGGAATCTTAGCCCAAGCCAGCCATGCCCCTGATTTGTTTTTTTGAAGTTTATAGTCGCTATAGTATCTGCGAAGGAAAAAAAAGTAGTATTTTCTCCCCTTGCTTTGCCCAAGCGTTCTTCCAAGAGATTGTATTCGTGAGTAAACATTTTGGTAAGGCGAGATTCTACCACATACCTACCGCTTACCTCCTCGCCGTAGATGGCATTGCTGAAGGTCATGTCGTAGGCAGACATTGTTTTGGCTATAGTACCAGATGCCCCGCCCGACTTAAAGAAAATAGCGGCAACTTCCTGACCTGCACCTATTTCGGCAAAAGAGCCATAAATGCGATGGTCTAAGTTAATTTTTAGCGCTTTTTGTTTCGTACTTAAATAATGTTCGTCAAACATAGCTTTTTTGGTTTGGGAAAACCATTTATCGGTTAATTATAGTATATGATGATATTTTAATTCCAAAAGGGAGCGATAAGGATATGATACCAAATTTACGACTTTTTTATAAAAAATCAATATCCAAAATAAAAATTCGAATATATTTAGATAAAAAAAAGAATTATAATTACCTTTGCAGTCCTTTTTGAGGAATAGTCAAAATAAAATAGTCAAAAAGAATATCGCAAATTTAATATATATCATGAGTGAGTTAATCAAATTAGTAGAAAAGGAATACGCTCCAGTGAGAGCCGCTTTTCCTTCGTTCAAGGCTGGAGATACGGTGAATATTCATGTAAAAATCGTCGAAGGCAACAAGGAAAGAATCCAGATGTTCCAAGGCGTAGTTATTCAGCGCAAAGGAACAGGCAACGGCGAAAGTTTTACTGTTCGCAAAGTTTCTGACGGCATCGGTGTAGAAAGAATTTTCCCTATCATCTCTCCAAACCTTGCTAAAATTGAGGTATTGAAGGTGGGTGATGTACGCAGAGCAAAACTATTCTATCTCAGAGGTAAGTCTGGTAAGGCTGCAAGAATCAAAGAAAAAAGAGTGGCTCGATAGGTTTATTCCTACCTTGCAAAAAGTAAGGATACCTTCAAAAAACTCAACTCCTCTCCATTGTTATCATTTTTTTCGCATAAGTGAGGACAAAAAAGCAAAAAATGGCAAATTTCGCTGTTTTTTGCTTTTTTGTTTTCCAAAATTGGCATAAAAGAATGTTTGCCCTTTTGAGGGTGCAGGGGGAGGGTATAATTGATAGTCTTACGCAAGCATTCATTTTGATATAATTTTTTCTCTGTAAAAAATAAATGTTACAACATTTGTTTTTATGAAAAACGTTCGTACCTTTGCAATCAAATAAATGTTTAAACATCAATCATTACAACATTAAATAAATAAAATTATGGCAAAGTGGACAATTGATACGATGCACTCTGAAGTGCTATTCAAAGTAAAGCATTTGGTTATCTCTACGGTAACGGGTTCTTTTAATAGATTTTCAGCAGCATTAGAAGCTGATAAAGAAGATTTTACAGATGCAAAAGTGAGTTTTACGGCTGATATCGACAGCATAGATACTAACAATGAGCAAAGAGACGGGCATCTTAAGTCTGATGACTTCTTCAATGCTGAAAAATATCCGCAACTTTCTTTCACTTCTACAAGTTTGGAAAAGAAAAGCGGTAGCGACTATGTGCTAAAAGGCAATCTGACGATTCGCGATAATACCAAAGCAGTAGAATTAGCAGTAGATTTCGGTGGCGTTGCCAAAGACCCTTATGGGCAAACAAAAGTAGGCTTTGAGGCTACAGGCAAAATCAATCGCAAAGAATTTGGTTTGACTTGGTCAGCAGTTACGGAAGCAGGCGGTATCGTGGTAAGCGATGAGATAAAACTATTGCTTAACGTACAGTTCGTAAAGCAGGCGTAGTTTAATAGGTCAATAGTCAAAATAGATAGATATTTTTTATTATAAAAACTGACAAATGCTCCCTTCGGGTTGCACTTTATCAGTTTTTTTGGTTCAAATGTTTTACAAGATATTATCACTCACCACAAGAATACAAAGTTTCACAAGATATTTTTTTGCGAGAAACGGTATTAGTCCGTGAACTTTAAACTTTGAATCTGCCTAATAAATATTTTGGTACGGGTCTGCAAAAATATCATTCATTCACTCATTTTTTTCAATCATTTTTTTCAATCTTTGCACTTTGTTTTCAAGTAAAAACGATAAGTAATTTACTAAATCTATTTTCAATAGTCATTTATCTTTATTCATTAAATATATGAGTGCAAAAGAACTGCAAGATTTGCTTAATTTCATCGCTGGTTCGGGCTTAGATGAAGTAAACATAGAAGGCAACGACTTCAAAATTAGCGTAAAAAGACATTCAGAGTCAAAGCAACAAATAGTAGCTCAACCTATTGTAAGCCAAGTTCCTGTAATGCCTGCCATTGTTCAGCAACAAGTAGCTCCTGCCCAACCTGCCCCTATGGTAGAAGCAAAAGTAGAAAAACCTGTGGAAAGTAATGCAGGAAAGTACGTAACCATCAAATCTCCGATGATAGGTACTTTTTACCGTTCAAGTTCGCCTGATAAGCCATCACTTGTAAGCATTGGTGATGAGGTGAATTCAGGTAAGGTAGTCTGTATTATAGAGGCTATGAAACTTTTTAATGAAATTGAATCGGAAATTGCAGGTAAAATTGTAAAAGTGTTGGTAGAGAATGCTTCGCCCGTAGAGTACGATCAAGATTTATTTGTGGTAGAAGTCGCTTAAATTATGAATTATGAGTTATAAATTCCTTGATTTTTCAGGTACTAAATAATTCATTTTCAAAATTTATCATTCATTATTTATCATTGAAAAAAAATGTTTAGAAAAATATTAATTGCAAATAGGGGTGAAATAGCTCTTAGAGTGATTCGCACTTGCAAAGAAATGGGCATTAAAACTGTGGCGGTTTACTCTACAGCAGATAGGGAGAGTTTGCACGTAAAATTTGCTGACGAAGCCGTATGTATAGGACCTCCCACAAGCAAACAGTCTTACTTGAATATTCCAAGAATTATTGCGGCGGCGGAGATTACAAATGCGGACGCTATTCACCCAGGGTATGGCTTTTTATCAGAAAATGCAGGCTTTTCGAGTATTTGCCAAGAGTACGGCATCAAATTCATAGGGGCATCGCCCGAAATGATTAATGCGATGGGAGATAAGGCAACAGCTAAAGCAACAATGAAAGCTGCGGGTGTACCTACTATTCCAGGCTCCGAAGGCTTATTGGATAGTATAGAAGAAGGTATAAGCCTTGCCAAAGAGGTTGGGTATCCTGTGATGCTCAAGGCTACGGCAGGCGGCGGCGGAAAAGGTATGAGGATTGTCTATGACGACCACGGGTTCAAAAAAGCGTGGGACGATGCCAAAATGGAAGCAGGGGCATCTTTTGGCAATGACGGACTTTACTTAGAAAAATTTGTAGAGGAGCCAAGACACATCGAGATACAAGTAGTTGGCGACCAAAGAGGGAAAGTTTGCCACCTTTCGGAAAGAGATTGCTCTATCCAGCGAAGACATCAGAAATTGGTAGAGGAAACGCCATCACCAATAGTTTCGCAAGAACTTCGCGATAAGATGGGGCAAGCTGCCATCAAAGGGGCTGAATCCATTGGGTACGAAGGTGCAGGAACTATCGAGTTTTTGGTAGATAAATATGGAAATTTCTACTTTATGGAAATGAATACGCGTATCCAAGTAGAACATCCTATTACAGAAGAGGTTACAGATTTTGACCTCATCAAAGAACAGATTAAAGTGGCAATGGGAGAGAATATTTCGGGTAGGAATTACTATCCGCAGTTGCACGCTATGGAGTGTCGCATAAACGCCGAAGACCCTGGAAAGGACTTCAGACCAAGCCCTGGCAAGATTACAAACCTGCATATACCTGGCGGCAGAGGCGTGCGTGTAGATAGCCATATTTATGCGGGCTATGTTATCCCTCCAAACTATGATTCTATGGTGGCAAAGCTGATTGTTTCGGGGCAGACAAGAGAAGAAGTGATTGTGAGAATGAAAAGAGCTTTGCAAGAATTTGTAATAGAAGGAGTTAAAACAACGATTCCTTTCCATATTCGCCTAATGGACGACCCAAGTTTCCGCTCAGGGAAATTCACTACAAAATTTTTGGATACCTTCAATTTAGAAGGACTATAGTGATATAATTTGCTAAAATAAATCAAAAGATGTAATTCTTTTTATAAAAATTACATCTTTTGACTATCAGCGATTGCTTATTGCTTAGTAATCCTTACTGTAGTTCGCCTATTAGTTTGATGCTGTGCTTCTGTCTTTGCACCCTTGATTTTCGGCTGGTCTTCGCCATACCCTTTGGCTATCATTTTTGCTATCGGAATCCCCTTTGTAGTAAGGTATCTCACTGCCGAATCTGCCCTTCGCTGTGCGAGTTTGCGGTTGTAAACGGCGGAGCCTCTTTCGTCAGTATGCGAGCCTAACTCTATCACTGTATTAGGAAATTCTTTGTAGTAATCAAGCAAAAAAGCAGCAAACTCATCTAATAACTTGCCTGCATCTGCGGTAATTCTTGCACTGTCGTACTCATACAAAATTTCTAACTCAAGCGGCTGTCTTCGCTTTCCGTTTTCTGTCGGAATATCAAATTCGTTTACCCTCAAAACTAATTCAGTATCAAAATAAATGATGTTTTCTTTGTTTGGAAGTTTGGAAACATCTACGCCTCTGCCTACGGTAGAGAGTGTATTTTCACCGCTTAGGTAAGAAATTTTTTGACCATTAAGTTCGTATATTTTCCCAATGAAAATAGGCTTAGGAAAGCTAAACTTGCCATCTACGTCCGAAACCAGAGAATCTACGAATGTGCCACCATTTTCGGTAAGTCTTACGCTCACGCTTGAGAGTGTCTTTTGCTCATTTTTGAGGTTGGTAGAGTAAGTAACCCCACGCAAATAGTAGGTAACTGTTTTTTTAACTTCTGACGAATCGTTGTAAAAATAATAAATATCGTCATCTCCTTTGCCGCCAGCACGGTTGGAAGAAAAATAACCCGAAACTCTACTCTTGTAGGCAACCCCAAAGTCATCGGCTATGGAATTCATAGGCGTTCCTACGTTGCGTACTTTTGGCTGCAAGATTGGCTTTTTGGTAAGCGAGTCCATGCCCACTTTTACAGTATCAAGCACAAAAATATCTAAGCCACCCAAGCCCGCATGCCCCGAAGATGCAAAGAAAAATCTGCCATCAGGGGCTACATAAGGGAACATTTCATCACCTGCGGTATTAATCAGTTTCCCTAAGTTTTGTGGTTTTGACCAGCTCCCTTCATTGAGCCGAGAAATATAAATATCATTGCCTCCCATGCTACCTCCTTTGCGATTAGAGGAAAAATAAAGTGTTTTTCCATCGGGGGAAAGTGCGGGGCAAGCATCCCATGCCTCTTCGATACTTAGCTTATCAAGTAGCTCAGGTACAGTCCATTGCCCATCTTCTAAGCGGCTCGAAAATAAATTTACGTCTTGGTGCGGTTCTTTTTTTTGCCCACTATTACTGCGTGCAAATATCATTAGTTTGCCATTTCGGGCAAAAGTAGCTTCTGCCTCATGGTGTCCATTTAAGTTTATATTTTCATTAAAAAAATCTTGAACAGCACCCGTATTTCTAATCGTATCTGTGAAATTAAAAGCATACAAATCTTGGAATCCTGTGCCTGTAGTTTCAAAAACTTTCTCTTTCTTGCGGTCGCTTGCGAAAATTAATTTCTCTCCGTACATCACAGGTGAAAACTCTCCCGCTTCGGTATTCAAATTTTCCAAATTACTGATAGTAGTATAAGAGGGCGTATTCCTAATGTCATTAATTGCTTTTAGGTTCTTACTTTCTTGGGTAGCTAACTGCACAAAATTAGGGTCGCCTCCCGCTTTTGCATATTTCTCGAAGTAAGCGATTGCTTCCTCGTATTGCTCATTTGCTTTGAGAGCATAACCCATATAAAAATTTAATTTTGAGGCTTTTACCTTTCCTTCTAAAGCCGTTCTATAGTAAGGAACTGCCTCTCTGACACGATTGGAAAGGCGATAACACTCCCCAATTTGGTAATTGATTTGGGCTGCGTCAGGCGGATTCAATTTAAGTTGTTTTTGATAAAGCCCAATAGCTGTCTGATATTCGGCGGAGTCGAATTTGCTTTTTGCTTTTTGCATAGGAGTCATACACGCCGCAAAAGCAATCATTACAAACAAAAGCAATAACTTATTCATAGATTTTTATTAAAAGACCACGTTTTTTCTGCTTATCAATACGAAACTTGTCCTAAGTTACGTTGCAAAGATGTAAACAAAACTAATAAATCTTAGTCATACATTACATAGATTTAAGTAAAAAAAAATAATAACTTTGTAACTATCCGTACGTTAATGACAAAGGCGAGTGTATCCATAAGACTTTGGAAAACAAGAATAGTTATAATTTAGCAATAAAAAAAATATAATTAATTAATAATGAACAATTTAGTAGAATCTATAGAATTTAATGGCATCAAATACGCCGAAGTCATTTGGGCGAATGTGAGCGTTCAGAAGACTGTGTTTTTTTCGCCTGCCGAATCTTCATTCCAGTTTGGCTTGCTTGCCCATGAGGCGGGCTTTGTAGAACCGCCGCATTACCATAAGTGGGTGCCGAGGGAAATCAAAGATTTGCAACAGATGTTTGTGGTGCAACGCGGCGTGGTAGTGGTAGAACTGTATAGTGATGAGGGCGAATTGCTCCAAGAGGTTACGCTAAAGCAAGGCGATGCCATTGTTCTCATTCATGGCGTTCATGCAATTCGGGTAGAGGAAGATATGCAGTGTATTAGTGTAAAGCAAGGACCTTTTCTCGGTGATGTGAATGATAAGGTTTTTGTAGAGATGAAAAAACAATAAATCTAATTTTTTAACTTTGGCAAAGTGCTGAACTTTGTCAAAGTTCTATAAAACTCATTTTTTGTACCTATAATGCCCAATAATTTTATAGGAAAACAAGACATCTTCTATTACCTGCCCCTGCCCAATGTTGTGAACGATTTGGTTTCGCTTTCCGTCTGCCGATTTTTTATCGACCACAAGCCCGATATGCGTAAGTCCGCTACTCAATCTCCAGCAGACGATGTCGCCTGCTAAATAGTCTTCACTATTGTCGGAAGTTGGGCATACAGTTCCATATCGAGCAAAAAACACCATCAGATTTGGCACTCTCCTATGGTCTATATTCCTATCTGTACGTTTCATTCCCCATGTTTTTGGGTATTTACCAAAATTTGCTTTCATATCTTGGTGTACCTCTTTTTGCAGGTCTATGCTAAGTTTTCTGTAGGCTCTGATGACTACATCTGTACACACGCCTTTATCAGCAGGCACATCTCCGTTGGGGTAAGGTATTGAGAAATAGCTTGGGTCATAGACTACTGTTTGCTTGGTGAGTGCTATAGCAGCTTCTGAGAGTTTGCCTGCGAATGTAATTTCCTTATCTTGTGCCATTGCATTGGCTACAAATAGGAAGAACGAAAAGCATAAAAGTATTTTTTTCATCTTTTTTATTTGATAATTCCCTTACTTTTTAATTCTTGAATAGCACTTTCGCTAATGCCCATTTCCTTCAAAATAGCTTCACTGTCCTCCCCCAATAGCGGAGAAGGGCGAAATACTTGGGCAGGAGTAGCCGAAAATTTGATAGGTGCGCCCATGTTTTTTATTTTTCCCGCCTTCGGATGCTCCACCTCTACTACCATATTTCTCGCCTTGATATGCTCATCTTTGTCGACCTCGTCTGCCTCGTAAATAGGCGAAATAAGCAAGTCATTTTCAAGCCCTATGCTCACCCAATAGGCACTATCTTGAGTTTGAAAAACAGCAGTTAGCTCATTTTTCCACTCCATAAAAGTTGTCTTATCAGGGGCTATCATTCTGCTTGTCCATTCTTCTTTTTGGATAAGCGTACAGAATTTTTGCCAAAATTTGACTTCCAAAGTGCCTAAAGCTACAAATTTTCCATCTTTGCATGGATAAATGCCGTAATTAATCATGCCTCCCGAAAGAAAGCCCTGTTCCCTTGCTTGCGGCTTGCCCATAGTCCAATACCATGAAAGCGTATTGATAGCCAGCGGCATAGAGCCATCGAGCATCGCCACGTCCACCCATTGCCCTTCGCCTGTGCGTTCCCTCGCATAAAGGGCAGCCAAGCAACCAATCACCGCCATATAACTTCCGCCTGCTATGTCTGCCATCTGTGCTATTGGCATTTGCGGAGGAGAAAACCGATTTCCTGAAAGCAAGCCCGCAAAACCAATATAATTCAAATCATGCCCTGCCAAGTCCTTATATTTTCCCGTTTGCCCGTAGCCTGTGAGGGAAACATAAATAATTTTCGGGTTTATTTTTTTCAAATCTTCGTAACCCAAACCTATTTTTGCCAGATAAGTGGGGCGAAACTGCTCTATGAAAATAGCAGCATCTTTGACCAAATCCAACAAAATTTGCTTGCCTTTCTCCGTCTGATAGTCAAGAGCTAAACTTTGTTTGGAGTGGTTAAAAGCCAAAAAAGCCAAAGACTCCCCGTTTTTGTGCGGTGGGAAATTACGAGCATAGTCAGGGGCGTTTGGCAATTCTATTTTGATAATTTCTGCTCCCATATCCCCCATGAGCATCGTAGCTAAGGGGCCTGGCAGCAGCCTTGTCATATCTATCACTTTTAAGCCTAACAAAGCACCCGTATTTGGTTTGCGCATAATGTTATTTGCGTTTTTGTTTATGCAGATTTTTTACCGTTTTTGCAGCAAATACCGTTCCTTCAAACAAAAGATTTTGCACCTCAAAAAATCGTAGATAAGTAATTTTGATACAGGTCTGCAAGGTTTTACTACTTTTGAAATTAAATATCAAAATTTTTGAAGCGTAAGACTTAGAAAACAATGCTAATGATGAATTGTTCAAATTTACTTATTAACTTTGAGTTTAATAAAAAATAATAATACCATGATTGTCGTTACAGGTGGCACAAAAGGAATAGGCAAAGCGATTGTAGAGAAATTTGCATCGATGGGTTTTACCGTCGTAACTTGCTCTCGCACCAAAAGCCAACTCGTTACTATTAATAGCGAGATTGAAAACAAATATAGAACAAACCTTCATTATCTGGAGGTTGATTTGTCGGAAAAGCGTGATATAGAGATGTTTGTAAACTTTATACGTAGCTTAGATGAGCCTGTAGAGGCACTCATTAATAATGCAGGTTTTTATATAGGAGGGCAGCTACATAGCGAAGATGAAGGTATTTTGGAAGAAATGATGAAAACCAACGTCTATAGCGCTTATTACCTCACGCGCGGGTTAGTCGAGGACATGATAAAGCACAAATCAGGGCATATTTTTAATATTTGTTCGGTAGCAAGCACCAAAATCTTTCCTAACGGTGGGAGCTATAGTGTTTCCAAATTTGCACTTTACGGCATGACCAAGCTATTTCGTGAAGAACTCAAAGAATACAATGTAAAAGTTACGGCAATACTTCCTGGGGCTACTTTTACCTCAAGCTGGGACGAAAACGAAATAGACCCCGACAGAATCATAAAACCTACAGATGTAGCAGATGCTATTTTTGCTGCTTTTTCTCTCTCGCCAAATGCCGTAGTAGAGGAAATGGTGATTAGACCTCAATTGGGTGATTTGTAATTTTTTCATCAATACTATTTTCAATAAATACGTTTAATGATATGCGTAATTATCTCATTTTGTTAGCTTTAATTTCTTTTTGCCTTGCTTGCGATACGCCAATAGACCAGCGCGACCGCTTTTTTTTGAAAGGTAAAATAGCACTCACTGAGCGAAGATACAACGATGCCATCAAAGAATTTGAAGAAGCTATTTTGAAAGATAGCCTATTTGTGGACGCTTGGAACAACAAGGGAGTCGCACTCATGGCACTCAAGCAATACCAAGAAGCTACTTTTGATTATACAAATGCTTTGCAAATAGATGGACAGAATTTTTCTGCACGTTATAACCGTTCTAATGCCTTATTTGAATTGAGAAAATACGAAGAGGCACTTGCAGATTTAGACAAACTCATTCAAAATCATAAAGATACAGCATATTTATATTTGAGTAGAGGCATTATTTTGAGTATCCAAAAGGAAAAAGAAAAAGCATACAGCGACTTTGAAAAAGCCATCGCACTAAGTGGGAACGACAAAACACCCGCAAGTGCAGACGCACACATCAACAGAGGTACTATTCTTTTTGAAAGAAAAGAGTATGAAAAAGCAGAGGCTGACTTTCGCAAAGCCTTGTCTATAGCTCCAGATAACGACTTTGCTATGAGCAATTTGGCAGTGGTACTTATGGAAAAAGCAAGCTATCAAGAAGCCTTAGATTTGCTCAATAAGGCGGTGGACAAACGCCCAGAACAAGCACTTTATTTGGCAAACAGAACCTTAGTGAAAATATCTACTAGCGACATAGAAGGGGCAAAAGCAGATATGAAACGTGCTTTATTTTATGACAACAAATCGCCGATAGTCATTCGCAACCAAGGCATTTTGGCACTGAAGGAAGGTAAAATAAACGAAGGCTTCGCACACTTAGAGCAAGCGCATCAGCTTGATAGCACCCTTCAGCAAATCCATTTCTATTTAGGGCAAGCCTATTTTCTGCTCAAGGACAAAAATAAAGCCTGCGAGGAGTGGCGTAAGTCTTTGGAAATCAAAGAAAAAACGCAAATCAAAGAAATAGAGCAAAACTGTAAATGATAGCCCACCTATGCTTTAGTTGGTTTTCTTTTGGAAAAAAGTAATCCCCACAAGCAAGAAAATAGAAACAAACGGCAGCAAAGCACCAATAATTAACCAATTTTTGAAAGACCGTTGCAGCGTAGCACTTGCATAGTAAGCCGCAACGGGAATAGTGATGAGATATAAAAATATAATCATCGGATAAATCATAATCAGACCATTCAGTTCCATAATTTTAGAATTTTATTTTTAGTATATATTGACATACGCAAAATTAGAACAAATGTTCTAATTTTGTATTAATTTTCTAAAATTAATTTGCTTGCTTGCATCCCTACCTGCGAACCTATAGCTACACCCATGCCTCCCATGCGAACTGCTACTAAAATATTTGGAGTATAAAATTGTATAATAGGCTTTTTAACCGCCCCAAACGCCATAATTCCCGCCCAACGGTGAGCAATGCGTACATATTCCTGCTTGGGCAGAATGATAGTTTTCAAGAGGTATTCCAGATGATTCATTATCTTGTCCGTTGTATTTATTTCGTTTGTATTCTCGGCTTGGAAGTCCAAATTTCTGCCTCCGCCCAAAAGCACTCGCTTGCCGTAATTCCTGAAATAATAATACCCCTCGTCGAAATGGAAAGTCCCTTTGAGTTTTAAATCTTTAATTGGCTCTGTAATAAGCACTTGTCCCCGCCCCGCCACAATATCTAAATCGGGAAAAAACTGGCTTGTAAAGGCGTTGGTGCAAACAATTAGTTTTTTGGCTGAAAATCCTATTTTTTCATTGCTAAGTTGATTTTTTACATAAACTTTAACTTTTGTATTATTTTCTATTTCTTCAAAATTACTTACTTCGCAGTGATTAAGCACTTGCACGCCTCTTTCTTGTACGTATCGGAGGAGAGATTTCATCATTTTGCCTGTATCTATTTGCCCTTCAAACGAATTGAAAACCAATGCTTTAATACTTTCTTTATCAAAGCCAAAAGCATTTATTTTCTTGTTCTTGAGTTCATATACTTTGCCCTTGAATGAGGACTTTAGCAAATCGTTAATAGTGTCTAATTGCTCAAGGGCAGGCAATTCCTTTTCCGAAATTAGCTCATAGCCGCCGTATTGTCGGTAGTCTATCGCCTTGTCGCCAAGTCTTTTTCTCAAGCGTTTCAAGCCGTTGTAGCGTTCATTTACCAAGTCAATTACTTGGTTTTCAGTCATTTTTTCTAAATCTGACAAGATTTCCGTAAGGCTACCGAAGCAAGCAAAGCCTGCATTTTTTGTGCTTGCCCCTGTCGGGAAAAGTCCTCGCTCTAAGACTAAGATTTTTGCTTTTTTATTGGTTTCGATGAGGGAGGCAGCCGTAGAAAGCCCAACTATGCCACTGCCAATCACGATATAATCGTAATTCAAAAATGTTTGCTTTTCCCAAAAACTAAGCATAAGAAAGTAGTTTATAATGAGTGTGAAAATACGATTAAATATACAAAATTATTTTATCGGCAATGCCAATACCCATTTTGTGGTATCTTTGACAGAGAGTTTATCAGTCAAAATCCATTCATTATAATTTTTTAACGTCTTATAAGTAACGCCCTTGCTTATCGCAAATGCGACCAAGTCGGAAACTGTAGTATCTATTCGGACATCTTCCAGCTTTTCTGGCACATAGCGGTCTTTTTCTTGGATTTCAAATCGATATTTTTTCGGATTTTCCATAATTTCTTTGAGTGCCAAAATTCTGAAAACAAAGCGATTTGTTTGGTCGTTGAGCAGCAAATCGTAATATGAATTTGCTTTTTGAGTTGTCATTGCTTGCTCTATGCCACCGTTCCCCCGATTGTAGGCTGCGGCTACCAACGTCCAATTTCCAAATTTCTGATATGATTTTTTTAAGTATTTGCAGGCTGCCCTCGTAGATTTGATAGGGTGAAAACGCTCATCTACCTCGTCATTGACTACCAAGCCCAACTCAATAGCGGTTTCTTTCATCAGTTGCCAGAAGCCCGAAGCTCCAGCAGGCGAGATAGCATTATCCAGCGAACTTTCTATGACTGCCAGATATTTGAAATCGTCAGGGATGCCTTCTTCTTTCAGAATTGGCTCTATTTGCGGAAACCAACGATATGCTTTTTTGAGTATCAGAATCGTAGAAGCATGAAGATAGCTATTGATAAGTAGTTCTTTATCAAAACGTTCTCGTACATCTATCTCATCTATTGGCACAGGTTCGCCACAAAAGTCGGGCTTGTCGGGCAGAGAAAAGTGTGGGCTTACCAAACTGCTCTCTGCCAACTGCTGTACTGAATCTGTCTTGACTCTTGACTTTTGCCAAAGTAATTGTACTTTTTCGTATAAGAGGTATGCCACTATTGCTATCACTATAGAAGTGAGGATAGCAAAATGCGTTTTTTTCATAAATTAAAAATTAGGAGCAAGTAAATATTTGGCGTAAAAATCATCAATGACTTTGACTGCCTCCTCGGGCGTATCTACAATATTGATAAGGTCTAAATCTTGCGGGCTTACGTTCTGCTCTACGCCCAGCACTGTGTCCCGTATCCAGTCAATTAGCCCTTGCCAATACGACTTGCCTACCAAAACAATGGGAAACCTGCCTATTTTATTGGTTTGAATGAGTGTATATGCCTCAAAAAGTTCGTCGAGCGTGCCTAAGCCACCAGGCATGACGATAAACCCTTGCGAAAATTTGACAAACATGACTTTTCGCACAAAAAAATAATCAAAATTAATGATTTTATCGCGGTCTATATACACATTGTTGAACTGCTCAAAAGGCAATACGATATTTAGCCCTACCGAAGTTCCTCCCTGCTCAAAAGCCCCTTTGTTGCCCGCTTCCATGATGCCAGGACCGCCTCCCGTAATCACGCCGTAGCCATGCCGTACCAATTTGCGGGCTATTTCTTCCGCCATGATGTAATATTTGTTTTCGGCTTTCGTGCGTGCCGACCCAAAAATAGTAACACAGGGTCCTATCCTTGCCATTTTCTCTAATCCTTCCACAAACTCCGCCATGATTTTGAAAATCATCCAAGAGTTTACACTTTTGATTTCATGCCAATCACGTTGGAGAAATGCTTGCCTAATTTTGTCTTCGCTTGTTCCTGTTTGCATTGTTCTTTTTTTTGATGTTGTTGTCCTTTTTGCCCCCGAAAATCCTGCTTTTGCTTTTCCAAAAGCACGAAAAGCACGCAGAGAGGAATGACATTTACGAAAAACGACAAAAAAGGTTACAATTCCAAATAATAAAGACTTTGGCAAAGATTATTTAATCTTACCAAAGTCTTTCCTCTTTTAAATTAATTTGACGATATGCGTTATTCCATGTAAGACTGACTGCCCGAAGAACTTATGCCTCTGATTTCTATGGAATTGCCTCCATTTTTCATGAGTAATTTTCTTTCTGACCTGATTTCACCTGCTCGCAAAAAGCCTGAACTTGCCTGCAAATCAAAACTCAATGCTTTCATGTCATTTTTTAACCTCATGTCTATTTCGCCAGAAGACGACCTGAAATTAGAACTGCTTGTAAGCATGATATTTTTGCCCTCTATGTCGCCCGAAGTGCTTCTCAAATCAAAAGCACCTTTGGCATTTTCGATGTCCCAAGACCCTGAAGTGGTTTCCCCTGCTATGTCGCCCTCTGCCGTATCTATTCTGATGTCGCCTGAAGTCGCCTCTGCGTCTATTTTGCCTGTAACTGCCGACAAACGCTGACTACCCGAAGTAGTCCTCGCTTTCACACTGCCCTTTATTTGCTCGGCACTAATGTCGCCCGAAGTTGCTCTAATTTTCAAATCGGTAGTCATCTTTTCTGCTTTTACATCTCCCGAAGATGCACTTATGTCACAAGTAGCATAAGTAATGCCCTGCACACCCACATTACCAGAGCTATTATCTACCATTAGGTCTATCTGAGCAGGTACTTTCAAATCTAATTTCCCATTCATGTTATTCCAGCCCCAGCTCCAGTTACTATTGCGGTTAGGTCGGTCTATCCATACCTCTAATGTATTCCCCGATTGACGGTGCATAATTTTAAGGTCTTTGCTATTATCGCCAGACCCTGTGATTTTGCCGTTGAGCGATACGCCACTACCGCTACCGCCTACTACGTTTACATCGCAAAAACTACCCCTAACTACCAACTTAGTGATGCCCTCATACGAGGTATCTACTTGGTCTATAACATTTTGGGCTAAAGAAACGGAGTAGCTAAACAACAATACTAAGCTACCAATGATGTATTTTCCTATGATTTTCATTTTTTATAAAAGGTTTAAGTTTGCTTGTGAAAGATGCAAGAAAACACACTAAGGTTGCACAGCAGGCAAAAAAATATTTTTGGTTAATTTATTTTTTCAAAATACTGATTATAAACAAATTTGGATTTTACGCCTTGCAGATTGATGATTTCATACTTCCCTTCGTAGTTGCGGCGTTGGATTTCCAAAATTTCTACTTGTATTTTGTCATCTTTGCCAAGTATTATTTCGCCTTTAGCTTCATCAAGATTAATTGTTGGTGTTGAGAAAGTTGCACTTCTTAACAGTCCATTTTTTCTCATAATTGAGCATTGCCATTTTGCTACCTTGTAAATAGCATCTGCTTTATAATAGGCAGAAAAATTGACAGGTGCTAAAGCGTTTACGCTTAGAAACGGGCTTTCAAAACTGCCTTTCCAAAAAGGAACAATGCTAATATCGGGAGCGGGTGCATCTACTACCCTAAACTCAAACTCTTGAATATCAACGCCTTTGTTTTTGAATTTGAAAATCACTTTATCTGCTGTAGGAATGAGGGCAATGCGTCCTTTCTTTTCTTTTTGTACGAGCGTAGCCCCTGTTACCTCGTAGGAAGGCTCGAAGTGCAGCCCTAAATCGTGGGCATTGATGAATATTTCGTTGGCAACATTGGCGTACAAATAATTTGGTAGTTTCTTGATTTTTAGCTTAATATCAAAATGTGAAGCTATATCGCCGTTGGCTGTGGCATCTGCAAAAATAGCATCAGCTCGCTTTGCCAATACTTCGCTATCGTTCGGGATGGCTTTGAGTGCCTCGTCATACTCAGCAACGGCTTCGGCGTACTGCTTGAGGTGATAGAACTGCTCACCTGCTTTGAGCGATATATCTCTTTGCAGTATTCTTAGTTGCGTATCTGCATAGCTGTCATTTGGCTTGAACTTCAGAGCATTAGAAAAAGCATGGAAAGCATTTTTTGTATCATCAGTTTCAAGAAATCGTTGTCCTTCTTTGGCAAAGATTTCATACTGACGATAATTTTCCGCTATTTCTTTCTCCCTGAGCGTACTGACTACTAAGTTGGCTGAAACAGCACCGAAGCCACCCAACACAAGCGTAACAAGCATGATAAACTCTGGAGAAATTCGGTTTTGAACACTTGCAAATTTCTGCCACCAAGAAATTTTTGCCGCCTGAAAAGGTAGCGGTTTATGTTTTTTCTGTCTTTTAAAGCCAAACCAAGTCCATTTATGCGTAGTCTTTTCTTCAGTAACTTTATGAAGTTTAATGCTTTTTTTCTTTGGTTTTTCTTCCTCGATAGTTGGGGCGTTCAGCACCATGCGGGCGTAGGGGAGCAAGCACTCGCACCAATCTAAAGCCGTAGGTCTATTTTCGGGGGCAGTTTCTTTATTAAAACATTTTTTAAAAAGCATCTGCACCTCCAAGTCGCTGGCTAAAAATCGTTTGTGTGGTGGCGGCACTACCTCAAAATATTCTCCTTTGAGGAAGGGAAACAAGCCATTTTCTATAAGTTGCTCTACGTTATTACAGTTCTCGAAAGGTGCTTTGCAAGTGCCTGTGAAGGGATGAATCCCAAAAAGCAATTTGTAGAGAATGACCGCCAAGCCAAATCTGTCCCAAGTTTCGGGTATCAAATCTTTGTCGATATGTAGCATTTCCCAAGGGGCAAATTCGGGCGTGTGAGCAGAGGCAGCAAACAATACTTTTTGCTCTTTGACTACCTCTATAGAGTCCATGTCTATCAGGGAAACCTTGCCGTTGGGCTGCACCATGATGTTATCGGGTTTCAAATCCACCACGATATACCCGTTCGTTTTGTGGACTTGAGCCAATGCTACAGCTAAGTTAAAAGCTAATTTTAGTCGCCAAAAATGGGCTTCTTTATATTTGAAATCATATTTCTGAAATTCTTTCCCTATGCTTTTGGAAACTTTTCCACCGCAGAGATATTCTAATTTCACTCCCTGTGCCATCTGCATAGTATAGCCCGCAAATTTGCCGTCCTGATAAACCAAATTTTCTACCCACACAACGGCATTGCTTGCATCGTGCAGGTGGGCAGGCGGATGAGCAAGCATATAGCTTACTTTTTCGGCTCGTTCGGGTGTTCTTTTCGATGGTTTGAAAAGTTTGACAATGTGGTTAGAAAGATTTTTGGGGGAAGTAATGTGATAAACTTCGCCCTCTCCGCCACTTGCGAAAGGTTTTGTTGCTATTTGGAGTTCGAGTCCATTTTGGAGTGTGAGCATGAGTAAGATGGAAAAGTTTTGGTGTTCCTATTTTCCTTGTTTTATAAACGAAAGATACTAAAGATAGTTGTAATTAACGCAAAATTGGTGTAGTTTTTTTCAAAAATGCTACTGAATTTTTCTTTAATATTGCTTATAATCGAGCCATTTGCAAAGCCCCAACTCAAGCCCAAGTGTTAGCTTTATCAGTTTATTTTGAATGCCTAATCCCTTGTCGCTATTGGTAAAATAAATGAGGGCAGAATTGCTATCTTTGAGGGCTGCAATGAAACATTTGTAGCCGCTATTATCGCCCCAGTGCCAAAAAACTGTGCCTTTTTCGGTTTTTTCTAAGCCCCAACCCAAGCCCCAAGATAAGTTATTATCTTCTTCTGAAATACTAATTTGAGGGGAAAATACTTGGCTGATGGTTTCTGCCCTAAGCATCTGATTTTTGAGTAAGCTCACTACAAATAAGGAATAATCCTTGGCGGTAGTAAGCATGGAAGCGGCGGCGTTGGCAGTTAGCGGTCTGTAGCCTTTGACGTACTGATTTTTTTTGTTGTAGCCTTCGGTATGATTTTTATGAATTTTTGGGTCAAAAACGAGAAAACTATTCGCCATCATAAGCGGGTTAAAAATCTTTTCCTTTACCAAATATGGCAGAGATTTGCCTGTGATTTTTTCCAATACTCGCTGCAAATACACAAAGCCTTCCCCCGAATAGTTGAATTTTTCACTTGGTTTTGACTCTATCTTTAGCTTTTTCACTCGCCAATTTGGGAAGCCCGAAGTATGGCTAAGTACCATGCGTGCCGTAATATCTTTGATTCGTGGGTCAGTTACGCCTCCGTAGGCATAGCCCAAATAGCTGTAGAGCGGTTTGTCCAAATCGAGGATTCCTTCTTCTACCAACTTCAGAGCAGTAACGGCTACTACAGGTTTGGTCAGTGAAGCTGCCTCGAATAGTGTATTGGCATCTGCGGGCTTTTGAGCGGCTACATTGCGCATACCAAATGCCTTGCAATAAGCTATTTCTCCTTTTTGAATCACGGCTATCGAGATAGCGGGAATCCCAACGGATTGAATTAGCTGCTGTAGTTGGGCATCTAAAGTATCGGCATTAAGGGACTCATTACCCTGCCCGATGCTCGGCACAATGCCCACAAAACAGAGGAAATAAAGGAAGAGAAGAGTATTAAAATATAATTTTTTCATAAAATTACCCACCGTCTATGGCGGTGGGTTTGCTTCTTATACAAAAGTTATTTTTTTGTGTTTGCCAATGCATTTTCTAATGCTTTTATCAAGTCTTTGCCTTCGTTCTGGCTTGCACGAGGCGGGTTGGCATCATGGAATTTGCCTTCGCCATCTATCAAATAATACTTTGGAATAGCTTGTATATTGTAAGCGCGCGCTACGGGGTCTTCCCATGCCTTTTCAGCCCAAAGATTTACCCCTTTTACATCATGCTTCTCCATTCCTTTTTTCCAATCTTCCGCTTTGTCGTCTATGGAGATATACAAGAAGACCAAGTCTTTGTTATCTTTAAAATGTTCTTTTACAGGCTTTGAGGCTTTCATTTCTTGGATGCAGGGGCCACACCACGAAGCCCAGAAATCTAAATAGACCACCTTATTTTTAAAATCTTGTAAACTTACTTCCTGCCCGTTTTCATTCTTAAGCGTGAACGGAATAGCGGGTTTTCCTACGGCATACAATTTCATTTTTTCGTAGGTTTTCTCCAAAGCCGCCTTGTATGGGCTATTTGGATATTCTTTGAAAAATTCATCATATTCTTTTTGGGAATCCTTGTTGATACCTTCGTAACCAACTGTACTTTTTACTTCTTGTGCCGACACCAACTCTAAAAACTTCCCTTTGAAAAATGCTTTTCGCAAGCCTTTCATTTTTTCTGCTGACCAGTCAGCATTGCCCGAAAGTAGCCCTATTTCTGGATATACCATCGAGTAAAGCACATTCATCAGATAGTTTCTGTACATGAATGCCTTAAAAGTAGTATCGTTTTGTGCGGGCATATCATTGACGAATTTTCGCTGCTCGGCAGGCAGAGAATAAAAACTAAAATCTTTATTTTTTCTTCTTTCTGAGTAAATAGCATTGAATCGATAGTTACTGACCATGCCTTTTAGGTTAGCTTTCCAAACATGATAAAACATTGGGTTTATCTTATTTTTGTACTTTTCTAAGGTGCTAAGTTTTACTTCTAAAATGGTATCTAAGTAGGCAAACTGCTTATCGATTGGGAGTGATTCATTTTTCTGCACTTGCTCGCCCCACTTTCTCTTGATGTCAGCTTCCATATAATCAGCCACGAAGTAGTTAAATTTTTCTGCGTTCTTGCCTTCAAACTTGAGTGACGGGTAGAAATTTTTGGCATCGCAAGTCATTGTTATTTCATCATTTGGCTCTAAAATCCACCGATTGGTGCTAATTTCTTTGCCATGCGTAAAATTAAAGCGAGCCAAATCACTTACTTGGGTCGTAAAGACAAAACTGTTATTTTTGTCTAAGTCAAGCGTAATATTTTCAGCCTCGTCCATTTCGCCTTTTGTGAGAACAAAAGTTACCTTAGAATCTACGGGATTTAGGATTTTTCCTTTGATAGTTACATTGTTTTGGGCATTGGCAATGCAAAGCGAAAGGAAAAATGTAATAGTAATTAAAAAGAGTTTTTCTTTCATGGTTTTCATGATTTTTTAGTGAAATAAAATAATAGATAATCTGTCAAGTTGGCGATAAAAACTGAGTTGAAAACTTTTTGCAATCTAATACCAAAATTTTAGTGATGCCTGCTTTTAACTATCTTTAAAATAATTCTTTTAAACTTTTTAACATCAAAAAAGTAGATAGGCGATTTCGGCAAAAATAAAAATAGTAGCACTCAATCAAAAATCACTTTGCAATGAGGAAGTAATTGCCTGATTCGTACTTTTTCTACTTCGGAAAATTGATTGCCACTTAAATCTAATTTTTGTAAATTTTTCAGCTTCTCTATTTCTGTGGGTAAGCTCGTCAGTTGGTTCGTACTCAAATCTAATTCTTTCAAATTGGAAAGTTCCCCGATTTCCGCAGGCATTTTGCTAAGTTTGTTATTGTATAAAGTGAGTGTTCTCAATTTTTTGAGATTTCCTATTTCTTTGGGTAGCGTAGTGAGTTGGTTGCCATAAGACTGAAAAGTGATTAAGTGTGTGAGATTTCCTATTTCTTTGGGCAAGACTTCAATTTGGTTTTTGTCTATGTAAAACTCCTCTAAGTTTACTAAATTACCTATTTCTGTGGGTAATTTGGTTAAATAATTCTCTACCAGATTTAGAACAGTCAAATTTTTGAGTTTCCCAATTTCTTTGGGTAAAGAGTCGATAGGATTGGTGTTCAAATCTAATACTGTCAAACTTTGAAGTTCTCCTATCTGAGGTGGTAAAATAGTGAGGTTATTATTACTCAAATCTAAATTTTGCAAATTGGTAAGTTGAGATATTTGAGTCGGTAGTTTGTCTATCCAACAGTTTTTTAAACCCAAATATTTTAAATGAGAAATACTTAAAATTTCATTAGGGAACCCAAGAGAATCTTCTTTGTATTGACTTCGGTCAAGCCTCAATACTTCTAATTGGGGATAAAGAGTCAAAGGAATACTTACATTGATTAGCTTTTCCCGCCTCAAGTCTAAGGCTTTCTTGCTTGTATCCAACTCTTGAACCAAATAAGCTACGGCGTATTTATTTCCTATGGTATCTAATAGATATTTAGTATTATAGAAATCTATTACGCTTGCCCAGCCGTCATCATCAAAATTATTGGCTTCGCTGTAGCTTCCTAATTTCTCTACTCTATCCCCACGTTTATCCATAAAATAAAACTCATTATTATTAAAAGCAATGGCGAACTTCCCTTCATAAAAATAAAACGCATTGACTAATTTATCTGCCTGTTCAAAGTTTTTTTGGGCTGTTTGTTTTTGCAAATCAGCCTCTTTGTATTGCTGAAAAGCAAAGCCCGCCAAGAGCAAAGAAAGCACCCCTACTACGGCAATGATTGTAAACAAAGTATTTTTGAGTCTTTTTGTTCGCTTGTCTTTTTCTTCTAAGAGCCTTTTCCGCTCCGTACTCTTATCGATAAGTTCTTGTTCCTTTTTTGTCCAAAATTTCATACCGCTTTTGCCCTGTTCCACTATCCGCAAATCGTCCACATCTATATACGTGTCGTTATTTTGCTCGAATGCAACTAATTTGTTCTCCAAAATAATAGCGGCACGCTGCCCTGCCTTGTCCGAATTTCTAAACTCTTGCTGAATGATAGGGGCAAGGGTGTCATGAGCTAAACCTGTTTTGTTTTGAGAGGCATCGGAGAGCAAATAAAGGTCTTTGCACTGCCCAAGCAACTGCTCTACTAATGCCTGTCGGTCTTTGTAGATTTCCCGAAGTTCCTCCAAATTTTTACTATCCGCAGTGCCTAATTTTGTGGTGTGATGATGGAGTAGGTCTAAATGTAAACCTGTTTTTTGGAGTTCAGGAAATTTCTTTTCCAATATATTTACTTGCTCATGAAAAAAATCATTCATTAAAATACCTTGCTGCTTTAACTCCTGATATTTTTTGACCGAAAAATAACGCAATTCTTCTTTTTCACTTAGTTGCCACATTTTAGTCAGAAGTATCTGCAAAACGGGTGCAATCGGGCTTTCCTTGTCTTCGAGCAAGTCATCTGCAATGATGGCGGGCAAAGTTTCTTCTACATTCAAGCGGTAAGTACGACGAAGTTTTTCCGTTAGTGTCAGCCCTTTTACGATTTCTATAATATCCTTTTGAGAAATACTTTTTAAAAAAATTTCTTCTCTTGGAATAGAAAAAGTCTTAAAAACTTCCTTGATTTCGGGGTGATATTCCTTCCGATAAGACAAAATAAGTTTGCCTTTCGGCTGATTTTGTGGGTCTGAAAATATTTTTTGTATCTCTATTGAAAAATCTTCTAATTCATTGGGCAAATTTGGGTTTGCTCTTGTATAACATTCCTCTGCTTGGTCTAAAAGAACAATAAAAGGCAAATCTTTTTCCTTGCTTTTCCATACTTCTAATAACTCAATTTCGTTATTTTGGTAAGTAGTTATGTTTTTAGCATAAAAATTTTCCTTTTTTTTCTCTAAATTTTGAAGTAAAGTAGATAAAGTTTGCTTTTCTGCTCCTTCTGCTATTTCTAAAGCTAAACTAATTAACTCAATTTGCTTATTAACTATACTTTTTGCTTCATCATTTGAGCTATTTGCTGAATCATTTAACCTTTTTGCTTCATCATTTGAGCTTTGAGTATCTATTGTTGTTATTTTGACCTGCTCAGAGGAGAGAGAAATAATCCCTAATGCCTTTTTGAAAGTATCTAAAAGTCCCAAAGTAGAGTCGCGCCTAATGTAACACACATTCGCCACTTGACTGAGGCGAGGTAGCAAGCCCGCATCAAGCAAACTCGACTTCCCTACGCCCGATTGTCCATAAAGCAAAATAACTGGGGCAGCATTTTTGTCAGTTGCTCTATTGTATAAATCTCTGATGTAGTAAGAACGTCCAAAAAATATTTCTGCATCCTCCTTGTGATACCTTTCCAAAAAACGATAGGGCTTTTCAGGTAGGTGCGTTTGTATGACTTCGGGCAAGCCAAAAAGCGGATTGTCCACTGTTTCGGGCAAATTCCAATTCTTGATAATTTCTGCTCCCTCTCGCCAAAGTATTTCCCAAGGAAAGCGGTCTGTGAGGACTTCTTTTTCTTGTTTCCTATATAAACCACGCAAATTTGTAGTTCCCTGCTGTATTTTTACTTGGTCTATGGCTTCATTCCACGCTCTTTCTAAGTTTGCCCCGTTTCCAATGGCTTTGTAGAACCTGATGGCAAGGTCGGTAGCGATGTCGTCATTGATGGAATTGCTCGTACCAATCACTGCAGGAATACCCGCCGCTACCAATTCCAAACTTTGCTGCTGAGTACTACAGCCGTTGAAAAAAACTAATTTTAAGCCTTTTTGCCTGGCAAAAAAAGAAACTAAGCCTTCTCCATGCGCTACGCTGTTAGTGGTCGAATACCCTAACAGTCGTTTTTGTGAAGTATTGTTTAAACCACTGTCAAGGTCTCCGACCACTAACAGGGTGGTGGGGGCGTAGTTTTCTAAGAGTAATTGATAGCCGTCTGCATGACCGCCGTAATGAAAAACGGCGATTCTGTCCTTATAATTGCTGTCTTGGAAAATGTCTAAAATATTCTCTATGGTTACATTTGCTCTTTCTATTACCTCGCAGAGTCCTGCTTGTACTGCTTTTTGGAGTGCTTTTCTGATGCCGTCCATCTCTCTGGGCAGATTGCGTAGGTAGCGGGCATTATCTTCTTTGTCGTTGGCAAAGGCAAGGAAAATGATGGGTTTATTTGACATTTTTTTATCCCTGTTTTTTTAAAACCTCAAGTTAATGTTAATTTTTTAAAGCAGAAACTTATTCATCTTTTCTTCTGCTTTTTCTATTTCCGCTACTAAGCGAAATTGTGTTCTGCACCTATCTATGTTATGGTTTGGGTGTTTTATTTTGTAGTAAATATTTCCCGAAAGATAGTCGGTCAGGAAGCGAACACCCATGATGAGTGTTATCATTTTCCCCCCAAAAACCAATAACGATTTTTCTTTTTCGGTAATGAAGAATTTTGCCTCTGAAAGATAGCCTTCTACAAGTTTTTCAAAAATCTCCATGCGTATTTGCACTTTATCAAGATTGGTTTCATCTTCGGCAGAAAGGCTCAAAGACGTACGCATCAAATCTCCAAAATCATAAATTAAAGTTCCCGCCATGACTGTATCCAAATCTATGACGCAAACGGCTTCTCCCGTAGCTACGTCCATGAGAACATTGTTTATTTTTGTGTCGTTGTGAGTAACCCTTTGCGGCAGAGAGCCGTCTTGCAGGTAATTGGCTAATTCGGTAGCTATATTTTTATGTTGGAGAGCAAAGTCTATTTCTGCTTTGGCAGCCTTTAGCGTATCTTCAAGGCTATTTTGGATAGCATTTTCCAGCTGTTCGTACCGCCAGCTTAGGTTGTGGAAATTTGGAATGGTATCGTGCAGCAGGCTCGGACTCAAATCGGCAAGTAATCGCTGAAATTTGCCAAACCCCTTGCCCGCTTGGAAGGCTTGGTCGGCATTACTCACTACATCAAAAGTAACTGTATCGGGGACGAATAGGTAAGCGCGCCAAAAGTTATGCCTATCGTCTTGGATAAATAGTTTTTCGGCAGTTTCTTCGCTTTGCTTTGCGGCAATCACCTCAAGAATTTGCCTATCTGAGCTTTGATTTAGTGCCGCAAGATGCTGCTTTTGATGCCTGCAAACAGTGGCAATGTTCGCCATTACTTCGGCAGGTTTTTTGAAAACTTCGTGGTTAATACGCTGAATAATATACTTTTGGAGAGAGGTCGTTACCAAAAAAGTATCATTGATATGCCCTGCACCAAAAGGCACAATACTCAAAATGTTTCCCTGCAAGGCAAAGTGCTGCGAGATAGCTAATATTTGGGGATAGTTCATACAGCAAAAATAGCGAATAAAGAGATAAAATTTCATAGATTTACAAATGAAAGAAGTAATATGCCAATGTAAAGTTAAAATATCTTATTTTTGATGCAAATGTCGCTTGGCTTACAGTGATAAACTATCTTTGCACGTAAATTGGCTATAGTGCTAATACAATATCATTAAACCATTTTTAAGAGTATGAGAAACTTTTTTTTGAAATCATTTTGTTTAATTATCGGACTGGCAATCCTTAGCAGCTGTAGCCAAGCCCAGCAGAAATCTACAGCAAAAACAGACACTAAAAGTCAAACCCAAAAAACAGAAAATACCATGAGCGAGGACAAATTCATTATCAAAGACAAGACCTTAGATAACACCAAGATAGACGAAAATAACAAAGTAGTGAAGTCTGAGGAGGAGTGGAAAAAACAGCTAACTCCTGAGCAGTTCCAGATATTAAGAAAAAAAGGAACAGAATATGCTTTTACGGGCAAGTTCTACAAGCACAAAGACAAGGGACTTTACGTTTGTGCGGGCTGTGGGAATGAACTGTTTACTTCCGAGCAGAAATACGATTCGGGCTGCGGTTGGCCAAGTTTTTATGACGGCATTGCGGCGGGGAAAATCAAGACGACCTTAGACACTACACATGGCATGACGCGCACCGAAATTACCTGCGCTCGCTGTGATGGGCATCTGGGACACGTATTTGAGGACGGACCCAACCCCACAGGTTTACGCTACTGTGTAAACTCTATTTCTATCGATTTCAAAAAGAAAGAAGAGAATAAATAAACTATTCTCCTGCGGGCTGATTTGGAGCGGGCTTTTGGTTCTGTTTTTTCCTGCGAAGCATCGATTTTCTGATGTCTTCGGGCGTACCCTTAGGAATAGCTTCCAATAGCTTTTTGGTATAGTTAGACTTAGGTTGGGAATAAATCTCATCAGCAAAGCCCTCCTCTACTATCAGCCCTTCTTGCATCACCAAAATACGGTCTGAAATAAATTTGATAACTGAAAGGTCGTGCGAGATAAAAATATAAGTTAGGTTATATTCCTCTTTGAGTTTATTAAGCAAGTTAAGCACTTGTGCCTGCACAGAAACGTCAAGTGCCGAAACGGATTCATCGCAAATGACAAACTTAGGCTCGATAGCCAGCGTGCGAGCTATACAAATTCGCTGACGTTGCCCACCAGAAAACTCATGAGGGTAGCGGTTGAAGTACATACCACTTAGATTTACAGTTTCAAGCAGGTGTATTACCTTGTCTTTGCGTTCTTTGTCGTTGCTCCCAATTTTGTGGAGTCGCATCGGTTCTATGATAGCTTCGCCAATCGTAATTCGAGGATTCAAAGACGAATACGGGTCTTGGAAAACAATCTGAATATCTTTGCGCAACTCTCTCATTTCTTTTGTAGAAGAAATCTTAGATATATCTCTGCCTTGAAAAATTACTTCTCCGCTTGTAGGCTGAATAAGGTGCAGAATACTCCTTCCCAAGGTAGTTTTGCCGCAGCCCGACTCCCCTACCAAACCAAGCGTTTCTCCCGGATATACATCAAAAGTAACGCCATCCACTGCTTTTTTTATCTTTGTAGCTTTCCCAAGCCAATTTTTTTCTTGCGGGAAATGCACTTTTAAATCTCTTACTTGGAGGATAGGCTCTTGGGCTACAATTCGCCCTTGTTTCGCCTTTATTTCTTGCAAACTTTGGAAGTTTGACATGATTGCCTGACCAACTGATTTGAATTTTGCTTCTGACATTTCCACAATGTTCCCATTGCTGTCTGTTTCCATAAAGTCTTTTACTACGGGCAAGACCTTAAGTTTAATGTCTAATCTTGGTCGGCAGGCAAGCAACCCTTTGGTATAAGGATGCTTCGGATTCGAGAAAATCTCAAATACAGAGCCTTTTTCTACAATTTTGCCATTATACATGACCATCACACTATCAGCCATTTCTGCTATTACGCCCAAATCATGCGTAATAAATAAGATAGACATTTCTTGGCTTTCGCGGAGTTCCTGCAAAATTTGCAAAATTTCACGCTGCACCGTTACGTCAAGGGCTGTAGTAGGCTCGTCAGCTATGAGCAAAGAGGGTTGGCAGGAAAGTGCCATAGCAATCATCACGCGCTGTTTTTGCCCTCCCGAAAGTTCGTGAGGATAGGCAAGAAAAGCAGAATGAGGAAGTCTTACTCTTTCAAAAATGGCTAAAGTACGTGCTTTTGCACCTTTGTAGTTCATGCCTACTTCATGCAGCAAAATGGCTTCTGTGATTTGCTCTCCACAGGTAAATACAGGATTTAGCGAACTCATTGGCTCTTGGAAAATCATGGCAATTTCTCCCCCACGCAAACTTCGCATCTGCTGATTGCCAAGTTGCATAATATCCACTTTGCCCATAGAAGGGGATTGGAACATCACTTCGCCGTCAATCACTTTCCCCGGAGGGTCAGGAATGAGCCTCATTAGCGAAAGTGCGGAAACAGATTTACCTGAACCAGATTCTCCTACTATACCAACTGTTTCTCCTTTTTTGATTTTAAAACTTACACCATCGATGGCGGTATGCTCGCCTCGCTCTGTAGCAAATTTCACCACCAAATTCGTCGCCTCTAACAGGGTATCGTCATCAATTTCGTTTTCCAAAGCCATTCTTTTGAGGTGTAAAATAGGTAAAAACTATACTCTTTCTTCGCCCAACAGCCACAGTTCAGCATTTACTTCATCAGTAAAATATTGAATTTGAGGTAGTTTTTTTTCTACCAATGCTTGCTCTTCTTCTTCGCTTTTGAAAAGCTGCTTGCTCATCTCTGCCTGTGCCAATACCGCCATTCGTAGTTTTGCCTCTGTTGGCGCATATTCTGCTATTTTGAGGTACTCGCTCTGCACCCAATCTGCCAAATGATTTACATCTATGAAATGAATATTATGCACATCAGACATTACTCGCAAAGGCTTGTACTTAGTTAGTAATTCTATGTGCATTGCTTCTTCCTGCCCAAGCTCTTCCTCATCACGCTCAGAAGCAGGTAGTAGCCACCTGAACTCCATAATAGAGAACTGTTTATCATAGTAAATACGCTGAAATTTGCTTTCGTATAACTTCATAATAGCTAATATTTATTGGTTTGCAAACTGCTTACTGACATCAAGTATATTCAAAAGTAATCATTAATTTTTTCCTTTACAAAAATAACAAAAAAATTATAACTTTTGAGCTATCATCAGCCCATCGCGCAGCGGCAGTAGCGTATTGCTTACTCGCTCGTCTTGTTGTATTTTTTCGTTAAAATGCCTGATTGCCTGCGTGTCTTTGTCTTGCTTATCCAGCACTTTGCCGTACCAAAGTACATTATCAGCAATGATGAAGCCTCCTTTTCTCACTTTGTCGAATACCAAATCGTAATAATTGGCGTAGTTGAGTTTGTCTGCATCTATGAAAACCATGTCAAAAGTTTCGTCCAAGGCAGGAATGAGCTGCATCGCATTGCCAATCAGGAGTTTTATTTTTGAGGATAGCCCCGCCTCCGAAATATATTTGCTTATCATTTCTTCCATTTCCTCATTTACTTCGAGGGTGTAGAGCAAGCCATCTTCTGCCAAACCTTGTGCCAAGCAAATAGCCGAATAGCCCGTAAAAGTCCCAATTTCCAACACTCGGCGCGGGCGAAGCATTTGCGAAAAAGTAGCCAGCATATTCCCCTGCAAATGCCCAGAGAGCATTCTTGCCTGTAATACATTCGCATAGGTATCCCGATTGAGCCTCCCTAAGACCTCGCTTTCGGGCGTAGAATGTGCTGCTGCATACTTCTCTATTTCCTGATGAACGATATACATAAGTGATAAATAAAATTCTGATATTTTTTTATTTTGATGAGGTTGCTATAAATGCAGGTCGTCCTCTTTTTTTTGGGCTGCTTGTCGCTCTTTTCTCAGCGTATAAATATATAAACTTTCCACTTTCGTTCTTGCCCAAGCCGTTTTTCGCAAAAAAGTAAGACTCGATTTAATGCTCGGATTCTCATTAAAACAGCGAATATTTATTTTTTCACCCAATACTTCCCAGCCATACGAGCCTACCAAATGCTCTAAAATCATTTCTAAGGTCTTGCCATGCAAGGGGTTATTTTTCTGATTTGACATATTTTGCCAGTATTAAAAAATAGGAGATTTACAAAATAGTTTTCACGCACGCTGCGTAGTAATTTAGCCAATGTAATTTGGGAAAGCTACAAAGGTGGAAAAAAATCCTTAACTTTGTAGCATGAAATCATTTGAAATTTCTCCGAAGACACTCGCCAATCTTGGCATCGAGAGCCTAAATGAAATGCAAATTGCTGCAAATCAGGAGATACAAGACAAAAAAAATGTATTGCTGTTAGCCCCGACAGGTTCGGGCAAAACATTGGCTTTTCTTTTGCCAATAGCCAATCTCTTAGACGCGAATACAAAAGGTATTCAATGCCTAATCTTAGTGCCTTCGCGAGAGTTAGCCCTTCAAATAGAGCAAGTATGGCGAAAAATAGCAACAGGCTTCAAAGTAAATACTTGCTACGGCGGGCATTCGGTGCAAACCGAAGTACAAAATTTGACAGAAGTGCCTACAGTTTTGATAGGTACTCCTGGCAGAATTTGCGACCATATCCAACGCCAAAGTATTAGCCTAAAAGACACACAAATATTAGTCTTAGATGAGTTTGATAAGTCGTTGGCAATGGGTTTTGAGCAGGAAATGGGGTTCATTGTCCAAAAGTTGCATAAATTAGAAAAACGCATTTTGGTTTCGGCAACTTCTCAGTTAAAAATTCCCGAATTTGTAGGCATAAAGCAACCTACCTTAGTAGATTTTACCAAAACTCAGGAGAAAACTACAGATGGCTTAGTGCTAAAAACGGTGATTAGCGAAGGCAAAGACAAAATGCTTACTTTGTTTCGCTTGCTTTGTTTTCTGGGAGAAGAATCTACGCTGATTTTCTGCAACTTGCGTGAAACTGCCGAGCAAACTTGCCAAGCCTTGCAAGAAAAAGGCTTAGAAGTAGCCTTTTTTCATGGCAAAATGGAGCAGTTGGATAGGGAGAAAACATTGGTAAATTTTCGTAATCGGAGCGTTACTTTTTTGCTCGCTTCCGATTTGGCAGCCAGAGGATTAGATATTCCCGCAGTCAAAAACGTGATTCACTACGAATTGCCGTTTAATCACGAAGATTTTACACACCGCAACGGGCGCACAGCACGCATGAACGCCGAAGGAACGGCATATTTGATGCTCGAAGAAGGGGAAACGAAGCCGTCTTATTTGCAGCAACTGCCAAATGAATTTAGAATTCCGAAGAAAACTTCCCTGCCAAAGCCAAGTGAATGGGCTACGCTTTACGTGAGCGGGGGCAAAAAAAATAAAATTAGCAAAATAGATATTGTTGGCTTTTTATCAAAAAAAGGTAGTTTGGAAAAAGACGATATTGGACTGATAGAAGTGATGGATTTTATGTCTTTTGTGGCAGTGAAAAAGCACAAAATCAATAGCTTGCTAAAGTTGGTGCAAGGCGAAAAAATGAAAGGGGAAAAATACAAAATAGAATTGGCTAAAGTAAAAAAATAATTGTATTAAACTTTCTTTAGCTCAAAAAAATGAGGTTTGAAAATGCCTGTCATTTTCAAACCTCAAATAACCTAAAGCCTATTTAAGAAAATCGCTTATTCTCCAATGCCTACGGGCTTTCCGCCTTTTTTCATTAGTTCCTGCACTGCCTTTTCTACTTGTTGGTCTTTTCCTTTTCTGAGTACGGCAGGCTCATTTTTTATTTTTACATCAGGCTCTAACTGAGTATTTTCTGCATATTTACCTTGCATATCTACCATGCCTACCTGCGGGATTCCAAAATAAATAGTAGGGTCTATTTGCGTTTCCCACCAAACTGCCGTACCCGTACCAGGGACAGGCATCCCTACCGTATTGCCAATGCTGTATGCCTTGAAAGCAAGCGGGAATAGATGAGCATCTGAATAGTTACTTTCCCCCATCAATAGCGTTACTGGCTTTGTCCATTTACGCATAGGTTCTAAGCCCATTTTTTGCTCTCTTGGCACCATATCCATGTATTTTTTGCCACTTAGGAAAGTTGCCAAATCATCATGCAACCAGCCGCCGCCGTTGAATCGGGTGTCGACAATGAGTGATTCCTTCGTATTATTTCTGCCCAAAACCTCATCTACTACGGTGCGGAAACTGCCATCGTCCATGCCTCTTACGTGTACGTAACCCACTTTTCCGCCAGAAAGCTCTTCGGTTTCCTTCCTACGGTTTTCTACCCATCTCCTATAAAGCAATTCATTTTCCTCGCCCCTGCTAATTGGTTTCAAAGTTTCCTCGAAGCGTGTATTGGTAGTAGGGTCAAAAATAGAAAGCAAGGTCAATTTTCCTATTTTACGATTCAGCAAGCCATAAAAATCTATTTCGGGCGTAATGTCGATGCCATCTATCTTCTCTATGATATGCCCAGCTCTTACTTTTGATTTGGCATTGTCCAAAGGACTTTTCTTGATGATTTCCGTGATTTTTAGCCCATTGCCTGCAAAAGTTTCATCATGGAAAATACCCAAAGAAGCCGTTGCATCTTCTGCATTTTGTGGGCGGCGGTAGCCACTGCCTGTATGTGAGGCATTTAATTCACCAAGCATTTCAGAAAGCATTTCCGTAAAATCGTAGTTATTGTTGATATAAGGGAGAAAACGCTGATATTCGTCATGGTAGAATTTCCAATCTACGCCATGCAAATTGGTTACATAAAATTTCTTTACTACCTGTCGCCAAGCGTGTTCGAAAATGTATGCTTTCTCCACCAAATAATTCAGATTCATTTCTCCATTGATGCTTACAGGTTCTCTTTTTCCACTTTCGGCATCTATTTTCACAATATTTCCATTTGAAATGATAAAAATAGACTTGCCATCTTTGGTCATCTCCATGCCAAAGCCCGCATCTTTTACCAAGAGTTTCGTTTCTTTGGTGCGCGTTTCTGTTACCCACAAATCTGAGCCTTTCTCAAAACGAGCCAAATAATATAATTTTTCGCCATTTGGGGAAAGTACGGCATCATTCAATCGCGAGGAGTGGAGCGTAAGGCGAACTTTGCGGTCAGCAATGCCATCAAGTTCGAGCGTAAGTAGCTTTTTCGTGTCAGCACTTGCTTTGTCGTCCTTTTTTTCTTCTTTTTTCTCCTCTTTCTTTTCCTTGTCTTCGCTTTCTTTCAAAAGTGCAAAATCTTCTTTGCTCAATTTGAAGCGGTCAAAAGCCTCTTGTGTAAAAAACATTCCATACACATCTTGCTCGCCACCCCAAGAACCATGATTTTTCATACCATCTCTATCGGCAAACCAGATGAACATTTTGCCTTCCATCATCCACTTGCCTACTCCGTCAGAGTAGCCGCTATTCGAAAGATTGATAGGTTCGCTTTTGCCATCTGCGGCAACCAAGCCCACTTCTCCCACAAAAACTTGCCCTCCTTTGGGAATAAAATCTATCAAGAACCACTTGCTATCGGGCGACCATTGATAATATTGGTCGCCATCAGAATAGGAATAATTGTAAGTTCCTTTCAAGACAGTACGTGAACTTTTACCTTCTATGTTATATACTTTCAGCGTAGTACGTTCTTCCAAATAGGCAACCTCCTTGCCATCAGGAGAGAATGAAGGTTGAAATTCCTCCGCTTGCGTAGCTACTACAGCCTCCTCTTTTAAAATAGTAGAAGCATAAAAATAGGGTTCTTCCTTGCGAACGATGGAGGTTTTGTAAATATCCCAGTTGTTGTTTCTTTCTGCCGCATAAACGAGTGATTTTCCGTCAGGGCTGAAACTTACCGTTCTTTCTTGCTGTGGTGTGTTGGTAATTCTTTTGGTGATTCCGCCCTCTACCGAAGTTACGAAAACCTCTCCTCTGAATACGAAAGCAATTTCTTTCCCATTTGGCGAAAGGGACATTTCTGTAGCTCCACCACCAATCGGCACTATTTTTTCCGTATTGAGTCTTCCATCAATCATCACTTGCACGCTTACTTTTTGCGGCTGCCCTCCTTCTTTCTGTGTATAAATTTCGCCATTGTAGCCAAAACAAAGTGTGCCGTTGTCTGCCTTGCTCAGAAAGCGAACAGGGTGTTTGGCATATTTGGTAATTTGCTCGGCTTGACCGCCAGAAGTGCTTGATTTCCAAATATTAAAAGAACCAGATTGTTCGCTTAAATAATAAAATTCACTTTCATTTTTTCCGAAAACGGGGTTGCGGTCTTCGCCATTAAAAGTAGAAAGTTGAGTATATTTGTCAGCAGCAATGTCATAAACCCATACATCTCTTGTTACTGACGAAGTGTGGTGCTTTCGCCAATCGTCTTCGTAGCCTTTCCAATCGTGGAAAATGAGTTTTTTGCCATCTTTGCTATATTTTGCATATTCTGCTTGAAAATCTAAGAGCATTTTCGCCTGCCCACCTTTGGCAGAAACGGTATATAATTGGTCAAAAAGGCGTGGAAACTGGCTATTGCTTGCACCACTCATACGATTCCCTTGAAAAATTACACTTTTATCATCAGGAGAAAAATCACTTGGCAGGTCATTGCCAGAGTGATAGGTGAGGCGTTTTGCTTCACCACCCGTAGCAGGCATCACAAATACATCAAAGTTGCCGTAACGGTCTGAGGCAAAAGCAATTGACTTACTATCGTGCGACCAAATCGGCATAAAATCATAGCCCTCGTGTAGGGTAAGTGGCACAGCCTGCCCGCCCGCACTTGGCACTCGGTACAAATCACCTTTGTAGGTAAAAACTATCGTCTGCCCATCGGGAGAAAGTGAAGGATAACGCATCCAAAGCGGATTTTCCTGAGCAAGAGCCACATGGTGAAAGATACCTACAGATACCAAAAAGAAACAGGCAAAAAGCCTATTCAGGAGAGTTTTTTTCATAATTTGTTAATTTTATGGTAAATTTTATTAATCAGGAAAGAACAGCGTATTGTCGTCATGCGAAAGTAGCATAATTCTGAAATATTTTTGCGTATTCAAAGGAAAATAATGTTTTGCTATCTGATAATCTTGTCGTCAAACTTTACGATAGCCCCCTTACCGCCTACGGCAAATCCTATTTTCCCTGCAAAACTTACCGCATGGAAAATACTATCATCTATTTTCGTCCAGTTTTTTCCAAAGTCAGTAGAGTAGCAAGTGCCATCTCCTACGGCTATCAAAATTTTCTTCTTATAAATGGCTACAGCCTCTTTTAAGCCTGCGGGCTGTGTGGTAGGTGAAGTCTGCCAAGTTTTGCCGCCGTCTTGCGTGCTGTTTATGTTGGAACTTGCATCTTTGGTCTGAACATAATCACCTCCTATGGCTATGCCAAGGTTTTTATCCCAAAATCTCAAGCCAAAGATTCCTGCACTTTTTCCTGCCTTAAGTAGCGTTTCGCTCACTTGCCAAGTTTGCCCTCTGTCGTGAGTGAAAAAAGTACGCCCTACCTTGCCGCCGCCTGTGCCTATCCAAGCACTTGATTTTCCAAAAGTTACAATGCTTGTACCGCTTGCTGCAAAAGCTGCCTCCCCTATTTGAACGGCAGGAAGTTTGTCAGGACTTATTCTGTTCCACGTATTTCCACCGTCATTGGTAAGGAGTATGTAAAATTTACCACCGATAGGGTCGCCAAAGGCAATGCCGTTTTTCTTGTCCCAAAAATCAATGCCATCTAAAAAAACGCCCTTTTCTTGGGTTTGGAAAACGATTTTCCAAGTTTTGCCTCCGTCTGTAGTTTTATAGATTTTTGCCTTGCCTTTTTCGCCTTCGCCCGCACTCATCAGTATCGCTACTTTGCCGTCAAAGGCATGGACATCTCTGAAATCTAAGCTATCTGCGTTCGGTACGGTTTGCACCCGCCAAGTAGCTCCACTATCTATCGTGCGAATTACCGTACCTTTCGAGCCACCAATCCAGCAAACTTTCTCATTTGCCGTATGCACTGCCCTAAAATTAGCGGTAGTATTTACCTTTTGGGCTACCCACTGCGCATAAGCAGGGGAAAAAGTAGTTAAAGAAAATATTATTAAAAGAAAGTATTTATTTTGCATAAGTATATTTTATTTTTTAGTAAATTCACCAAATAGTTCTGAAACAAACAAGCAAATACGAACTATTATTTTAAAATTTCGTAAAAGTAGTCTGTATCGCTCCCATCTAAAAGTCTGATTTCATTTTTTATCACGATAGACTTTTAATGAATAAAAAACATTCACATACTTTTCAATATACTCTTTTTGGGATAGCATTTGGTTTTTGTTTTCCTGTGCTTTCTATATTGGCAGATGTATTAATCTTTCATGATTTAGGCATGAACCTTGAAAGTATATACAAGATTCATCAAATCAATAAATTACATTTTGTCATAGATACGGCACCGCTATTTTTGGGGCTTTCTTTTGGTTTGGCAGGTGTTTTTTATGACAAGGTGAGCCGTATGAATAGTAGCTTACAAGTGATGATTAAAACGCAAAATAAATTTGCAGAGGAATTGCAAGTATCGAATCAGCAGTTAGAGGAAAGTACGGAAGAACTCAATCAGAAAAATGAAGAAATTGCGGTGCAGAATGAGGAACTAACCGTTCAGAAGAAAAAATTTGAAAGTGCGTTCTCTCGCTTAGAAGAAAGTATCAATTACGCCAAGCGGATTCCACAAGCAATTTTGCCTTCTATGAGCCAGTTTGCCGATATTACTCCTCACTTCTTTGTGATTAATAAACCCAAAGACATTGTAGGGGGAGATTTTTATTGGGCTACGCAAAGAGGCGGTCAGTTTCTAATTGCTGCGGGGGACTGCACGGGTCATGGCGTTGCGGGGGCATTCATGGCGGTTATTGCGGTTTCTATTCTCAACTATTTGGTGAACGAACGAAGACTTGTTTCGCCCGCACATATTCTACAGCAAGCTGACCAAAGACTTTTGAATACCCTGCATCAATCTACCCAAACAAATACAAAAGACCGCATAAATGAAGGTTTTGACATTACAATATGCCTGATAAATCCAGAAATGAAGCGAATTTCTTTTGCAAGTGCCAGAAGACCTTTGCTGTTTTTCTCAAATGGCAAATTGCATGAAACAAAGGGAGACAAAACACCCGTAGGGAGCATGCAGTACGGAGCAAAAGCGTTTAATGAGCATACTATTTACTACAACACAGACGATACTTTTTATCTGTTCACTGACGGCTATACTGACCAGTTTGGTGGAGCAAATAATGAAAAATTTAAGATTCATCGCTTGCGAACCCTGCTTACAGAAATACAAGACAAAGAAATATCTGTCCAAAAAGACCTTCTTAAAACTAATATAGAGCGGTGGCAAGGGGCTTATGAGCAAACTGATGATATTTTGATGATGGGATTCAAAATGTAATAAAGCTATCCAAAATAAAATATATCCTATAAAAAATCCTTATGTAACCAAAGTAACTTTAAAGCACGCATAATCTCCTTACCTTTGCACCATACAAAGTAAATAAAAACAAGAAATGGAAATTATTGGTTATGTTGGTGCTTTATTCATGGGACTTTCGCTGGGGCTTATTGGCGGCGGCGGTTCTATTCTTACTGTTCCTATCTTAGTCTATTTGTTTGCTGTCGATCCTGTTTTAGCTACTTCTTACTCTCTTTTTATTGTAGGACTCACAAGTTTGGTAGGTTCTGCAAGCCACATCAGTCAGGGCAATATTCATTGGCGCACTGCTTTTGTGTTTGGTTTGCCTTCCATCATTGGCGTTTACCTCACGCGTCTTTATGTAGTGCCTATTATTCCAAGAGAAATAGGAGAAATAGGAGATTTCATAATTACAAAACCTTTGTTCCTGCTTATGCTTTTTGCCGTAATTATGCTTTTGGCTTCTATTTCTATGATAAAAAAGCCCAAGAAAGAATTGCTAATTAGTAATGACAAATTACCAATGGCTAATGAACAACCTACAACTTCAAACAATCTCAAACAATCTCAAACCATAGAATACAACTACCCTTTAATCTTAGTAGAAGGTTTGGTAGTGGGCGGAATTACGGGCTTGGTAGGCGCAGGCGGTGGCTTTCTCATTATCCCTGCCCTTGTTTTATTGGCAAAACTCCCAATGAAGCAGGCAATAGGAACTTCCTTAATCGTCATAGCGTTAAAATCTTTGATTGGCTTTACGGGAGATTTGAGCGGGAAAGAAATAATTGATTGGCAGTTCTTGCTTGCCTTTGCAAGTATTGCCATAGTAGGCATTGTTGCAGGAAGTTTTTTTGCAAAAAAAATAAGCAACGAAATATTAAAACCTGCTTTTGGTTGGTTTGTGTTGGTGATGGGAATTTATATCATTGTAAAAGAATTGTTTTTGAAATAGTTGATTTTGAGGGTTTGAGGTTGTTTGAAATGGTTAAAAAGAACTTCGTGCCTTAGTAATAAAAAAAATGCAAAATAAAAGCCAAATTGCTTTACTTACACTCATTAATGCCTTAGTAGGCAGTCTTTTAGGGATTGAACGTAGCATTATGCCTATGTTGGCAGAGCAGCAATTTGGCATCAAAAACAATCTGCTTTTGCTTGCTTTTATCATGGCTTTTGGGCTAAGTAAAATGACGATTAACTATTGGGGAGGCAAATGGGCGATGAAAATAAGCAGAAAAAAACTACTCATGATTGGTTGGGTTTTGGCAATTCCTGTGCCTTTCTTGCTCATTTTTGCTCAATCTTGGTGGTGGATTTTGTTGGCAAATGTCTTTTTAGGTTTGCAGCAGGGCTTGGCTTGGTCAATGACCTTACTGATGAAAATAGAATTGGCAGGGGAGAAAAACAGAGGTTTTGTAGCGGGGCTAAACGAGTTTGCAGGTTATACCGCTTTGGCTTTGAGTGCTTTTCTAAGTGCTTGGATAGCAAAGGAATATGGCGTTTTTCCCTATCCTTTTTTCTTAGCAGGAGCTATTGTAGTTATTGCCCTTTTGTTAAGTAGCCTTTGGGTAAAAGACATAGTAAAATCACAAGAAAAAAGCCAAGTTGTTGATTTACAAAACAATAAAATGTATTTTGCTTGTAGTGTAAATTGTATTATAGAGATTTTCCAACAAAAAAATCAGCGTACAGTAGTCATTGCGGGCTTGGTTAATAACCTAAATGATGCGCTGGCGTGGGGCGTTTTCCCTATCCTTTTGGCAAGTAAAGGCTTTGATTTTGGGCAAATTGGCTTGATAGCGGCATTTTATCCTTTGACTTGGGGAATTTTCCAACTGTTTACAGGCAAATGGTCAGATAATTACGGAAGAAAACCGCTTATGGTTGGGGGAATGGTTTTGCAAGGAGTTGTATTGCTTTTATTTCCTTGGGCAACTACATTTATCGGCTTCCTTTTCTTAGCAGGATTATTAGGATTTGGAACGGCAATGGTGTATCCCGTATTTGTGGCAGCAATCGCAGATAATGCTTTGCCTTCTCAAAAAGCAATTCAATTAGGCGTTTATCGCTTTTGGCGGGACAGTGGTTTTGTAGTAGGTGCGTTATTTTCCGCCTTGCTATTAATCAGGTTCGAAGTAGGCGTTACTATCACAATTATAGGCATACTTACTTTATTAACAGGGGTTTATATTCAGTGGAATTTTAAATCATATTCAATAAAGGACGTTAAGTATATAAACAAAAATAATTGCCCCAACCCTGCCCTTCCCCAGAGGGGAAGGAGTTAATTTCCAGCAAGTCTTTCACCTCTGGGGCGACCGTCGCTACGGAAAGATTTAGATAGGGGCAAAAGAACGGTTGAAAAGTCCAATTACTTGGCTATTCCACTTTAAAAATAGAATATCTAAGAAACAAAAATAAAAAATAAATTTTTCAAATAAAATGAAAGTAGAACAAATTTACACGGGTTGTTTAGCTCAAGGGGCTTATTATATCCAATCGGGCAACGAGGTCGCTATCATTGACCCTTTGCGTGAGGTAAAACCGTACATAGAAAAAGCAAAGCGCAACAATGCCACTATCAAATATATTTTTGAAACGCATTTCCACGCTGACTTTGTGTCTGGTCATTTGGACTTGGCGAAAGAAACAGGTGCAGCAATCGTTTACGGCACAAATGCAAACCCTTCTTTCGAAGCTATCATTGCAAAAGATGGGCAAGAGTTCAAATTGGGCGAAGTAACTTTTCGTGTGCTGCATACCCCAGGGCATACGATGGAATCAAGCTGTTACTTACTTTTTGATGAAAATGGCAAAGAAAATGCTATTTTTACAGGGGATACACTTTTCATTGGGGACGTAGGTAGACCTGATTTGGCACAAAAATCTGACTTGACTATCAACGACTTAGCGGGTCATCTGTATGATTCTCTGCACAATAAAATCATGCCTTTGTCTGATGACTTGATTGTGTATCCTGCACACGGAGCAGGTTCGGCTTGTGGCAAAAACATGAGTAAGGAAACTTCAGATACGTTGGGCAACCAAAAAAAGACAAACTATGCCCTCAAAGCGGCTACAAAGGAGCAATTTATCAAAGAAGTTACAGATGGCTTGTTGCCGCCGCCTTTTTACTTCCCTAAGAACGTGATGATGAATAAAACAGGCTACGAAAATGTAGAAAAAGTAATCGCCAAGGGGACTACGCCGCTTTCACCCGAAGTAATAGAAATGTTGGTAGAAGACCACCATGCTATTGTTTTGGACACACGCAAACCACAAGTTTTCAAAGATGGTTTTATTCCAAAAGCTATCAATATAGGTATTGATGGAGATTTTGCCCCTTGGGTAGGCACTTTGATTACAGACATCAATCAGGCAATCATTTTAGTTACTGACGAAGGTAGAGAAGAAGAAGTGGTAACTCGCTTATCCAGAGTTGGTTATGACAATACGCTTGGTTATTTAGAAGGTGGAATAGAAGCATGGAAAAAAGCTGGAAAAGAGTTAGACCATGTAGTTTCTATTTCGGCAGATGAGTTTGCAGAGAAATTGAAAGAAAATAAGAACTTGCTCGTCAAAGACGTTCGCAAAGAAAGCGAATACCAAGCAGAACACGTTGAAAGTGCGGAAAATACCTCTTTGGCATACATCAATGAAAACATGACTTCTTTCGACAAAGAGAAAACAAACTACATTCATTGCGCAGGCGGCTACCGTTCTATGATTGCCGTTTCCGTTCTCAAAGCAAGAGGCTATCACAATGTCATAGACGTAGCAGGCGGCTTCGGGGCTATTTCCAAGACAGACGTACCAAAAACTAATTATGTTTGTCCTTCTACTTTGAAAGCAAGTTAGTCAGCAACCCATTGTTTTACCAAACTTTATTGCAATATGATGAAAACATTTTTTAAATTTTTATTTACTTTCTTCGTAGTCATAAGCTTTTTATCTGTTGAGAAAAGCCATGCACAAGTTAATTCTGAGTTATCTATCAAAACGTTAGAAAAACCGCAATTAGCTATTCGTAGGGGTATTCAGAAAAGCGCATTGACGAGCAGCAGTGTCAAAATACCCAATTTGAAAGCGGTGTTGCTTGGCGCACCGATTGACGGGGATAATGGCACTTGGACTAAATCTGAAATTGCCAATCTGAAAAAAGCCTCTGCCATGCTCCAACAAAATGGAGTCGAAGTGCATGAGTTCTACACACCCAACAATAATTGGGCTGAGATAAAAAAAGCCGCAGAGGGTGCGCACTTCTTGCTCTACAGAGGGCATGGCGTGTATGACGGCTCTACGCCGCCCAAATGGGTAGGAGGGTTTAGCCTCAAAGATAAATTTGCTTCTGCGGAAGATGTGATGAAAGATTTGAAATTGGCAAAAGGAGCTATCGTCATGCTTTATGGATGCTTTACGGCGGGTAATGCAGGCTCTGATATTGGAAAAATTGATGCAAAAGAAGCTGAAAGGCGTGTAGCTATGTATTCCAAGCCTTTCATGGAGATGGGGGCTGCTGCTTATTACGCAAATTGGTTTGGCGATGCCTTTGAAAAATACGTTTCTTTGCTTTTTGAAGGTAAAACTATGGGAGATGCGTATAAAAACTATACAGATTTCAATGCTCAGACTGTGAAATATGCAAAACACCCAAATCTTAGCACAACGGATATGTGGATAGACCATGATGTTTGGGACGGAAAAACAGCTTATAACAATGCTTTTGTGGGCAATCCGAATGAATCGCTCACTTCATTGTTTGGAAAAAATAAGCCTACAAACACCAACACTACCAGCACCACTATTACTACTCCCACAAACAATAGTACAAATAATAGTGTTCCCTCCAATGCAGGCTTTGTGTTTATAGATGATAAAAAAGCTGATGGCTCACCCAAAACATACCAAGAAGTATTGGCTGAACTGAAAGGGAAAGTAGTATACGCCGATGTATGGGCAAGTTGGTGCGCCCCTTGCATGAACGAGATGCCTCATTCTCAAAAAATGCAAGAGAAATTTGATGGTAAAGAGGTGGCTTTTGTCTATTTTAACTTGGACGAATCGGACGCTAAATGGAAAAAAACGATTAGTCAAAAAAATATCAAAGGGTATCATTTTCGTTTAGCACCAGATACAGAGATTTACAATAATTTTATGACAGACTTTAATGTGAGCGGTATCCCTCATTTTATTCTGATTGATAAGAAAGGAAGTATCAATGATTCTGATGCAAGCCGCCCAAGTGATGCAAGCACCGAAAACGCCATCAGGCAGCTTGTAAGTGTCAAAACCAATAAAGTCAATAGAATGAACCCCAATAGGCGTGGAAGTGGCTTGAAAGGCTATTATTATATCAATGATGAGTTGGTTCAAGAAAAAATAGATGCAGTCATTGATTTTGACTGGTCGGAAAAATCACCATTTGACAACGGGCAAACAGAAGACTATCAAATTGCTTGGACAGGAAGCATAGAGCCTAAATATTCGGAAAATTATACTTTCTATACTACCGCCGATGATGGGGTAATACTTACTGTGAATGGTATAGAACTAATAAACCAATGGCACGACCAGCCAGCTACGGAGTGGTCAGGGGAAATAAGGCTGGAAGCAGGACGGAAATATACCATCGAGATTAGCTATTATCAGGCAGCAGGAGGGGCAATCATGCAATTAATGTGGGAAAGTCCTTCGCAAAAAAAAGAAATTGTGCCTCAATCACAGCTTTATAAGGATTAATAAATTCTGTTAGCCACCACAAACACTAACAGTGATTTTATTAAAGCTATTCAGCTCATAATTAATTGTTTATAATTTTATAATTCATACTTCTTAAAAAGTTATGTTAGAACTTTTAAAATCCCCTTGGCACTGGTCAGTGGCAGGAGTGATGATAGGGCTTACTGTGCCTATACTACTCATCTTAGGAAATAAAAAATTTGGAATTTCGTCCTCTTTAAGGCACGTATGCGCCGCTTGCTTGCCCGCAAATATTTCTTTTTTCAAATATGATTGGAAGAAAGAAAGTTGGAATCTATTTTTTGTAGTAGGCGTTTTCTTGGGCGGTTTTTTAGCACATTTGTTTTTGCAAAATCCACAAGATATGCAAGTTACAGAAAGTACAAAAGCGGTATTAGCAAGCTATGGCATTACTGATTATAGCCAACTCATGCCCACTGAAATTTTTGCTTGGAAAAACCTTTTTACCCTCAAAGGCTTTATTTTCTTTGTTTTAGGTGGCTTTATGGTAGGCTTCGGCACACGCTACGCAGGTGGCTGTACGTCTGGTCATTCGATTATGGGCTTGGCTAATTTGCAGCTACCTTCGTTGATAGCAACGATTAGCTTCATGGTAGGCGGCTTCATATCTGCGAATGTCTTATTACCCTTGATTTTCAAGCTTTTGTAAAAAAGTAGTGGCTATTGGTTTCGCAAGTGATAACACTTGCAAAATTGGCAAGCAAATAAGGTAAATATCAAAACACTCAAAAAAATGATACAAAATACAATAGAAAGCCCTGAAATAGAAGAAATTATCAATACCGACACTCGCCACACAGATGCAATGTGTACCAATGAATCTGCCTTGCAGCACCCTTGGTGGTATAATTTTAAATACATGGCTGTCGGCATCATCTTTGGCATTGTTTTCATCAAGGCTGAAATTATTAGCTGGTTTCGTATCCAAGAGATGTTCCAACTTACTTCTTTCCACATGTACGGTGTCATAGGCACTGCGGTGGTAGTGGGGCTTATCTCTATCCAACTCATTAAAAGACTGAATATCAAGTCTATTTATGGAGAAAAAATTACTATAGACAATAAAGAATTTAACAAAGGGCAAATCTATGGTGGGTTAATTTTTGGCTTAGGTTGGGCAATTACGGGAGCCTGCCCAGGTCCTCTTTTCGCCCAAATTGGCAACGGTTTTGGCGTAATTGCTATAACTCTATTGAGTGCGATAGCAGGAACTTGGGTGTATGGGAAATTTAGGGATAAATTGCCTCATTAATAGCATGGAAAATAAAGAACTAAATCAAAAACTACGCTACTTAATTGGTTTGCTGGCTGTCATACCCTTAGCTATAGTTTTATTATTGGGCTTATTAGTTGCTCAAATGCTTGGTTTGCGTATAAATGTTGATATTTATTGGAAAGAAACTGCCAATACTGCTAATAACAGTGTAGTCGTAACGAAGCCCGCTGAAGCAAAGGCTTCTTTACCTACTCTTTGGCAAGCACCCGATACAAGCACTATTCCACAAGACGAGCAGGGCAAGCTCATTAGGTATGGTAGAGAATTGATAAAAAATACTTCGGCTTATTTGGGTAAAAATGGCTCTGTCGCCAAAATGAGCAATGATATGAACTGCCAAAACTGCCACTTGGAAGCGGGAACAAAGCCTTTTGGGAATAATTACAGTGCAGTTGCCTCTACTTATCCGAAGTTTAGGGAGAGGTCTGGGACGGTAGAAACTATTCCCAAAAGAGTAAACGACTGCCTCGAACGTAGCCTGAACGGAAAACCCTTAGATACAGCGAGCAGGGAAATGCAAGCGATAGTTGAGTACATTCATTGGCTGGGAAAAGACGTAAAAAAAGAAGAAAAACCAGCAGGGGCGGGCATATTGGAATTGGCTTACATGGACAGAGCTGCCAGCCCCGAAAAAGGAAAAATCGTCTATGAGAAAAAGTGTTTTTCCTGCCATCAGTTAGACGGTAGTGGCGTTCCTGACACAGAAAAAGGGGGTTATCAATATCCTCCGCTTTGGGGAAAAAATAGCTATAACAATGGGGCGGGTTTATTTCGACTTTCTCGATTTGCGGGTTACGTCAAAGCCAATATGCCTTTGGGGGCAAGCTATAACTCGCCTTTGCTCACAGACGAAGAGGCTTGGGACATCGCAGCCTACGTAAATAGTATGCCTCGCCCCGATGTCCGCAAAACTGTGATGAAAAATGATTGGAAAAATATCGCAGGAAAGCCCATAGACCACCCTTTTGCGCCTTTTGCAGATGGCTTTTCAGAGGAGCAGCATAAATTTGGAAATTTTAAACCAATCATAGCTGCAAGAAAAAAATAGTTTTAAGTTATAAGTTTTTTAACGCTTTTAGTTGTCATAAAATTCCAATAGTGGTTAAAAAAGACAAAAAGTAAACCATGAAAATAAATAAATACTTCATTTTAAGCATTTTACTTTTCATATTTTTATCAAAAGAAGCAGAAGCACAAAATGCTACTATTCAGAAAGATAGCACCACTTTGCGGCAGGTTTTTACCAGAGGAAAAGCAAGCTGTTTGTTACGTAACTTCTTGATGGTGAATGATAATCAAGGGCAACTTACTGATACTTATGGTTATGCAGTTGCGGGCGTATTGGGCTACCAAACTGCAAAGTACAAGGGTTTTCAGTTGGGCGTGGGCGGTTCGGTAACTTATAATATTGCTTCCTCAGATTTTACGCAAAATGATGCACTTACCAATGCCCCCGACCGCTATGTCATTGGCTTGTATGATGTTACCAATTTTTCTCAAAAAAATGAATTGGTAAGAATAGAAGAACTTTTCTTGCGCTATACTTGGAAAAAATCAAGCATTAACTTTGGGAAACAGTTACTCGCCTTGCCTTTTATCAATCCGCAAGATGGCAGAATGCGCCCTTCTTTTGTGGAAGGACTTTGGATAGACCTAAACCCTAATGCCAATCTGCACTTTGAGGGTGGTTATTTGTACCGCTCTGCGCCTCGCTCCACCCAAAAATGGTATGGAATGGCGGAATCTATTGGCACTTACCCCACAGGCTTAAATCCCGATGGCAGTCGTTCAGGCTATGCTAATAACCTGACAAGCAAGGGTTTATTTTTAATTGGTGGACATTATCAGTTTAAAAATCAAGTAAAATTGACCTTCAGAAATTATTTTTTAGAAAATATTTATAACCTTACTTTTGCCCAAATAGAAAAGAATTTTTCTTTAAAAAATAAGGACAAAGTTTTGATTGCCTTCCAAGCGAATCGGCAAGATGCTGTAAATCAAGGTGGAAATGCCGATTTAGCAAAAACTTACATAGAGCCAAATACATATTCTTGGGTGTTGGGTGGGCGAATTGCTTATCAAAGAAAAAACACGCAGTTTTTACTTAATTATACTCGCATTACCGCAGATAGTCGCTTTCTTTCGCCAAGAGAGTGGGGTTTAGAACCATTTTTTACTTTTATGAAGCGTGAAAGAAGTGATGGTTTTGGAGATGTTCATGCGGTAAATCTGTACTTTATCCACCAAATTCCGCAAAAAAGATTGCGTTTGGAAGGGGGAATTGGACATTATCAACTGCCTGACGTGAAAAATACTCGTCTAAATAAGTACGGAATGCCTTCTTTTTTCCAATTTAATGCAGAAATGCGCTACCGATTCAAAGGATTTTTGGAAGGTTTGGACGTGCAGCTTTTGGCAACTTATAAAATTAATGAGGGAGAACTCTATGATAATGAACGCTATCGGATTAACAAAGTAGATATGGTGAATTATAACGTGGTACTCAATTATCGTTTTTAGGAAACGTACATCAAACCCTTGAAAAAAATCTATCCTACATACTGCATAGCTAACTATCCTGAAAATGACGGATTAGAGCAAATTGGCAACACTTTCTATATTACTAAACTATCGAGTTTGGTGCAAGGCTTCCCCAATATAGATAAGCCACATACGCATACTTTTTATATGCTGATGATAGTAACTCAAGGGACAGGTCGGCATACGATTGATTTTGTCGATTATCCTATTCATGCCTTTGCTACTTTTTTCTTAACTCCAGGTCAGGTGCATAGCTGGGAACTTTCCCCAAACGTAGATGGATATGCTATTTTCTTTGAGGCTAATTTTTTTATCCAAACCTACAAGAGCAGATTGTACGAATATCCTTTTTTTAATTCTCAAGAGAGCCTGCCCTACTTAGCTATTTCTGGAGATACAAATTTCATTCACAGTATGCTTACTTATCAGTATCAGACCTACCTTGCCGCCACGCCCACAAAGCCTGATATTCTGCTCGCCTACTTATATATAATCTTAGAATACCTAAAGCGCATCTATGACGAGCAGCCACCCAAACAAGTGAATAGCCCGCATTTTTCTAAGTGGAGAAACTTTGAAATACTACTTAATGAGCATTTTAGTAAAAAGAAAGAGGTGGGGGAGTATGCAAAAATGATGAATATCTCTGCCAATTATCTCAACGTACTTTGCAAAAACAGTGTAGGGAAAACAGCAAGCCAGCTTATTCAAGAACGTATTATCACAGAAGCCAAAAGATTATTAGTCCATACTTCTTTGAATATCAAGGAAATTAGCTATCAGCTTGGCTTTGAAGACTATGCTTATTTTTCTCGTTTTTTTAAAAAATACGCCCAACTAACAGCAGAGGGGTTCAGAAAATCTCACAAATAAATAATTTGTCCAACTTATTGCCGTATCTATCCATTTTATTATTTTTTAAGTAAGCGTATTTTTGCTCTTGCGAATTGCATAGGGAGAAATGAGCAAATTTCAGCGATGCAGCCTCTACAAAAGAAAATGAAAAGTATATCTTGCAAGGCAGATTATCTCAACTCTCACCGTCTGATTTCTCTCGTTTTTTACACTTTAATTCAATCGTAAATATGGAAAAAACACATCATCAAATTATCATTGTTGGCGGAGGCAATGCAGGCATTGCTGTTGCCGCACAATTATTCCGCAGTAATAGTCGCTTAGACATTGCGATTATTGAGCCTTCGGAAAAGCACTATTACCAACCCGCATGGACATTAGTGGGCGGCGGTGATTTTGACATTCAGAAAACAGTAAGACCGCAGGCGGAGGTGATGCCAAAGCAGGCAAAATGGATAAAAAGTAAAGTTACAAAACTTAACCCCGATAACAACGAAGTAACTTGCAGCAACGGAAATACTTATAGTTACGATTTTTTAGTAGTTGCCCTCGGCATTCAGCTGGACTGGCACCTAATCAAAGGGTTGGCGGGCAACTTAGGGAAAAATGGCGTTACCAGCAACTACTCCTTTGATGTCGCTCCTTATACCTACGAGTGCATCAAAAACTTCAAAAATGGCAAAGCCCTGTTTACAAGCCCCTCCACCCCTATCAAATGCGGAGGCGCACCCCAAAAAATCATGTATTTGGCGGCAGATAGTTTTAGAAAGCGGGGCATATTGAAAGATGCAGAAATCAGGTTTAATACCGCAGGGGGGGTTATTTTTGGTGTGAAAAAATACGCCGAAACGCTACAAAAAGTAGTAGATAGATACGGAATTAAGGTAAATTATAAACAAAATTTGGTGGAAATCAGAGCAGATGAAAAAGTAGCTATTTTTGAAACTGAAAAAGACGGTGAAAAAGTAATCAGACAGGAACAGTATGATTTTATTCATCTTACCCCCCCGCAGTCTGCTCCAGAGGTAGTGAAAAATAGCCCTTTAGCAGTAGCCAATAATCCTTTGGGCTGGGTAGACGTAAACAAGCACACTTTGCAACACAACCGTTATCCCAATGTATTTGGCTTAGGCGATGCCACCAGCACCCCAAACTCCAAAACGGGTGCCGCTATTCGCAAACAAACCCCTGTTGTGGTAGGCAATTTGCTTGCGGCTATCTCAAAGAAAAATCTCTCCGCTACTTACAATGGCTATGGCTCTTGCCCTTTGGTAACGGGATACGGAAAATTGGTGTTGGCAGAATTTGATTATGACAACAATCCGACAGAAACCTTCCCCTTTGACCAAAGCCAAGAACGGTGGAGTATGTACCAACTTAAAAAGCATGGGCTTCCTTGGTTATATTGGAATAAAATTTTAAAAGGAACTGCCTAATAATGACTTATGTCATTTTTTACATCACTTTTTATTCGTTATTTTAAACTTTATTTTACTCTAAACAAAAAAAAATTATGAAAGCAAACATGGGAAAGATCGATAGGGCAGTCAGAATTGTAGTGGCGCTCATCATTATTGGGCTTTATTTGATGAATCAAATCTCAGGTACAGTAGCCCTTGTCTTATTGGCTTTTGCAGGCGTTTTTATTCTTACAAGTTTTGTGAGTTTTTGCCCCCTTTATCTTCCTTTTGGCATCAGTACAAGAAAAAAACAGCAATAAGAAAATGAATTTCATCAATAAATACAAAATTTCTATCATTGGCATCATTGCAGGTTCCATAGGTGGCTATCTGTACTATTTTTACATAGGTTGTGCAAGTGGTACTTGTGCCATCACCTCGCAACCCCTCAATAGCACTCTTTACGGAGCAATGATGGGTGGCTTATTATTCAATAATTTTGAGCCGAAGAAAAATGAAAAAACAGTAGAATAGGCAAAAACATGGATAAGTTGGAAAGCATCATGGAGTTTAGGGCTACTCCCGAAATCAGAGAAAAACTCCTAAAGTACGGAGTAGCCAAAAGTTTTGAAGAAGGGCAAATTATCTTGCGAGAAAATGCCTACATCAAAGCCATTCCTATAGTTACCAAAGGGAGTATGAAGGTCATTCGAACAGATGAAGATGGCAAAGAAATTCTGCTTTACTACATCAAGGCGGGTGAAAGTTGCATCATGTCATTTTTGGGAGCTATCCATGACGATACCAGCAAAGTAAAAGCCGTAGCCGAAGAGCCATGCGAAATATTGTTTGTCCCCAACGACAAAGTAAGCTCACTCATCAAAGAATATCCGCAATGGTTAGACTATATTTTCCGCCTTTACCACAAGCGATTTGAGGAACTCCTCGAAGTAGTCAATGAGATTGCTTTCAAAAAAGTAGATGAACGATTACTTCATTTCATACAAAGAAAATGCGAGCTTGCCAAAAGCAAAACCCTCACTACCACCCACGAACAGCTTGCCAATGAGCTTGGAACGGCAAGAGTAGTAGTTTCTCGCCTACTCAAGCAAATGGAATACGAAGGATTAGTACAACTTGGCAGAAACAAAATAACGCTGCTTTAGTGCGCTTGGGAAGTAAACTCCTAAAATTTTGTATTTCCAAAAAAACAAACTAACTTGTGCCTTATCAATCACTCTTATTTCATCATCATTTATGGCACTTTCACGCAGAGATTTTATTACAAAAAGTAGTGCTTTGGGCGCACTTACCACACTGCCTTCTTGGAATCAAGTAGAGCAAGAACGTACAATAAGCATAGAAAACATAGAATATGCAGCCAAAAAAATCGAGCATCTTTCTCCCGAAGAAGCCGCAAAAGACGAAGATTTTTGGTTCACTATCCAAAAAGCCTTTATCCAATCACCGCATTTCATCAATTTGGAAAATGGCTACTGCTCACCCCAACCCGTAGAGGTGATGAACGCCCTATTCAAAAATATTAATATGATGAACGAAATGCCCTCGTTCTATATGCGGCGAAAGCAAAGCGAAGACAGAGAGGAAGTTAAAAAGCAATTAGCAAAATTGGCGGGAGTTTCTACCGAAGAAATCATGATAACTCGCAACACCACTGAAGCCTTAGAAACGGTGATTTTGGGCTTACAAACCCTCAAAGAAGGAGATGAGGCAATTATGACTAACCAAGATTACGGAAGTATGCTTGAGGCTTTTTATATGCGAGCAAGGCGTTATGGCTCCAAAAATAAGGTTATCTCTCTGCCTTTGCACCCAAAAAGTAGCAAAGAAATTGTAGATTGTTATGAAAAAGCCGTTACGCCCAAAACCAAAGTGATGCTCGTAACGCACATGATAAACATTACGGGGCAGATACTCCCAATACGAGAAATTTCAGAAATGGCACATAGCAAAGGCATAGAAATTATCTCGGACTCCGCCCACGCTTTTGCACATCTTGATTTCAAAATTCCCGATTTGGGCTGCGACTATCTCGGCACAAGTTTGCACAAATGGCTTTGCACACCGCTTGGGGCAGGTTTGCTTTATATCAAAAAAGAAAATATCAAAAAAGTGTGGGGACTTTACAGCGAAACAGGCTTCCCCGATGACGATATTCGCAAGTTCGAACGCATAGGCACGCACCCCTGCTGGACGTACCTTACCATCTCGAATGCTATCCGTTTTCATAACGCCATCGGCATCAAACGCAAAGAAGCCCGCTTGCGTTATTTGAAAAACTATTGGGCTGAAAAGCTGCAAAATGTACCAAAAATTATCCTCAATATGCCCATGGAAGCAGAGCGTTCTTGCGGCTTGGGCAATGTAGGCATTGCAGGAAAAACGCCCGCACAAATAGCTGATTATCTATACGATAAGCACAAAATTTTTACTGTAGCTATCGATATGGACGCAGTAAAAGGCATCAGGGTAACGCCCCATCTTTATACGACTTTGGAGGAATTAGATTTGTTCGTAAAGGCAATGGAGGAATTGGCAAGGAGTTAGAAAAAGGCAAACGCTACCATTTTCTTAGGGAATGGTAGCGTTAAAACTATTATTATATCTATTCTTAATAGCCTATAACTTTACTCCAACAATCAGAATATCATCTATTTGCGGGAAAGGGGCTACAGAGGCATCTGTTTGTAGCATCCAATTAGCAAGTGTAGTTTCCAAAACTGCTTTTTGCTCTGCCAAAGGTTTTGCGGCAATTTCTAACAGTAATTTTTTGAAGTTATCCCTCATAAACTTTCGGAAAGGCGTTCCCCCAAACTGATGGTAATAGCCGTCAGAAATCATGTATAGGGTGGTAGGCTTGCTTATGTCGAACTCCTCGTTTGTAAAGCTAACATTGCGTCTTCGTTGCCTATGCAAGCCTCCGATATGTCTTGGATTTCCCTTTATTTCGTGTATTAAGCCGTCCTGCACGTAGAAAACAGGAGTTTTTGTCCCCGAAAAAGTTACTTTATTGGTATGGTGGTCTATTACGCAGAGCGAGATATCCATGCTATCCCCAATATTACTTTGCTCTTGCTGCAATGCCTCTACAAAGTTCTCATTGAGGGCAAAGAGTATTTCGTTGGGCTGCGTCATACCTCTTTCATTGATAAGCTGATTGAGAATACTGCCTCCAATCGTAGAAACCAAAGCACCCGGAACACCATGCCCTGTGCAGTCGGCAGTGGCAATAATTGTTTTTTTACTGCCATTATTTTCTTTCTGAGCAAGCCAATAAAAATCGCCACTTATCACTTCTTTTGGTTTCGAAATCACAAAATGGTCTTTAAAAGCATCTTTCATGCGCTTTTCCGAAGGCAGAAACACCTCTTGAATTTCTTTGGCGTAGCGAATACTTTCTGTTATTTGCTGATTTTTATGGCTTAGTTCTACATTTTGCTCTTTGATAGCTGCTTTTTGCTCTCGTAGCTCCAAATTTGTTTCATTGATTGCATTGTACGCAAATTCAAGCTGTTCTGATTTTTCCTCAATTTCTTCTTTGCGTTTCTCCAACTCTGCATTTTGGGCATCTATTTCTTCTTTCCTATCTTCAAGTTCCTTCTTCTGAAGTTGCAATTCTTCATTCTTACGCTTAATCTCTACCTCATCTTTCTTGAGGAGTGCATTTTGTTGTTTTATTTTCTGATTATCTCTGTAGATTAATCCCAAAAAGCCCAATATGATTAATAAACCTATTCCTGCAGCTATGAGTAGCTGATTCCTGCTTTGGATAGCAGATTGGTCTTCGGTTATTTTTTTCTGCAAGGCTAAGTTCTCCCTTTCTTGTTTGGCAGATTCGTAGCGTACCGCAAGTTCACTCATCTGCTTATCTCTTGCTATGTTATAAAGACTATCCTTCAGGACAACATAATCTTTATGATATTCCAACGCTTTTTTGAAATCACCCTTGGATTCATGGTATTCAAATAGGGAAAAGTATAGATTTAGCTCTAATTGGCGTGCATTAATTACTTTGGCTATAGCCAGACCTTCTTGGAAATAGTTGGTTGCTTTTTCGTACTGACCTAATTTAGTATAAATACTCCCCATGGTAGTAAGCACATGTGCCATACCACTCCTATCTCCTGCATTACGTTTGATTTCTAATGACCTCAATGTGTACTGCAAGGCTCCCTGATAGTCATTTAGCTGGACAAATACATCTCCGAGATTACTAAGAGCATTTCCAATAAGTTTGCCATCTCGCAGCTCTTCAGCCCCCTCTAACGCCTTAAGGTTATACTCTCTGGCGGTGCGTAAGTCCCCTTTTTGTTGGTATATTTCCGCCATTTTGAGCGTTGCCTGCACAATACCTTCTTTATTCACCAATTTCTCTTGGTTAAAGAGGGCTTTTCGGAGGTATTCCAATGCCTTAGTATAATTGCGTTGGTCGAAGTACATTTCGCCAATATTCTCATACAAAGATGCTGCCCCTTGGGTGTCATTGAGTTCTTCGTATAGCTTAAGGGCTTCTTGGAAGTTTCTCAAAGCATTTTGGCTATCATCATTGGCGTAAAAAATATTACCCATTTTTTCATAGATGTTTGCCAATTTGTGTTTATCGCCTTTGGAGGATTGCATGATGCTTTCCAAGCTATCGATATTAATTTTAGACAAAGCGTCAGGGTTTTGTCTGGCTGAAACTTTTAATGCTGAAATAGTTAGCAGTAAGAGTAAAACATAGCACCTTTTCATGGTCGCAATGAGTTAAGTTAAATGATGAAAATATATTAACAAAAGATGTACAAAAACGAATAAGCGTCAGTACAGTTTATATAAAATATGATGAGAGTAAACAAATTTTACTATTGGGGGCGAAACGGAACATTATCAAAAATAAATGTATGCAAAAATATTGCAAATATTTGCAAAAAATGATATAATATAAAAATATTTTTACAAATTCTTTTCAAATTTTGTTATAATTGTACCTATCAACATCTATAACAAGTATTTGGGTAGGTATATTTTCTTGAGTGGGCGCAAAAAAAAATAAAACAATTATGGCTTGGAAATTGGCATTTGATATTTTTGTAACGGTACATGATGAGGAAAGTGAGCTTGATAAGGCTGCTTTGTCGCTGTTGCAAGTAGCAAGACAAGCTACACAAACGGCATACGCACCCTATTCCAACTTCTACGTTGGCGCGGCGATTTTGCTTGATGATGGAACAGTAGTCAGAGGCAACAATCAGGAAAATGCCGCCTATCCTTCGGGCTTATGTGCGGAGAGGACGGCTATTTTTGCGGCAGGGGCGAACTACCCAAGTCAGAAAGTAATAATGGTCGCTGTAACTGCAAGGCGAAAAGATGAGGATTTCTTTATCCCTGCCAATCCTTGCGGGGCGTGCAGGCAGGTGCTTGCGGAATATCAGCACAAGCAAGCATCTCCTATTCGGGTAATTATGGAAGGCGGGCAGGGCAAGATTTATGTGTGCGACTCTGTTGATATGCTTTTACCTATGAAGTTTACGAGTCTGGATTTATGAGTAAGGATAGATAGAAAACAAATCTGCTGAACAAAGTAATTTTCTAAGCGTTACATCAAAAAAATGACTTTTTCTGAGCTAAAAAAAATAGTTGCCCAAGGAGAGGGCTTGCAAATAGAGTTTAAGAGGAAAACCACTTATCCCGATAAAATCATGCGTGAAGTTGTTGCCTTTGCCAATTCCAAAGGGGGCAAACTCATCATTGGGGTAGATGATGACGGCACTATAGCGGGGCTAAAGCACGCCTTAGAAGATGAGTTTGTGATGAAAGAGGCTCTTTCCAAATATTGTAAGCCTGCCATACAGTATGAAATGGCAAAAGTGCTGGTTTCTCCAAACCGTTTTGTGCTGGTTTTCTCTATTCCACAAAGCGAAATAAAGCCTGTTTTTCTTATTTATAATTTCAAAACGGGGCTTGGCAGGGCGTACATTCGCGTAGCCGATAAAAGCATACAAGCGAGCAGAGAAATGCGTAATATACTCAAGGGAATGAATAATGGCAAAGATACTTACCTACAATACGGTGAAAATGAGCAAAAACTGATGAGATATTTGGGAAATAATGAAAAAATTGATTTGCCCACTTATGCCCAAATAGCAGGGATAGAGATAAAACAAGCCTCCGAAGTATTGGTAAAAATGACATTAGCAGGAGTACTTAAGATTTTGCCAGACGATTCGGGTGATACCTTTATAGCCAATGGTTTTTAGAAAAACAAAGGAGTTAGCTCCTTTTTGTGGTAGCCAACTCCTTTATATTCTGATGCGAATTTGCAAAAATTACTTTTTCACTTCTTCGTAATCTACGTCAGTATATTCTGCACCGCCAGCATTATTATTTGCACCGCCGTTGCCGTTTTCGCCTGTCTGTCCGCCAGTTGCATTTGCACCTGTATTTTTGTACATTTCTGCCGAAGCAACCTGCCATGCTGCATTCAATGCTTCTGTAGCGCGGTCTATGCCATCTATGTCTTTTTCAGCATGAGATTTTCTCAAATCCATCAGGGCAGCCTCTATAGCCGTTTTGTGTGCTTCTGAAAGATTTTCTCCGTACTCTTTCAACTGCTTTTCTGTATTGAAAACCATCGCATCTGCACCATTGATTTTCTCTATCTTTTCCTTTTCAGATTTGTCAGTCGCTTCGTTAGCCTTTGCTTCGTTTCTCATTCGCTGGATTTCAGCATCGCTTAGTCCTGAAGAAGCCTCTATGCGTATTTTTTGTTGTTTCTTAGTTCCCAAATCCATTGCTGAAACTTGCAAAATACCGTTTGCATCTATGTCAAGCGTTACTTCTACCTGCGGAACACCTCTTGGTGCGGGCGGAATGCCGTCTAAGTGGAAGCGACCGAGTGAACGGTTGTCTTTAGACATTGTTCTTTCTCCCTGCAACACATGGATTTCTACCGAAGGCTGATTATCTGCCGCCGTAGAAAATGTTTGAGATTTCTTTGTCGGAATAGTCGTATTTGCCTCGATGAGTTTGGTAAATACACCACCCAAAGTTTCGATGCCCAAAGAAAGAGGAATTACGTCAAGCAACAATACATCTTTTACTTCGCCAGTGAGTACACCTCCTTGAATAGCCGCACCAATCGCTACTACTTCATCGGGGTTTACGCCCTTAGAAGGTTTTTTGTTAAAGAATTTTTCAACTTCTTCTTGGATTTTAGGGATACGCGTAGAACCGCCCACCAAAATTACTTCATCTATGTCAGCCAATGTCAAGCCAGAGTTTTTCAAGGCACGTTTGCAAGGCTCAAGAGTTCTTTGTACTAAGTTATCCGCCATTTGCTCAAACTTTGACCTTGAGAGAGTGCGAACCAAGTGCTTAGGAATACCATTTACAGGCATGATGTACGGCAGGTTAATGTCTGTAACCATAGAGCTTGAAAGTTCTATTTTTGCTTTTTCTGCCGCTTCTTTCAAGCGTTGCAACGCCATCGGGTCTTTTCTCAAATCTATGCCTTCATCTTTCAAAAATTCATCTGCCAAGAAATTGATAATCACTTGGTCAAAATCATCACCGCCGAGATGAATGTCGCCATCTGTGGACTTTACCTCGAATACGCCATCACCTAATTCCAAAATAGAAACGTCAAAAGTACCGCCGCCCAAGTCGAATACGGCAATCTTCATGTCTTTATTTTTCTTATCCATGCCATAAGCCAAAGCTGCCGCCGTAGGCTCATTAATAATACGCTTTACGTCCAAACCTGCTATCTGCCCAGCTTCTTTTGTTGCTTGGCGTTCTGCATCGTTGAAGTAAGCAGGAACGGTAATAACCGCTTCTGTAACTGTAGTACCTAAGAAGTCTTCTGCTGTAGCCTTCATTTTTTGCAAAATCATTGCAGAAATTTCTTGTGGTGTATAGAGCCTATCGCCAATCCTCACGCGTGCCGTATCATTAGGTCCGCTTTCTACCTTGTAAGAGATAGTTTCTAACTCTTTTCCTACATCTTTTTGTTTTTTACCCATGAAACGTTTGATAGACATTACCGTTTGCGTTGGGTTGGTAATTGCCTGACGTTTAGCTGGGTCGCCTACTTTGCGTTCTCCGTTGTCCATAAAAGAAACAACAGAAGGCGTAGTTCTTTTGCCCTCGCTATTTGCAATTACGACAGGCTCATTTCCTTCCATAACGGCTACGCAAGAGTTCGTAGTACCTAAGTCAATGCCTATAATTTTTCCCATGATGTTTTCTTAATTTTTGATATATTTTGAATATTTTTCAACTGTGATTTTAATCATCTTAATTAACAAGAGTTTTAACAATGTATGTGCCAATAGGATTATCTGTCATTTTGGCATTAAAACAATGACATAAAAATAATTTCATTTGCCAAAGACTGCCTAAAAAGGTGCTAATGTATGATAAAAACTGACAATTCGTTAGAAAATTTCTCTTGGGCGAAGAGAAAGTGCTAACTGATATAAAGCCAGCTCTACAAAATTGTGTTTTAGACCTTTAGGGCTGCAATATTTGTAGAAAGTCTATTTTTTAACTACTTTTGCATGGAAAGATAGTTAAAAACTCAATTCAAAAAATTATGTACGCATACATCAAAGGAGTTTTGGTGCAAAAGGAAGCAATGTTGGCAGTAATAGAAGCAAACGGCATCGCCTACGAAATAAGGACACCGCTCAATGTTACTTCCAATCTATCTGTAAATCAGCCTTGTAAACTATTCACTTACCTAAGCATCAGAGAGGATGCGCACACGCTTTTTGGCTTTTTGGACATAGAGGATAAAAAACTTTTCCTGCACCTCATTAGTGTTTCGGGCGTAGGACCAAGCACCGCCCTAATGACACTTTCTTCGCTCACTTCCAACGAGTTGCGGGAGGCTATAGCAAGGGAAGATGTGAGAACTATCCAAAGTGTAAAGGGGATAGGGGCAAAAACGGCACAAATGATTATTGTAGAACTTAAAGACAAAATTCGCAAGGAAAACCTGCAATCGGGCGAAATCAAAGAATCGGTGATGAATGAATATATTTCGGCATCAGTAGTTCAAGAAGCAGTGAATGGCTTATTTGCATTAGGCATTACGAAACTTGCAGCAGAAAAAACAGTGCAGGCAGTAGTGAAAAAATATGGGCATAATCTTACCGTAGAGCAGATTATTAGGTATGCCTTGAAAACGGGCTAACTTTCCTCCTATTTGTCTAAATATAAAATATCTCTTACGATAAATTCTATCCGTCTATTAAGCTGATGCTCGTTTCCATTGCACCGTACTCCGTTGGCACAGTGATTTACCAAAAGCGTTTCTCCGTAGCCTTTTGCTATCAATCTTGGCTTGGGAACCCCCTTCCTGAGTAGGTTAAAAACTATCTCGTCTGCTCGCCCCTGCGATAGCGTTAGGTTGTACTCATCATTGCCACGAGAATCGGTATGCACTCCAATTTCAAATACTAAATGAGGGTTTTCCTCCATGAGTTTGTGTAACTTTTCGAGGGTAATTTCTGACTGTAGTGTGGGATTATTCGTATTAGGGTCAAACTCGATGCCTTCTATGCGCACCCCTTTCCCTACCAATACTTCATCGAGCCTAAAAGATAGCTGGGAAATTTTATTGCGTGTAGTGGTATTGACTTCTGCATTTACTTTGGTGAAGAATTGGGGGTGGCTCACGCTTACATCATAAATCTGCTCTGGCTCTAAGAGGGCATAGAAATATCCTTTTTGGTCGGTAAGCACCTTAATAAAGTTCTTTTTTTCTATATTCGTCAGCAGCACAGACGCATTTGCTATAGGTTCGCCTGTTTGCTGGTGCCGTACCCAACCCTCTACGGCATAGAAAGGAACATTTGCACTTGCCAATACGTACGTCAGCAACAATGCAACACTCAAAAAACTCTTGAGAAAAATCGGAGTTATTCTTTTATTACAACTCATTTAAAAATACTTTGTCTGCTTTGTTTAGCTTACTTACTACCAATTCGTATGAGTGCAAAATCCATTGATTTATCTCATTATCTGAGAGTTGTCTATTTATTTCTATGGTATTCCAATGTTTTTTATTCATGTGGTAGCCTGCTTTCACACACTCATAGCGTTCTCGAAGCTCTACAGCCCTTTCAGGGTCGCATTTTACATTGATGCTCCCAAAATCTGCTATGTCTGTCAAAAGAAATATTTTGCCCATTACTTTGAAAACCAATGTGTTTTCGTCAAAGGGTAGTTCTTCGTATGTTCCTTTCAAAGACAGACAAAAAACTCGCAACTCTTCTATATTCATGCGCTCAATTTACATCAATCTTTTGACAATCCAAACTACAAACGCCAATAAAAACATCACAATAGAAATTCGATTAATGCCATGCATCATGCGAAGGTTAAAATTATTTTTGCTATTGGGGTCTTTTTTGAATACCCTTGTAAAATATCGGAACATATCATTCACTTCAAAATAATCTTGAAGTGAGTTTCTTCCTTTTTGTACTTCTTTGTTTTCCATGAAATAATTTTTTTTGAACAGATGACCTCTGTAAGAATTCTATGATAAAGTCAATTTTGATTAGGTGTAAATCTCAAAGGTAATAAGCAAATAAAGATAAAAAAGGTTTTACAAAATAAAAATAAAATCATTTTGTCTTTTCAATTACCAAATTTGGTAACTTTACTTATATTGCGTTTCTTTTTAATAAATTTAGTCTGAATTTGTTGCGACTATGCAAGAGAACAAATCAATGAAAGATAGTATTTTTTCGTCCCTTAAAAAATATAAGACAGTAGTTTTGCAAACTCCTGTGGTTCGTTTTTTCGTACCCAAATCAACTGAAACTAAGCGGCAAAAGTGGATTCGTAGGTATTGGAGTGCTTTTTTTGTCGGTTTGCTGGCTTCTGTGCTATATTTCAAGGCTGTAGAATATAACTTTTTATATCTTTTTGGTGAGATGCCAAGCATAGAATCGTTGGAACGCCCCAAAATGCCTACAGCGTCCGAACTTTATACGGCAGACGGCGTACTTTTGGGCAGATATTTCAAAGAAAACCGCACCCCTGTAACATACGAACAACTTTCACCTTACATCATAGAAGCACTAATAGCTACCGAAGACATACGATTCCACGAACATTCGGGCATAGATTTGAAGGCAATCATGGCAGTAGCCGCATCTATAGTAGGTGGCGACCCGCGTGGCGGCAGTACCCTTACCCAGCAGACTGTAAAAAATCTTTTTAAAATGCGGGGCAAGGAATCTCGGGGCTTGCTTGGAAATGTGCCTATCATCAACGCCCTCATTGTCAAAACAAAAGAGTGGATTACAGCCATTAGCTTGGAAAAACATTTTACCAAAGAAGAAATTATGACTATGTACCTAAATACTGTCGATTTCGGAAACAGTGCTTTTGGTATCTATACCGCCTCAAAAACCTTCTTCAATACCACGCCCCAAAAGCTAAACGCACAGCAAGCTGCCCTTTTGGTTGGGCTGCTCAAAGCAACTACTTATTACAATCCTTTTCGAAATCATGACAATGCTTTTCGCCGTAGAAATACCGTACTGTATCAGATGCAACGATACGGCTATTTATCGGCAAATCAATATGATTCGCTTACAAAATTACCTATCAAAGCAAAGTTAGTAATCGAGAATTCAGAGGAAGGGGCAGGGACTTATTTCAAAAATGAGATGAATAAGTATTTGGAAGAGTGGTGTAGGCAAAACGGTTATGATTTGTATGCCGATGGCTTTAAGATTTATACTACTATAGATTCTCGAATGCAAAAACTTGCCGAAGAAGCTGTAGCGGAAAAAATAGCACCCCTCCAAAAAGTATTTGATAATCATTGGAGAGGATTAGTGCCTTGGACAAATAAAAGGGGCGAAGTGCTGCCAAACTACATAGAAAATGTAGCACAAAGTACGGTATGGTACAAAGAATTAGCGAAAAAATATGCAGGAAAGCCCGATTCCATTCAGGCATACCTAAACAGACCAAAGAAAATGAAAGTATTTTCTTGGAATGGAGAAACTGATACATTACTAAGTCCGTTAGACTCTATTCGTTATTATAAAAAATTCCTCCATGCAGGGCTAATGACCCTTGACCCCTCTTCAGGGAACATAAAAGCGTGGGTAGGAGGCATTAACTACAAATATTTCAAATACGACCACGTAATGCAGGCAAAAAGGCAACCTGGTTCTACTTTCAAACCGATTCTCTACGCAGCTGCTATCGACTCTATGGGCTATTCACCTTGCAGCCGCTTAGTAGATGCTCCCGTATATATTAGGTACAAAGAAAACGGAGAAGACAAATCATGGTTCCCGCACAATGCCGACTGGATTTTTTCCTATGACAGTATGACACTTCGCCATGCTATGGGCAGGTCTATTAACTCGGTTGCTGCCAAACTCACCGAACTTATTGGCTGGACTACTGTAGCTCATTATGCACGCCGAATGGGTATTACGAGTAAACTCAGCGAAGTTCCTTCCATCAGTTTAGGCTCAAGCAATGTAAGCCTCTATGAAATGGTAGGTGCTTATGGTACTTTCTTAAACGAAGGCGTTTGGACAGAGCCTATGTTTATTACTCGAATAGAAGATGCCAACGGAAAAATTATTCATCGCTTTATCCCTAAAAGAGTAGCGGCACTTAAACCCGAATCTGCATTTTTGATGACCTATATGCTGCAAGGCTCGCTGCAAGAACCAATGGGAACGTCAGGATTCTTGTATGCCTACCCAAAATTATTTGGAGGCAACGAAATAGGTGGCAAAACTGGTACTTCTACTAATAATGCTGACGGTTGGTACTTTGGTGTTACAAAAGACTTAGTAACAGGGGTGTGGGTAGGTGGCGATGACCGTAGTATTCACTTTCGCAACGGTAACGTGGGCGAAGGCGGACGCACAGCACTGCCCGTTTTCGCTACTTTCATGGAAAAAGTATATGACCACCCTGAGTTAGGCATCACAAAAGGGTCTTTCCCAAAACCAAGTATAAAAATAAGTAAGCCCTACTTCTGCCCAACACGAATAAAACCAAAACCTGATAGTTTAAATATCAATTTGGACTCTCTCCAACTCTTAGAAGATATAGACGGACTCTAATAATGGTAGAAAATTTAATTAGAGTTTGGTATAGACCAAAGAGATTACTTTTTTTTCTGCTTGGGAGCATTGCCCTTTTTGCAGCATAAAATCTGCTATCCTTTTCAAGTTTTCTGTCCCTATCTGCTGGACTTCTACCTCTTGTATAAGTTTTAATATCAGGTTTTTATCCTCTTCCAAATCGTTGCTAAGGTAGAGATAGGAAGGCAGGGAAAGTTGGATAGAATAGCGTAAAAATCTAATTTCTAAGTTATTGGGGCTGCTGCTTACTGCTTTTGCAAAAGTATGTTGGGACTGTTTGGCAAGTGCTAATTTTTCTAAGGGATTCCAAAGTATTTTTGCCTTAAGCGTTTCTAAGCAGGCTTGGTAGGCAAGTACAAGCGCATCTGATGAATTATTTTTGGCAAGAATACCCAAAAGATACTCTATCCCCTTATCGTCATTTACTGCTTTTAAGTATTCCTCTCGCAAAGAATTGATGTCTATTTGTCCGTTTTTTACTAAAGTTGGCAAAGGCATAAGAGAAAATTATATGTACTTAATAAAAAGCAAAAACTCTCAAAGGCGACTTTGAGAGTTTTTATTCATTTGGTATGAATTAGATTACTTACCAATTTTGAAGCCAAGACCTACATTTACAGCCCAACCTCTTGTGCGAACATCAGCATTGCTGCCAAGACCTCTTGCATTGTTGATGTCAGTGATGCCATGTCTGTAACGAGCATCTACCATCAAAGTAGCAAACTTAATGTCAAAATCAAGACCTAAGCCAACTATCATAGCCCAGTCCATAGACTTAAAGCTGTTTGTTGCGTCAGTACGAGTTTTTGTAGTTCTGTCAAATACTACAGACTCTCTGTTACCAGTTGCATATACATTCGCATCCATAGATGGACCGAAGAATATCTTTGGTTCATATACAGAAAGAATAGGCAACTTGAAATAAGTCAAGAAGTTAGCCTGAACATTGCTCAAACGGTAATCAACTACGCCGTTTGTGAAAGGAACAGAACCATCTTGACGGTTAAAGCGAGCTGCACCGCTTTGAGAGAAACCAACTTCCAATGCTGTACCTACCCAGCTATTGAAGTTAATGTGTGCAAAAGCCAATGCCTGACCACCTGAATAGTATTCAGTTGCAGCCATGCTGCTAGAAACTTGAAACTTGTTTACAGTCACGCCACCTTTCACACCGATAAGGATACTTGACTTTTTCTCAGGTTTAGCCGCATCCTGTGCTTGTGCATTGCCGAGAGATAAAGCACAAATTGTAGCAACTGCTACTAAGAAGCCTAATTTTTTCAAACCTTTTTTCATGGATTGTAAGTGTTTTTCTTTAAGTTTATTAATAAATCCAACAACAAAATTACTTAATAAATTGAGATTTAAAAAAAAATCAATACAATTTAAGCAAAATTTGTACATAAGATACAAAATTAAGAAACAAAAATATAAATATATAATTTTTGTCTTCATTAATGACTTTGACTCCAAGCTAACAACTAATAATTACTCATTAGTTCAGAGGAGTCTGGTTTCCGATAGCAAAAATAATCACTTTTTTCACTTTGCCAAAAATTTAGGCGATTTTTCTTATCTTTAATGCAAAATTTGATGAAAAATAAAGATAGAAAAACTAATTATCGGCATATTACTATATAAATATACTACAAAGTGATTACCTATAATTTTCAGTTCAAGAAATAAACATACATTTTTTGCGTGTTTATGAAAAAACATAAAAAATCCTTGTATGTTTGAATTATAGTTTTTGCAGAAGCAAAAATGATTTTTTTTATGAGTTTAAATTTTTTTCTCTACCTCATTATATGCAAAACATCAAAATCGATATTGCCTTCATACGAGCAAAGCTACGTGAGTTTTATACGCTGCCCATTGCCCTCGTTTATATAGGAATTATGGGCATTCTTACTTCTGTCATCATCATTGCTGTTACACAAAATGTCAAAGTATTTTACTTGATGGACGATGCCATACGAATCGGGCAATTAAAATTTTATGCAGGCTTCGTAGCTTCTATCATAGTTTTGCTATGGTGCGTTGGTGGGACAGTTAGTTTTTTGGGCTATTGGCTGCTTGATAACTGCAAAGACACAGCAAGTCGCAATTTTTTACTCTGGGGGGGCTTTCTTAGTTTTATGTTGTTATTTGATGACCTATTTCTGATACACGAAACTATTGGAGATCACACGATTATTCCTGAAGTAGCTATTTTTTCTCTTTATGGTCTATTGATTATTTATTATTTGATACGTTATCAACAAGTTATTCTCAAAACTAATTTCTTGTTTTTATTTTTGAGTCTGGCTTTTTTGGCTCTTTCTATAGCCATTGATATTCATCTTTTTATTCCTAAAAAATGGCATCATACGAGTATGCAAACGGGTGTAGAAGAAAGTTGTGAGCTGATAGGAATAACACATTGGGCATTGTACCATTGCAAAGTTGCCTACCAGCTCATCAAGACCAATGTTAATGCTTCTTAAACTAAATTATATATATGATTATATTGACCATTAATATCAAAAGAGTAATTTTTATTTTATGCTCTGTTTTTGCCATTCTCTTTGTAATGAATTGGGCTACAGTGATGCAATCAATGAGTTCAGATACAGAACTGACTGGTGCTGTTATGTATTTCTACAAAGCATTCAATTTTCAGGAGGAAAAAAATATTCCGACTTATTTTAGTGTCATTCTGCTATTTCTCTCCTCCCAAACCTTTCTTATCATCAGGTTACTCGACAAATTTCAAGTTTCCTCGTATGTCAAGCATTATTGGACACAGATGTCTTTGATTTTTTTGTTATTGAGCATTGATGAAATGGTAAGATTACACGAGCGTCTGGGATATGTTGCAAGATATTTATATTTTGTTCGAGTAGATAGTGCAGGGTTATTCAAATTTGGATGGGTTGTTTGGGTAGTACCTATGAGTATGCTCTTGGTTATTTTTGGCTTGTATTCTATCAAATTTCTGATGAGGATTCCTAATCATTTGCGTATTGGCTATATTGTTTCTGGTGGCTTGTATGTACTTGGAGCTATTGGCTTTGAAACAATAAGTGCGCAATTTTCCACACTTAATGAGGCAGAACAGCTGTATTATTATCTTTCCATGACTGCTGAAGAGTCTTTGGAAATGATTGGTATTATCACCTTACTTTACTTTAACTTTGGCTACATCAATGAACTTAGCATAGGTGATGCCGATGCAAACGGCAGTAAGCCATGAGTATAAGTTTGTTGGGTCAAATATAAAAACCTCAGTAACTACATTACCTATTTATTAATTTGCCATGATTCCATTAAGTATTAATACCAAAAAAATTATCTTCATTTTATCCGTTATTTTTTTTGTACTGTTTATACTCAACTTAGCAACTATCATCCAGTTCAAACTTTCTGGGCAATCGAGAGAGGAGTTTTCTCATTTTTTCTTCAATATGTTCAATTTTGAGAAAGAGAAAACCGTTCCTACTTACTTTAGTGTGGTCATACTATTTTTAGCCTCGCAGACGTTCCTAATCATTAGATTATTAATTGGTAATACTGCTATTTCCTCATATATCAAGCATTATTGGACACAAATGTCTGCCATATTTATACTTTTGAGCATGGACGAAGTGCTGATGCTGCATGAGCGTTTGAGCAACTTTACAAAAACTTTCATTCCAGTAGAAAGGACTGGTTTTTTCAAATATTCTTGGGTAGTTCCCATGATTGGAATTCTATTAATTTTTGGGCTTTATTCCATCAAGTTCCTGATGAGTATTCCACCAAAGTTGCGAAATGGTTATATCATTGCTGGGTCTATGTTCGTATTTGGGGCTGTGGGGCTTGAAATGCTTAGTGGGAAGATAGATACACTGAATATGGGCAGAGATAGCTTGCTTTATCTTTTTGTAATGACCACCGAAGAATCTTTGGAAATGACGGGAATTATTCTTTTGCTGTATTTCAATCTCAACTATATTAATGAATTGATTGCGGAAACAATGAATAGCACTAAGAAATTATCATAGCTTTTTATTGCTGTATTGTGCTATCTTTGTGTGATGAATCATGCTGAGTAAAAAAAATTATGCGAATCACAAAGCAATCCGAGATACAAATAAAAGACCGAGCAGACATTTTGGAAGTAGTGCAGGATTTTCTTTCCCTCAAAAAGAAAGGACAGAACTATTGGGCTTGCTGCCCTTTCCATAATGAAAAATCGCCTTCTTTTTCTGTAGCTCCCGCAAAGGGCATCTATAAGTGCTTTGGCTGCGGGGCTGCGGGCGACTCAGTCAAATTTGTGATGGACATAGAGGGCTTGAGCTACCCCGAAGCACTCAAATATTTGGCAAACAAGTATAGTATTGAAATAGAAGAAGATACAAGTGGGAATACTGATGAGTACAAGGCACAGCAAACCCTGCGAGAAAGCGTATTGATTATGATGCAGTTTGCCCAACGCTACTATCACAAACTGCTCACAGAAGACGAAGACGGCAAGGCATTGGGCATGAGCTACTTCAAAGAGAGAGGTTTTTCCCTGCCTACTATAGAGAAATTTGGCTTAGGTTTTAGCAAAGACGATTGGCATGACTTAGAAAAAAACGCCGTAAAAGAGGGTTTCACAGAGGAAATATTGGAAAAGGCGGGTTTAATCATCAAAAAAGAAGAAAACGGCAAAACAAACCAATACGATAGGTTCAGAGGGCGTGTCATGTTTCCCGTTTACGATTTGGCGGGAAAAGTAATTGCTTTTGGGGCAAGAACGCTCAAAAAAGATGATAAGCGAGGGCAAGCCGAGCCAAAGTACCTGAACTCTCCCGAAAGTGAGGTCTATAAGAAAAGTGAGGTGCTGTACGGCATTTTCCAAGCAAAAAACGAAATCAGAAACCAAGATAATTGCTACCTTACCGAAGGCTATACAGATGTTATTTCGCTGCATCAGGCGGGCATCGCTAACGTAGTAGCCTCCTCTGGCACTTCGCTCACCGAAGGGCAAATAAAACTTGTCAAACGATTTACCGATAATATTACAGTTCTCTATGACGGCGATAATGCAGGCATCAAAGCATCTTTGCGCGGGATAGATTTGATTTTGGAGCAAGGAATGAATGTGCGTGCTGTGGTATTTCCGCAAGGAGAAGACCCCGACAGCTATGTAAGGAAAGTAGGAAATTTCGCTTTTAAAGAGTTTTTGCAAGAGAGTGCCAAAGATTTTATTACCTTCAAAGCCGAACTACTGCTTGGCGAGGTAAAAACCGAACCTATCCGCAAGGCAGGTGCTATCAGGGAAATTACCAATAGCATCAGCAAAGTTCCTGATGCCATCAAGCGAGAAGTTTATACACAACACTGTGCCGAACTATTCAATATTGATGTGCATATCTTATCTGTAGAAATAGATAAAATACTCATAAATAAAGGACTACAAGAGCAAAAACAAAAAAAAGAGGATATTCGCAGGGAGGAAGAAAAATCTAAAAACGCCCCTCCCCCGCCCTTTTATGTTGATGATGTTCCCCTACCTACAGAAGAATATTTTACAGATAAAGAAGTTTATTACACTAATAATGAGGAAGTTGAAACTCCTGCCCGCAAAGACATCAAGTACCTGCAAACCATTGCCGTACATGAGAAAGAGTGCGTAAGGTTATTGCTCAAATACGGAAATTATTTGGTGGAGGGAGAGGTAAAACTTTGGGAATACCTGCTTGCGGAGATAGACGAATTGCAGTTTCACACTCCCGTTTATCTGCAAATGCTCACAATGTACAAGGAAGCAATTACGCAAGGTATCAAAGTAGATGATAGCCACATGATTCGCTACGGCAGCCCCGAAATAGTAGAAAAAGTGATTAACCTTACCACCGAAAAATACCAAATTAGCGAAAATTGGGGGATAATGCACGAGATAGTAATTCCACACGAAAGCGATTCGGACAAACTACCCGAAACGGCTTACAAGTATATATTAAAGCATAAGTATAAATTTGTAAAAAATTTATTAAAAAATATAGAAACTCAATTAGAGGAAGAATTGGGAGAGGAAGAAGAAAATCTCTTGCTTTCAGAATACAATAGACTCAGTATGCTCAAGCAACAAATAGCAAGCGAGTCTGGGCTTGTGATAGATTCAGATTAAATGAATAATGTAAGTTGTACGATACAAAAGAGATATACCATTTTATAAAAAATTTATTCAATATAAATCATTAATAATGAATGTTTTAATTATTGGTTCGGGAGGCAGAGAACACGCCTTTGCTTGGAAAATAGCACAAAGTCCTCTTTGCAAAAAACTTTTTGTAGCTACAGGCAACGCAGGCACAGCACAAATAGCCCAAAATATCGATATTGGTATCCTTGACTTTGAGGGCTTGGGCAAGTTTTGTATCGAAAATTTAGTGGATTTGGTGCTGGTAGGTACAGAAGTACCTTTGGTAGCAGGGATTGCAGATTTTTTTGCGGCAGATGAAAGGCTCAAGTCTATCCTACTTATCGCTCCTTCGCAGACAGGGGCGATGCTCGAAGGCAGCAAAGATTTTTCTAAGGCGTTTATGCTCAAGCATGGTATCCCTACAGCTACTGCCCAAACTTTTGATAGCTCGTCTTTGAAAGAAGGATTAGCTTATTTGGAAACGCACCCTACGCCTATAGTGCTGAAGGCAGACGGGCTTGCAGCAGGCAAAGGAGTCATTATTACCTCTGACCGCTCGGAAGCAAAGCAGACATTAATAGAGATGATAGAAGGAGCAAAGTTTGGTAGTGCGAGTGCCAAAGTGTTGATAGAAAGCTATTTGAATGGTATAGAACTATCTGTTTTTGTACTCACAGACGGCATTTCCTACCAAATACTGCCTTCTGCCAAAGACTACAAACGCATAGGCGAGGGCGATACAGGCTTAAACACAGGCGGCATGGGTGCTGTTTCTCCCGTTCCTTTTGCTGACGAGGATTTTATGCAAAAAGTAGAGGAAAAAGTAGTCATACCCACCCTCAAAGGATTACAGGCAGATGGCATTGATTTCATCGGGTTTATTTTTATAGGACTCATGAATGTAGCGGGCGAGCCGTGGGTGATAGAGTACAATGTACGCATGGGCGACCCCGAAACAGAAGTGGTCATTCCGAGGATAAAATCAGACTTTTTAGAAATGCTTGCCCTTGCTGCCCAAAAACGCCTTAGCGAAGCAAAAATAGAAATAGATGAGCGAACAGCTACTACGGTAATGCTTGTGGCGAGTGGCTACCCCGAAGAATATGAAAAAGGCAAAGTAATGACAGGCTTTGAAAAAGTAGATAGCGAAGTGCTTACTTTTCATGCTGGCACTTCGCTCAAAGAGGGCAAAATTATTACTTCGGGCGGCAGAGTGATTGCTCTCACTGCTTTGGCAGACTCTCTGGAAAATGCCTTAGCCAAGTCGTATAAGGCAGCAAACCTGATAAGCTATGAAGGCAAATACTACCGCAAGGATATTGGATTGGACTTAGCATAAACCCCTGATTAAATTGACACATCGGGGGGTATTAGCGGCAGTAAACAAACATCTTATAGCTCATTGTAAATAGCCCTGATACGCTTATTGTACGTTTCCAATAGTTTCCAATGCACAATGGGAATATCTATGACCGCAGAAGCAGGCAAGGCAAAGAGCGAAGTATCTTTGGGTAGCATTGCTTTTACATTTTTGAGGTCAAACTTACGGTGCTTGCCGAGTATGGTTTTATCGCCACCCAGAAAGTCTGCTTTCCCTAATTGCTCTACTTCTTTGTCAAAAATTTTGATAGATACACTCCCACTATCTATGATATGAAGCATATCTTCGTGGGCATGACCATTAATGGAAAATGGATTGTTTAGGTATTTATCACTCTGAAAAAGAGGGATTTGGTAGTTATGAGAAAGTTGTATTTTCTGCATCTGCTTGGCGATGAGAGCCAAACTTGGGAAAGAAACTACATCTCCGAAAAGCCACGTACTTTGCAAAAACAAGATATACTCTTCCATTCGCTTGAGTTCGCTATAAAGGTTATTGCGCGCTACAAACTCATGATACGAATTGCTCGGCATCTGCAATACATGGATATTGCAAGAAGCCCAATAAGTTTCAGGCGAGTGAAGTCCCAAATATCCCGCATAAAAGCCTATAAATGAGCCAGCAGGGAGCGTATCGTGCTTGCCCGTTTTGGCGTGTAAAAACTCCACCGAGCCTGTCAGTAGCAGATATACATATTTGGATTCAGCCCCTTTTTTTAGCAAAAGAGAGCCTGCATTATAGCTCACTATTGGGTGATTAAGCAAATAATTTATCTCATTATCAGATGCTTGCGGGAAATAATTTTTGATATGTCGTTGTGCAAACTCCACCAAATAATCTCTATTGCTCGGAATAAGCACATCTACCATACCAAAGGCAGAAGACGAACCTATCTCTCGTTGCTGCATCGTGAGTGCCTTCGAGGTATGTGCCAGCACTATTTTATGCGATTTATCATCTTTGAAATCTTCGGCGTTGCCATGAATCATTCCTCCGCCAATATCTATTTTTTTCAGATGGGCGGGATACATATATTTTGCTTTGATTTGCTCGAAACGTTCTTCAGTAATCCCTACTTCGCGAGAGTTGCCGACAATCATTCTTTGCAACACTTCGTCAGAGGTTACATCTGCCAAGTGTGCATATACTTTGTAGCCATCAATCCAATTTGCCCTAAAAAAGAAAATATTAGTTTCAACAGGGTGTGGCGAATAGACAGGCTTTACTTCCAAGCCATCTACGTTTGTCCATTCATCAAAAGGCAAATCGTGAATATCAAAAAAGCTACTAAAACTCTCAGCCTCCATTGACATCAGAGCGCATAGCTTTTTGGTAACAGCCATTCGCACCAAAGGGGTAGCATAGTATTTGAACCTACAATCTGTGCGAATGAGCGTAGTAAGCCCTGCAAAATGGTCGTCGTGGGCGTGTGTATGGAATATTCCCTCTATCTCGTTTACGCTGATTCCCAGATAATTAAGACTTGCCAAAATATTAGGTCCCGCATCTATGAGGTATATTTTCCCCTGAAACATAATCACGCTTGCCATACATGGTCGGTACAAATCCCATCCATCACCCTCGCCTGAATGTATGACCCCAAAATATTCTCGTTTTATAAAATGATAGCCTAATTGGTAAGGAGGGTCATAGAGTTCGCCCGCTTGTAGGTTCAAATCTACTTGTACGCTTTCTCCTTGATAGCTAATCTCATACGTATTAAAAGCTACTCGTTTTATATAGGCACCATTTCTAATTTCAACGGCATCATTTTTTATAATTCGCTTCTCTACCAACTCGTTAGAAGGGGTTATTTTTCCGAAAGCAAAGCGCAGCTTTACCTTCATCATCTCCTCTGCTTCTTCCCAAGTAGCACCCGCCTCCATCATTTCTTCTTTGGACACCAAACCGTAATTTCCACGGTAAATATACTCCATCTGTGCTTTCACTTGCTCTTCAGTCCCCAAAAGCATTGGCATCATTGATGTATTATTAGGATGCTTAGGAATGAGCATCCCTTGTAAGTACAGCATCTGCAATACGGGAAATTCCGTAAGATTGGAAAAACTGCCATTCTGCATGAGTACATCAGAAAGCAATATCACATTGGGACCAGTTTCATAGGTAAGCCCGTCTTTTTCTACGTCTTCTATAAGTCCTCTCTTTTTAAGGTGCTTTACGGTATCAGCAGGACAACCACACAATATAAAGAGGTTTGCCTCTTTTACTTCGACCCAATACACGCCATTGATGACCTTTATTTTCCTAATTCTCGACATAATAATAGGTAAGATTCTGTACTATTTTAATTTTAAGAGGGGGGCTATTTTGCAATAGTATGCGTACATTTACGCAAGCAATTTAAGAAATTAAATTAATCTGCTACTACTTACAAACGTAATTATTTTTTGTATTCGTTAGATTAAAGAAAATTTAATGCCAAAGAATACATAAATTCATAATTATAATGGCAAAAGTAATAATAAAACGTAGAAAAGTACCAAAAAAATCTGAAATCATCTTTTCTTACTTTTTACACTACCCCAACTTGCACAAGTAATTGTGTAAAACTGTCTTTAAGAGTTTATTATCGGAAATAAATGGGGGTATTGACAAATTAGTATTTTAAAACCTGTAGTTTAGCCCAAAAGAGGAATAAAAGATGGAGAGATTTGCAATATTAGGATTTTTGAAACCCTGATAACCTGTTTCTATAAAATATTCTGATTTTTTATGTTTATAAGCCACAATAACACCCATTTTGAGCGAGCCTCCGATATGGTGATGCCAGCCTTCAGTCAAGTGATTTTTTGACGGTGGCTCGTTCTGATAGTTTCTATCCAAATCCCAAATCTTAGTTGTCCAGTTGTGGCTATAAAAAATGTCAGCAGCTATAGAAAATCGCTCAGTATAATATCCGGGTAGCAATCCTAAACCCGCCCCTATACTCAAAGATTTATAAAAAGTATTCCTCGTTTCTGCCACATAAAATGTCTTTTTAAAAGGTAACCTGAATCGCCCTTTGTGAACAATATCTGTTTGCGCCCCATAAGTAAAGCGTAAATTGTTTCCGAAGTGATCGGTGCGTGAACTAAATTCCCCAAAGAACATCATAGGGTGGCTTTTCAAAAAAGGAATGTGGAGTTTGTCTAGAAAACGCAACTCTACAGTGCGTGCATAGCCAATTGCTAAGTAAGTGCCTACTTGGTTAGAGCCTGTATAAGCATAAATTACATTGGCTTTGGTAGGCAGCAAGGAAATAACTTGAGCTTTGGCAGCACAAGAAATGAGTAATAAGACAACAAAAATAACAGCAGCAGGCTTCATGACTTTTGGTTTGCGAATAAATACTCTAATTTACGAAATATACCACAAAATAGATGATAAAATTTGATATTTTTATGAAAAAAATTTAGCTTGACGTGATAAGGGCTACTTGGCAAACTAACCCTGAGAATATCTAAAATAAATTGGAGCATAATTTTCCAAATAATCATATCTTTGCTGAATAAAGCAGAAAGACAAATGTAACAATGTTCAAATTTAATAATGAAAATTGGTTTATTTTTCGGTTCGTTTAACCCTATTCATATTGGTCATCTGATTATAGCCAATACTATTGCAGACAGTGGGGAAGTCAGCCAAGTATGGTTGGTGGTTTCTCCACAAAATCCGTTCAAAAAAAATAGTACACTCTTGCACGAGTTCGACCGCTACGACATGGTGAGATTGGCAATAGCCGACAATGAGAAACTAAACGTTACAGACATAGAGTTTCACCTATCCAAACCAAGCTATACCATTGATACACTTACCTATTTGCAAGAAAAATATTCACAGCACGAATTCAAAATTATCATTGGTGAAGACAACTTGAAGGGGTTTGAAAAATGGAAAAACCATACTAAAATCTTAGAATACTTCGAAGTATTGGTCTATCCTCGCCCCAATGCAGCAGTTACGCCCTTTCATACGCATGAGAAAGTCAAATTTGTAAAAGCCCCGCTCATAGACCTCTCTGCAACCTATATTCGTGAAAAAATCCGAAATAATCAGTCTATCAAATATTTAGTACACGAGGACGTAGCCACACTCATACGAGTAAAAGGATTTTATTTGTAAAAGGTAAATATCTCTTAACACACTTTTACGCCTATGTTAGTAAAGTTTAACAAGCAAATACAAACGAATATGAGTATATTTTGTTATTTTTACTATCACAATAAATTAATCATTTTTTTCATTATGCGACAAATAGTTAAAACTTTCTTAATTGGCGGATTAGCAGGCTTTTTGGGAGCATATATATTTTCTGTCTTCCAAGCCAATACGCAGACAAACGGTAGTTATTTTTCTAATAATATATCTAACGATAACCAGAAACAAGCAACCTTTGCCCGTTACGAAGGGCAAGGCAACGCTACAGAAATGCCATCTTTCGTGGAAAGTGCCAAAATAAGCACGCCCTCAGTAGTCTATATCAAAACGGCAAGCCGCAACCAACGTTCTTATACTTGGTTTGATATGTTTTTTGGCGGACAAGGAAATGAAAATCAGGTAGTTGGCTCTGGTTCGGGAGTGATTTTTTCCAAAGATGGCTACATAGTTACCAACAACCATGTCATTGCGGGAGCGAGCGAAATAGAGGTAGTACACAATAAGCGAACTTATAAGGCAACCATCAAAGGAATAGACCCTTCTACTGATTTGGCTTTGCTCAAAATAGATGCAGATAACCTGCCTTTTGTGAAAATAGCTCCTTCGGAAACAGTAAACGTGGGTGATTGGGTATTGGCAGTAGGCAACCCTTTTAACCTCACTTCTACGGTTACGGCGGGTATAGTAAGTGCCAAAGGTCGCAATATCAATATTTTGGAAAGCCAATTCCCAATAGAATCTTTTATACAAACCGATGCGGCAATTAACCCAGGTAATAGCGGCGGGGCGTTGGTAAACTTGCGAGGCGAGTTAGTAGGCATCAATACGGCTATCCTCTCACGCACAGGCTCCTACACAGGCTACGGATTTGCTGTCCCTTCTGACATAGTTACCAAAATAGTTACTGATTTAAAACAATTCGGACAAGTACAGAAAGCTTTTATCGGGGCTGATGTGATAGAAGTTACTGAAGAAGTTTACAAAGAATTGAACTTAAACGATATAGCAGGTGTTATTATCACATATATAGAGCCTGACGGAACTGCCGACAAAGCAGGTTTGGAAAGAGGAGATGTTATTCTGAAAATAAATAACAAAAATATCAATTCCAAAAATTCTTTTGACGAACAGCTAAGTATTTTTAAACCCGGAGATAAAATTAACGTTCAATACAGTAGGAACGGAAAAGTAGGAGAAAAACAACTCCAACTTATGAACATAGAAGGCACAACGTCTATCGTAAAGAAAGAAATCTATCGGGCAGAAACGATAGGAGCAGACTTAGAAACAGTACCTAAAGGAGAAAAAAGCAAACTTGGCATAGATAGTGGGGTAAGGATTGCTAAAATTACAAGTAATAGAGGGTTGGTAGCTCAGATGGGTATGGAAGAGGGGTTCGTAATCACTACCATCAACAATAAGTCCATTGAATCTCCCGAAGAATTAGCAACAATTTTGGAAAAAATAAAGGGCAGAGTCATCATCAAAGGGGTAACTAAAAATGGACAAAAGGGTTATTACTCATTTTATTTCTAAGTCATAAAAAAAATTATATCTGAAATCATTCCCTTCATTGTTTTATATAGTTTATAGGCAAGGTCGTCCGATAGGCTCGGACGAAAGCATTGAATTATTAGCATAGGGTTTTTTGTGTATATTCATTATGCACAATTCAGGTTGTAAGTTTAGGTTTATTAATAGGTTTTTGTGGACTTCGCCAGCACCTTTGGGGTTGGTGAAGTTTTTTTTGTGGCTTGTCAGTTTCTACTGAAAACCTGCTAAGTCTGCCTCTCATTTTTCCACAAATACATGCTTGTTTGAGTTAAATCTCAGTTCATGCTCCTATATTCATTGGGCGTATAGCCTACCTTTTGTTTGAAAACTCGATTGAAATGTTGTGGGTATTTGAAGCCTAATTCGTAAGCTATTTCGCTGATAGTTTTGTCGTTCCCAAATATTTTGTTTTTGGCTACCTCAATAATTTTGCTTTGGATGTATTCCTTTGCCGATTGTCCTGTTTCTTTTTTTATCAAATCGCCAAAATAATTCGCTGATAAATGCAATTCTTCGGCAAAATAGGCAACCGAAGGCAAGCCAATAATTTGAGGCTTGTCCGATAAAAAATAGCCGTTTAGCAGTTCTTCAAATTTTTCTAAAATACCCTTGTGAGCATTATCTCTGGTGATGAATTGGCGGTCATAAAAACGTTCGCAGTAGTTCAAAAACAACTCAATATTAGACGCAATTAGTTTCTTGCTATGCTTGTCAATCGCTTGTTTTAATTCAAATTCTATTTTTGAAAAACAGTCTAAAACCATCTGCCTTTCAAGTTCAGAAATGTGTAGTGCTTCGTTTGCCTTATAGCTAAAAAAACTATACTCATCTATGCTTTTGGCAAGGGCTGTCCCCCGAATCAAATCGGGGTGAAAAACCAGTCCATAACCATAAGGTTGATAGGTTTCTCCGTTATTTTCTATTTCCATCACTTGCCCTGGTGCAAAAAATACCAGCGTACCCGCCTGATAGTCATAGTAGTTACGTCCATACCTGATGTCCCCGCATTTTACCTCTTTCAGAAAAATACAATACAAGCCATATTGAAACTTTACTGACGAGGCATCACCCCAATTTCTTGGGTTCGCTTTTGAAAAATCAATAACGCTCACCAAAGGGTGCAGGGTTTTGTGATTATTTTCCGCATTATAATCACTGATATTGGCTATTGGGTATAATCTTTCCATTTTTTTCTTGTTTGAAACAAAATTAGCAATTTAATCATACCTCCATCTAAATACGAAATACAATCAGTAAAAATGGTAGCATAAGCAGTAATTTATATACCACAGATGCAGAAAAATACCAAGACCTTTGCATAAATAAAATGGAATTACCGAAGATGGCAAACCAAAATAAGGCTTCACAAATTCATTTACAAATTTCAATCATGAAAAAAATAATAGCATTATTAACATTCTTAATTGCGGGTTCATTATATGCCCAGCAAGCAAATGATAATTCACCAAAGGTTCGTACCAAATCAGGAATTGTGCGTGGCGTTACGGAAGGTGAAGTGTCTATTTTTAAAGCAATTCCCTATGCAGCAGCACCAGTGGGCGAATTTCGTTGGCGACCACCACAGCCAGTAAAAAAATGGCAAGGTGAATTAGATGCCACCAAACCCTGCAAAGATTGTGGACAAGCAGGCTTTGGTCAAAATGCTCCAAAAATGAATCCGAATTCGTCAGAAGATTGTCTTTTCTTAAACATTTGGAAACCTGCAAGTAGTACAGCTAAATCAAAATTGCCTGTGATGGTTTGGATACACGGAGGCGGATTTACAGGAGGTAGTGGTTCAAGTCCCCAAAACTTTGGACATGAATTTACAAAGCAAGGGGTAATTTTAGTAAGTATGAACTATCGATTAGGGCGACTTGGTTTTTTTGCTCACCCTGCTTTAAGTACTGAGTTTCCCAATGAACCCAAAGGCAATTATGGTTATATGGATCAAATTGCTGCCCTCCAATGGATTCAGGAAAACATTGCGGCATTCGGTGGCGACCCTAAAAACGTTACTATATTTGGTTTTTCGGCGGGAGGAGTTTCAGTACATTCATTATTGACTATTCCTGCTGCCAAAGGGCTTTTTCATAAATTAATAAGCCATTCAGGGGGCGGGAGAGATGGCGTGCTTACTGGCAGACCTATCAACAAAGAAAATGCTGATATTTTCTACACTGTATCGGCAGAAACAATCGGCGTAAATTTTGCCCGCAAACACAAGATAGAAGGGACAGACGTATCGGCATTGGCACAACTACGTGCTTTGCCCGCAGAAAGTATCATTGACGGAGGGCAGGAAACTGACGAAAATGGCTCTCGTACCTATTCGGGTCCAATCTTAGATGGAAAATTAGTAACAGAAACTGCTGAAACTGCTTATATGGCTGGCAGACAGCCAAAAATGCCCTTGATGATAGGCAACTGTAGTGCTGAAATTGGTGGGGCTTTTGTAAGTAATGCAAAAACCAAAGAAGAATTATTTGCTTCGTTTGGAGACTTGGAAGCAGAGGCAAAAGCGGCTTATGATGCTGATGGTAGCAAAACTTTTAATGAGGTTATCACAAAGTTTAATACTGACTGGGTGTGGGGTGAGCCTGCACGTATGACTGCAAAGACTTTTCTTGCCAAAGGCGCACCTGCGTACCTATTCCAATTTGGTTATGTGCCTACCGCAGCCCAACAACGGTCGCCTTATGGTGCTGGGCATGGGTCAGATGTGTCTTTTGTTTTCAATACGCTAAATGCTCGTTGGGGACAGTCTGCTGAACCTATACCACAAGAAAAAGAATTGGCAAAAACTATGAATACTTATTGGGCAAATTTTGCCAAAACGGGTAATCCAAATGGACAAGGGCTGCCTAACTGGTCGCTATACAACAACCAAAATCAAGATATGCTTGATGTAGAGTTAGATGGCAAAGTAGTGAGCAAGCCCGATGCACGCAAAGCAAGATTTGATGTAGTAGAAAAAGCTTTCAAGAATAGAGGTAAAATCCAATCTCGTGGTATTTAAAACATTCTTTTTGAATGATTTATATTTTAGATATTGAAATTTAAAAATCAACAACAAAATGAAAAAATTATTTTTAACAATAGCAATTTTTATGATGATTGAGCAACTTTCTTTTGCTCAATCATCGAAAGAGGAACAGACAATTATCCAACTTTCCAAAGACAAGTGGCAATGGATGGCAGATAAAAATGTAGATAAACTTGAACCGCTCTTTCACGAAAAATCAAAATTTGTTCACATGAGCGGCACTTGGAAAAAAGCAGAAGAACTCGACATTATCAAAACAGGAAGTATTTGGTACAAAGAGGCAAAAGTACACGATACAGCAGTTGAAATTTTTAAGAAAACAGCGATTGTTTGGAACAGAATTACGCTTGTGGCGGTGGTGAGGGGAAATGACGTTACAACTGAATTTACTGTAACTGAAGTGTATCAAAAAGAAGGGAAAAATTGGAAACTCTTAGACTTAACTTTCAGCAGTGTGCGGGATACGCATGAGATTAAAAAATAGTGGTGATGTTTATCCCTACTACCCCAAATAGTAATTAACCTAAGTTGCACAAGACAGTCTGCACCGCAGGTCTGACCGTTTAAGACACCTTAAGATGCAGGTCAGACCTACGGTGCAGACCAAAATAATGGCAAACGCAACTTATGTTAAAAGGGAATACACATTTTCCTTTTTCAGACCTAAATAATGTGGTGATTGCCGACCTTTTATCAGCATTTCTTAAAAAGAAAGGCTTAGATTAAGCGAACGAAGAGAAAACACACAACATACAAAAAATGTATATGAACTTTTTAGCTGAAAATCTTTTCTTTACGAACAAACCCTGACATAAAATAGCTTTTGTTAAATAAATAGGTATTTTTGGGTAAAATATACTTCCCCTTTTTATGCCAAACCTACCTATTATTTTCTTGGCTTTTGCCAACGACAAAGTAGATAACGCAAGGTATTTGCGAAATCTGCCCGTAGAGCAAAGCCAAATCCGAGAAGCATTAGCTTCCGCCCAAGATGCGGGACTTTGTCAAATCGTAGAGCGCAACAATGCGTCCTTAGAAGATATTTTTAATATTTTCCAAAAATACAAAGACCAAATAGCCATTTTTCACTACGGCGGTCATGCCGATGGCTACCAGCTAATCTTGGAAACTGCCGAAGGCAATCAGCACGTTCACGCAGGCGGTTTAGTGAGTTTTTTGGTGGGGCAGAAAGGGCTGAAATTGGTTTTTCTGAATGGCTGTAGCACGCAGCAGCAGAGCCTCGAACTCTCTCAAAGTGGTATTTCGGCAGTCATAGGCACTTCCAACTCGATAGATGACACAGTAGCTACTAATCTTTCAGTGCGTTTTTACAAAGGCATGGGAAAGGGCTTGAGTTTGGAAAGAGCATGGAACGAATCGCTGGATGTGATACGCATGGAAAAAGGGACGAATATGAGAGGGCTGTTCCGCAAAAGCAAAGAGGAAACAGAAGTGATTGATGCCTTTCCTTGGAACTTGTATATCAGGGAAGGCTCGGAAATTGTCAAGCAGTGGAATCTGCCTGATGAAGTCAAAAATCCGCTTTTTGGTCTGCCAAAAATTCCCGAAAAATATAATTTGCCCGCTCGCCCGTTTCGCTTTTTGGAACGCTACAAGCCCCAAGATGCCGAGCTATTTTATGGGCGTTCTGCCTACATTCGTGAGCTATATAATCGCTGTACCGACAAAAATTCTGCCCCGCTCATTCTCTTTAATGGGCAGTCGGGTTCGGGCAAATCGAGCTTGCTTGATGCAGGACTTTTGCCACGTTTGGAGCAGGTCGCACAGGTCGCTTACCTGCGTAGAGATGCAGTTTTAGGGCTTTGGGGAACGTTCAAAACGGTTTTTAAGGCAGACGAATCTTCGGATAAAGTAGGTAGCCAAGGCATTGAGAAGGAAATTATTTTTTTAGAAAACGCCATTCAGAATACTTCGGCAGATACGCATATTCATCTTAGGCAGGCGATTGAAAAACTTAGGAACAAGCAAAAAGCCTCCATCAGGGAATTGTGGAAAAGTGCGGAAAGTGAAAAACCTTTGATAATTATTTTAGACCAAGCCGAAGAATGTTTTACGCGCCCCAATCGTGAATTAGACAATGAGTTAGACAATTTTCTATTGGAAATCAAAGATATTTTTGAAAATCCTTTGGACAAACCGCAGGGCAAACTCATTTTGAGCTACCGCAAAGAATATAGTTCAGAAATAGAAGAAGCTATCAAAAATTTAGAAATTCCAAGAGAAAAAGTTTTTTTGCAGCACCTTGATAAAGAAGGAATTGAGGAAATAGTGCTTTCCCTCACCAAAACAGAACGACTGCAAAGACGGTACAATCTGAGCATTGAGCCAGAACTACCGCAAATTATTGCTAATGATTTATTAGAAGACAAGGAATCTGCCATTGCCCCGATTTTACAAATTTTGCTCACCAAACTCTGGAATTTGGCGGAAAAAGATGGCACGCTTGCTTTTACGGTTGCCAATTATCAGCGTTTGCGAAAAGAAGGCATTTTATTGGACGATTTTTTTGACCAGCAAGTCGAAAAAATACGCCAAAAATACGTAGAACTCGAACAAACAGGTTTGGTTTTGGATATTTTGCACTTTCATACTACCCATTTAGGCACTGCCGAAACGCACAGTTTGGACGAAATGCGAAATCGTTATGGCGAAAATGAGGAACGTTTGGAGCAAATTGCTAATCTCCTGACCGAGTTTAAGCATTTATACTTGCTTGTGGACGCAGGCACGAGCCGCACAGGTTTGGCACATGATACGCTTGCGCCCTTGGTCAAAGAACGTTTTAAAAAATCAGACAAAATGGGGCAGCGTGCCTCTTTGATTCTCGAAAATAAAGTCCGAAATTATGAAATAGACAATGCTTCCGTTCTGGACAAAGAAGATTTGATGGTGGTAGAGCAAGGCACAGCAGGAATGAGGCTTTGGACTGCAAAAGAAGCCGAACTCATCAAAAAAAGCCAAGCCAAACGAGAAAAGCAAAGACAAAGAAACCAATTGATTCGCCGATTAGCCATCGCCGCCTCTGTTCTGATTTTGGCGACTTTGGGAATTGCGGTTTGGCAGTGGCAGGTGGCACAAAAACAAACCGTTTTTGCCAATAAAAAAGAACAAGAAGCCACAAAAAGTTTGCAGGAAGTGCAAAGAAACAAAATGTACGAACTTTTGCAAAGAATTGATTTGGTAACGGACGCAGGAGAAAATGCAAGTTCTTTATTCACAGAAATTAGGCTAATTTCGAGCCAGTTGCCCGAAAAAGACAGCATAGAAATCGTGTTAAAAAAATTAGAAAAAAAATAACTTATGAAAATTTTAGTCCTTTTTCTCCTTTTGCTGGCAAACACCGTTTTTGCCCAAAATAACGCATACCAAGAAGCCATCAAAAATGGTGATATGGCACTCAAAAATGAAGAATATGAAAAAGCAATTTCGAAATACAAAGCCGCCGATGCCATCGACCCAAGCCAAAGAAAAGAAGCGATGGAACGAATAGACCGAGTTTTTAAGGCAATAAGTGCTAAAAAAGAGGCGGCAGAACAGGCAGAAAAGAAAGCAAAAGCCGCAGAAGCAAAAACTGCCGAAGCACTTTCCCAAGCCCAAATTGCCAAAATAAACGCAGAAAAGCAAAAGAAAATAGCAGATGAAAACCTACAAAAAGCAAACAAACTCATCAATGCCTTTTATTTTTATGACAATAAGTTTGCGGTAGCTTTTAAAGATAGAAAATTTTATTTCATAGACAAAAACGGTGATGAAATCGCAAAATTAGGCAAGTACAAGGAGGCAAATAACTTTGACTATGACGGCTGGGCTTACGTAAGCAAGGAAGACGGCAAGGAATACCTCTTAGATACGCTTGGCAATACCTACCGAGTAGCCTATAACCTCGCCGACCTCAGCCCCGACATAGAAGCCTTAGACCTGCGAAACAAGGAACAAGCAGACTTTCCATTACAAGCCCTGCAATATCCAAAGTTAAAAGTGCTGATGATAAATCAAATAAAAGAAAATACTAAAATCACTATCCCCAAGCAAATCAATCAATTACAGGCTTTGACTTTTTTAAAATTACAATATTGTGAGATAGATACCCTGCCCCCTACTTTTTTTGAATTGAAAAATTTAACGTATTTGAGTTTGCAGGTTAATCAATTAAGCAGTTTACCCGCCCAAATCGGGGAATTGAAAAATTTAACTTCTTTGGATTTGGGTTATAGTCAATTAAGCAGTTTACCCGCCCAAATTGGGGAATTGAAAAATTTAACTTCTTTGTATTTGTTTTTTAATCAACTGAGCACTTTACCCGCCCAACTCTGGGAATTGAAAAATTTAACTTCTTTGGATTTGGTTGGTAACAAATTAAGCAGTTTACCCGACCAAATCGGGGAATTGAAAAATTTAACTTCTTTGGATTTGGGTTATAGTCAATTAAGCAGTTTACCCGCCCAAATTGGGGAATTGAAAAATTTAGCTACTTTGTATTTGCGAGGAAACCAATTAAGCACTTTACCCGCCCAAATCGGGGAATTGAAAAATTTAACTTCTTTGTATTTGGAAAGAAATCAATTAAGCACTTTACCCGCCCAAATCGGGGAATTGAAAAATTTAACTTCTTTGTCTTTGTCTGAAAATCAATTAAGCACCTTACCCGCCCAAATTGGAGAATTGAAAAACTTAACTGAGTTGGATTTAAGTGAAAATCAACTCACAACTTTGCCTACTCAAATAGGTGAATTGAAAAGTTTAACCGAATTGAATTTATCATATAATCAGTTCAAAGAACTTCCTACGCAAATTTGGGAATTGAAAAGTTTAACTAAATTGAGGTTGCATAAGAATCAACTTAGCAGTTTACCCGCCCAAATTGGGGAATTAAAAAATTTAACGTATTTGAGTTTGTATAATAATCAACTTACAACTTTACCCGCCCAAATCGGGGAATTGAAAAATTTACCTGAATTGGACTTATCAGACAATCAGTTAAAAGAACTTCCTACGCAAATTGGAGAATTGAAAAATTTGAAAACATTATATTTGAGCCGCAACCCTCTCTCTATCACCGAAATAGACAAGGCATTGCAGTCCCTGCCACAGATAGAGAAGTTATATTTGAGAGATTTGGGGTTGCGTACCCTGCCCGCCAGCGTCCTCAGCCTGAAAAACCTCAAAACCTTAAATTTAAAAAACGATGATGATAAAAAGAAAAACCCGAACACCCTTTCCGCCGCCGAGCAGGAGAAGATACGCAAGCTCCTCCCGAAGGGGTGCGAAGTTTCTTTTTAACAAACCCTAACAGTGGTCGAAGACCCTGTGAGTGGTTGAACAAAACGACTATAAAAACGACTGGTAGGGTCTTCGACCACTAACAGCGTTTTTACCAACGATAGTCACAATGATGATAAAAAGGAAAACCCGAACACCCTTTCCCCCGCCGAGCAGGAGAAGATACGCAAACTCCTGCCGAAGGGGTGCGCAGTTTCTTTTTAACAAACCCTAACAGTGGTCGCAAGACCCTGTGAGTGGTTGAACAAAACGACAAGGTAAAAACGACTGGTAGAGTCTTCGACCACTAACAGCGTTTTTACCCCAACCCTAACCTCTATATTTGTAAAAAAATAAAAATTGCTCAAAATAGCATAAAAGAAGAACTTGAATAATATGGTAAAAATTGTACTTTTACTATAATTCATCACAAGCGT
>REAZ01000019.1 GCA_004294445.1 Cytophagales bacterium
AGTGATACGGTGATAGAAGACAAAAAGACACGCATACTGGGTGTGATGGATGAATACAGCAGGAAATGTTTACTCACGGTTCGCCGCTGCGATTGATGCCGAAAAGACTTACAAAGCAAAGGCATTAGTGGCTTCCTTAAAGCAGCTCACCATAGACTATGGCAAGCCTAGATTTTCAAGCATTTGCAATCCATCTTCTTTGGTAGGCGGCTCTTCCTGCGACCATGATTCAGATGATTCCAAATGCTCACCTTGTGCTTGTATGCGCCCACGATGTTTCATAATGATTTAGGTTTATTTTTATTTTCTCAAAACTACAAAAAACCGTGCTAAAAAGCAAAAAAAGGAAGGGTTTTGAAGGCACAGCAAACGAGCCTTACAAATGCGCTGCTAAATAGGGCGCATTGTTCCACAACGGTTGCAAATTACGACCAGCAGGGAATTTTTCTACTAGGAAAAGTTTTACTAACTTGCAAAAGTAGTTTTTCATAGCATTGCTTGCTGGTGAAAAAACACCAGCAAGGGCGAAAAGATTGTGGGTGGCTTTTCCTGTTATTATTTAAAACACAATTTTCACATCTTCTTTGTAATTCTGTAATGTTCCGTTGAGGCTTGCTGTCCAACCGTCAATAAATACTTTGCCGTTTTTAATAGCATTTGAAAAATCATCACTGCTTATTTTCTCGCTGTTGGTTATATAGTGATGGTTGCCGATTTTGTAAATACAATCTTTCACCACTTCTTCGGGAACTTGAGTAGGCTCGTCTAAACCAACGGTGAAAATCATATTGTAAATGCGACTTAGGGCATCAATTTTATTTTCAATGATTGAAATTTGTCCTGTACTTTCGTCAATGCTTAGTTTGGGGGCTTCTATGCTATCAAACACTTTAAAACCAATATCGGGGATTTGCTTTTTATCTTCCTCAAACAAGTCTGGTTTGCTATTTTCTGCCTCAATTTCTTTGGCAATTTTTTCACCTGCACGTTTTAAGCGTTCTATCGTAATGCTTGAAATAAAGGTAGGTAAGTTGTTATCTACACAAAACTGATACGCTGGTTTGTCTTCTTTTATAGGCTCATCTATTTGGCATAAAATAAACTTACGATTGCCTCCGTCTTCTGCATTCAGTTGCATGACTGCCTGTCCTGTAGTGCCGCTGCCTGCAAAGAAGTCGAGGATAACATCATTTGACATAGTAGAAATTAATATTAAATCATTTATTAGTTGCGTTGGTTTAGGACTATTAAAAACCTTTTCTTTGATAATCTCTTTAAATTCACTTGTTGCAGAGTCAGACGTGTAAGAACTATTTATTAAATATGATTTTAGCTTTGTGGTTGCAACTGAACCATTTTTTAATAAATACACTTTTTCAAAAACATCAAATTCCTTTCTTGTCGAAACTTCTTTAATTTCAATAAAATCTTTCTTATCGTTAAAAGTTATTTTACCCCAACGCCAGCAACCATCTGTACCATCTGACAGTTTTGGAATAATTTCAACTATATCTTTGCTATTGGATAAATCATTTTTTTCAGCTGAAAAGATTTTTTTTGAAGGTGAATAGTAAATAGGATAAAACATATTAGGACGGTCGGTTCGTTTAGAATTTGACCCTCTTTTTCGTAATCCTTGTAATCTATACCTTCCATCAGTATCATTAAACCTATATTCGTCTAATTGTTCTTCAGTTAATGGGATGCCTTTTGTTTCTAACAATTCTGTTTTCTGATACATTAGCAAGTATTCATGCCCTGTTGCAATATGTTTTTTATCGCTCCTTCCTGCTATATTATTAATCAAGCATAGTTCACTCACAAAATTTTCTTCCCCAAAAACCTCATCACAAAGTATTTTTAAATTAGCTTGTTCGTTATCGTCAATGCTTATAAAAATAACACCTTCTTTGCTTAGTAAATCTCTTGCGAGCAGTAGGCGTGGATACATAAAGGCGAGCCAACCGTTGTGGCTTTTTTTAGTTTTAAAGCTAAAATCCATACGGGCAAAGTCGTTTTCGCTAAGGTTAGCCAATCCCAAAACTTCGGTTTCTTCTTTGTCAAACTTGTCGGGATAGACAAACTCATCACTCGTTGTATTGTAGGGCGGGTCTATGTAAATGCACTTGATAAGCCCATTGTAATAGTTTTTTAGGATTTTAAGACTGTCTAAGTTATCCCCTTTCAGTACCAAATTTTGGGTAGTGTCAATGTCTTTGCTCAATGAAGTATTAAGGCTTAATTCCTTTTCAGTTTTTTGGGCATATTTAGCTCTGGCAAAGTTTCTGCCTACAAAGTTTAGTCCGTAGCCATTTACTTTTTCGTCAATGGGCAAGCCTGCTATGGCTTTGAGTTCTTGTATGTTTATTTCGTTATCACGAATTACGCTTGGGTAGTTTTCTTTCAGAAAACTCAATAGTTTGTTTTCGTTGTTTTCTGTTCCAACAACGGTAAAGCCTGCGTTTGTAAATTCTTGTTCTGTCATTATTTTCTTCTTTTTTTGAACCACATAGGTACATAGAAAAATCTATGTATCTATCTATGTACCTATGTGGTTAATATTTTTCTATGCGGTTAAGGTAATTTACTAAAATACTCATTTACAAATGTTTTTTGCCCCTCTTTAAAAATATTGGAACAATTAAAATTAATAAGTATGCCCTTCGGACATTGCAATAGTTTCATATAGGTTAGAAGCTGTGCGTCAAAAATGGGGTGCATTTCGTTCACTGCTTTTAACTCCACCACGATACAATTTTCAACAAATAAATCGCATCTAAAATCAATATCCAAAGGCTTGTTTTTATATACAACAGGAATTTTCATCTCTGTCTGGAAATTTATTTTTCTATATAACAATTCCTCTTTTAAACATTGATGATATACGCTTTCTAACAAACCGCTACCCATTATTTTATGGACTTCAATCGAACTTCCGATTATTTCGTAAGTTAATTGGTCAAGATATTTTTTTGTAATCATTTTCTATGTACCTATGTGGTTAAAATCAAAGACGCTAATTGCGTTTTATTGATACGTTCTTTAAATGAAATTTTAATATTTTCGTTTTTGTAATGCTCGCCCAATGCCTCAAAATACTTTTTAGCAAAATCTATTTTTGATTTTTCGTTTGGAGGTATTGCTGTGGACGTTTCGTAGCCTTTTGCTTCTACTACAAGGAATATTTTGTTGCCTTCGTTGCTCTTGATAGCATAGCAAAAGTCGGGATTGTATTCTCCCAAAGGTGTTTTAATTTTTAGTCGAGGAAGTTTGCCAAAAATTTCAATGCTGTCAATGTCGGGGTCTTGTTCTACAATTTCCAACTCAAAATCGCTGTCATATTCTATTACTTCTTCAAAAACCCATTTTGTTTTCAAAGAAAAATCGCCTGCGATGTCTTTCTGAAATTTGCCAACGCTTCCTGTGTCTAAATAGGTTTTTTCTTCTTCGGTTTTAAATATATTTGGCAAAACAGTCCCATTTATTCCGTCATAGTTGATACTTGCTTTGAGCATTGCAACTAAATGTTTATTGATTATTTCTTTAATTTCTTTTTGAGCTTGTTCGGGATTGTTGCAAAGCATTTTGTTTTTAAAATCATTATCCAAGGCGTTAAAAACTTTTACCACGAAGGGAATTGGCGTTTTGGTGCTGTTTGATAAAGCACGAACTAAACCCAAATAATCAACTTTGCTTTTGTACGAAACCGTATCAATTAGTTTTTCTGTTATTGCGTCTTGCTGCCCAATTTTATTTACATTGAGTTCTGCACGAACGGTTTGTAACAAAATTTCCTCAATGTTTACTGCCTCAATTTCCGTTTTAATGTTTTGTATTAATTGGTTTTCTTGCTCTTGGCTTAAATTTTCCAAAACATAAAAAGCATTCTTGTTGATAGTGTTCCATAGGTTTTGAAACTCTTGTAGGTGCGTTGCCTTTATAAAAACTTTCTTTTTCTTTTTTGGCTTATTACCGTCTTGAATGTAAGTGTTGGCATCTGTGGCAAATAAACTTTCAATTACTTTTACTTGTTCTTCGGGCAAATTTTGTTCTTTCAGAAGTTTGGAAAAGTCAGGCGATTTTTCAAAAACATCTAATCCGTTTACAGTAGCTTTATAGACAATCATTTCGCTGCTTTCCATTGTTTTGTAAATCTTGCGAACGGTTATATCATCAAAACCACCTTTTTCTTTAAGAATAATTTTGAGTTCTTGCTCTGTAAATGTTTCAGCTATCAGGAAAGAGTTACTTAAAATTTCATTTTGAATTGCCACTACAAAACCATGTTCTTTGCTGGAAACTACCACGTCAAGATTATTGATTTTCCAAAATGCCTCTTGGTCGTCATTCAGATTTTTTAGCGTGTTTCGTTGCAAATTTTGATTTACGGAAATTCGTAAACCTCGCCCAATTTGTTGCAGTTTTGATATTTCGCTTCCTTGATTAGAAAGTTTACAGATGGTAAACACATTCGGGTTGTCCCAACCTTCTTGTAATGCCCAGATAGAGAAAATAAAGCGTGTAGGACTTTCAAACGAAAGCAATTTCTTTTTGTCTTTCAGAATTTCATCAACTCCCGCTTTTACTTTTTCGTCTGCGTTTCCTTTGTCGCCCGAAAAATACCCTTTGTGAACTTGCAAATTTCCATTTTCATCAAAATCATTTTCTAAATATTTTTTATACGGCTCGCCTTCTAACAACTGACCACTAACCACTGACCACTGTTTTTTGTATTCTTCTTCAAATATGTTTTTGACTTTGGGATTTTCGCCACGAAACAAACTGGTATCGGCTTCCATAAAAAACAAGGTGAGTGCTTTTACGCCTTGCTCAAATAATGTTTTTTCTTTCTCAAAATGTATTTCGATGGTTTGTTTAATCATTGCCCGCAACGATTCGTCCGACAAAGAATAATCTACTTTCTCAATGGTGTCATCCGCTAAAACAATGGTATCTTTGTTTATTTTTTTAATGCTTTTGCCGTTGAAAACTGCACCAATTCCTAATTCTCGCTTCACTATCACACCGTTTGCAATTGTATTTACAAGGGCTTTTTTGTTGTCAATTGCAATAAGCGTATCTGTGTTTTCAATTACGTCTTTTGTGTAAACCACAATTTTCTTTACCAAGTTTTGTCGGAAAGAAGAAATGCTGTCTAAAATGTATGCTACATTTGATAAAGGCAAACTGTCTTTTTTCTTTGGAAATGTTGCACCAAAACGCAAATAGAAATTGTTAAATCCCTCAAAATAGGTTTTAAAGGCATTACCTTCAAAACGGTGAGGCTCATCCATTATCACAATCGGTTTTAAGCGTTTCAAACATTCCAAATACGATTTTGGCAGTTCCTGATTATTTACATATAATTCAGGGCTATGAATATCGTCTCCTAAAGTCTGGTTTAAGAGGTTTTTGTCTTTGTTAAAAGAGCTTGGTGTCATTACCAAAACCGATAAATGCGAAGTGCCAATAAATTGTTTTATCGCAGAAAGGTTTCCGCCTTCATAAACAAAGGTTTCAATTTCTTTTTCTTTCTCGTTGGCGTAAAAACTTTTGAAATAATCTTTGGTGTCGGCTAAGTTTGTTTTTGTCCCCTCACGAATGGGGACGGTGGGAATAAGAACAATAAATTTTTTGTAGCCAAAATTTTTGCTCAGTTCAAAAATGGATTTTATAAAGGTGAACGTTTTTCCCGTTCCCGTTTCCATCATTATATCAATGTTTTTATTGTCTTGAATCGGAAATTTGTATTTGTTTTTATGGTGGTGTGCCGTCAGCACCTCACTAAAATTCTCTTTTTGGCGCAGGCTTTCAAAAAGACTGATAATGTTATTTACGCAGTCCTCTTGATAGGCTTGTATTTCATATTGAAACTGTTTTGTTTCTGTTTTTGTCGTCATTTTTTACTTCAATTTACCGATTTTCAAAGATAAAACATATTATCGTTGTTCGATTTGTTTTTACACCAGTATTGGTGTTTTTCACCAACACAATGCCATAAAGTTCCTCTAATACCCTTGTATCTCCTCAAAATACGCTTGTGTAATCATGTGGATAACTGTTATTTATGCTTTTTCTTCGTGCTTGCAAGTGTTTGTTTCAGCTTTTTCAGGGCAAATACGTCCACTTGGCGTAAATCATTAGGAAACTCTACGCCTGCGTAAGTTGTATGATTTTCTGCTCGCTGCCTGCTTGGTATTTGATAGTGAGTGTTCTGCCTATTTTGTCAAAAACATTGATGCTTGGGTTTCGGGCAGTTTCCAAAAGGTAAAAACCTAAAGAACGGATATGGTGCGACTGCGTCCAAAACTGCTGCATTAGCTCGAAACTTGGGGCAACTATTTGCTCGTAAGGTAGCTGACTGCCAATGCCTTTCGCCAATAATTCTGCTCCTGCTACAAAACTTTCTACCTGCGTAGCGGTGCTTGGGTTCAGGTAAATAAGTCCCTCGAATAGGTTGTATTCGCCCACAGTTTTGTTGCGTTGGTACGCTCCTTCGTAGCGGGCTAAGTCTGCATCTTTGTCTTTGAGGTAGCCGCTCGCTAACTCCGCCCAATCATGGTTTTCCTTATATTTTTCCAAATAGGTTCGCCAAAGCGGTGCATACATTTCCGCTCTTTTGCCTACCGATTTTCGGCTGTCGAAATAGCTCAAAAAGTTCATACCCCCTGCTAACCCTCTGCCAATGAGTACGTTAATTTTGCGCGAAAGCACAGGCAAAAGCAAGACAAAAGCCTCTTTTTCAATATTTAATTGGAAGCTGTAGCTAATGTTTTTTACATTTTCCAATACGCCAAAAAGGTCATTGCTGTACTTCTCAAACTCGCTTTCATCAATCATTCCCCAAAGGACGGCAAGGTCTATGATTTGCTGCAATTCTTCGATAGTAGTTTCATTTTCAGTCTGTTCCCACAAGATTTGAAGTCCGTACTCAAATTCATGTGCTTTAGGTGTTTTTTCAAAAGAGAAATTGGGCATTTGTGCTTTGAAGTTCACCCCCCAGTTTACTTTATTTTTAAATTCTTGGGACTGATAAAGCCTTGTCCCTACAAAAGAAACTTGTTTTTTCTGTTCTATGTTCTCGCGAATAGCCATTTCCGTACTTGTGTTGTCTTTGCCCGCCAGCCGTCCCCACTTGCCAAAATCTAAGCCCATCCCCCACGATACTCGCTGTTGTATTTTGGTTTCATGTAGGTAATTTTCCACTTTTACCTCTTGGTTATTTGCTATGTTAGCGAGCAAATCTGCCAACTGAAAAGTAACTAAGTTTGCATGATTTTGGGCTAAGGCTTGCTTTGTAAAAACAGCCTGCAAAAAAGCATCGTCAGTTTTAAGTCGCTGATATTCAAAGGCAAAATTTGCTTGTACTTTTGTTTGGGCTATTTGGCTTATGATTTCCAAAATACTTTTTCTCTTCGCTTCTATTTGCTGCGGAATTTGCTTAATATCAACCCCTTGCGACAAGCCCAAGCGGGTAATAATCATGCTAACGGCTTTTCGCTCGGCATCGTCAAGCCATTGGTCTGTTTTTATTTTTTCGCCTAACTGCTTGAGTTTGCTTTCGGGGAGGTCAAAAAAACCTTCTATGATGGGCGTAAGTGCTTTGGTGAGTAGGGCTGGGTTTTGAATACTCACGCCAATGCTCGCCGAAAGATTTGCCGTAAAAGATTGATTGATAGCTTTTTTGAGGCTTACCCTAAATTGATTTTCTGCTATTTTTACGATTACTAAGCTAAACTCGTCTTTGATAGAAATGGCAAAATCTGCTTCTACGCTTGTGCCTATTTCCAATTTCAAACTCTGTTGCGGCGGCAGCAAATTAGCTATATTACCCAAACTTCCTAAAAAAATATCGCTCCAACTCACTGTGGCAGAGGTGCTTATTTTTCCGTTTACCTGCATACTCACTGCCTCGCCAATAGCCAAATTTTCCAATACTTGGGGTTTAGACAAAATCAGTACAAAAGACTGCAAATCCTTTGCTAAGGCTTGGCTCACCGATTGCGTGTTGGGGTGCAGTTTGTAGGTATTAAAAATAATATTTTTCTCTGCGTCAAAAGTAGCCCCTAACTGTTTGAGGACTTGGGGGTTATCAAAGTCTATTTTACTTTCCGAAGTATAAGCAAGCCAAGAAGTATCTGCTTGAGGATTGAGCAACTTCTTAATAGGGGTATCGCTTGGCAAGTGTTTTTTGCTATCTGACAGCTCGAAATGACGAATCTGAAAGTTGGTAAATGCTTTCATTGGCAGGTTGCTGTCCTCTGTCAAAGCTATGCCTTTGTCAGTAGCCGCCTGTCTAAAGATAGGGAGAGGTAAATCTTTATCATTCAATGACTTATTGCTTAGTAGCTTATCTAATTCGTCTATGTTTATGTGTTGTAAAAGGTTCATTGGTAAAAAAAAATTGAAGTGTAAAAAATATATTTTCCCACAAATAATGTAGGTAAAAGTAAGTATTTTTTTTGAATATGCAAATTGGGCTTCCCTACATTTTCGCTATTTGTGCATGATGTTTGAGGTATAACAATTAATTTGCACTTTAAATAAAAAGGATTTTTTTTAATAATCAAAGAATGAAATCAAAACTTTGTGCTTTGTTGCTGATTGGCTATTGGGCTATGACAACGGGTTTTTGCCAACAAGCAGACAACTATACCTTCGCTACCAATAAGACTTCTTCGCTTATCAGCCTTACTGCTCCTTTGAAACTCATAGATGCGGGTGCTTTGAATGTAACTTCTGCGGTTACTTCCATCGGCTTCGAGTTTTGGTTTATGGGGCAACGTTATACTTCTTTTACTATCAATAGCAACGGTGCAATTCAGCTTGGGCAAACGCCTATAGTAGCGGGAGGAAACGCCTACAGCATTGCGGGGCAGGCGCGCATTATTGCTTTTTCGGCAGGTGATAGGGATGCTAATACCAATACCGTCTTAGGAGATTGGCGAGTTTCATCAAACAATGGCGTTATCCAATACCAAATTTTTGGCAATGCGCCAAGTCGTTTTTTGGTGGTAGAGTGCAGAAATATGAATGTAAACTTCCAAAGCACAACTAACGATGCCACCTATCAGATAGTTTTGTATGAAACTGCACCCTTGGCAAGTGCCAATAATCGAGGGGGAAAAATAGAGTTTAGGTATGGGCTTATCCGCACAAACTACGATACGGGCAGCCTGCGCGTAGGTGTAGGGGCAGGGGATACAAATAACCAATTTAAAGGCGTAGATTTGTCGGCAAATCCGCCTACGGCACGCATAGCAAGCAGCAGCATAGAAAATAAATTTAGCATTGGGACTATAGACGTATTAAATGGGGCTACTGATGGCGGAAGACGTATTTTTACCTTCGAGCCACCGTACCCAAACGTACAAGCGACCAATTTGCGGTCGGCGTGTACAGGTACGAATGGAGAAATTAAATTGGACTGGGACAATGCCGCTACAAATGCCGTTGGCTCGGTGATGTATCGCTCTACTGATGGCACAAATTTTAGTTTTTTAACCCAAACAAAAATTGGCACAAATACATTCACAGACAAGGGGTTACAGATAGGACAGACTTACTATTATAGGGTGTTTTCTGTTACCGAGGGCAAGCTGTGCGAGTTAGCTCCTTCGGCACAAATTTCCGTAACACTTTCTACGGCTACCACGCCAAACTTGGGGGCAGACAAGACCATCTGTAGAGGGCAAAGTGTAGCACTGGACGGAGGTGCAGGCTTTTTGAGCTATGAATGGTCAAGCGGTGAAAAAACACAGAAAATACAGGTAAGTCCCACGCAAACAACTTCTTATATTCTCACTGTAACAGATAATCAATGCAGAAAGTTAAGCGATACTGTAAATATCAATGTTCAAACGCCTTTCAAAATTACCATTGATGATGTAGCCTCTATTTGCGAAGGAGATTCAGCTACTTTTGATGCGGGGGCGGGTTTTGCAAGCTACGCATGGCAGGAAGTAGGCACAAACAGAACGGGAAACAGAAGTATATTCAAAGTTTCAAGCACAAATAACGTAATAGTAACGGTGAAAAATCAGCAGGGATGCTCGGCTTCGGACACCGCAAAAGTAAAACAAATTATCCCGCGCAAAACATTGAAAATCAGTGGCAGACCTGTCATTTGCAATGGTGCGGCTAATTTGGAAGCAGAAAGCGGCTACACTCTCTACGAATGGGCAGATAGCAGGGGCAGCATATTGCAATCCTCTGCAAATGCCACAATTAGCGTTAGAGAGGCAGGCAAATATACCGTAAGTGCCAAAGACTCACTTGGTTGCGGCGCGGCGGGTGAAGTTACTGTAACGGAGTGTTGCGAACCTGTGTTGGACATTCCTAATGCTTTCACACCACATAGCACGCCCGCTAACAATATTTTTCGGGTAAGACACGAAAACTTGCTTCAGTTCAAGATGCAAATATATGATAGATGGGGCGTATTGGTTTTCTTTTCCGAAGACCCCGAAAGCGGCTGGAACGGTACTTCCATTGGCAGACCTTGCGAATCAGGCGTTTATCAGGTAATTGTTGAGTATTCGGGCTGCGAAAACGGCAAAACAGTCAGGGGCAAAAAGCAGGAAGTCCTAAATCTTTTAGACTAAACTTGCTATGCTGTTACCTTGCGTACTTTCTGAAAGTTAGTAGCGGCATCTATCATTTTTGCCCAGCTAACTTTCTCTCCCGTTGTCAGGGATTCGTAGAAATATTTTTTGTCCTCGATGACTATTTTGCACCTGCCCAAATCGTATCGGAGTGCATCTACCAAGTCGCCTTCTTTGAGAGCAATACCTTCTAAATCAGAGATTTCAGGCATTGGCTTTACGCCATTTTCTTTCTTTTTTCTAAAAAAATTAAACATCATTGTCTTTGTTAAACTAACATAAGTTGTATAGGGAGATGTAATCTTTGGTAAAAAAGATTACATCTTTAAGCTCATCTTAGCGTGCTTATTTTGCCAAAAACTGAGCTATTTTCATGGCAATTCCCATATCACCTTTCACTTTTAGCTTGCCAAACATAAAAGCCGTCATCGGGTTCAAATCTCCATTAAGTAATTTTACCGCATCGCTAAGGGAAAGCATCACCGTACAGTCAGAATCTTTGTTGTCATTGCTCACCTGATAGGGCGTTTGTGTAGCATCAATAAATACAGCCCCTCCTTCATCAAAAGCAAATTTGGCAGTACCGCTCAAACCTGTAGCACTTGCTGCTGTTTTCTTAATCAAATCTGTGAAATTTTCTAAGTTCATTGTTTATCCAGTTAAATTATTTTATATGTTGGGTAAAAAGTGCAATAATAACAGTTTTTCTGAAAAATTTAGACATCTTGTCTTTATAAAATATGCCTTCAAAAAAATACGGCTGACTCGCTCTCTATACAAAAGTATAAAGGTTTTATAATTTTCCTTTGACATACTGTTTACTTTTACTAACTTTGTTAGCGAAAAATAAATAAAAGTTGCAAACGCAAATTTGCCTACTAAACCCGTTAAAAAAAATAATAACCAATGTCATTAATAAAATCTATCTCTGGTATTAGAGGCACGCTCGGCGGCAAGGTTGGCGATGCACTAACGCCCTTAGACATAGTAAAATTTGTATCTGCCTACGGTACTTGGGTATTAGAAACAAGTAAGAAAGAAAAAGTAGTGATTGGCAGGGATGCACGTCAGTCTGGGGAAATGGTCAGTAACTTGGTCATTGGCACGCTGCAAGGCTTAGGCATCGATGTCATTAACTTGGACTTAGCTACTACGCCTACCGTAGAAATTGCGGTAGTTGCCGAAAATGCAGGCGGCGGCATCATTATCAGTGCAAGCCACAATCCTGTGCAATGGAATGCCCTAAAATTGCTCGATGAAAACGGAGAATTTATCTCCAACGAAGCAGGGCAGTTTATTTTAGATTTAGCTACTAATGAGCGTTTTGAGTATGCAAAAGTAGGGGCGCTTGGGAAACATCATAAGAATACTACCTACCTACAAAAACATATAGACCTAATTTTGGCTTTGCCTTTGGTAGATGCAGAAGCCATTGCAAGTCAAGATTTTAGCATAATGGTAGATGGTGTAAATTCGGTCGGTGGGGTTGCAGTGCCTATGTTATTGAAAGCCTTGGGGGTAAAGAAAATACACGAGTTGTTTTGCGAGCCTAACGGACAGTTCCCTCACAATCCTGAGCCGCTGCCAGAGCATCTTAGCATCATCTGTTCTGAAATTGCGGGAGGTGATTATGACTTGGGTATTGTGGTCGACCCTGATGTAGATAGATTGGCGTTTATATGCGAGGACGGCTCTCCCTTTGGTGAAGAATATACGCTGGTAGCCGTAGCAGACTATGTGCTTCAGCAGAAAGTAGGTAACACTGTTTCGAATCTATCTTCCACAAGGGCATTGAAAGATGTTACCCTAAAGCGTGGCGGGCAGTATTTTGCAGCAGCAGTAGGCGAGGTAAACGTAGTGAGGGCGATGAAAGAAAACCATGCAATAGTAGGCGGAGAGGGCAACGGCGGTATTATTTTGCCCGAACTGCACTACGGCAGAGATGCTTTAGTAGGCATTGCCCTGTTTCTGACGCACTTGGCAAAAACAAAAAAATCGGCTCTGATGCTCAAAGCAAGCTATCCGAGCTATCATATTTCAAAAAACAAAATAGAACTCACCCACGATATTGATGTAGATTATATTTTGGCGAAAGTGAAAGAACGCTACCAAAAACAACCAATTAATAGCATAGATGGCGTAAAAATAGAGTTTGATAACGAATGGGTGCATCTGAGAAAGTCTAATACAGAACCCATTATCCGTATTTATTCGGAATCGGCATCGCAATCTACGGCTGACTTTTTGGCAAAGAAAATTATCATGGACATCAAAGAGATCATCACAGAAAAAGAGTAAAAGTATATTTCCAACGGTTATTTATGAAATTTTTTAGCTAATGTCAGTATTCTTACTGGCATTTTTTTTATGAAAAGAGCTATTTGCTGCTTTGATTAACTATTCTTTTGTTTCGTTGCGCAGTTGTTCTATTTGCTCGATTGTTAGACTTGTTATATCTGAAATAATTTGATTATTATAACCTTTTGAAATACCATTTATAGCATTTTCAATAGCCTTTTCTTGCTTTCCTGCCGCCTTTTCCTTAGTCAAAACAATTTTTGCAGCTTCTTTATTTTTTGCTTGTGTTCTTTCTTCGGGTGTCAAATTCTCAAAACTTATCAGTTCCATTGCCTTTTTAATACCTTCATTTTGCATATTCAAAACAGGTCTTTCGGGACTATGAATGGATTGATAAATCAAATCTAACCAATCTCTTATCTGTTTGGGGGTTTCGTTATTTGGGTGGTTTGGATTTAAACACACAAATTTATGTCCGTACAAATCTCTTATTTCGCCCTGCAAAGTCTGTGGGTTAAGTTTTAAAAGCAAAACTTCGTCAAGAATAGGTTTACCGTTTTTTTCACTGATTTTATAAGGTGCAGTTAAAACCACAATTACATAAACAGTCCTTTCTATATCGTATTCCTTACTACTTTTTTGTTGCTCTGCGATGAGCATTAGAAAATAGTGCAAAAATCTATCAAAATGATGATCGTACTCAATGCGTTGAATTTCTATGCATATACGTTTGTCGGTGGTTTCGGCAAAAATATCTAATTCAAAATCTACATAACCAATTTTAGGCTCAAACTTCTTTTCTGTTTCTATTTTTTCCACTTCTACCTCAATGCCTAAAATATCACGTACAAAAGCCTTAAAAACCGTTTTATTGGTAAAGGCTTTTTTGAAAATTACTTCGTTATCTAAGTTGCCAAGCATATTTTTCTCAATTAAGTTTCTACCACAAAGATACAAAAAAATTAAAAGCAAGTTAATGAAAACTTGCTTTTAATGTGTCATGCTTTTTTAGTTAAAATGTGGTAGTTTAGCCAATAAATAGGCTCTTTCTATGGCTGCTACAACGGAAATGCAGGATAGAAAAGCGTTTTAAAATCTATGGGAAATGGGGGTGTTTCCTTGCTCTTAAAGCCTAACTGCTTTGTAAGTCCCGTTAGGCAGAAAGGCTTTAGCTATTTCTGCCTAACGTTTTTGGTGCTTGGCGAAGGTGGCGATTTTCAACGCAAGTGTGCCTGCGGAGCACTGAACCGTCGCTATCGCAAACCCCTTGTTAATAGCAGTTTTATTAGGACTTTGCCCATTCTCCATTAAAAAATACTAAATCATTATTCTTTAACTCTTGAACTGTTTCTTCTGTTACAACCTCATTTTTATCTATGTCGTTTAAAGAACAACCAATTATTATTACACGATTGTCGTTTAGTATTAAAAATCTTCTGTGCTCTTTGTTTTCACATTTTTTAATTTCAATATTTGTTTTTCCTTCACTATTAAAGTTTTCAATGACTGTTTGGTCAAATACTGTCAAAGTCTTTGTAGTTAGGCAATCTAATTTATCGTCAAATTCTGCACCTAATTTCTTTAGTGAAATCAAGGTAATCAAAGACTTTAAGTCAAAATACGGGTCAAATATTTTAGAAATTTTACTATTACCAAATAATGTTAACAATTTTACTTTATTGGAAAATGGTTCATCTGTTTTAATCCGTATTGATTGATTTACCTTTTCAATATTTAAATTTGTTTCAAGTTTGTTAGCTGCAGTTATTAAGTGTTCATGCAGAGTTTCTATAGAACTTGAATAAATAGTAAATTTTGGCAACCCGTCAACATAAGAAGCAATGAACCATTTTTCACTATCTTCCATAATTGAAATTTCTTTATGTTCATCAATCTTTATGATGTATGATTTATTCTTTTTTTGGAATACTTCCCATCCCAAGCTTGAAATTTTCTCTAACTCTGCAATTACTTGTTCCCTATTCAGTGAGTTACTACTATATTCTTTAAACATTTTTATTGGGATTGGTTGTTCTGCAAAATTGCCACTAACACCCATACAAAACGCAACCTTTGCGCTTATTTATTAAACTACTTTATCCACTTTTTACAGTTCAAAAGTGGTTTATTCGCAAGCCAAAGATAGTATTTCTTTTAAAAAATCATAAAATTTTATTATATTTTTATCAGAGGGTATAAACTCTACTATATTCTATTATCCAAATTTGTATTTTTTTGTTTACTTTTGCATTCATGGAAATTTTTTTTGAAAGATAGACTCAACAAACCGACTATCAACCTACATTTATAACTTAAAACTCATAATTTCAGATGAGAGTATATTTAGATAATGCGGCGACTACGCCCTTAGACAAGGAAGTGTTAGATACCATGCTTCCATTTATGACCGAGCATTTTGGCAATCCATCTTCTATCCATGGGCATGGAAGCAAGGTGAGGGCAGGAATAGAGCAAGCAAGAAAAAAAATTGCGACACTGCTCAATACTTCCCCATCAGAAATTTTCTTCACCTCTGGAGGAACTGAATCTGATAACACCTCTATTCGCTGTGCCATCAGAACCTACAAACTCACCCATGCCATCACCTCGCGCATAGAGCATCATGCCGTAGAGCATACATTAGAAGATTTGGCAAAAAGCGGCGACATCAAACTTAGTTTTGTAAATATAGATGCAAAGGGCAACATAGACTTAGCCCACCTCAGAGAACTTTTGGCGACCAATCCTCGCTCTTTGGTTTCTCTTATGCACGCAAACAACGAAATAGGCAATATACTTGATATAGAAGCAGTTGGGAATATTTGCGAAGAATACAATGCCTATTTTCACTCCGATACGGTGCAGACCGTAGGGCATTTCCCTATCGATTTGCAAAAAATGAAAGTACACAGCATCAACGGTGCAGCCCACAAGTTCCACGGACCCAAAGGCGTAGGCTTCATGTATATCAAGAATGACGCAAAAATTCAACCCCTTATCACAGGCGGTTCGCAAGAGCGAAACATGAGAGGCGGTACAGAGAATGTTTACGGCATCATAGGGCTGGCAAAAGCCTTAGAAATAGCCACAAGAGATATGCAAGCAGATATGGCTTACATTCTTGAACTCAAAGCCTATATGAAAAATCGTCTTACAGAAATATTTGACGATATTGCTTTCAATGGCGAATCGGCAAATTTGGAAAAAAGTCTATATACGGTATTGAATGTAAGTTTGCCCGAATCTGCTGATAATGACATGATTTTGTTCAATTTGGACATTCATAAAATTTCAGCCTCAGGCGGAAGTGCTTGCTCAAGCGGCTCTGACGTAGGCTCACACGTATTGCGCGCTATCAACGCAAATCCTGCTCGCGCTAATGTTCGCTTTTCATTTAGCAAACATAATACAAAGCAAGAAATAGACTATGTAGTAGAAAAATTGGCAGAAATTTACCATTTGCAAACAGAAATGGCTTAAGAAAATGAACAAGGTTGCCATTATTGATATTGGGACAAATAATTTTCTCCTCCTCATTGCAGAAAAGCAAGAAAATAGTGATGAAATTATTATCTTGCACAAATCTAAAGCCTTTGCTTTTATTGGCAGAGGAGGCATGAGTGAGAAGAAAATGATGCCCGATGCCATAGAGCGAGCTTTGATGCATCTTAAAAATTTTAGGCAAATCATAGATAGTTTTGACTGCAAGCAAGTAATAGCCATCGCAACAAGTGCGGTGAGGAATGCAAGTAACAGGCAAGAATTTATTGAAAAAGTAAGACAAGTTGCTGATATTCATATACAAGTAATAGATGGAGATAGAGAGGCAAGCCTCATTTATTATGGTGTAAAGTCCAATTTGCAAATAAAAGAACCTTCGCTCATCATGGATATTGGCGGGGGAAGCGTGGAGTTTATCATCTGCAATAGCGAAAGAATTTTTTGGAAACAGAGTTTTGAGATAGGAGTGCAACGGCTTTATGACAGTTTTCACCAAACAGACCCTATCAGTGCTGAAAAACTATTGGCACTTAATCATTATGTAGCACAAACATTATCTCCTCTTTTTGAAGCCCTAAAAATATATCCTATCAAAACGTTGATTGGTTCGGCAGGCTCTTTTGATACCATAGTAGATATATACTGTACTCGCTATCAGGTAATGAATACGCTCAAATCAAAAAAAGAATTTGAGATGCCTTTGGCTCATTATTGGATAATTCACGAGGAAATTATTGTTAAAAACTATAACGAAAGACTGCAAATAGAAGGAATGATAACCGACAGAGCTGAAATGATAACGGTTGCTTCCTCGCTGATTACATTTGTAATGAAGCAATTACAAATTGAAAAAATGAGAGTTTCGGCAGCTTCCCTCAAAGAAGGCATACTTTGGGAATGGCTACAGAACAGTTAGTAGTAAATTTGATAACAAATAGGTGGCTTTCTCCGTAAATATATTTTTAAGATTTATGAAAATGCACTGGAAAAAAATAATTATCGCTTGCTGTATATTTTTTGTTTGCTCTCAAAATATAAAGTCGCAAACATGGCAGAACTGCTATGATAGCACTACTCATCATTTTGAAAAGCATCGCTATCCCCAAGCACTCGCTTGGGCAGATAAGTTTATGCTTTCTGCGGGTAGTTTTGTCCTCAACAAAGATATTTATGCCTATTACAACACCGTTGCTGATATTACCTACCAAATATATAACATTCAAAATCAGAAAGATAACGGACTAAATCACCTACTTTCTTGGCAAAAAAAGATAGAAAGCATTTCGGTTGAAAAGGAAAAAAACTCGGTAGCAAATAATAAACTAAGCCTGCAAGCAAGTCTTGATTTTTACATAGGGGAGTTGTACTACAGAATGGGTAACTACCAAGAAGCGAGAAAACACTATGACAAATCCATCAAAATAAAAGAGCGTGTTTTGGGAGAAGAACACCCAAGCTATCTGGAAACAGTATTTGCTTTGGGAAAATTAACCCTCGAGATTGGAGAAATGGAGGAAGCCGAGCGTATGCTCATGGACTATAATAGCTTGACAGAAAGTGTTTATGACAGCGACCACCCCATACGTGCCAACGCCCTCAACGAAATTGGTGATGTATTTGCCCTAAAAAGTGATACCACTACTGCTATTTATTTCTACAGGCAAGCCAAAGAAATCTATGAAGAAATCACAGATGGCTTTCAGTCTATTGGTTATGCACATAATCTCACAAGCCAAGCAGAGTTGTACTACAAAATGGGCTTTTATACTGCCGCCGAAGCCCTATTTAGGCAGGCACAATATATTTATGAGAAAAACAATTTCTTAAACAAAGTCGAGTATGCCAACCTGCTCAATAGGTTGTCATTGCTGTACCTACGTTTAAATAATCTTGTAGATGCTGAAAAGTTTGTCCAGCAAGCCAAGCGTATTCACGAACACGAATATAGTGTTAAACACCCCGCTTTTGCCCGTGATTTAGATGTATTAGCAAGTATCTATTTAGCGGCGGGCTATCCCAAGCAAGCAGAACGCCTGCTCGTTGAATCTATTGAAATATACAAGGCAAGTGGGGTAACTAAACAAGTAGATTATTTGCTGTCAGTGAGTCAGTTAGCTGAATGTTATGAGCAGACAAAGCAGTTGGGAAAGGCAGATGAATTTTTTAAAATTGCCATAGATAGCTTTCGCTTTCATATTAGCGAGCAGAGCATCGAATTAGCGGGCATAGAATCGAATTTGGCGAATTTGTACTATCATGTAGGCAAGTACACCCAAGCTACAGAACTGCATGAGCGAAGTTTGCAAACGCGCTACGAACTTTTAGACGAATCGCACCCCGAATTTTTGGAGTCTATTAATAATTTGAGTTTGCTTTCTTGGGCTGACAAGAAGATAGCAAGGGCAGAAAGTTTCTTTGAGCAAAGCATTGAGAACTATACTACACAGTTTAACCGCTATTTTTCTTTTTTGAGCGAACGAGAAAAAGATTTTTACTACAATCGTATTCGTTCTTTTTTTGAAAAATACAACTCCTTTGCCTTAGAGCGTAGCCAAAAAAAACCTGCTATTTTGGGGCAAATTTATAATAATCAGTTAGGAAATAAAGGCTTACTTTTTTATACAAATCAAAATATTCGCGAGCAGGTATTGGCGAGCAAAGATGAAGGTCTATTCCAAAAGTACAAGCGATGGACACAGCTCAAAGAACAGCTTTCAAAAGTATATAAACTTGATTCAGAAGATATTGCGACCCAAAATATTCCTTTAGACTCTTTGGAAGAGGTAGCCAACTTTATAGAAAAAGACCTCTCCCTGAGAATCGCAATAAGCAATACCAAAGAAGGAAAAGAAAAAACACAGATTACTTGGAAAGACATACAACGAAAATTAAACCCTGACGAGGCTGCTATCGAGATGATTCGTTTCCAAGAATTTTTGCCTGACTCTGGCGGCAGATATACAGACAAAATATACTATGCAGCACTGATAATTACCCAAAAAACTAAAAAAAATCCTGCCCTCATTCTCATAGATAATGGGGAAGATTTGGAAAAAAAATATGTCAGATTTTATCGTAACTCCATCAAGTTCCGTATCAAAGATGCTAAATCTTATAGTTATTTTTGGCAAAAAATAGATACCGCAGCCGTACTCAAGGGAATTAAGAAAATTTATTTTTCCCCTGATGGTGCCTATAACAAAATAAATATCAATACTTTATATGACGAAATAAGTAAAAAATTTGTGGTGGACAAAACAGAAATCCATACCCTTACCAACACGCGCGACCTCATTGCCCTCAAAAACAATGCAAACAGCACAGTTTCTCTTTCGGCAACAAAGGCTTTTTTGGTAGGCTACCCAAATTATCATTACTTGAAACAAAAAACGGCGATGCTGTCCCCTAATTTGGTAGAGGAAAACAAAAACTTGGCGATGCCTCTTGCAAAAAATAAAAACATACAAACTCGCGGCGATATTGGAAACTTACTCAGGGGCGGGAAGATAGACGACCTCCCAGGTACGAGAGAAGAAATTCTATCCATTGAAAAGATTTTCAATCAGTACCAGATACCCAATCAGGTAGAACTCGGCGATAAAGCCTCTGAAGAAAATATCAAAGACATTACTCAATGCTCTTTGCTTCATATTGCCACGCATGGTTTCTTCAGCCCCGACATAGGTGCTAACGAGGTGCATAATCCCAATATTGTGAAGTTAGAAAGCAACTTAAATAATCCCTTACTCAATTCGGGTTTGCTTTTAGCAGGAGCAGATAATGCTTTTTCACAAGAAACATTATTGGCAGAGATAAAAGCACTAAGCGATAACAGCACCTACGAAGATGGCGTACTCACTGCCTACGAGGTAATGAACCTGAACCTGAGCAATGTTGATTTGGTAGTATTGTCTGCTTGCGAAACAGGCTTAGGCGAAGTTCGCAACGGCGAAGGGGTATTTGGTTTGCAAAGAGCCTTCCAAACGGCAGGTGCAAAAACTATCGTCATGAGTTTGTGGAAAGTAAGTGATGAAGCTACTAAGCAACTTATGGAGAATTTCTATGACGAATACTGCAAAACCCGTCAAAAAAGGCAGGCGTTCCTATCGGCTCAGTTAAAACTAAGGGAGCAATTTCCCGATGCCTTCTATTGGGGAGCTTTCGTGATGATTGGGGAATAAATCTGATGGACTTTATCTGTTTTATGAACTTTGCCCTTGCTCATAAGCCCGCAAAGGCAAAGTACGTACCTACAGCAAATCCATAGGGTTTTCACAAATTCTGAAATTTTCATTGAAAGTGCAAATTTTCGCCATATCTTGTTCGGAAATTTGGAAGTCGAAAACATCAAAATTTTCCTTGAGTCGTTCTGTTTGTACAGACTTCGGAATAGTAGATATCCCCAACTGAATTGCCCATCGCAAAATAACTTGTGCAGGTGTTTTTTCATATTTTTGAGCTATTTCCAAGAGTTTTTTGTCAGCAAAACGCTGCCCACGCACCAAAGGCGAGTAAGCCTGCAAGACAATCCCTCGTTTACGACATGCTTGCAAAAGTTCTTCAGAAAATAGATAAGGTGTAAATTCTACTTGATTCACCACAGGGACTACAGTGGCATATTGATCCAGCTCATTCAGAAAGGGCTGTAAGTAATTGGCTACGCCAATAGCTCTTACTCTTTTTTCTTCGTAAAGTCTTTCAAATGCTTTCCAAGTATCCTTGCGAAAATTTTTGATAGGCCAATGCACCAAATACAAATCTATGTAGTCTGCATTGAGTTTTTGGCTACTTTCCTCAAAAGCGCGCAAGGTGTTGTCGTAGCCGTGGGCATTGTTGTCTATTTTGGTAGTGAGGAAAATGTCTTTCCGAGGAACGGCACTGTTGCGAATAGCATTACCGATTTCCACTTCATTTTTGTACATAGCGGCAGTGTCTATGAGTCTGTAGCCTATTTCTAAGGCATTGCCTACTGCTTTTTCGGCTTCTTGGTCATACATATCATACACACCAAGCCCCAATAACGGCATTTCTATACCGTTATTGAGGGAAGTTGTTGGTTGATTTACCATTTTTCCAAGCCTAAAAGTTTTTTACCTAAATCGTTTAAAACTGCTGTTTCGTATTTGGTCTGTTCCCATTTGCGCGGGTCGCCGGGGAAGGCATACCCTTCTGGGGCAATGCGATTTTTCCAAGAATTTACTCTCCATTCTCTCAAAGGTTCATTATCCTCTTCGGCAGGCATCATAGAGATATATTGGGCGATGCGGACTTTGCCTTCCGACCTATTAGGGCGAATACCATGAGCCAAAGAGCTATTAAAAATGAGTAAATCTCCTGCTTCCATTTTTACTTTGACAAGGTCGAAACCAGTAATATCAGGTTTGAAATGGTCGCGGTCTTCGGGCTGCGTGAGTTTCCAAGTATCATAGGTACGAAAAAGTTCGGGGATACACTGAAAGCCACCCATATTCTCATCGTCTTGGTCAGCCAAAGCAAGCACGCCTTGTACGTTTTGCGGCTTAGTTTCAGGGTCATAATCCCAGTGAATAAACCCTTTGAAAACGTGGTCTGGTCGCATAGGCAAGTTCAAGTTAGCCCTGTCTATAGTTACCCAAAGTTTTTCATGCCCCCAAACATCCACAAAGGCATCGTAAAGCCGTTGGCATTGGCGATTTTCCCACATATACTGATGGTTGTAAATTTCTACCATGCCGCTATTGCTCAATTCTTTCATTTTCATTTCTGCACGAGGCGGTGCATACCAAGTTTCAGGATTTTTTGGGTCTTTCTCCTCAAACTCCCAAAGCAAGTCTGCCATTTTCTTGCAGTTCTCTTTTGGAACAGCATTTTTGATGACAATATAGCCGTTGTGAATCCAAAAAGCCCAATCTTCTTCTGATAAAACCCTTAAAGGCTTGCCGTTAGAACGGTCATTGAGTTTTACATGGCTCGACATAGCCGTAGAGGGATTGCCGGGAATTTCTTTGTGTGCATTGTTCGGAATCATGGTTGTAGGTGCCATAGTTCCCATAGTTTTGTTTTCCATTTTTTTTATGAGTTTAAATAATTTGATAATGCAAAGGTACAGCGTATCTGCCTGCCAAACTCCTCATAAAATAGCAATTTTTTGTACTGTATTGACCTGAAAGGGAGCTACTATCGCTTTCTAATACAAATAGACACCAAACTTGTCTACATCTGCCAATTCTACTTGTATGTGTTGGCGAATAGTGGTAGAAAGTGCATAACCTGCATAGTCGGCAGCAACGGGGAATTGCTTATGACCGCCTCTGTCCACAAGCACCGCAGTTTGTAATTTCTTGATTTCTGTTTTGAGGAAAGGACGCAGGGCGTAGGCAAAAGTACGTCCCGTATTGAGAACATCATCAATAACAATAACTGTTTTATTTTTGACAAAATCAATCCCACAAGTCAAATTTACTTCACTTTGTGTAGGCGCAAACTTATCCAAATGTACGGCAATGAGCGAGGTTGGGATAGTTGATATTTTTTGAAATTCGGCATGAAGTAGATGAGCAAACAAATAGCCCTGCTCATAGACAGCCGCAAAAATTAACTCTTGCTCATCTATGTTATTTTCATAAATTTCATAACTCATCCTCTTAATCTTCTGCAAGATTTGTGGGCGGTTTAAGATTTGATTTTTAATATCGAGCATACTAAACTTAAATTTTTTTACTCTATCTATTTGATGCCTACTTCCTTTCGCAGTGCAGCTACTTTTTCTTGTTTCAATTTTTTCAGACGTGCTTCTTGCTCCTCTATCCACTTTATTTCGCTGTATTTGCGGTCTGAATGTACGTCGTCATAGTAGCGGTAGCTTACGTTGTAAAGAGCAAACTCTTCGCGGAGGACATCTTCGAGAATAACGAAATTTTCAAATATATTTTTCTTCAATTGGGTAATATCGCTGCGTTCCTGCATAATGATGGCTTCCAATGCAACTAACTGCTTCATGGCAGCCTCACTTCTGACTACTTTTGCAGTAGCAGTAACACTGCTCCCTGCTTTTGTTGGTTCTTTGAATAAGTCTTCGTTATCTCTTGCTCCGTAAACGGCTTCCTTTTCGGCAATAGATTGGATATATAATTCTTGCTGCCAAGAGGTAATCGCCTCTTTGTCATCTGCACTCATCAAAGCCCATTTCTTGCCCACGTACAAAGACCATAGCGTAGAGTCGTTGGGGTTAGCCTTAATTTTCTTCCATATTTGCGGTTTTTTATAAGGGTCGTCTTGTTGCAAATCTTGGGCAATAGCCATCGAAGCAGCTAAGAATATCAAAGCTAAGAACATATAAAAAATCTTAGTGGAAAACATAACAGTTCTATTCATAAGTATTAGTGCAAATTATCAAAGCAAGTACTTCAAAATTAAGTATTTATACTTAATAACTTATCTCACAGTTTCCAATTTATTTATTCATCACGATATTATTAAGTGCATTAAGCAAAGAAATGTTATAAATGTGCAAAAAATAATTACTATTTTATTGTAAATAAGTACAGCAGTTTAAGCAAAACAGCTCATTTTCAATACATTATTTTCTAAAATCACAATAATTAAAGAAATGTCATTTTTTTTCATACATTGCACAAAATATACTCTTTATTCAGAATAAATAGCAATTAACATCTCAAAACAGTAGTCTGCACCACTCCTATTTCTTTATGCTACTATAATGCCAAATTCTTTAAGCCACCAAAGCATTCCTCCCTTATCTTCGCTCGCTCCGATGGCTCAAACGGCACATTGCCTTATTTGGACAAATCTAATAAGAAACCAATGGTAAAGTTAGCATCCCAGTCGAATACGAAAGTATCGCAACCTGTAGCATCTGCAAGTGCTTTATAAATATTGATACCTGCCTTGTCTTTGGCATCTTCGCCTTTATAAAATTCGGGGGCTTCCAATACTGTATAGCGTTCCTCGCCTTTGCGTACTTGTTTTGCCAATTTGGAGGGCGAGCCACCAATGATGAAACAGGTTTTTCTTTTAGCATCGGGTACTTTTTTTGCGAAAGATGCTATTTCAGTCGCTACAGTCTTATCATCTGTGCCGTTCTGAAAATATTTTGCTCCGTAGCTTTCCAAAGAGGTTATTTTCTCTGCTTCTTTCCAAGTAATTTTTGTATTGCCAGAGCCAATATCTACGACAAATGCCTTGTCTTCGTACTCCTTAGGTAGCACGCATTTTAATGCTAACTGACCTTCTTGCTCTGCCGTTACAGTATTTACATTGTACTTGAGCGTTTTTAATGCTTTGATAATTTTTTGTGTATTTTCTGCTTTCATTGCTCCCGAACTTACTACAAAATGTATGTTTTTGCCTGCTACGCCATAGTCCAACTTAGAGCCAATGTATTTCTTCAGACCCGCAGTAATGTCGGCATCGCTTGCCATGTTTTCTATAGCCAAGCTATTACCAAATTCTGCTTTTTCTAATTTCCAATTTTTAGCATCATCTACATTGATAATGAAGGAGTTGAAACCGCTTGCCCCCAGTTCTACTACTCCTTTGAGCGTACCGCCGACAGGGGCGGGAGGCGTATAAGAAAAAGAGGAGGCTTGGCTTACTGTTTGCGAATTGGAATCGGTGCTACTGTTGCCATCTTCCGCTTTTTCCTCATTTTCAGCCTGTTGCTCTATCTGCTCGCCGTCAGATTTTTTTGCACTCAAGCTATCCAATACGCCAGAGAACTTCAAGCCCGCGAAAATAGCGCCTAAAATGGCTAAAATGATAATTAACCTACCGAGTGGTGTGAGTTTTCCCATAATTTTTTTATAAGTAAACGTTTTATTAAAATATTTATGAAGTAAGAGTAATGAGTTTTTAGTTATGATTAATGAGTTTTTTTAAAATCTCTTGGGCTGCCAAAGGAATCACCGTTCCAGGTCCGAAAATACCGCTCACGCCGCTTTGATATAGAAAGTCATAGTCTTTCGGGGGAATCACTCCACCCGCTACTACCATGATATCCTCTCTACCAATCTTCTTTAGCTCTGCTATGAGTTCAGGAATGAGCGTTTTATGCCCTGCCGCAAGGCTGGAAGCCCCAATAATATGTACATCATTTTCGGCGGCTTGGTAGGCAACTTCTTGCGGTGTTTGGAAAAGCGAGCCAATGTCCACATCAAAACCTAAATCTGCAAAACTTGTCGCTATTACTTTTGCCCCTCTGTCATGCCCGTCTTGTCCCATTTTCGCTATCAGGATTCGCGGTCTGCGTCCTTCCACTTCTGCAAACTTATCAGAAAGATTTTTTGCTTTTTTAAATTCTTCATTGTCAGTTACTTCACTCATATATACTCCAGAAATTGATTTGATGACAGCTTGATGTCTGCCAAAGACTTTTTCCATTGCCATTGATATTTCTCCCAAACTTGCTCTTACTCTTGCCGCTTTTACAGCCAAATCGAGTAGGTTTCCCTCGCCCGTTTCCGCACATTTGGTAATTTCGTTAAGTGCAGTTTGCACCGCTTCATCATTTCTTTCTCTTTTAAGCAGCTCTAAGCGAGCTATTTGTGAATTTCTGACGGTGGCGTTGTCTATTTCTAATAAGTCAATGGTTGTTTTTTCATCGGTTTGGTACTTGTTTACCCCCACTATGGTATCTTTGCCCGCATCAATTCTTGCTTGCTTTCTTGCAGCGGCTTCCTCTATTCTCATTTTGGGCAAACCTGTTTCTATTGCTTTGGTCATTCCGCCAAGTTCCTCTACTTCTTGGATAAGTTTCCACGCTTTTTCCACTAAGCTATTTGTTAGGTATTCCAGATAGTAAGCACCGCCCCAAGGGTCGATGGCTTTGGTAACATTTGTTTGTTTCTGGATAAAAAGCTGGGTATTTCGGGCTATTCGGGCAGAAAAATCTGTAGGGAGTGCTATAGCCTCATCAAGCGAGTTGGTATGGAGAGATTGCGTACCGCCTAAGACTGCTGCCATTGCTTCTACGCAAGTTCGGGCTACATTATTGAAGGGGTCTTGCTCTGTTAGGCTCCAGCCCGATGTTTGGCAGTGGGTCCGAAGTGCCATTGATTTGGGATTTTTTGGGTTAAATTGGTTTACTATTTTTGCCCAAAGCAAGCGACCTGCTCTCATTTTTGCAATTTCTACAAAATGATTCATACCTATCCCCCAAAAGAAAGACAAACGAGGGGCAAAATCATCAATATCTAAACCTGAATTTACGCCTGTCCGCAAGTATTCCAAACCATCGGCAAGAGTGTATGCAAGTTCTATTTCTGCCGTTGCACCTGCCTCGTGCATGTGATAGCCGCTGATACTGATGGAATTGAACTTCGGCATCTTTTCCGCAGTATAAGCGAAAATGTCTGCCACTATTTGCATACTTGGCTTTGGTGGATAGATGTAAGTATTGCGTACCATAAACTCTTTCAGAATATCGTTCTGAATTGTCCCACTCAATAGTTCAGGCTTTACGCCTTGCTCCTCTGCTGCTACAATATAAAATGCCATAATTGGCAGCACCGCCCCGTTCATGGTCATGGAAACCGACATCTTGTCCAGAGGGATTTGGTCAAAAAGAATTTTCATGTCCAAAATAGAATCTATTGCCACTCCCGCCTTGCCTACATCGCCTGTAACTCTTGGGTGGTCAGAATCATAGCCCCTATGCGTAGCCAAGTCAAAAGCTACGGAAAGTCCCATTTGTCCCGCTTCTAAGTTCCTACGATAGAAAGCATTAGAATCTTCGGCGGTGGAAAAGCCCGCATATTGGCGGATAGTCCAAGGGCGTTGGACATACATAGTAGCGTAGGGACCTCTTAGGTAAGGAGGCAAGCCAGCAGTAAACTGCAAATGTTCGAAATTTTCTATGTCTTTTTCTGTTAGAAAAGAAGCATCATCATATTTGCTAATTTCTTTATTAGCTATATTTTGTCTAATGTTTTCGAATGAAATATTGGCAAAGTTGGGAGTCATTTTCTTAAATTAGGAAATGTCATTGATTTCTTTTCTCAAAGATACAAAAACAGAATAAAATCAGCACAAGTGAAGACCATAAATCTAAGTAATAAAAAAAAATACCATATCTCTTTGCTCAAGAGAAATGGTATTTTCCTTACAAAAAATGTAAAGCATTTTTACTTGATAGCCGCCAATACCTCGTCGCCCATGGGCTTGACATTTGAAGGAAAAAACTTAAGCAATTCTCCTTTTTCGCTTATCAAATATTTAGAAAAGTTCCATTTTGGGGCTTCTTCGTTCCAGCCATTTAGGTCTTTGGAAGATAGCCAAGTGTAAAGTGGGTGCTGTTCGCTTCCTTTTTTTACAGCAACTTTTTCGGTGAGCTGGAAAGTAACGCCAAAGTTCGTTTTGCAGAAAGTAGCAATCTCATCGGTAGTGCCAGACTCCTGCCCACCAAACTCATTGCAAGGGAAACCAATAACCACAACCTTATCACCATACTGCTCATTTAACTTCTGTAAATCTGTATATTGAGGTGTATAGCCACACTTAGATGCTACATTTACCAAAAGCATTTTTTTACCTTTGTAGTCAGATAGCTTGATGTCTTTCTTTCCATCTAAGGATTTTAATTTAAAATCGTAGATAGATTTTTTATTTATGTCTTCCATAGGATTACTACCTATACTTGCCAAAGCAGCAGGTCTTGTTTTTATTTCACCCGTACCCATACAAGCAGAAAGCAAGCTGATAGCCAAAATACTAAAATAAATGTTGAGGTTTTTCATAGATTATATTTTTATTTAGATATATACTCGAAACAATGCGGTTGAATTAAATGTTTCTTATAAAACACAAAAGTTGTTAAAGTTTCATCACTTTAACAACTTTTGCAATATTCCACACCTGGTATGGATTTATCAAGACTAATCAGGGAACGGTGGTATTGGGTCTGTACCTTTGTTTCCATCACCATCACCGCCTTTTAATTTTTTTTGCTCATCAGGCGTAACGACTTTGATGTCTTTGCCTTTCAAATCATCGAGTGATTTCTTCTTTTTGTCATCTTTCATAATTATAAGAAATATTTTTTAGAATTGAAAACTAAATTTAAGTATTCTTACGAATTTTGTATAACAATGTTACAAAAATATTTTTATTATCTTTGTAAAATTTATAAATTCTTCAAAGATTAATACAGAGTCATGGTATTATACAAAAAAAACTATTTTTTGCTTTTGATGCTGCTTGTTTTTTCGCACACAGGCATCGCCCAAAGGAAAACAGATGCGGGCGTAAAGGATTTGTTTAGTATTTCCTTAGAAGACTTACTCAACGTGGGGATAGTTTCGGCATCTAAGAAGAAACAAAGCGTATCTGATGCCCCTGCAATGGCTTATGTATTTACAAAAGAGCAGATTTTGAGCAGAGGCTATACCAATCTGTTAGACCTTTTGGAAGATGTGCCAGAAGTGGAAATTCAGCGAAACTCTACTCCCGAAGATAGGAATTTTGTTACAATTCGCGGGATTGCAGGGAATGAAAAGTTCGTGATATTGCTCAATGGTATTCGTATTACACCCGCTACAGGTGATGCCTATACTTTGGGTTCTAATTTTTCTTTGGTCAATGCCCTGCGCGTGGAGGTGATTTTGGGGCCTGCGTCTGCTCTTTATGGGGTGGATGCTTTCAGTGGTATTATCAATATCATAACTACGCATGGTGAGGGAACGCTTTTCAAAGGCATGAATACAAATCTATCTTATGGGCAATATAAGAGTTTGGATGCCTCTGTGCAGGTGGGTAAGAAGTTCGAGAAACTCAACGTAATGCTCTCTGGAAATTTCTACAAATCAGCCGAGCCAGATTATCAGAATATTTATAAAGATGAATTTGCATGGTACAATTCACGCCTTAAACCTTCTGGGCAAGTGCTTTTCTCTCCCTTTGTTCGATATATCAATGATTTGGATAGGCTCTCGAAGGCTGCTGTTCCTTATATTTCGGGCGATACTTTGTCAAGAGGTTTCGATATGCCTACGGCTTCCTATTTCGTAAATGCTACTTTAAATTATGGAGATTTTAGTGTGAGCTATATCAAACATTGGGAAAGCCATAGTGCCGCCCATGGGCTTAACCCCGCTTTTGCGGTCAGAGACCCTACTTCAGTGATACAGATGGGGCAGGAAGTATTTTTTGCTCGGCACAATTATACTTCTATCAATCAAAAGTGGAATATCCAAAGTACCATTTCTAAAAGTCTTTTTGAAATAGGTAATCAAAGCAATTTTGCTGGTTCAGCCACTACTTGGCAGCGAGGCTATATTTATTCACTTGCGTCGAGTTCGAAGATAGAAGAACAATTATCATATAATTTTTCTAAGAAATTTTCTGTAATTACGGGATTTACAGTCGAGAATCTGTCCGCTTTGCCCAAGATAGCCCCTGTTTATAAGCCATTTGATACGCAAATTCCAGCAAGTTTGCAACAACTTTATTATGTTTCCGCCACAGGGAACGACAAGCCCTCTGATACACTCATCAATAATGTGTTTTTGGAGCAAAAAGTGTTCAACGTGGAGTACCGCAACTATGGTGGCTATGCACAGTTTCAGCTTTCTCCCGCCAAATGGATAGAACTTACTATTGGCTCCCGCTACGACTATAATACCCGATTTGGCGGAAGTATTAATCCTCGCTTGGGGGTAGTGATGTCCACAGAAGATAAGAAATTGAGGGTAAAAATATTGTACGGTGAAGCCTTTTTAGCTCCTTCGCCCGAAAAGACTTTCACTCAATCTGCGTCTTTTTCAGTCAGAGCTATTCAAGGTAGTCGGAGGTCTGAACGCTTTGCCCCGTATTTCCGCACTGCCAACCCAAGTTTGCAGCCTGAAAAGCTACGTACTTTAGAGAGTAGCGTAAACTATTTGCTTTCGCCTACGTTGGCTTTGGGGGTAAACGGTTATTATTCACAGTTAGAAAATTTGATTGGTTTGGCTGCGGCAGACCTCGCTACTACACCCGTACCTCTGCCCGTAACTACGTTGGAAACCAATATAAATAAGGGCAAATCTGATGTATATGGACTTACTACTAAGCTGAATTATTTGCAAAAGTTTAGTTATTTTTCCATCAATGCCCAAGTAGCGTATTCATTCGTAAACGGAGATATAGATGGTCAAGATTTACTCTACGCAGCCAAACATACCGTAAAGGCAAGTTTGGATATTTCGGGGGCGCGCTTTTCAATAGCTCCTCGTCTCATTTTCCGCTCTGCATCCAACTCTCGCCTCGTAAATCCTAACGATAATAATAACTATTATACCAATTCGCCTTTTGCTTTGGTCAATCTTTTTGCAAGGGTAAAAGTAATAGACAAAAAAAAATCGGGCAAGCTCTATGTCTATACCCGAATAAATAATTTGCTGAACTTAAAATATTATAATGTGCTTTTTGGCTCTGAAGATGGTTTCCCTGCTACGCCCCAAGACCCGCAACGCCTTAGTTTTGGGGTGAATTGGTCGTGGGAATAGCGTGCTACTGAGCCGTCAGATTGGTAATGTATTCTACTAATAGCCTTACGCCGTAAGCGGTTGCACTCCTTGCTCCGCTAAACGGGTTGTCGCCAAAAGCGACTCCTGCTATGTCCAAATGCACCCAAGCAGGGTGCTTGTCCGTAAATTTTTCTAAGAATTTGGCGGCGGTGATAGCTCCTGCTGGTCTTCCACCAAAGTTTTTCACGTCTGCCATATCCGACTTTATGTGCTTGTCATAATCGTCCCAAAGCGGTAAACGCCATACTTTTTCACTTGTCTGTGTACCCGCCTTTGCCAACTGCTCGGCAAGTTCGTCATTGTGCGTAAATAGGGCGGCGGCATGATAGCCCAAAGCAATAACGGAAGCCCCCGTAAGCGTTGCCAAGTCGATGAGTACGTCTGGTTCAAAATTTTTCTTAATGTATGCCAAGCCATCAGCCAAAATCACACGCCCTTCGGCATCTGTGTCTTCTATCTCAATGGTCAAGCCCGAATAGGTATTTACAATATCGCCAGGGCAGATGGCTCTGCCGCTTATCATATTGTCGGTAGAAGGGACAACGGCAATAAGATGAACGGGTAACTGCAAACGCGCTACAGCCTCCATAGTGCCTATGACTGCCGCCGCACCCGCCATATCGCACTTCATTTGCCACATTCCGTCAGAGGTTTTGATGGAAATACCGCCCATATCAAAGGTTACGCCCTTGCCTACCAAGCCCACTTTTTTCAAGGGTTGCGAGGTAGTTGGTTTGTACTCCATAACTGTAAAAGTAGCGGGTGTATCGCTGCCCTGATTGACGGCAACAAGCCCACCCATGCCCAACTGCTTAATTTCTGCCAAATGCATCACCCGCACACCAAAACTATATTCTTTGCCTATTTTTTCCATAAATTCGGCTAACTGCAAAGAGTTGAGGCGATTGACAGGTAGGTTTACTAAATCAAAAATATCTTGCTGTGTGCTTGCTATAATTTCGCCTTTTTCAACGGCTTTTTGGGCTAAAGTATGCGATTCGGAAGGCAAAAGAAACGCAATATTTTCCGAAAAAACAGAAGGTTGTTTGTCTTTGGTTTTGAACTTTGCAATATCGTAAGTAGCTAATAATGCAGCATTTGTACAGGCTTCTACCAATGCAACTTTTGAAAGCTCTTCAGGTAGTTTTCCAAAGTCTATAACGATATTTTTGCCTAATTTTTCTTTCTGCTTATATACCAATAATCTCATGGCTTTTCGCAAACCTTCTGCCGTAGCAGATTCGCCTAAGCCAAGTAAAATTACCTTTTCTAACGCATTATCTGCCTGCGTATAAAGTATCTGTACTTCTTCTGTGCTTGCTTTGAAGTCTTCGAGAATGGCAGCAGACCAACCAAATTCAGCCGTTAACAATGCCATTTTTTCTGCTAAATTTTTGCTTGTGAGGGGTATGAGCAAGCTATGTTTTTGTGCAAATGCTTGCGTTTTTGTGTTTTCTATCAGTTGAAAATTCATATTTTTATTATAATTTATATTTATCTGAAGTCGCAAAAATAAGCAAATAAAATTGCAGGAAAAAATCTTTGGGAATAGATAGCCAAATACGCAAAATAAAGCCTTTTCTTGTCCTAAATTGCGTCCTGAAATCAAAAATCAAAACAATATGTTACAGTACAATAGAAAAAACATCATTTATAGTGCAGTATTGCTTTTATTCATAGGTGGGCTTTGGCTCTACCGAAATCAGGGAGCTACGCCAAACGCCTTGCCTTCGAAACTAATGATAGCAGAGGGGGAAACAATGGGAACTACCTACAACATCAAATATTTGGATAGCCAAGAGCGCAATTTTAAACGTGGCATTGATTCTATTTTGGTGCTTTTTAACCAATGCCTTTCTACTTATATTCCCGATTCGGAAATTTCCGAATTTAATAATAAAGTAGATAGTATTAAATTCAAACTCCCTTTCTTCTACCCTGTGCTTAAGCGTAGCCAAGAAGTATATGAGGCAAGCGGAGGGGCATTTGACCCAACGGTAATGTCTTTGGTGAAAGCATGGGGCTTCGGACCCAACAAAAAAGACCAGATAGAACGCCCAAAAATGGATTCTTTGCTAAGTTTTGTTGGCTTCAATTATCTTTTATTCGACCAAGAAGGGCTACGAAAAGCTAAGAAAAATGTGCAGATAGATTTTAATGCCATTGCTCAAGGTTACGGGGTAGATGTGATTGGCGACTTCTTGGAAGAAAAGGGAATCACAGATTTTATGATAGAAATAGGTGGTGAGGTGCTTTGCAAAGGCAAAAATGAGCAGGGCAATGTCTGGACTATTGGCATTGCAAACCCACAGTTTGAAGAAAAAGGAGGAGCAGAAGTGCAAGCTATAGTAAAAATGGACAACAAAGCCTTAGCTACTTCGGGGAACTACCGTAAGTTTTACATGAAAGATGGCAAAAAGTACGCACACACCATAGACCCAAAAACGGGCTACCCCGTCCTACATTCGCTATTGAGTGCTACGGTATTTGCCCAAGATGCCATGAGTGCCGATGCTTTTGCTACAGCAATGATGGTGCTGGGCAAAGAAAAAGCTATAGCATTGGCAAAGAAAGAAAAATTGGAAATATTCTTGGTTTATGACGAAGGCGGCAAGATTCAGACTTACATTTCAGAGTCCATCAAATCGGCTTTTGTGCAGTAAATTTTGCACGAACATACAAACGAAAGACCTGCCGAATTTTGAAAATTTGGCAGGTCTTTCGTTTGTATGAAATCCAGAAAATACTAAGGATTAGAATTATCCCAGTTTACTTCCTGCACAGGGCGTTCTAACTGCAATAATACTTTCATACCCGCTACAGGGAGGTGAATCTCTGATATTTTATCATAGCGGCGCATATCTATCCAGCGATGTCCTTCGTACCATAAAGAGTATAATCTTTCTTTCAAGATAGCATTGATTAAAGCATCTCTGGTAGTAGCTCCACTGTAGTTAGGCAAACCTGCTGCCGTTCTAACGATATTGATGAACTTCACCGCATCGGTAGTGCGTCCTCTCTGAGCAGCTATTTCAGCAGCTATCAATACCAACTCTTCGTTGCGAATGATAGGCACAGGCGTAGTGCCTGTGGCATAGATATTAAAAAGATACCTTGAGCTGTAAGTAAGTCCTGAAGTATAAGAAAGTGCAGGGCTAAGTGTCGTCAATTTATCCAAACGCTTATCGCCTGCTTCGGCATCAGTAACCAATTTTTCCACAGCAACTATCCTAACCGAACTTGTATTGATAAGTGGGTTAGCAAAGTCTGGTGCGCTTGGGCTGAAAGTGTGTCGAGGGCCTGCGGTCAAACTGCCAGATTCACTGAAGAAAGTTTGAGAAAGCAAAGTTTCCGCTTTTGCCCAATCTTGCTGATAAATAGCTATACGCAAGGCAATAGCACGGTTAAATCTTTTGAAAGATGATGGCGTATCAAAACCTGCAAAACCAGATGGCATAGGGAAAGGGAAAGAAGTACCTGCTCCGTCCAATTGTGTAGCTCCCTCGTCCAAAAATCCTGCAATCGCTTTCAATGATTCCTCATAAGAAGCTGGTTTGCTTGGCTTGAATGGGTCTGTAACGTCTAATCTTACCCCATTTTTGTACTGCACGTTCAACTGATACAAATAGGCAAGACCTTTGAAAGTATTTGCCAAACCTTTGTACGCATTTTTTTCAGCTGCTGTTACTGAATTGGTATTATCCACAGAGGTAATGATGATATTTGCTTGGCGAATAGGTAAGCCAAAACCAGTAGTAGCACCATTGTAGAAAGCCGAGTTGTCAATTGGCCTAAGTCCATTCAACTCCGTCATCCATCTTGATTCTGTGGTATTGAAGTTAAATAACTCCTTACCAATCGTGCCTGTTACTTGCAAGTAAGTAGCCAATCCGTTGCGAGCAATCGAAACCTGCCCAACAGCTAAATTGTTTAGCTGAGATTTAGAGGCATTAGTTACCACACTACCCACGCTTGGGAAGTTTGGGTCTATTACTTCTTCTAACTTGCAGGCATTCAAAGCAAGCAAGGAACAAGTAATGATAAAATATTTTTTGATTGTATTTTTCATATTAATTCAATATGTTTAAAGCCTTTGGAAAAAAATTAAAAATCAATAGCGATGTGGAACATCATACGACGTACCGCAGGAATACTACCAATATCAACACCACTACCCAAAGCAGCAGAACCAAAGTTTGAGTTTTCTGGGTCATAACCCGCAGTATAGTCTGTCCATCTGAGCAAGTTATTGCCCGACATACCTATTTTTATACCACTGATTGCGTTTCCAAATGTTTTTGTCAAAGTAGCGCGAGGTACTTTGTAGTACAAGGCAACTTCCCTTAATTTTAAGAAACTTGTCAATACTGGGTTATAACCCGGTACAGGATTGCCATCAGCATCTAAGCCGTTTACGTTCTGACGAGCGATACCGTTAGGGGCAACAGGATTACCGCCTTCAGCAGGTTTTCCATTAGAGCCTCTGTTCAAGTCTGTATTGTTCCAATCAGATGTATTGCCACCTTCGTCCCAAAGTACGCGAGCCAAAGAAACTACAGTAAATTTATGACGATAGTTTAGCAAAGCAGAAAACTCAAAGTTTTTCAAGAAAGTAATTCTTTGATTCAAAGAGAACTCATACTTAGGCTGTTGGTTGCCATAAACTGTCCATGAAGTAGGATCGCTTGGGTTCGTGCGTGGCTGACCTACAATTTCGGTAGGAGAAAGCCCTTGCTTTACTCTCCACTGACCAAAAGTAGCACCAAATCCACCTGTCAGACGCTCAGGAATGTCTAAACGAGTGATTTCTGTGCGGTTAAACCAGAAAACAGGTTGTACAAACCATGTGAAATTTTCATTTTTTACGATGTCTGCACCCAAAGAAACTTCCATACCTCTGTTTACCATGTCGGCTGCATTCACTGATGTAGAAGTAACCCCTGTAGAAGGAGCAGTAACTAATGGTTGAATTAGGTCAAATACTTTTTTGTTGTATATGGTAACTTCACCAGTGATTCTACCACCAAACAAACCAAAGTCTATACCGTACTCTAACTCCGTTGCTCTTTCAGGTCTGATGCCTGTATTACCAAGCACAGTAGAAGGGCTAAAACCACTTTGACCACCCACACCTTCAATATTTAACTGAGAATAGAGTGTACCAAAAGTAGGCAAGCCCGCAGTTTGTCCGTAAGCTACGCGTACTTTTAATTGATTTACTATCTCATCACCCCAAGTACCGAAGTTTGCCAAATTAGCGGCTAAGGAAGCGCGAGGGAAGGCGTACCATTTGTTTGGGTCGCCGTTGAGTGTAGAACGGTCAAAACGAATACCTGCCGAAGCAATGATTTTATCGTTATAGTTAGCTTCTTGCTGTGCAAAAAACCCTTGGTCGGTATTTTGTTGTAAAATTACGCCCGGGTCAAAAGCCTTTGCACGAGCAGGGTTAGAAATGCCTACAGGTAAGCCTCTACCTCTCACATAATTATCTTTTGCATTTGTACCTAACTGCACTACACCCGCAGAAGTTGTCAAGTCTAACTTGCCGTCCATCGCTGCGTAGGTAAACACACCTGATAACTGCATATTGTAGTTAGTAACTTCGCGGCGTGTGTCTTGGGCATAACCAGGGTTTGCCTCTGAAAGTTGAGATTGCAAATCAGAAGGCAAATAAATGAGTGAATAACCACTTTGATAATCTAAGCCGCCTGTTGCCTTGATGGTCAAACTCATTTTTTCTTTGTTCAATACATTGAAGTTTGCATAAAAGCCTTGCAAGAAACGATTTACCTTTTGGTTATTAATTGCTCTATCGCGGATAGCCAAAGGATTTTCGCCTACAACACTGTTAGGGTAGTTGCCTTGTGCATCAGGATACAAGTTATAGAAAGGCTTTGTATAAGGAAGGTTATAACCGTAGTTGATGTTCGAGTTATCATTCCCTGACCAACCTCTGTCGTTATTTGTATAGATATAGTTGGAGTTAATGCCGATTGTTAGCCATGAATTTACCTTGTGGTCTAAGTTAGCGCGCAAAGAATAACGACCAAAACCTGTATTTTTTACGATACCTGTTTCATCGGCAATACTACCATTGACATAAAATTTTGTTTTTTCATCGCCGCCCATGATGCTCAATCGCGTATTTCTGATTTGACCTGTTTCGCCAAAAACTACTTTTTCCCAGTCGGTATAAGTACCATTTGACCTTGCAGCTCTCAAAGCAGGGATTTCATCAGCACTAAACCAATCTGTCAGTTTTTGCTCTGTCCAATCTGCACCGCCGTAGAACTTTAGTGCTTTGCTAAAGCCAATGTCTTGCCCAAAGCTAATTTTTGTTTTGCCACCTTTGCCGCGCTTTGTAGTAATGATAACCACACCTGCATTGGCACGAGTACCATAAATAGCCGCCGCAGAAGCACCTTTCAATATCTCAATATTTTCAATGTCATCGGGATTAATATCTGCCAAACGGTTTGCATTGTTATCTTGGGCAGAGGCAGACGAGCCACCTGTAGCTTTGTTTGCCTGAGAGCGACCGTTAGAGTTTTGGCTATTGTCTATATAAACCCCATCTACGATAAAGAGTGGCTGAGATGCCGAAGCACCCAAAGTAGAAACGCCGCGGAATTGCATATTGAAACCGCCGCCAGGCATAGAGCCGTTAGAAGTGATGTTTGCACCCGCAATTTTGCCTTGCAAAGCACCGTCTGTAGTAACAGGGCTGGTAGTACCTACCAATTCTTTGGCAGATACAGAAGATACTGCATTTGCCAAGTTAGAACGCTTTACGCTTGTGGCTAAACCCGTAACCACGACTTCTTCTAAGCCGATTACGTCTTCCACTAAGCTAATATCCAAACTTCCAGAGGCAGGAACGTCCAATTCTTGACTTATATAGCCAATGAAGGAGAAAACAATTTTTTTCCCCGCAGCAGGAACGCTGAGTTTGAAATCGCCGTTCACGTCTGAAATAGCACCCGATGTAGTCCCTTTGACGACAATATTCACGCCGGGAAGACCACTTCCATCAGTCGCATTTTTTACTTTGCCACTGATAACTTTGTCTTGTGCTTGGGCGACGAATGCAAATAGAAGCATCGTCAGCATCAAGCCGAAACTGTAAAGTTGTTTCATTGAAGTTAAATTTAAAATTTTTAAAAAATTAAGAAAGTATAAATTGATGAGTATTAGGTGCATAAAATAGTAAACAATTGTTAAAATAATTGAGTAAGATTCGCTAAAAGGACTATCCTTTTAACAAATTTACGGCAGCAATACGCAACGATTTATTCAAAAAAATGTTTTATTTATTTAATTAAATCGCCGTAATAGTAGGTATTTTTATTGTAATACACAAAAAGAGAAGCTAAATTTTTTATCCCAACTACTTATTTTTTGTTTTTTACAGTATTTTTTGGTAAATTTATTGGCTTTTATTTCAGTAAATTACTTCACAATGAAACCAGTCATTTTTCTTGCTTTTGCAAATGATAAAGTAGATAATACACGCTATCTACGCAATTTACCATTGGAATTAGATGGCATCAGAAAAGCCTTGCAGCCCGCCGTAAAAGAGGGGCTTTGCGAAGTGATAGAGCGGGCAAACGTTACCTTAGAGCAGATTTTTGATATTTTTCAGACCTACCAAAACCGCATTGCCATTTTTCACTACGGCGGTCATGCAGACGGCTATCAGTTACTCCTCGAAACGTTGTCAATGGTCGCAGACCTTGACAAGCGTTTCGAGGAAAAACGACTGTTAGGGTCTTTGACCACTAACAGCGTTGCACACGGCGAAGGCTTAGTTTCTTTTTTTGCCCGACAAAAAGGATTGCAATTAGTCTTTTTTAATGGCTGCTCTACACAGCAGCAGGCGTTGGAATTAGGGAAAGCGGGCATTCCTGCTGTTATTGGCACTTCTAATGCCATCAATGACGACATTGCTACCATGCTATCAGTTCGTTTTTATGCAGGGCTTGGCAAGGGAGAAGGCATAGAAAAGGCATGGTTGGAAGCTACGGACGAGATAAAAACAAGAGAAGGTTCAGCCAATTTGCGTGGGCTTTACCGAAAAACTGATACAGAAATAAGCAATGACCGCTTCCCTTGGGAAATCTATTTCCGCACAGGGGCTGAAAAAGTAAAAGAATGGAACTTGCCCGAAGAAACTGATAACCCACTATTTGGCTTGCCTGCTATCCCTATTTCTTTTACGCTTCCCGAATCTCCTTTCTTATTTCTCAAACGCTATGAACGCCCTCATGCAGAAGTTTTTTTCGGGAGGTCGTTCTATGTCAGGGACTTGTATAATAAAATTACCGATACGCAATCGCCTCCCGTCATCATGCTTTACGGGCAATCTGGCACAGGCAAATCTTCTCTTTTTGATGCAGGGCTAAACCCGCGCTTGGAAAATTCGCACTTCGTCATTTACCTACGCAGAGAGCAAAATTTGGGCTTGGTAGGCACGTTAAAAGACGCATTGGCAGGTTGGTATGAAAAGCTATCCTCCTCCGAAAATAGTCCGCTTGCCGATATACAAACTGAGCAGCACACCAAAGCACAAACGACAGCCCGACAGCAAATAGTAGAGGATTTGAAAAACCAACTACTTACCCTTGCAGAAAGTGAAAAAATAAGCCTTGCAGCAACGATTGAGGCATTGGAAAAAGATTTATTACCTACAAAAAATGACATACATTATGAAGTAAAAAAGTTTGAAGAGCAAAAATTTTTAGCCCAATATGGCAGCACGCCTTACGCCGACATCTCGGTTTGCTGGCACAAATTAGAGGCAATAACCCAAAAGCCAATCGTTATTATCTTAGACCAAGCCGAAGAGCTTTTTACACGCTCCTCCAAGCAATTTCCAAACGAATTGGAAGATTTGGCTCAATGCCTACAAGTTATTTTTAATAATCCCGCCCTTGCCCCGCTTGGAAAGATAGTGCTGGGCTACCGCAAAGAATATCATGCAGAATTTGAGGAACGTTTCAAAGAACACGCTATTCCGCGTTCTAAAATTTTCTTTGAGCCACTTTCCCGCAAAGATATTTTAGATATTTTCAGAGGGCTTACCGAAACTCCGCGCCTTCATCAAAGATATAACTTGCAGATAGACAAAAATTTAGCTATCATTGTTGCAGATGACCTGCTCGAAGACAAAGACTCGCCCGTTGCCCCTATTTTGCAGATTTTATTAACAAAGATGTGGGATAAGGTGAAAGATTCGCCAAACCCTATTTTTACTGTTAGCCTATACCAAAATCTGAAGCGGGAAGGCTTTTTATTAGATGATTTTTTCAGACAGCAAACCAAAAAATTAGCGGAGTGGAACGAAGACTTAGAAGATTCGGGTTTGCCCTTAGACATTTTGCAGTTCCACACCACCAACTTAGGGACGGCAGGAAGCAAGAGCTGGGAGGAAATCAAAGAACACTATGCCCACATTCCCGAAAAAGCCGAACTTTTGCTCTACAAACTCAAGGAACTTTACTTGCTGGTAGAAGCGGGGCATAATCGTACCAATCTCACGCATGATACGCTTGCCCCTTTGGTCAAGAATGAGTCCCGAAAGTCCGAGCGAGCGGGGCAGCGAGCAAGCCGAATTTTAGAAAATCAACTGAATGACTTTTTGCTCAATCCAAAGCACGTATTGGACGAACTGGAGGTAAATATCGTAGAAAAAGGCAGGGAAGGAATGAGAGTCCGTACGGCAGACGAGGAGGCTTTTGTACGGGCAAGCGACTCCGTGCGTAAGGAAAAAGAGAAGGCAAAAAAAAGGCAAAGACAGTATGCGATTGCGGCACTTTCTACCATTTTAATTACTGCCTTATTTTCGCTTTATCAGTGGAATAAGTCCATAAAACACGCAGATTCAGCGAAAATGAAGGAACTCATGCTCCTCTCAAGCCAGCAGGTAAGTTCCGAAATAGACACGCTAAGAGATTTGGCGGTGCGCTTGGCAGAGCAAGCCGCCTACTCTGCCGAGCATACCGAAAACAAAGACAAAGGAGAAGTTTTTGAAAATTTCCGCAAAGTAAGCGAAAGCTATCGTTTGCGACATAGGCAAGGCAAAGACTGGCTGCCTACTTTCCAAGAAATTTATTACCGAGAATCACCCTTCAAAATAGAATTTACTCAGCAAAAAATGAGCGACCCCGCTTTCATGACATTTCGCCGCAATAGCATGGAGTTTGGTGAAGTCCAAGAAAATGCACCTGAATTTCCTATTAGCAAGGAAATATCTCTCGATATAGGTCTGAAAAACACCTTAGATAATCAAAATTTGGTCATCTGGCTAAAAAATCACTCTTTTAGAATCTACCCCTATAAGCGTAGCGAACAGACCAAAATTATTAGAGCCGATTCAGCCATTGTCGATTTTTTCCCTGTAGATAGCACCACTTGGTTTGTGAGATATAAGGCAGACAGCTTAAAAATATTGAACCCTCAAACCCAAGAATTAAAAGCCTTTTTCAAGCTAACAACAGACTCTACAACTACACTCAGAAAACTACAATTCATTAAATATAAAGACGAAAAACTCTATCTTTGGTATGACCGCTACCTACTGCGCTTTGCCAAAAGTCAAAAAGATTCGTGGGAGCAGCCTTTGGTAGATACCCTATTTAGTATGCCTAATGAGGCGTTTGCTATGCAGGAAGGCGATAGCCACTTGAGAGGCGCGCGCACGCCCGATGATATCGAGATACGATTTTCGGCAGACCTCCACAAGGGAATTATCTATAGCGGTAAGCAAACCGCCATATACATCTATAGGAATAATGAAAATAGTGCCTACAAAATATTACCTATAGTAGGCTGGGGTACTGATAATTCCTCTTATTGGGATAGAAGTAACGATTTTTATTGTGCCATTTCTCCTACTATTTCTCACCTAATCACCAATAACGGGGAGAAAAATTTTAGCTTGTATGCCCTCAATGTAAGACAAGACAAAGTAGTAATGGAGGAAGTTTTTAATAAGACTATCGTAACAAACCAAAATACCATATCCAAACTAAGTATAGCCCAAGACAACTCCAATCACCTACTCGTCAGGCTATCCGACCAAGTCCGAATTTACGACTTTGAAGGCAAACTCAAAGATATTTTATATACCAAAGGAACAGAAAACTTGTCTTTCTCTTTTGATTTTTCTGATGATGGCAAGTATGTGATTAATTTGCAAACTGACAAAATTGCTATCTATCTGCCCGTTTACCACCTGCACGATTGGCTGATGCGTACCGATGCACCTACTATGACGATTGGCAAAAAAGCAGAGTACGGAATAGCCTCTCTATCAGAACTTTGGCAGATATATGACTCCCGCAAACTCATCTTGGCGCAGTTCCTCTCATTTGCTACTATCTTATTGATACTTGTACGCTATACGCCTGTGGTTATTCATCTTTATAAAGAAAAACGCTACTACAAAATCATCATGTATGGCTTGGCTTCCTTTATTTTTGCCATTACTGCTGTCTATAGAGAGGCTTTTACAGAAATAGATAGCAATATTATCAATCAATTAGCCGATAACTTTATCATTCTTGCCTTATTTTATATTTGTGTTATTCTTTTTGAGCAAAGACAGGAAATTGGGGAAATGGTAAAAGAAAAAAAGTGGCGTTTATTGGCTTTATACACCACACCAGAGCTATTTGTGTTATTTGCAAGTATCTATGGGGCGTACCTTGTCATCTTGAGTGTAGATGAAATTTACTACTATTTTATTATTATTTTTTATATATTCAATGCTTTGGTACTTTGGACTTTGCACCTCTCCGAAACATCTTTTAAGGAGAAAAAATACGTAAAAACTTTAGGTTTGCTCTATTTCCCTTTCAGCTACCTTACATGGTTTCTAAACCAATATGCTACGCCCGAAAATAATATGATATTTTGGTTTGTTGCAGTAATCTATTTACTACTTTGGTTAGTAATCTGGATAGTAAAAGGCATTTACGATTGGCAAGTAAGACGACACAAAAAGAAACAATTAAGTCTGGATTTATAATTTATTTTTGGCAAAAAAAATCTAATTTTGACGCTGAAAATAATAGCAATCAATAAATTTTTAACAACATGGCTTCTTTCGATATAGTCAATAAAGTAGATCATCAAACGCTTGATAATGCAGTAAATACTGCAAAAAAAGAGATTTCAACACGCTTTGATTTCAAAGACTCAAAAACAGAAATAGACTTAGATAAAAAAGGACTGATAATACACATCACGACCGAAAGTGAGATGCGAATTACGGCAGTCGTCAAAATCATCATAGAACGCATGATAAAGCAGGGCATAGACCCCAAAGCCTTAGACATGAGCAAGGAAGAATATCAATCGGGGGCTTTGATGAAAAAAGAACTGCCCGTAAGAGAAGGCTTAGAGAAAGAAATAGCAAAAAAGATAGTCAAGGAAATCAAGGACTTAGACCTCAAAGTGCAGGTTGCTATCATGGACGACCAAGTGCGGGTTACTGCCAAAAAGATAGATGATTTACAAAAAGTAATTGCCTTCTGCCGCCAAAAACAAGATGCTTGGAGCATCCCGTTGCAGTTTGTAAATATGAAAAGTTAAAAAATTAGAAATATTACGCTAATAATCCTTAACTTCGTACATATTTCTATAAAACCTCTTACTTATGAAAACTGAAAAATCTCGTCGTCAATTTATTTCCACTTTGGGGCTTGCCTCCGTAGCTGCTACCCTTCCCTCAGGCTTTTTGCTCTCTTGCATAGGCGAAAAAAAAGATGAAAATACAGCTAATCAGGCAGATAGCACCGCTATTAATCAAACCCAAATGCCCATCAGAGCATCTAAGATTGCGTGGGGTTGCTCCATTATTACTTGGGGAGACCAAACGGCACAAGGCATCAAAGAAGTAGGGGAACTGGGCTTTAAGGGCATACAGTTGCGAAGCAATAGCTACAAAGCATACGGCGATAAGATTCCTGAACTAAAAGCCCTGCTCGACCAATATCAGCTCGCTTTGCCTGTTTTCTCAAGTGGAAACGTAGAAATTGATGCTGCAAAAGAGAAAGAAACAATAGAAATGCACGTAAATCACGCCAAATTCATCAGCCAATTAGGTGGGAAATATTTGCAACTCACCAATAATGCTCGCCCCAAAGACCGACAACCTACTACAGCAGAACTTTTGCGATTAGCAAAAGTAATGAATGAAATAGGCAAAAGAACCAATGATGTAGGCATCAGTGCGGTTTATCATAATCACATGGCGCAGTTGGGCGAAACACCCGAAGAGGTAGATATCATCATGGATGCGTGCAATCCGCAGTATGTCAATCTTTTGTTGGATATTGCTCATTATTTCCAAGGCGGCGGCGACCCCGCCAAAGCAGTGATGTATTACAAAGAAATTATGAAGGTAGTACACATCAAAGATGTTGGAGATTTGGAAAAAGAAGGCAAACCTTCCTATCAGTTTGTAGAATTGGGGCAGGGCAAAATGAATTTGCCTGAACTTTTTGATGCCTTGGAAGAAGTCAAATTTGATGGCTGGGTGATAGACGAACTCGATGGCATACCCCAAGGAGTTACCCGCAATGCTTTAGAGTGCCATCAGTCAAATAAAAAGTACATTGCGGAGGTGTTGAAATACCAAATTTGAGCATGAATACAGCTTTTTTTATTGCAAAACGCTATTTATTTTCGAAAAAGAAAAAGAATTTTATCAATATTATCTCTACCATCTCGGTTGGCGGCGTGGCTGTAGGCACGATGGCTCTCGTGATAGTAATGGCTGTTTTCAACGGCTTGCAAGATTTTACCATGAATCTGTATGCCTCTCATAACCCCGAAATCCGAATCGTAGCCAAAGAGGGGAAATCTTTTGAGGTAAATGACTCACTCTTAAGCAAAATTAGGCAGATAGAGGGCGTAAAAATACTTACCGAAGTTATCGAAGACAACGCTTTTGTGAACTATGGCGAAAATCAGATGGCAGTAAACGTAAAAGGTGTAAGCGATAACTTTGTAGAACAGTATCAAATAGGCGAAGGGCAACTCATGAGCGGTAAATTGCTCGTAAAGAAAAATGAAACTGCCTACGCACTCATTGGCGTGGGTGTGCAGGTACAGTTAGGCGTTGTAGTCCAAGACGATATGAAACCGTTGATGTTTTTATATCCTCGCAAGCAGAAAAAAATCAGTTTGGACATGAATAGTGCCATCATCAGAAAGGCTATTCTTCCTTCGGGTGTGCTTAATATAGACCAATACTTCAACAATTCCAACGTATTAGTCCCTATAGAGTTTGCCGAAGAACTCATGCTTTACGGCAGCAGACGTACCTCTTTGGAGGTAAAAACCAACAATCTCGCACTCGTAGGCAAGGTGCAACAAGCATTGGAAATACTACTCGGCAGCCAATTTTCAATCAAAAATAGGGAGGAGCAACAAGAAAGCATTTTGCGTGCTACTCGCATAGAAAGGCTTTTTGTCTTTATCACTTTTGCACTGATTTTGGGTATTGCCTCTATCAATATTTTCTTTTCTTTAGCCATGCTCGCTATAGAAAAACAAAAAGACATTGCTATTTTGTTTTCTATGGGTGCAAGCAGGCAACTTGTCAAAAAAATATTTCTCATGGAAGGCAGCCTTATTGCCTTTATAGGCACTTTCATTGGGCTTGTTGGAGGCTTGGCGTTGTGCTTTGTGCAACAAGAATTTGAAATTATCCCCCTTAGCCAGATGCAAGCCTACCCCGTCAAAGTAGTTTGGACTGACCTGATTTATGTAGTCCTCACTATTACAGTGATTACCTTCATGGCATCTTATGCCCCTGCGCGCACCGCCGCCAAAATAAACATGAGCGAGCAGTTATAAGTGTATGAAAATTAAGATTTCAGCCAAGTAATAGCGTCTTCTTCATCTACAAAGTCTATGATAGGGTACTGGTTGGGTAGTTTCATGTCCAAATACTCCCCAAATACCTGCTCAACTGATAAGCTTGAGATAAACTCGGCAGGGACAATGTGAGCATACTTTTTCAAGCCCATCTCTACCCAAGCCCTATTAAGTAGGTTTGCCATCCATAACTGCTCATCAGGAGAAATGATGTATAAAAAATTGATACATCTATCAAATAAATATGTAAACTTACACTGCTGACTCACTTTGAGCCATACTTCCATTTCTTGGATAAATTCCTCTGCCTGCATATTTTCGGTAGAGATAAACCAGTCAGAATAAAGTATTTCCGTAGATGATTGGTAAATATGTTTGCTATACTTTGATTGGTACAACACTATGCAATTTTCAATTTTCAACTTTCCTATTTCTTCTATCATGGTAAAAAGTTAAAATAAATCTGATAACTCAACTATCTAAAGTTAAAAGGTCTGATAAAGTTAAAATAAATCTTTACAAAACAATCTATATTCGCTTTATTATTTCACCTAAATAATTGTTTCAGACTTTCCTTCAGCACATCACCCATAGAGTTCGCCCTCAGAAACTTGGTATTCTTATAGTGCTGGGCAAGTTCTTCTTTGAGGTTGCTTACGTGTGCCATAGGTGCTATTTGGTCGGGAATCATCGCCCCCATCACGTCACGCAGCAAGTAGCGGGACGCACGCAATCTGTTGGCTATGAGGGTACGCTCCTCAAGCTGATATTGGCGTACACTCTCATAGGTAAGTACCTCAAAACCAATATCTAAAATGGCTTGGTTTTGCTTGTAATACTGTGGTAAATACACATTTTTTCTGCCCTCATACGATTGTTGGTCAAAATCAATAGAGCGAATGCGGTAGTGCATCTCCTCGAAATCGGGGGTAGTATCCACCACAAAATTGCTGGAGTGCATATCGCCCAAAAGCCGCACAAAACACCGTTCATTAAACTTGATAAACTCCTTAGCAAGGCGTATTTTATTCACTTCGCCATTTATTACATTATTTTTAATGAATTGGTCGCCCGGAATACCTATGATATGCTCCTCTATGAGTGTATCCTTATGAACCATATAGCGTACCCTATTTGGCGACATAATATCCTCTAATTCAAGCCCGTAAATGCGTGATGCGTCTGCAACTTTTACATAAAAATAGTCAAAATTATCGTTTATCTTATTGACTATCCGCACCCGATACGGGCGCGTATTTCCGTAAGTACATACATCAATCCTATCTACCATGAGGTGTTCCATGAGCGAAATATTGCCATCTATTTTGAGTATAGCGTATATTTTTTTAAGGCTACTGAAGATATACTCTCGGTCGCTTTGCGAATAATAAACACTAAGCCAAAGAGTATCCTCTCCTTTGCGGTCATAAAGGGTAACAGCACTCGTATAGCGGGCAAGGTCTTGATACTGAATAGGAATAGCCGTTTCTCTGCCATGTTTGTGAAGGAAACGGCGAAGTTTATCCCCGATACGGTAGGGTATCTTTTTTTTGCTAATGATTGCCACTCTATTAATTTTTCTAAATTTGATAAAATTAATCATATTTTTGGGAAAACTAATTTCGTATGAAAAAAATATTTCGCTTGATGCTCGGCTTCTTTGTCTTGATAATAGTGCTATTGATAGGTTTTATCTTCTTCATTAAGCATAAATTAAATTATAACAATGCACCAATCACAGTGCATCAAAGTTTTCCTTTGGCAGGAGAAAAAAATATAATTATGTGCCTTTTCCCACATCCTGATGATGAAATATCTGTAGCGGGTACGCTCTATAAACTCAGCCAGAACACTAATAATCAGCTTGTTGGGGTTTATCTGACCAGAGGCGAAGCAGGCAGCACAGGAGGCTTAGTAGCCAAAGAAGATTTGGGAAGGGAGCGTTCAAAAGAATTGGAAAATGCAGGAAAAATAGTGGGCTACGGGGCGTTGGAAATATTTGACTTCCCTGATAGCGGCTTACCAAATACCGACTCCACCGCCATAAAAACAGAAATGTTGCGAATGATTTACAAATATAAACCTAATATTATTATCTCTTTTGATGACAAAGCGGGGCTTTACGGACACAAAGACCACATAGTTACCAGCAAACTCATACAGCATATTTTTAGGGAAAATGCAACCGTAGATAGTTTCCCTATTCGCCAACTTTACTGCCCTACCCTCTCCGAAGGAATGTTGGGAATAGCTCTTTCTATGTCAAGCACTTTTAAGAAAAATTACCCAAAAGACCCTTCCAAAGGCTTACCTGCGGCATCCTTTGCGGTAGAAATAAGTTCGGTAGGCGATAAAAAACTACAAGCTATCCAAGCCCACCGCACCCAAAAAAGCACCTTTACTGACGTATTCCCTCTGCACGACAAAGTATCTCCACATTTTTACTTTTATCTATTTGACAGAGAGTATTTTGCGTTGCTTCAGAAACGGTAAAAAGCACATTATTTTAGCTGGTATTTTGAGCGTAGCCCTGATACCAGCTAAAATTTACAAAAATGTTAGCCCAATAGCGATTTGACTGTTTCTGATATTTTCTTACCATCTGCCAGCCCTGCCAATTCCTTGCTTGCTACGCCCATCACTTTGCCCATGTCTTTGGCGGAGGTAGCTCCTACACGGGCAACAATTTCTTGCAATTTTGCCTTTAACTCATCATCAGAGAGAGCTTTTGGCAGAAACTGCTCGATGATTGCCAATTCATCTAACTCTTTCTTGAGCAAATCTTCTCTGTTTTGCTGCTTGTAGATTTCTGCCGAGTCTTTCCTCTGCTTTGCTGCTTTGGTTAGCAACTTCATCTCCTCGTCAGTAGAGAGGTCGCCGCTTTTCCCCTCTGCCGTTTCTGCCAAGAGAATCAACGACTTAATAGCCCTTAGTGCGCGCAATCCATCTTGGTCTTTTGCTTTCATTGCCGTTTTGATTGCCTCGTCTATTTGTGTTTTTAAACTCATAAAAAATAGTTGTCTTATAAATAATTGAATATTAAATTTTCTCAATGACTATAGCAGAAGCACCGCCACCGCCGTTGCAGATAGCTGCCAAGCCATATTTACCGCCTTTCTGGTGTAGTACGTTGGTAAGTGTCGTTACTATCCTTGCGCCAGAGCAGCCAAGCGGATGCCCTAATGCTACCGCACCGCCGAATACATTTACTTTTCCGCTGTCAAACCCCATGATTTTATTGAAAGCCAAAGTAACTACTGCAAACGCCTCATTTACTTCGCAATAGTCTATCTGTGAGGTAGTTAAACCCGCCAATTTCAAAGCTTTTGGAGCAGCCAAAGTAGGGGCAGTAGTGAACCATTCTGGCTCGTGGGCGGCATCTGCAAAAGAAACAATGCGCGCCAAGGGCGTAAGTCCGAGTTCTTTGACTTTTTCGCCACTCATCACGAGCAATGCCGAAGCACCGTCATTGATGGTAGAAGCATTGGCAGCAGTTACAGAGCCATCTTTGGTAAATACGGGCTTTAATGCAGGAATTTTGCTGAAGTCCACGTTCTTATATTCCTCGTCCTCTACTAGGCTGATAGGGTCGCCTTTTCGCTGCGGCACAGCTACGGGTACAATTTCATTTTTGAAAGCACCACTTTCTGTAGCTGCTGCTGCTCGTTTATAAGACTGAATAGCAAAGGCATCTTGTTCCTCCCTGCTAATTTCATATTTTTTTGCGGTGCTATCGCCCGAAATGCCCATTGCAGTCTTGTTATAAGCATCGGTCAAGCCGTCAAATGCCAATCCATCTATGAGTTCAGCATTGCCATATTTATACCCAAAACGCGCTTTTGGGATATAATAAGGCACATTACTCATGCTTTCCATGCCACCCGCTATCATGATGTCTGCGCCGCCCGTCATGATATTTTGAGCAGCAAGCATGATAGCTTTCATGCCCGAAGCACATACTTTGTTGATGGTCGTGCAGGGGGTATGCTTGCTCAAGCCTGCAAAAAGTGCTGCTTGTCGGGCGGGAGCCTGCCCCAATCCCGCAGAAAGGACATTCCCAAAATATGCCTCATTGACCAAATTGGGGTCAATGCCCGCCTTTTCTATTGCTCCTCTGATGGCAATAGACCCAAGTTGGGGGGCTGTGAAACTTGAAAGCACGCCGCCAAAACTGCCCATAGGCGTTCTTACCGCTGAAACTATATATACTTCTTTCATTGATGTTATTGGTTATTAACTATTTATAAATTATGAGTTATAAATCATGGCTTTTTTTATAAAGAAACGCCTCTTTTCCAAGGAATAAAGTCGTCCTGCCCAAGGGCAACCGCTTTCGGTATGATTTCGCCGCTTGCTACTTTGATGATAAATTCTAAGATTTCTTCGCCTTTGCTCTCTATCGTGTCCTCTCCCGCAATGATAGTCCCCGAATCAATGTCTATAATGTCGCTCATTTTTTTGTAGAGCGTTGTATTGCTCGAGATTTTGATAGTAGGTGCTACAGGATTGCCCGTTGGTGTGCCTAACCCTGTTGTAAACAAGATAATGTTCGCTCCAGAACCTGCCAAAGCCGTAGTGGACTCTACGTCATTACCTGGTGTGCAGAGTAGATTTAGCCCTGCTTCAGTAGCTTTTTCGGTATAGTCCAGCACCGCTACTACAGGGGAAGTTCCACCTTTTTTGGCTGCCCCTGCTGACTTGATAGCATCTGTAATGAGTCCGTCTTTAATATTGCCCGGTGATGGATTCATGTCAAAACCCGAACCGACCGCTAAGGCTCTTTCGTTGTAGGTTTTCATCAGGTAGGCAAATTTGCTTGCTACTTCATCGTTTACGCATCTATCCAAAAGTTCCTGCTCTACACCACAAAGTTCGGGAAACTCCGAAAGCATTGTGATGCCGCCCAAACTCGCAAGCAAATCAGAAGTATGCCCTATAGCAGGGTTAGCAGAAATGCCCGAAAATCCGTCAGAGCCGCCGCACTCCAATCCTAACACAAGTTTGCTTAGGGGAGCGGGCTTGCGAACTATCTCATTTGCCTGAATAAGACCTACAAAAGTCTTTTTCACCGCTTCGGAAACAAAGTCTTTTTCCGACTTACTCTCCTGCTGCCCAAGTACGTACATAGGTTTCGAAAAATTTTTATCACGCTTTGCAATTTCACTTTTCAAAATATCGACTTGTGCGTGCTGGCATCCCAAACTCAATACGGTAACTCCCGCTACGTTAGGGTGCGTGATGTAGCCCGCTAACAAAGCACAAAGAGCATCGGAATCTTGGCGCGTGCCACCGCAGCCGCCCTCATGCGTAAGGAACTTAATGCCATCTACATTGGGGAAAACTCTGTAGGCTTTGGTCTGCTCGGCAGTCATCAGAATATCGGCACTGAGCAAGTCAGCCTCTCCCCTACCCTCTTGGTGCATTTTCACCAAACTTTTCACGTCCAGATGATAACGCTGCCCCATCGCATAGCCAAGTTCTTTCATCAAAGCCTCTTTGACCATATTGATATTGCGATTTTCGCAAAATACCAAAGGCACTAAAAGCCAATAGTTGGCTGTGCCTACGCTGCCATCTGCCCTATGATAGCCCATAAAAGTACGAGATTTAAACTTCTCAATATCAGGCGACTGCCATGCTATTTTCTGGGTTTTCTCCTTGAAATCTTGGGAGGAATGTTTTATATTTTGGGTAGAAATTACGCCCCCCTGCGGAATAAATTGGGTTGCCTTGCCTACCAAAACGCCATACATCACTATCTGGTCATTCACTGCAAAATCTCGTGTGGCAAACTTATGCTTGGCAGGAATATTCTCCGCCAACTTGTAAGTAATCCCTTCATAGTCAATCGTTTCATCTGCCTTCAAATCTGCTAAGGCAACGATAACATTGTCTTGGGGGTGAATTTTTAATGCTTTTTGTTTCATTTTTTATTTGACTTCTTCGTAATCGATATAATCTCCGTCCGAAAAATCTTTGCGATTCTTTTTCCCTGTCGTATAAATATTGATGTCATTTGCCTTGTCCTGATACTCAGGCTTAGGCGGCTGATTTTGTTGCTTTTGCTTGGCTATCGCATCGCCTACCCCCGCAATCACGCGCGCAATCTGATACACTTTTCGCCCAAAGCGATACACCACATAGCCAATAATGCCGAAAATAAGAAGAAATTTTAGTATCACCGAATTATAAATTTTGAGGGTTTAGAGTTTTTGTTTTTTGTGTTATTACTAATATCTAATTTTTAAATTTAGAAAAATAACCATCATTTGCAACATTCTGTAAATCTTCAATGGTAAGTTGATAAATGATTTTGTCAAGGTCTTGTATTTGCATAAATTTAAAACACTTGGAACACGGATTTTACAGATTTAACAGGTTTTTACGAATACAATATAAAAATCTGTGTTTTATCCGTTCAATCCGTATCATCTGTGTTCTATTATTTTTGTTTCAAATGAAAAATAATTTCCGAATAGGCTGATGTTTTTTTGCGTTCTATTCTACAAAAATAAAAATAAATTACTAATTTTCCGTTAATGTTCTACACAATCTAAAAAAAATGCCGATTCAAAACCAAGTAATCACACTTACGCAAGCTGAACAAACTTTGGAAAAACAGCTACTTAGCTCCGCAAAAACCCTTACGCTCACTGTTGGTGATGTGTCTGCGCTGACGGGGCTAAACACTGATGATGCCAAGCACGCCTTAGATGTGTTGATGGCAAAGTACATCTGCCGCCTCAAAGTTACGGAAGCGGGCGACCTGATTTATGACTTCGGCAGCTCGATGCTTCGGCGTGGCGAAAAAACGGCAAAAGAGTATTTGGAGGATTTAAAAAATATCCTCTGGCAAGTTTTCAAAATATTTTTTAAGGCATGGATTGCCGTTACTTTGGTGTTTTATTTTATCGTCTTTTTGGTCGTCATTATAGGGCTTATTATCGCTGCTTTGTCGGGAGATGGAGACGGTGATTTTGATATAGGAGATATTTTTGTCGGCTTTTTTCATGCTCTTGCTGAGGTTTTCAGAGGCATTTTTATCTGGGATACTTTCTCCCCCATCGTCTATTACGAAACCGACAAGCAGGGCTATCAGTACAAACACTACGAGTCCCGCAAGTCGTCTTTGGGCAAGTTTGGCAAGGCAAATAAGGAGATTAAAGAGGAGAAAAAAAGTTTTGTGGCTTCCGTTTATGATTTCGTTTTCGGTCCCCCAAGAGTAGAAACTACTACTTTGGACAACCTCAAAGAATTGGCGGCTTACTCTCGTAGGCAAAATGGCATAGTCGTTACCCCCGAAGTCATTGGCTTGGCGGGCTATAAGGCTGACGATGCCGACAAATTTATGGCGGAAGCTATTTCTCACTTCGGCGGAAAAGCTGACGTTACCGAAAATGGCGTTTTGTATGCCGAATTTGAGGAGTTGAGCAGGAGTGCCAGCAAGGAAGTGGAAGACAAAGTAGTTTGGTTTTGGGACGAATACGAACCCGAATATGAGGTTACGGGCAACACAGGCGGCAGAAACACACGAATCATCGGGATAAATATTTTCAATATGATAGTTTCGGGCATTGTGATAGGCACTGCAAGCGGCGACCCAACCGTTTCTGCATGGTTTTCTGTAGGGCTGGGTTGGATTCCTTTTGCCTTTTCTACCCTATTTTTCGGCGTGCCTGCCCTGCGTTCGCTGTCCATTTTCCCCAAGCAAAAAAAGCGTTACTTCGCTAACATCAGAAAACGATTAATGAAAGTAATCTACCAAGATAGGGACAAAATAGTATCGGCAGAGGAACTCATGCAGGCGGTAAATGCACAAAGCAAGGGCGAAAAAAACCTCTCTAAAGAGGAAATAGAAAAGGTAATGAACGACCTTATTTTTGATTTTCAGGGGGAAATGCTCGTCAAAGAAGACGGAAAAATCGTTTATACTTTCGAAAAACTAAAAGCAGAGTTAGACGAGGCGCACAGGCTACGGCAGGAAAAAGGCTTCGGAAATGCTCCCTCAGCCATTGTTTTTGATTCGGGGATTTGAGAGAGTAATTGATTAACTTTACAAAAAAAGAAGAAAACTATGGTCATAGAAAAAGACACTTTAAAATTGAATGTTCCGATTGACTTTGAGCAATTGGTGAGTTTGGTAATGCAACTTCCGCAGGCTTACAAGCAAAAATTGACAAGCCTACTAATTGATAATAATAGTGGTTTTTTGACCATAGATGAACCACTGACTTTCGAGCAGTGGAATAGCGAGTTTGACAATCAAAAGCTACAAGAATACCTGCCCGAATACGAAATGACATTATTGGAGTTTCGTAAAAAACAGTGGGAAGACGAGCAAGATACAGATGGACAAATGAACGAACAAGAATTTAAAACTTGGCTAAAAACAGCATGGAAAAATCAAATAGAGAAGTAATATTTAGCCGTTTTTTTAGAATTACTTTGCTTTCCATCTTGCACTATATCGCAGAAGAATCTTCTCAAAATGCAGAGAAATTTAGTGTGGATTTGCAAACTTTCTTAGAAGAAATAGGCAAGTATCCAGACATTTACAAAGAGTTTAATCCTTGGGCAAGCAAAAGCAAACTATATCGTTATCGCATTTTTAAGAAAAACTACTTGGTAATTTTTAAAGTTACCAAACTCAAATTGCTGTTTGTACGCATAGAGTACGCCAAGCGAAATCCCGATTATTATAAATCCTTGAAAAAGAAATAAATGCTCACAAAAAACACATAACCCATAAAAAAAAATGGCACACCTCACAGGCATAGGCATAGAAAACTTCCGAGTATTCAAGACTACACAGAGTTTGACTTCACACCGATTACGATACTGACAGGGGCGAATAATTCGGGCGAACCGTATGAGTACATTCATCTCAATACTTTTAACAATGGTCTTGAGTTGGAAGAAGGACTTAGTAAGTTTTCCAATTTTATAATTATGAACGTAAACATCAATCTTTAGGCTATTTGACACCAGCAGAAGTTTACATTGATAAAAAAGAACTATCTAAAAAAAATACAAAAACTTAATCAAACGACTACACCTTAGTTTTACACTGAAATTGTCCAAACTTTGGGGTACACCATAATCAACTTCTATGGGTAAGTTTCGTGCTACTGTGGCGAGTAATACTACCTCATTCCAAAATGTAAAAATCTATAAATCGGGCTACAAACTCAAAGATTGGAAATTAGACAAAAATAAGGAACTGCTCATCGTTCAGTTAGCCAAACTTTCGCAAACAGAGATTCTTAATGCCAAGACGATAAAAGGAACATTGTATAACCCCAATGGAGTGCCTGTGCGAAAGGCATGGATTACTGTGGATGGGGTATCACTGATGGATGTAGCAATTACTAATGATAAGGGCATTTTTTACCTTCGTATTCCTCCCGATGAAAATTTTAGCAATAAAAACAAAATTTTAGTAGAAGGCAAGCACATCAATGCCTCTTTTGTGAAGTATGATGAAAAGAAAATGACTCTTTACATTATGCTCAAAGATGTAGGGCAGGAGCTAAATACAGCAAATGAGAATTTTAACGAACTGCCAAATAATAATCCCGACCAATATGAAATCAGTGTGATAGATGAGGATTCTCAACCTGTAGCTTCCTTAGCTGTGAATGCTTGGGGAATCGGTTTTTTTACTACTGATGCAGAAGGTAAGTTTAATATAGAAAGTAAAGATATTCAGTCTATTAAATTTATTATCAAAGGCTTTGATAAAATTAGGACAAATTACGGAGAAAATGAAAAAAGTAGAAAAGTAACCATATTTGTTCGTAGCTTACTCCCGCGAGCATCGTTTCGCGAAGTAGCTTCAAAAGGAAGGGCTACCAATTTTGCCGATAGTGTCGGAAAAGGAGATTATGCTGGCAGATTTAATAGGGTTTCTGATGAGTTAAATAGTGAAAAAGAACTGTTTGAGAATTCGGGCGAGCGAGTAAGGGGCGAGATAGATAAAATTAATGAGGAACTTGTGAAAGATAAAAACTTGAATGAATCTCAAAAACAACTTCTACAAACTTATTTAGGTGGCTTGGAGGAATTACTCAATGATAATGCAAAAGTTTTTGAGCATAATCAGTCCCAAACCAAAAGCCGCTTGGAAATGATGCGTTCCTTTGTTTCTGCCAAAAACAAGATAGATGACGAGATGCTCAAGGAAATGGAAAAGGAAAAGCAAGTAATGCTCTCCGATTTTAAGAAAAATATCTGGGCTATTTCTTCTGTTGCCGCTGTTTTTGCTGTTATTACTGTGATTGCGTTTTCTTTGGCTCGGTATCTTAATAATCAGAAGAAAAAAGTAGAAGAAGCGAATAAAAATTTGGCTATAGCTACTACGCAACTGAGCGAAAAAGTAAATGAAATAAATCAAAAAAATGAGGAAATGAAGGTGCAAGCCGAAAACTTGCAAAAAATAAATCAAGAGTTACATAAAAAAGACGCTAATATTACCGCAAGCCTTAACTATGCCCGAAGGCTCCAGAAAGCAACTTTCCCACAAGTGGAGTTTATAAAGAAGTCTATTCCCGATTTTTTTACGTTTTTTAAGCCTAAAGATATAGTAAGTGGCGATTTTTATTGGTTTGCTGAAAAAATAGACCCACATACAGGCAATAAACAGCAATTTATTGCTTCGGCAGACTGCACAGGGCATGGCGTACCTGGGGCGTTTATGAGCATGGTGGGTGATGCACTTTTGGATAAAATCATTAATACACAAGGCATTAGCTCTCCCGATAAAATCTTGACCGAACTGCACTACGGCATACGCTATATGCTCAACCAAGAGGAAAGTGAAAATAGAGATGGCATGGATATGGGCTTTTGTATGATAGACAAAGCCAATAATACGATAGAATATGCAGGTGCGAAAAACTCACTTTTTTATATTCAAGATGGCAAGCTAAACACTGCCAAAGGCACAATGATGTCTTTGGGCGGGATTCAGTTTAGGGATTTGGGCGAAGAAAAGACGTTTACCAAGCAAATAATCGATATTAGCAAACCAACAACTTGTTATTTATTCTCTGACGGATTTCCAGACCAATTTGGCGGAGAAACAAGTAAGAAATATAGCAAGCAACGTTTTAGCAATTTGTTGCTCAGTATCCACGGTGAAAGCTTTGAAAAACAAAAAGAAATACTCTCCAATGAACTTGAGGAGTGGCGAAAAGGAACGAAACAAACTGATGATGTGTTAGTTATGGGATTTAGAGTATAGAGAGATTACTGGGCTACCAAGAACTTATTGGGTTAAGCATATCTATTCTTCCAGACCGTATTGTTTTATCTTTCTGTAGAGTGTCCTTTCAGAAATCCCCAAATCGTGAGCCGCATATTTGCGCTTATTACTGTTTTTTTTCAATGCCCTCATAATCATTTCTTTTTCTTGCTTTTCCAAAGAAAAAGTATCTTCTTCCATCACACTATGCGAAATATCTTCCACTTTTGCATATTCAAATTCCTCATTTTCTTCCTTTTCGTTTTGAGCAGGATTTAAAAATAAAGAAGCAGGCTGTGCATTTGTGTTAGTATTAGTATTATTTGTGTTGGATACATTATTAAAAGAAGAGGCGGGATATGAGTTTGTCGGCGTGAAAAAATCATCTTCCACACTATTAAAGAGATGCTTATTTTGCTGAATAATTGTTTTGCCCGAAGTTTCTCCTTGTAAAATGCTCAATACCAATTTTTTTAGCTCTGCAATGTCTTTTTTTACATCAAACATTGCCTTGAATAAAATACTCTCTCGCTCACTTAGCCCCTCTTCTCTGCTTTCTCCGAGTACCATAGGTAAGGTATTCATCTGATTTTGAGGGAGGTATTTCATCAAAACCTCTGCCGAGATGTCTTTGTTATCTACTTCTAATACAGAAATTTGGCTGGCAATATTTTTTAGCTGCCTAATATTACCGGGAAATCTAAACTTGAGTAATAATTTCTTTGCATCTTCTTCTAAATTAATAGGTTTGGCAAAGTTTTTTTCTGCCAAATCGGAGGCAAATTTTCTGAACAATAGTAAAATATCATTTCCTCTCTCTCGCAACGGCGGAATAAAAATAGGTACGGTGTTTAATCGGAAATATAAATCTTGGCGAAATTTGCCCTTTTCTACGGCTTTCATCAAATCTACATTGGTAGCCGCTATTACACGAACATTTGTTTTTTGTACTTTTGAAGAGCCAACCCTGATAAATTCACCGTTTTCTAATACGCGCAAAAGTCTTGCCTGAGTACCTAAAGGCATCTCGCCAATTTCATCTAAAAAAATAGAACCTCCGTTAGTTTCCTCAAAATAGCCCTTCCGAGCATCCGAAGCCCCAGTAAAGGAGCCTTTTTCATGCCCAAAAAGTTCGGAATCTATAGTTCCTTCGGGAATAGCGCCGCAGTTAATAGCTATAAAATTATTGTGTTTGCGGGGACTAAGTTGGTGAATGATTTTGGAAAAAGATTCTTTGCCCGTACCGCTTTCCCCTGTAATGAGTACGGTCATGTCCGTAGCCGCAACTTGAATGGCAACTTGAATGGCATAGTTCAAGGCAGAAGAGTTGCCTATAATACCAAATCTTGATTTTATACTTTGATTTTCAATCATTTATAAAAATACACTAATTGATGATGACGAATATTATATTTTCACACGCACAAGTAATAACAAAGATAGTTATAAATTAGCTATCTTTTTCCAAATGATAGTTGCTTTTTTCCCTGCTTTGGTAAGTGCTGTCCCTTTAAAGCTATTTTTGTCTTCCTGCATTTCTAAGGTATAATCTACCCACGCATCCCCTGCCCCATATTTTAAATCTTTGATAACCAGATGCGTAATTATTTTTTTTCCATCAAAAGTAATTTGTTCAAATACATAGTTTTTCCGTTTTGGGCAGGTAATTGTAGGTTTATTTTGCGTATTAGTAGTAATGATATATACATCTGCGTAATCTACGTTCGTTGGCTCTCCCGCCCCCCATGTTTCTTCCCACTGCCCCGAAATGTCTTCTAATTGTTGCTTCTGTGGCTTTGAAAGAGAGCAACTTATGAAAAAAATCATGGTTATTATGCCCAAATATATACGGATTCTATTTTTCATTTCCAATCGTTATTTTTATTTTCGGCAAAGGTAGGGAATATCTATTAATTTTACATATCAAATTTGTGGACAGAAAGACAAGGCTATAAAAAAAGATGACATCTCTTGAAGAGGTGCCATCTTTTGGGAAGTTTAAAAAAATTAATTTTTTCGCTTTGTAGGTTTTATTTTAGGCGTATTACGCTTATAAAGCGGTTTTTTATAGCCAGGACCGGGCATTGACGGGTGTTCTACTTTTCGTTTTATGTTGGTATTAGACCGTCCTTTTGGTGCGCCATAGACCTTGCTTTTAAGGAAGCCAAACTTATAGCCAAGCATAATTTCGTTTGTGCCTCCTGCAAAACCTTGTAACTGCCCTGTGGAAAAATCTCTGGAATAGCCAAAACGCAAGTTATTGAAACTAACACCTGCCCCAACGACAGCACCGTAGTCAAAACGGTAAGCAGCATTCGTCCAAATGATATTATTGAAGGTATATTGCACGCCAAAATCGAGTTGCATTGGTGTATTCTGAACATAGCGAGCCATGATCATAGGCTCTATGCGGTGCATTTCATCATAGGTTTTGAGTGTACACCTTGCCGTAAGCAAATAATGAGGCTTTAATTTTAGGTTGTTATCTGCCTCGTCAATAGTCCTTACGCCGCCGTTAAGGAACTGCGGGATAGAGAACCCTATTTGGAACTTATCTTTGAAAATATAGTTCATACCGAAGGCAAATTCCATTGACATATAATTCCCTGTGTTGCTCAAAATAATTGGGTCATTTGGGTGCAAGATGTATGCTTTGCTAAAATCAACACTTGTTTGATTGAAACCGCCAGAAAGCCCAAAAGAGAAGTAAGATGAGTTTTCATATAGGTTAAAAATATGATAGGCATAGCTAAACATCACTTTATTTTGCCTAAAAATGCCTATATTGTCTTGATAGGCGTTTACCCCAAAACCACTTCTTGACTCAAAGAAGGGCAAATCTACGGTAATCAGATTGGTAACGGGTGCGCCCTCTATGCCGTCCCACTGATTGCGGTGGGTGATATTGACCGAGCCAAATTTGTCCAAACCCGCCCATGCTGGGTTATAAATAAAGGGGTTGGCAAAGTATTGACTATAAAGAGGAATCTGTTGGGCAAATACTTTGCCGCTCAAGGCGATAATTATTCCTACTAAAAATAATTTCTTCATTATACTTATGTTTCTTGTTTTATGTTTTTTGTTCCTTGTTTCTCCCTGTATTTATGCTTTTAAAATAAAAGCAGGCATACTTTGGCTGAGAAACAAGGAATAATGCACTTAGAAGTCGTCAATTAATTATCGAGAATGAGCCTTTCCTCGGTCGATTGGTTAAGCCAAATTGTATTACATAAAAATAAACGCCTGTGGGCAGAGATTCTCCGTTAATAGTGCCGTCCCAATCATTCTTATAGTTTTTCCTCTGTAATATTTCCTTTCCCCAACGATTAAATATGAGAATAGAATTTTCAGGATATAGCTCTATATTTTTCACATAAAGCACGTCATTGAGTCCATCTCCATTCGGTGTAATGACATCTACCACATCTACATCTGCCTCATTATTTACCCGTACTACCACACTATCTACGTTCCTACAGCCTGCGGCATCTATACCCGTAACTATATAAGTCGTTGTTACTCTGGGGCTTGCTATTGGCGTAGCAGTAGAGTCTTTGTTAAGTCCTTCCTTAGGTCTCCATACAAAGGAACTTGCCCCTGTAGCTAAGAGCCTCACCCCGAAACCAATGGTTACAGAAGTATCTTTGCCTGCATCTACTTTTGGTAACTCCAACAGACGGATAGAAACGGACAAACTTGTATCCCTGAAACACTTATTCTGAGCTATTCGGCGATAGTAACTTGTAGAATCTGGAATAGGAGGCGCAAGATCTCTGGCAACGGCACGAGGAATACTTATCCATGTTTTTCTGTCTTTTGATACTTGCCACTGATATTGGAACACGCCTACATTATCCGTAGGGGTAGTCCCTCGCAAAGTATCAGGCTGCACTCCTCTACATACGATTAGCCCCGTTCCAAGAATCCTATTGTTTGTAACTGGCTCATTTACAGCAATCAGTACCGTATTACTTGTATCGGAGAAGCAAGAAGACTGCACAATTCTTCTGAATTTGGTGCTTCTTAGCAAATCGGGTGTGTAGTTACGAGTATTCGCGATAGTTTTCCAAGTGCTATCTGTTACATTTTGCTGCCAAATATAAGTGTATTTTCCATCACCACCTGTCGGCAAAGAACCCGCCAAACTATCGGCTTTTGCCTTTAAGCAAATTTCTTGGTTATCTCTGATGATGTTGTTTCTTACTTTGTCCACAAAGCCAATTTTGATTACCTTACTCGTGTCAATTCCGCATTGAAGAGCAGTTACAATTCTGCGATAGTAAGATGTCTTAGTAATTCCTTGTGGTTTGAAATTTTGGAGCGTATCTGCCAAAGACCAAGTTTTTAGCGAGTCGGTAGATACTTGCCAGCGGTATCTGTAGCCGCCGCCGCCGCCTCTTGGCACACTTCCTACTATTTCTCTAATGTTCGCCCCTTCGCATACTGTCTGATTGCCGCTTACTGTATTGTCCTCTATGCCCGAAACGGTAGTGATATAGACCACGTTACTGATATTCAATTTGCAGCCGTTGTCTATTACTCTGCGGAAATATAGTTTACCTACAGCCATTTTCTTTGGAGGTCCGTAGTTTATTTTATTGCCCGCCGAGTCTATTTTTGCCCAGTTGATGGAGTCGGGTGAGGACTGCCAAATGTACTTGAAATACCCTTTACCTTCTGGCTTTGTGGCTCGGAGGGAATCTGCGGCTATATTGCTACAGTTTAGCTGGTTAGGGCTTGTGATTTGGTTTTTTCCGAAAGCAAAAGCCCTCGCAACTACTACACTCGCACTTGTATCGGCATAGCACAAACTTTTTACTATCCTTCTGAAATAGGTAGTATCTGTTACATTGTCAAGCACTAAACGTAAGGAATCGCCTCTGTTATTCCAGTTTTTCTTATCCAAAGAAGTTTGCCAAAGATAGGTATATTTTCCGCCACCGTTAATAGGCACATTGCCTGTGAGCCTTACTTTTGCCGTATCTCCATCACAATAGACAGGAGAGTTTACTTGAATTCTGTTGTTGGCGATAGGCGAAAAAATAGTAATCAGAATGGTATTACTTGTATCTCTTTTGCAATTATTAAAAACTATGCGGCGGAAATACGTATTTTTAATGATATTATTTGTAGGATACAGACGAAGCATCGTATCTGCTTTTGTAGCAGTATCCGCCCTTATCCATGTTTTCTTGTCCAAAGAAGCTTGCCATTGGAATCTATAATTCACTGTATCTTTTTTGGTAACATTTGCAGTATCAGCTAAGAAAGCTATCTTTCCTTTGGGGCATATACTTTGGTCTTTTCCTATCCCATTTGCCCCAAAAGGCTGTACTACTTTGATAGTAAGCACTTTAGTAGTGTCCGAAAAGCACGTTTTATCTTTTACTATCCTTCTGAAATAAGTAGTTACAAAAACATCTATTGGCTTGTAGTTTTCAGAACCGTCAGCATCAGTCCACTCTTTTAGGTTAGTGGAATATTGCCATTGATACGAATATTTACCATCTCCTCCTGTTACTTTTTTTGTACTTCTTAGGGTTCTGGCACTGTCACCCAAGCAGATGGTTTGGGCGGCACTAATTTCGTTATTGGCTAATTTCCTATAGTATTTGATAGTAATGATATTACTTGTATCATTCACGCACCTTGTATCGCTGGCTATACGTCTGAAATAAGTTACGGTATCGGGCAGGGAACCAATTCTTAAATTTTGTCCAATGCCAATATTTGTCCAGTTTTTCTTGTCAAGCCCGCGCTGCCACTGATAGGTAAGTGCTGTTCCCTTGCTGCCTGTAGGGGCTGTTCCCTGCAAAGTTGGGAAGGGCTGCCCCTCGCAAATACTCTGGTCTTTGTCTATCTTGCTCCCTACAATGCGGCAGGGGTTGATAACAATAGTGAGTTTTCTATAAAAAATGAGTCCTGTAACCCTTGTATTAGAAATTTGTAATAAGTATTTGCCTTCTTGAGAGTTTTTCATGGCATCGGCAATGGTAAGAGCGCCGTCGGGGGCGGGCGAACTTAGCGATACGCCTTCTCTAAACCATTGGTATAGGTTGTTTGCTCCGCTCGTGCTAATTGTATAGCTGAAGGCATCTCCCTCATTGAGGGTAATAGTGCTATCTTTGGTCGTACTTGTTCCTTTGCCTATTGGTACGGATACACCAAGCGTATCCTTATCTGTCCCTTCGGGCAGGTAAGTAAATGTGGAAAATTTACCAATATTAGGCTCCAAACTGCCAAAACTAAGTTGATTATTATTGACAATCACTGAGCCTAAGGTCTTAAGGGCAGTAAGGTCGGGAATCGAAGTAAACTGATTTTTGCTTAGGTTAAGCGTAACGAGTTTGGTAAGTGCTGTGGATATTCGTACTGGCACAGTCCCTGTCAGTGAGTTATTAGAAAGGTTTAGTACGGTCAGCTCTGTAAGATTGGCAATAGAGTCCGACAGCGAGCCTGTCATTTTTACACCAGAGAGAATAAGGCTCGTAACGCGCCCGCCTGTGAGGGTAACGCCGCCCCAAGTGCTTATTGCTTTGGTCAAATCCCATGGAACACCCGAAAGACCAGTCCAAGAAGCACCCTTTGTCCTAAAGTACAAATTTCGCAAAGCCAAAGAGTCGGCTGCCCTATTCTGTGCATCTGCTTCTGTGGCAAATACACCTATCAAAAAGACAAATAAGAAAATAAATCTATATTTTTTCACAGTATTCCAAATAAGTTTATGTGAGTATTTGATTAAATCTTAATAAAAATTGTACCGCTATTCTACTTTACAGCTAAGAATAAAGAAAAACTTAAAAAAAACTTTATTTACCTTTTAAAAGTTACATCTCTCCTTCTTTAATTGCAATTTTTTGAATTTGTAAACAATTTATCGTTAGAATGTGTTAATATTGCTCAGGATACTTACTCAAAAATAATTCGTTTGCATAGATAGTTTGCCAAAATGCTTCATTTTAACATTTTTAAGGTTTATTATTTCGTCTTGTTATGTATTCTTTTGCTCTTTAGTTGCCATACTAAGCCAAGTGAGCGTGCAAATGTAGCGGAAACAAGTTTCAAAACTACGGATAGTTCTTTGCTTTTCTTCAAAAACTTGCGACAATCTTACTACGATAAAGAAGAAAATACAGTTGCGAAGGCTGATATTTATAGAAAACAAGATAGAAACAAAGCCCAAACGATGCCAATCATCAATCTTGCTATAGTGCATCATTGGCGAAATGAAAAAGCATACATCATGGTAGAGCCGAGTGAGTTACTTGCTGATGAAGTTCGCTTAGAGGTAACTTGGCAAAGCCCTGAGGGAAAGGAGCAAGGTTCTTACTTTTTTGATTTTGGGGATATGGAAATGCACCGCAAGTTTGCGACTTCTCTCTATAAGAGTGTGGAAGCCGAGCATGTTCTGATGGTAAAATCGGGTAAAAAATGGCTCGAACTGATGGTTAAAGAGGAAGAAAAAGACATTTTCCGAATTACAATGATAGATTACTTATCGCTCGTTAATGCTGCCAAGTAAGCATAATGCCAGAGTACGATGCCCGCACTTACTACAATATTGAAAGAATGTTTTGTACCAAACTGAGGGATTTCCAATGCTATATCGCAAAGAGGTAGCACCTCATCAGCTACGCCAAATGCTTCATTGCCAAAAATAAAGGCATATTTTCTGTTTTTGGATGCTTCAAAATTGTGCAGATACACGCTTTGCGTTGTTTGCTCAACGGCTATTATCTGATAATTAAGAGTTTTAAGAACTAAAATGGCTTCATTGGTTTCTTTGTAATATTCCCAATTTACGGACTCAGTAGCTCCTAATGCTGTTTTGTGAATTTCTCTGTGCGGCGGCGTAGCGGTAACGCCACATAAATATATTTTACTAACTTTGAAGGCATCGGCAGTCCGAAAGAGTGAGCCAACATTATTCATACTGCGCACATTATCTAATACTACTACTACATTTTCGTTTGCCTCTTGTTTGAACTGCTCGGAAGAAATCCGATTGAGTTCGTCCATATCTAATTTTCGCATTCTTTGTAAATATTTTTCGATACTTCTTCATTTTCAATGCTCAGACTTTGAAACCAATAAGTAGTACATCATCAGTTTGGTGTTCCTTCGTTCCTTGCCAAGTAGTAAGTTCGTGAGCTAATTTTTTCTCTTGCTCTTCGAAAGGCAATAAATGTATAGAGAAAAGAAAATCTTTGAGTTGCTTTAATCCATACTTTTTTCCTTCGCCGCCGCCAAATTGGTCTTGGAAGCCGTCAGAGAAAATATAAAAAGTGGAACCCTTCTTTAGTTCTATAGTATGCTTATGAAAATCTTTGTGTTTATGCACTTTGTCTATACCCCCTATGCCGTACCTATCTCCCTTAAGCACTTGCAATTCTTCGTCCTGAATTACAATGAGTGGATTTTTTGCCCCTGCAAATTCCATGATCCCCTCCTCATAGTCTATTACACAGAGAGCCAAGTCCATGCCATCTTGGTTATGAGTGTCATGCTGCTGTAGGGTTTCTTTAACGCCCTCGTCAAGTTCTATCAAAATTTGTTCGGGGGAAGTAATCTGGCGTGTATAGACAATTTCTTTGAGCAAGCTACTGCCTACCAACGACATAAAGGCACCAGGCACGCCATGCCCTGTGCCATCTACAGCCGTAAGAATAATTTTATGTCCTCCGTTAGGCTTTTGTACTTTGGCAAACCAATAAAAATCTCCACTTACCACACTTCTCGGCTGGAAGAATAGCAAACAATTGTGAAGCAAAGCATCCATCTGGTTTTTTTGAGGTAGAATAGCACTTTGAATACGAGAAGCGTAATTAAGACTACTTATTACTGCATGGCTTTTCCTATCCAATTCGCTCAAAGTGATAGAAAGTTCTTTGCGTTGCTCCTCTAAGGCATCTCGCTGCGTCATTATTTCCTGCTTCCTATCCATGATCTCCTCGTTTTGCGCTCTAAGTAGTTTATTTGCCTTTTTGTTGAACAAATACCTGCTATAAAGTACAAAACCTAAGATACCAGAAAGCAGCAAACCCACACCCAAAAACGCCAAAAATTGATTACGCCTTTTCAAATCGAGTGTATTGATTTCATTTTGTTTGGAGAGAATCTCTATAGATTTTTGCTTTTGCTCACTATCGTAGCGCGTTTGCATTTCTGCTATTTGCTTTGCAGTTTGGTTGGTATAGAGTGTATCTTTGGCTAAATTGTAGAGATGTTCGTATTGGTAAGCACTTTTAAAGTCATTCATCGCCTTGTAGGTTTCTACCAAACTTTGATAACTCACCAACATTCTCTCTTTTATGTGCGACTCTGTAGCTATAAAAAGAGCCTCCTGATGATATTGTAATGCTTTTTTTACATCACCCGCCTTGAGGTAGGTATCGCCGATATTGTTTAAAATAATATTGGTAGTAAAAAAATCTTCGCTATGAATGTTTGCCAAGATATTTAATGCTTCTGTAAACCGCTTGATGGCTTCGGGATAATTATTTTTGGCACTCTGTATCAGCCCCAAATCATTAATAGACTTTGCTATTTCGTTGAAATTACCAATTTTATTTTTAAGTATGTAGGCTTTTTCAAAGTAAAAATTGGCACTGTCATAATTAGTCATATAATAGTAAGCCGTACCAATATTGCTGAAGGTATCTCCCAATTCTTGAGTGAGGTCTGGGTTTTGCGCAAGCAAATCGAATGCATCTTTGAAATATCGGAGAGATTCTTTATAGTTTCTTTGTTCGCGGAAGACAATGCCAATATCATTCATCACGTTTACTATTCCCTTCGTGTCAGATTTTTCCTCTCTAATTCTGAGCAAATACACATAATACTGCAAAGCCGAGCCATATACCCCCTCGTTTCTATAGGTATCGCCAATCTCTTTGAGTGTTTCTGTTAGTTTTTCTTCATTATTCGTTTTTTCATAAAAGGCAGCGAGTTGTATTTCGTACAATACGGCTTTTTCGTACATCCCTTTTTGCAAATAGGCAGCCTTCAGTGTGGAAAGTGCTTGGAACTCGTCTTCATTGGAGATAAGTTCGTGAGACAAGTCTAAAGCGCGATTAGCATAAAGTATGGCGGAATCAGGCACAGACACCAAGTAAGTATCTGCTAAGTCATTACTCAATGTCATTTCAGACCTACTCGTTTTTACACGGGCAAGCATAGCCTTCAGTTTTGGCACTTGGTCTTCTTGCGCCAATAAAAGACTATGGAAAGAGAAAATAAGCGCGATGCTAACTAATAATATGAAGAAATATTTTTTGTACATATCAAGCCCACTTCAAAAAGAACGAGAATTATTTGTTTTGGAAATAAAGGGGAAAAATACAATACTAACAATGAATAAACGAGCAATTTAACTAAGCTAACAAAATTCATTTGCAAATGAAACCTAAATTTATGACTAATTAAGCTAATTTTTTTATTAAAATCAAAAATGAAACATAATTAATTTGATTTTCTCTAATTATTCCAAACAAAGGTATATACTTTCATTCTAAACAGAAAGCATTATAGTGGAAAGCTACAATGAAAAAAACAAGAGCAAATATGTTAAAATATGAAAAGTGAATTAAATACTTACATTAGCGATATTTTTATGCAAACGGTTACGGAAAGTTAGTTGATTGTAAATGAGGGTTTTTCAAATTAGTATGCTAAACGAGCATTTTTGACAATAAAATTTTGTTTAAAAAAATGTTAATAAAATTTTAATATTAGTTAATTTATTTCTAATTTTATGAAGCATTTCCACAAAAACACATCAAATCTTAAATTTTTTGCATAATTAACTCGTATTGAAAATGAAAAACAAAAACAAATTTCGTGTAGGCTACTTCGTGCCTATTCTTTTGTTTCTTCTTGCAATCAGCTCGTTTGCGTATGCCCAAAAGAAAGTAAGCGGCAAAATCTCTGATGGCGAAAACGGCTCGGCATTACCCGGCGTAACTGTGTTGGTTAAGGGTACGCAAACAGGTACCGTTTCCGATTCAGATGGAAATTACTCTATCAGTGTTCCTGCGGGCAGCTCTGATATTTTGGTGTTTTCCTTCGTAGGGTACATCAGCCAGGAGGTAGCGGTAGGTGCGCAAACTACCCTAAACGTATCTATGGCTACTGACGTGAGAGCCTTAGAAGAAATAGTAGTAACAGGCTACTCTTCGCAACAGAAAAAAGACATTTCTGGTTCGGTAGCTGTAGTAAAGGCTAAGGACTTAACCGCAGTACCCGCAGGCACAACAGAGCAAATGCTCCAAGGACGTGCGGCAGGGGTAACAGTTATCTCCTCTGGGCAGCCCGGAAGTGGAAGTAGCGTAAGGATTCGTGGCTTCTCTTCTTTCGGAAATAACCAACCCCTTTATGTAGTAGATGGTGTCCAGACATTTGACATCAGCACCATTAACCCCAACGACATTGAGTCAATGCAGGTATTGAAAGATGCAGGTGCGGCTTCTATCTACGGTGCGCGTGCCTCTAACGGGGTAATTATCGTTTCTACCAAAAGAGGTAAAAGCGGCGCAGCAAAAATTACGTATGACGGCTATTATGGTGTGCAGGCACAAGGCAAAGGCTTTACCAACTTGCTCAACACTCAAGAAATGGCTGATTTGACTTGGCTCGCACTGAAAAACTCTGGGCAGGCTCTTACTTCTGGTCAGTATGGTAGCGGCTCTACGCCCGTTATTCCTGACTATATCGTAGCAGGCACAAAGAGTGGTGTAAGAGAAGGGGATCCCGCTACTAACCCTGCTCTATACAACATTGATTACGGTGCAGGTGATATTTACCAAATCGTAAGGGCTAATAAGCAAGGTACTAATTGGTACAAAGAAGTTACGCGCAGTGCCCCTATCCAAAGCCATAACTTAGGGCTTTCTGGCGGTAATGATAACGCAAACTACTATGTAGGTCTGAATTATTTTGACCAGCAAGGACTTGTCCTTAATACTTACCTCAAACGCTATACCTTGCGTGCAAATACTGACTTCAAAATTAAGAAGAACATCAGAGCAGGACAAAGCACATTGCTTTCTTACAGAGATAATCCAACTATTGGTAACTTGAGCGAAGGTAATGAAATTTCTAACTCTTACCGTATTCAGCCTATTGTACCTGTTTACGATATTAATGGTGGCTTTGCAGGTACGCGCGGTGTAAACTTGGGTAATGGTAGCAACCCTGTAGCCTCTCGTATAAGGGCTGCCGACAATAAGTTTTATGATGTAAAATTGGTAAGTAATGCGTATGCAGAGGTGGACGTAATGAAAGATTTTACTTTCAAAAGTAGCTTCGGTGTAAGTTTGCAAAATGGTTACGGCTATGCCTATAGCTATCGTACTTACGAAAACGCAGAAAACGGCTCAAGCAATAGCTTTAGCGAAAATGCTTACTTCAACAATACTTGGAACTGGTCTAATACTTTGACCTACAAGAAGACAGTAGGCAAACACAATGTAACTGCATTAGTTGGTACTGAGGCATACAAAGAAGTTGGCAGAGGCATGGGCGGTAGCAGAATTAACTACTATTCTGATGATCCTAATTACCGTACACTTTCATCGGGTGCGGCGGGTATCAACAATAATAGTTATGCCTACAAAAACACACTTTACTCTCTTTTTGGTAGGGTAGATTATAGTTTTGATGACAAGTATATCTTAAGTGCTACGGTAAGACGTGACGGTTCTTCTCGCTTTGGTCAGAATAATACATATGGTGTATTCCCTTCTGTAACGGCAGCATGGAGAATCTCTCAAGAAGAATTTATGAAAAGCATTACTTGGATAAGCGATTTGAAACTCAGAGGTGGTTATGGTACTATGGGTAGCCAGCTAAACATCAATGCTATTAATAAATTTAGCTTGTTCGGCGGCGGCCCTGGCGATGCTTATTACGCTATCCAAGGGCAAGTATCTCAGGCAAACCAAGGTTTCAGACAAGTAAAAATTGGTAACCCTGATGCAAAGTGGGAAACAAACACTACAGCTAACGTAGGTTTTGACGCTTCGCTATTTGATGGTAGCTGGGAGATTACAGTGGACTGGTATCAGAAAAAGACCACAGACCTCTTGCGCGATAACCCATTGCCAGCTTTGGCAGGTGCTGCTACCCCTCCTACTGTAAACGTGGCAAGTATGCAAAATACAGGTTTGGATTTGTCTATCACTAAGCGTGGGAAAATAGCTTCCGATTGGAAATATGACGCAACGCTAACACTCACTACCTACAAAAATAAAATTACTTTCCTCCAAGAAGGTACTGATTATTTTACCTCTGGTGGTTCGAGATTTGGCGATTTAGCGCGTAACCAAGTAGGCAACCCTCTTTCTTCTTTCTTTGGCTACAAAGTAGTTGGATTATTCCAAAGTGCTGAAGATGTGAGCAAATCGCCTACTCAGGACAGTGCAGCCCCAGGCAGATTCAAGTACCAAGATACAGACGGTGATGGCAGAATTACTGATAACGACAGAACTTTTATTGGTAATCCAAACCCTAAGTTCACTTACGGTTTCAACTTGAACGTATCTTACAAAAACTTTGACTTGTCTATGTTCTGGTATGGTGTGCAAGGAAAAGAAGTATATAACTATACAAAATGGTGGACAGACTTCTATCCTTCTTTCCAAGGTGCAAAAAGTACAAACGCCCTATACAACTCTTGGAGCCCAACAAATACAGGAGCAAGCACGCCTATTGCTGAAAACAATGCAAACTTCAGTACAAACCAAGTATCAAACTCTTACTACATAGAGAATGGTTCTTATTTGAGATTGAAAAATATTCAATTAGGCTATAACCTGCCTTCTGACCTATTGAAAAAATATGGCATTGACAGACTTAGAGCTTATATCCAAGGTGCTAACCTGTTTACTTTGACCAAATACACAGGCTTAGATCCAGAATTGGCGGGTGATGATACTAACTACAGTATCGATTATGGCAACTACCCTAACGTGAAGCAATACATCATAGGGGTAAACTTGACATTCTAATAGCGATATACAAACTGTAAAACTTCGATCATAGAATTATTTACAGTTTGTGTATAAAAAAATAAAACACTTTCTTTTCACATTTTGTCAAAAGGAAAAATATCTCATATTCAAACAAATAAAAGTACGAAAATGAAGAAAAGTTATTTAAAAATCATGAGTGGTGTATTGGTAGGCGCGTGCTTGCTCACCTACTCTTGCAAGGATTCGTTCTTGGACGTACAGCCTATTGGTGCATTAAGCCAAAGCGTACTTGCTGATAAAAAAGGAGCAGAGGCTCTATTGATTGGTGCTTACTCACTTTTGGACGGACAGGGTGCTGGCGGTAACTGGAATACTTCAGGGACGAACTGGGTGTATGGCAGTGTAGTAGGTGGTGATGCAAACAAAGGTTCAGATGCAGGCGACCAGCCCGACATCAACCCGATGGTTCGCTACGAGGCTACTCCTACCAATAGCTACTTTGATGCTAAATGGGTTACTATCTATGAAGGCGTTTCTCGCTCAAATGGCGTGCTAAGAACTATTGCACAAGCAAAAGATGCTTCTGCTGCTGATAAAACAAGAATTTCCGCAGAAGCAAGATTCTTGAGAGCGCACTATCATTTCGAGGCGAAAAAAATGTGGAATAACATTCCATTTGTAGATGAGAACAATGTGGACTACAAACTGCCAAACGACAAAGATGCTTGGGCGAATATAGAGGCAGACTTAAAGTTTGCCTACGACAACTTGCCAGGAAGCGGATTAGATGCTGGTAGAGCTAACAAATGGGCTGCGGGTGCTATGTATGCAAAATGCTTGCTGTTCCAGAAAAAATTTACTGAAGCAAAAAATGTATTGGATGCTGTAATAGCAAACGGTACTACACCGGGCGGTGTGAAATATGCACTAAATGCCAAGTTTAGCGAAGCCTTCACTGCAAGTAACAGAAATAGTGCTGAGGCTGTATTCTCTATTCAATACTCTATCAATGACGGTAGCGGTGCGGCAAATGCAGCAGCAGGCGATGTATTGAACTTCCCTTATAAAGGCGGTGCCTCTCCTGGCGGCTGTTGCGGATTCTTCCAACCTACACAAGAGTTAGTAAACTCTTTCAGGGTGGATGCAAACGGTTTGCCTTTGGTAAACGGCTCGTACAATACACCTGCTTTAGCAGTGAAAAGCGACCAAAACTTGACTCCTGCTAACCCTTTCACACCTGACGCAGGTACGCTTGACCCAAGATTGGACTGGACAGTAGGGCGTAGAGGTATTCCTTACCGTGATTGGGGTATTTATACTGGTTCTGATTGGGTACGTGACCAAAGCCATGGCGGTCCTTACTCTCCTATCAAAAATACTTATGACAAAGCACAAGAAGGCAAATACACAGATGGTACTTCATGGACAAGCGGTTATACTGCTAACAACTATAGCATCATCAGATTTGCTGACGTATTGCTTTGGGCTGCAGAAGCAGAAGTAGAAGTAGGTAGTTTAGAAAGAGCAAGAACTTTGGTGAACCAAGTGAGAACTCGCGCAGCTAATCGTGATGGCTTTGTAAAAACAGCTTCAGGCGCACCTGCCGCTAACTATGTAATAAACAACTATAACTCTCCATGGACAGACAAAGAGGCAGCAAGAGCCGCAGTTCGTTTTGAGAGAAAGTTAGAATTGGCTATGGAAGGACACCGCTTCTTCGACTTAGTACGCTGGGGAATTGCCGCTACTGCACTTAACGATTACATGAAAGTAGAAGGGGCAGCTGGACGTACTTTCCTCAATGGAGCAACTTTCAGAGCTGGGAAAAGCGAATATTTCCCTATTCCACAAAGACAAATAGACTTGCAGTCTGCGGGTGGGACTTCTACTTTGAAACAAAACCCTGGCTATTAATTAGTTTTGTTTAATATTCTTTTGTTTAAAGTTTAAGAACATTGGTAGGTTTGCAAGACCTGCCAATGTTTTTTTATTTAAGCAGTATTTTTACTAAAAATTATGTAAATTGCGATACCAAAAGAGCCATTTTATGATACTTACAAAAACACATACCTTAGAAGATTATGCCTTGTTCTGCGAAAGAATGAATGATTTTGGCATTTTTGAGTATGTAGAAGGGCAGATATTTCCTGTTCAAAGCATGAAATCAGTAGAAGAAAGCCTCATTGACTACGTGCTTAGTGCAGATTTTGATGAAAAAGAAATAACTACTCAATTTGATATGCCTACACAAAAACATGATGACCTTGTAAATAATTTACAAGCACTATTTTTTAGTCTTGTAAAGGCTAAACATTTAAAAATATATGCTCAAGCAACCACAATTGCTATCCCTGAATTGGGTAGAGGACGCAACCCTGACCTTGTTTTAGTAAGTGCAGAAGCGCAGAAACGCAATAAGTTGCACCAAATTCTCAACCCTATTGCTGTTTTTGAGGTGCTTTCCAAGTCCACGCAAGCGAAAGACAAATCTGACAAACTCACAGAGTACCAGCAAATAGAAAGCCTACAAGCCTACGTTATCATTTCGCAATTTGAAACTCAAGTAACTGTTTTTCAACGTATTGCAAAGAATAAATGGGAACAAGAAATTTTGAGTAGTGCGCAAGAGTCTTTTTTTCTAAAATGTGTTGAAACAGAAATTTATTTGAAAGATATTTATGAGGGGGTTGAATTCCCCTAATTTTTAAACACGATATGAAAAAACTAATAATATATAGTCTATTAATCTTAACAGCTTCCTACTTCTCCTCATGTAAACAAAAATCGGAAACACTTTTTGAGTTGCTTACGCCCGACCAAACCAATATTACTTTTGCCAACACGATTGTAGATACCGACAGCATGAGTATTCTTGATACCGAGTATATTTATAACGGTGGTGGTGTAGCCATAGGCGACCTCAACGGAGATGGGCTGCAAGACATTTTCTTTACAGGAAACCAAGTGCCAAACCAACTTTATCTCAATAGGAGTAGTGTGGAAAATCCCAAACTTGAATTTGAAAATATTACTGAGATAGCAGGTGTAGCAGCCCCCAACAAATGGTCGCAGGGAGTTGCCTTGATAGACATTAACAATGATGGCAAATTGGATATTTATGTGTGTGCCACCTTCAAAGCCGATGAAAAACTGCGTGAAAATATGCTTTTCATCAATCAGGGAAATGACAAAGAGGGAAACCCAAAATTTACAGATTTAGCAAAGCAATATGGCGTAGCCGATAACGGTCATTCCGCCAACGCTGTCTTTTTTGACTACGATAATGACGGGGATTTAGATTTGTACGTACTCACTAACGTCATGCAGGAAAATTATTTCCCAAACCAATACCGCAAAAAAATAACTGATGGTAGCTCGCCAACTACCGACCGACTCTACCGCAACGACTGGAGTACAAGCCTCAATCACCCCGTTTTCACTAATATTTCCAAAGAAGCGGGCATACTCATAGAAGGCTACGGACATGGAATTGCCGTCACAGACATTAACCAAGATGGTTGGAAAGATATTTATGTTACCAACGATTATCTGAGAAACGATATTTTTTACATCAATAACGGAGATGGAACTTTCACTGACCGCATTTCCGAAATGATAAAACACCAATCTTACTCTGCTATGGGCAACGACATTGCAGACATCAATAATGACGGCTTGGCGGATATTATTTCCTTAGACATGCTGCCCGCAAGCAACAAACGCAAAAAACTCATGATTGGGGCAAATAACTACAACTCCTCCGTACTCAATGATGAGTATAACTATGATTACCAGTATATTAGAAACACCCTCCAATACAATCAAGGCAATCATCCGCAAACGGGCTTGCCTATGTTTAGCGAAATAGGTTTTCTGGCGAATATATTTGAAACAGATTGGAGCTGGTCGCCTTTGATGATGGATTTTGACAATGATGGATTGCGGGACTTGCTCATTACCAATGGTTTCCCCAAAGATGTAACCGACCACGATTTTGGGGCGTTCCGCCAAAGTGCTGCCAAAATGTTTGCTTCTAAAAAGGAAATGCTCGACCAAATCCCTACGGTGAAGATACCAAACTACATTTTTAAAAATAATGGTAGTCTTTCTTTTACCAATAAGTCTAAAGAATGGGGCTTAAATCATGCCTCTTTTACCAACGGAACTGCCATAGCAGATTTGGATAATGACGGCGATTTGGATATTGTTACTAATAACATAAATGCAGAAAGTTTTATTTTTAAAAATACGCTAAATGATGGTGAGCAAAAAAGTAATTGGTTGAGAATCAGGTTTGAAGGAGCAGAAAAAAACAATTTAGGCTTGGGGGCAAAAGTCTGGGTTTACACCAAAGAAGGCACTCAATACTACGAACACTCCTATTATCGTGGCTTTCTGTCAAGTTCTGAAAATTTTGCCCACTTCGGCTTGGGCAAAAATACCATTATCGATTCTATCCGAGTAATTTGGAACGACAATAAAACCGAATTGATAAAAAACATAAAAGCAAACCAAGTATTCAATATATATCATAAAAAAGCCAACAAACAACAGCTAATAACCAACAACCAACAAAAAGTCATTTTTCAGCCTGCTAACCAAGAATTAGGCATCAACTTCACACATATAGAGTATGATTTCGTAGATTTTAATATCCAGCGGACTTTGCCGCATAAGTTTTCACAAGCCTCGCCAAGCATTGCCGTTGCCGATGTAAACGGAGATGGTTTGGACGATTTTTTTCTTGGCGGAGGCAGTAGGCATCATGGCACATTATTCATTCAAAATCAGCAAGGTACATTCACTACACAGGTTTTTAACCCCGAAAAGCTAAAAATAGAAAAGATTATTTATCAAGCAACGCCCGACCCCGCAAACCTGATGAGTTTGCAGCCCATCGAGAATAAAAACAAAATACAGGAAGACGAGGGAACGCTATTTTTTGATGCTGATAATGACGGAGATAGCGACTTGTACATAGCAAGCGGCTCTTACGAATTTGCAGAAAATTCACCGAGCTATCAAGACCGCCTCTACATCAATGATGGCAAAGGTAACTTCAGCATTGATACACTTTCACTGCCCCAAATGACCGAAAGCAAACTTTGCGTAAAAGCAGCAGATTTTGACCGAGATGGCGATTTGGATTTGTTTGTAGGGGGGAGAGTCGTTCCTACAAAGTACCCTATGCCTACCAAAAGTTACATTTTGAGGAATGATAGCAAAAAAGGAAAGGCTTTGTTCACAGACGTTACAGCTCAAGTATGCCCCGCATTGCAAAAAATTGGCATGGTTACAGACGCACTTTGGACTGATTTTGACAACGACGGGCAGCCCGATTTGCTAATTGTTGGCGAGTTTATGCCGATTACTTTTTTCAAAAATCAGAACGGTAAATTCATACTCAATAGCAAGCAAGAAGTCTTGAACTCAAAAACTGCTTGGTGGAATAGCTTGGTAGCAGGAGATTTCGACAATGATGGCGATACGGACTATGTAGCTGGGAATCTGGGGCTAAACTCGATGTATAAAGCCACTGAAAGTGAGCCTACCACAGTATATGCCAAAGATTTTGATGGCAACGGTAGCTACGATGCCGTACTTGGTTGTTTCATGAACGACAGTTTGGGGAATCGTTTTGCCTACCCGATGCACTCCCGCGATGACATGATTAAGCAAATGCTTTTTATTCGCAAAAAATTCCCAAGATATGCCCAATACGGCACAGCAACAATGGACGATATTTTTTCAAAAGATACTTTGCAAGGGGCGCAAATGCTAAAAGCCACTTATTTTGAGTCTTCTTACATAGAAAATCAAGGGAATGGCAACTTTGCCCTCCGAAAATTGCCAATAGAAGCCCAATTTGCTCCTGTTTTTGGTATGAAAGCCACTGACATAGACCAAGATGGAAATTTGGATTTGCTACTGATAGGTAATGACTACGGCAGCGAAGTTTTTATTGGGCGGTTAGATGCCTTCTATGGCTTGTATCTGAAAGGAGATGGCAAGGGAAATTTTGCCCCCGTGAGTTTGCCCAAAAGTGGCTTTATCGTAGAAAAAGATGGGAAAGCCTTAGCAAGTTTATTTGATAAAAATGGCAAAGAAATCTTTATCGCTTCGCAAAACAAAGGCAAGCTAAAAACTTTCAGTATCAACACAGATAATAATGGAAAAGTTATCAAACTAAATACTGACGATAGCTGGGCAGAAATTACCTTCAAAGATGGCAAAAGTCGCAAAATAGAATTTTACTACGGCGATACCTACCTTTCGCAGTCTTCGAGAAAACTCAAAATCACAGAAAATATGAGTAAAGTGCTGATTTATAATGCAAAAGGAGAAAAAAGGGAGATAGGAAGATAAAATAAATGTGGAATTTGTAAATAATATAAAAATGAAAAAACTAATTTCTTTACTTACTTTTTGTAGTTGTTTGTGGCTACTTTCTTGTGAAAGTAAAAAAGCAATGCCGCCAGCACCTTTTGGGTCAGTGCCTTCGCCTCGTCAGTTGGCTTGGCACGACTTGGGCTACTATGCTTTTGTGCATTTTAACATGAATACTTTTACCAACGAGGAATGGGGACATGGCACAGAAAAGCCCGAAAACTTCAACCCGACACAGCTGGACTGCGAGCAATGGGTGCGAGTGTGCAAGCAAGCGGGCATGAAAGGAATTATTTTGACGGTAAAACATCATGACGGATTTTGCTTATTTCCAAGCAAATATACCGAACATTCGGTCAAAAATAGCACTTGGAAAGATGGCAAGGGAGATGTGGTACGAGAACTTGCGGATGCGTGCAAGAAGCATGGCTTAAAAATGGGTGTTTACTTATCGCCTTGGGACAGAAATCACCCAACTTATGGCACGCCTGAATACAATGAGGTTTTCAAAAACACACTCAAGGAAGTGCTGACAAACTACGGAGAAATGTTTGAAGTTTGGTTTGACGGAGCAAACGGCGAAGGTCCGAATGGCAAAAAGCAAGAATATGATTGGAAAGGTTTCATAGAAGTAGTAAGAACTCATCAGCCAAATGCGTGTATTTTCAGTGACGGCGGTCCCGATGTGCGCTGGGTAGGCAATGAAAATGGCTATGCAAACCCTACAAATTGGGGAACGCTCAACGGCGACAAAGTATATCCGGGCTACCCCGAATACAAAGAACTTACCTCAGGACACGAAGATGGAACGCACTGGATACCAGCAGAATGTGATGTGTCCATTCGCCCAGGTTGGTACTATCATGCCGACCAAGACGGTAAGGTAAAAACGCTTGACCAACTGAAAGAAATTTATTTTAATTCGGTAGGCAGAAACGGAAATTTATTGCTCAATCTGCCTGTAGACAGACGTGGCTTGGTGCATGAAAACGACTCCTCCGCCCTGATGAATTTACGGAACTATTTAGACGATTCCTTCGCCAACAATTTGGCAAAGAGCAAGCCCGTAACTGCAAGTGCAGTAAGGGGAAATGATGAAAATTTCGAAGGCAGCAAAGTAACTGATGACAGCAAACAAACCTATTGGGCTACGGACGATGCCCTTACGACAGGCAGTTTGGAGATTGATTTGCAAGGAGATACGGAGATAAATACTGTAGTTTTGCAGGAGTTTATTGCCTTGGGGCAGCGTATAAAATCTTTTTCTATACAAGTGTTAAAAAATAACGAATGGCAGGAAGTAGCCAAAGAAACCACGATTGGCAACAAGCGAATCGTGAAGTTTGCTGCGGTCAAGACTTCAAAAATAAAGATAATTATTTCAGCATCAAAAGCTTGCCCATTAGTGAGTAATGTGGAAGTTTATAAGGTTAGATAGCCACTCGCTAAATCTCTTAGATTCCAAGAGGTTTAGCAAGCGGCTACAAATGCGAGTCTTTTTACTTCCCTTTCGTCAAAATTTTTTGAACTTGCTCCTTTGCTATGTCTAAAAGCATTGCAACGGCTTGCTCTCTGAACGTATCGAGCCAGCTCGAAGACGGTTCCGTTTCTTGAGCCAATTGCTTCTGCTCTCCTTTTGCATTTTTTGCAGAGAACCAGTTTAGCCCCTTGTATGCCAAGATACCCGCTAAGGCAGTTCCCCCGATAGCGAATGCTCCCTTTTTGGAAACAACTTTGTCTTTGGTTTCCAAAAAGGTTTCTATCATTTTTAGTTTATATTTCTCTCTTTGCAAAAGCAGTATTTCCCTTTCTTCCTGATACATCATCATATTTGCTGTTAAAATTTTATTTCACTCAGATAGCGTATAACAAAAATAGCAATAAGTTTTCAATTTCTGCTATAAACTTATCAAAAACCGAATGTTGCAAGTTCATTTCATCAAGTAAAGAAAATCACAAATAATCATATAGCCTTTAAACTTTCTCAGGGAAGGCAAGTTTTATTTGTGTTACCAATTAGCAACCAACTTCAAAATTTAATTTTTCTTGTATTATGAAAAAATAACCTTACTCGTTGTTTTCAGTCTTGTTCTTCTTTTTGCTTGCAAAAAGAAGAAAACACACCCACCCCAGAAGGTAAAAGCAAAAGATTTTTCACCGCTTACGCCCATTGGTAGAAGATAACAATTTGGACATCAACCTTGATGACAAAGTTACTAAATTTTTCCTACTGAATTTTCGGCTAATGACCGCAAAGCAGTTGCTTGTGGGACACAAACAACTACAAAAAACCTACAAAAACATAGATAATTTTGTAGGTTCGTTTAAAATTTATGTATTTACGAAAATGAAATACTTTGCCGTAAATATTGTTTTTTTAGCCACTAAAAGTAGTTTAATCTTCTTTCGAAGCCAACTGTTTCAATTTTTTTAGTGCAAAAATATATGGAATTAAAAACACTAAAAATGTAGCCATCATTCCAATTCCTTTCAATGAAAAATGGTCGAGATAGCCAACTAAAAGCATATCATAAAACTCCCTTGCAAAGTTCATTAAGAATGTAAAGGCTATAAACATTGCATTTTGAGATTTTAAAGCTAATAAAGTTACTACTATCATTACAAAATTTCGTCCCGCTAATGTTAAAATTGCTTGTCGGTTGGCATCAATGTTTTCAAATGTTCCATAAGCCAAACTTGGGTTAAAGTAACAAGCATACATTTGAAAAGCTAATATTGCTATCACAATAATAGTAATGAGATTAACCCACATTGGGATTTTGTCTCGTCTGTAATTTGAGTTCTTCATAGTTCTATCTTGATGCGGTTACGCTTATTTTTGTTGATGAAATGGTTGCTGCTTTAATAGCTGCTTTTACATCTGTTGAAGTTGCGTTTGCTGTTACATTTAAAGTCGATACGTTCAAAGCATAAACCGTAATTTCATATTGATTGGTGTTTCCAATATTTGGACAAACCCCCGCATACGCTTTAACGAAATCAGGATTTGTTACAAAATTTGGATAAGCACCATTTGGTGTATGGCTTGCTCCTGCTGGAAGGTTTGCCCCCGAAGCATCTCCTGCGTCTTTGACTAATGAATTACCTGTAGTCGGAATGTTAATAACCAACCAATGGTCAAAAGGAATATTTGGACCAAAAGCGTTTAAGTCTATCATTGTAATGGCAAAACTTTTAGTGCCAGTCGGTGCATTTTCCCAAGTGAGCTGTGGCGATTTGTTTGCCCCTGTGCAACCACCTGAACCATTACCAAAATTTTCAGCAATAAAAATAGTTGTTAAACCTGCACTTTTTAGTGTAAAAGGTTTCGGTGCGTTGTCATCATCTTTATTACAAGCAACAAATGTGAAAATTATGATGGACAATAAGCCTAAGATTATTTTTTTCATTTTATGCGAGTTTTTAGTTTAAGATTTTAATTGCTTCATAGCCGTTCCCCAATCTTCCAAATGATGCACAGAAGTCAATTTACCATCGATAACCGTATGAAAATCAATAGACATGATTTTGAAAGACTTTGTACCGTCTGTGGGTGTTCCCATAAAATCGCCATTCGGTGTTCCGCTTACCAAACTGCGAACTACATATTTGTTGCCATCATTAGCAATGTCTTGTGGCTCCCATTTAAGGTCTGGGATGAGTTTCCAAAAAAATTGGACTTGCCCCATCAGTGCAGGTTTGCCTTTGCTTTCTACCGAGCCGCTTGAAAGGAAATCATCAGCTAAAATTTCGCTTAGTACAGCCGTTGGTGTTGTTTCTGTATTTACTGTTAATGCTTTTTTATAAAAAGCGGTCAATGCTTCTTTGTTCTTGTCCATATTTGTAAAATTTTGAATGATTAATGGTACAAAGATAAAGCAAGGAGTAAAGATAGGAAAGGTAATTTTGGGCTTTAAAATGATACTTTTGGGAACAGATTTATAGGTATTGTTCTCGAAACTCCGTAGGAGTGCTTTGGGTATGCTTTCTGAAATACTTAATAAAATTAGTAGGCTCTTCGAAGCCTAATTTGTAAGCTATTTCTTTGATAGACAAGTTAGTATGTACCAAAAGGCGTTTGGCTTCTAATAAAACTCTTTCATCTATCATTTCTTTTGGGTTTTTTCCTAAAATTTTGGAAAGGGCTTGATTAAGACGTTTTTCGGAAATAGCCATTTTGTCGGCATACTGACTTACATTTTTGATTTGTGAAAAATTTTGTTCTAAAAGGTCTTTAAAAAGCAAAGTATAATCGAGGTCGGCACTTTTTTTAAATGCTTTAAATCCTTGTTGTCGTTTTTTACGTTCTGCCAAGAGCAAAAAATTATGCACACAGTTTTTTATAATATCTTTGCTAAGTGCATCATTGATAGTATTCAGTTCTTTTTCTATCCATTCACAAATCTGAAAAAATTGGCTAATACCTTCACCAACCAAGACATTTGCTTGGTCAAAAAGGTCATTAAATAAGATGCTACTTCTTAAAAATTTCAAGTCGTTTTCATTCACACAAAAAAAGTCCTCTGTAAATATCAAAATTTTGCCCTTATAATTTAGGTTTTTATCAAATTGATGTACTCTGTCCTTATCCAAAAAAAGCAAGCTAAAAGGCTGAATTTCAATAGTTTCAAAATCAATACTATGAATAGGATTGCAATTTTGAAAAATGAAAATATGATAAAAATCAGTTCTGTGCGGAACAGTCAAAAAAGGTGCGGAGTTCTGAACGAGGTTTTCTAAATCTACAATTTCAACTTGTAGATTTAGCTCGTTTTTAAAATGATATTTTTTAATGTTTTGTTTTTCTGGAATAGCCACGAGTTACTTACTTGCTTTTATTTATCTTCAAATTCTAATTTTATAGGAATTTCCACATCTATACTTTCTTGAATTTTCCGATTAATTTTTTTACGTGAAAGCCAAAAACCAATAAGTAATAATAGGTAAAAAAGCCCAATAATAAAGAATCCATAAAAAGCACTTCCTAAAAGACTATCTAAATAGAAGGCAAGAGCCAAACTGATAAAAAGCAGCGTGAAAGAGCCTAAAATCATCATTACTATAGCCTTCATCATCTTGGCAATGATGCGAACTGCCGTTTCTTTGGTGTCTAACTTAATCAGTTCTATATTGACTTCTAAGTATTTTACTAAACTATCCAACATCAGAATTTTATTTTTTTTAATGATTATTTAGCTTTCATTTTGTCCGTTGTATTCTTTCAAAAACAAATCCAAGCGGTCTAATGCTGTGGTTAATTCTTCCAAAATTGGTAGAAATACGATACGAAAGTGGTCGGGCTGTTGCAAATTAAAACCTGTTCCATGCACCAACAGCACACGCTGCTGTGCCAAGAAGTCCAACACAAACTTTTCATCGCTTTTGATGTCAAATTTCTTTACATCAATTTTTGGAAAGGCATAAAAAGCACCTTTTGGCTTTACGCAAGAGATGCCTTCTATCTCGTTGAGGCGTTGCCAAACGTAATCTCTTTGTTTGCGAAGGCGACCATTAGGCTGCACTAACTCGTTGATACTCTGATAACCACCTAAGGCAGTCTGTATGGCGTATTGCGAAGGCACGTTGCTGCACAAACGCAGGCTTGCCAGCAAGTTTAAGCCCTCTATGTACGAACTTGCGTGCTTTTTTGCCCCGCTCAAAATCATCCAGCCCGCTCTGAAGCCCGCCGAACGATAGTTTTTAGACAAGCCACCCATTGTAACAAACAGCGTATCGTCATTTAGGGCTGCTATAGAGCAATGTGCTACGTCATCATACAATATTTTGTCGTAAATCTCATCAGCAAAAACAATTATTTTGTGCTTGGCTGCCAAGTCTGCTATCTGTTGCAACAAATCAGCCGAATATACTGCCCCCGTAGGATTGTTAGGATTGATGATGACAATGCCTTTGGTGCGCGGGGTAATTTTTTTCTCTATATCTGCCACATCGGGAAACCAACCTGCCTCCTCATCACATACGTAATGCACTGGTGTTCCGCCCGCTAAGGTTACGGCACAAGTCCAAAGTGGATAATCGGGTGATGGTATTAATATCTCATCACCAGGGTTGAGCAAGGCTTGCATACTAAGCATTATCAGTTCACTTACGCCGTTGCCAATATAAATATCATCAATCGCCACGCCTCTGATAGACTTGAGCTGCGTATAGTGCATGATTGCTTTGCGTGCCGCAAAAAGACCTTTAGATTCACAGTAGCCTTGGGCATTGCGAAGGTTGATAATTACGTCATGGATAATCTCATCTGGGGCATCAAGTCCGTTGGGTGCGGGGTTGCCGATATTGAGTTTGATAATTTTATAGCCTTGCATTTCCAACTCTTGAGCCTTGTCATAAACAGGTCCCCTGATGTCATAGAAAACATGGTCTAATTTGCTGCTTTTGCGAAACATGATTATATTATTTGAAATCTAAATGATGATAAATATCTGCTATTAAAATCTCACACTCTCCAATTTTTACCGTTTTGTCTGCATCTTTGGCAGATTTGAGCAACCAATCGTCTTCGGCAGTGCGGGTAAAAGTTTCTACTAATATCCTTTGTGAGTCCACCAACACATACTGCTGCATACTTGTTAAGGTTTTGTAGCAGTCAAATTTTTCAACTCTGTCGTAAAGTTCGGTACTTTCCGAAAGTACTTCTATGACTACATTTGGGTTCAAAAGTACGTCTAATCCTTGTCTTTTAGCCTCCAAAAGCTGTACTTTTTCGCAAACAATGCTCACATCTGCATACACAAACCGTTCACATTTGGGCAGCGAAATCAGTAAATCGCTTGGAATGACTCGACATTTGCCTTTCCAAAGACAAGTATTAATCAAATAAATCAAATTACTTACTATCACGTTATGAGGAAATTGCGCCCCTGCCATCGCTACAGTTTCCCCTGCTCGGTATTCGCTTTTGTATTCAGCTTGTGATTCTTGGAGCAGGTATTTTTCTGCCGAAATGTTGGTAAGTATGTTCATTTATTTTCTTCGAACAAAATATAACTTATTGCAAAATAGGGCTTTTATCTAACGATATTAATTTGGAAAAACCGAGTATCCAATTAGTTTCTAAGACAACTTGACGCTTCATTTCATTACTTTCTTTGCTCAAAATTACAAAAAATACAGCGAAATCAAGGAAAAGTAAGTACAAAATATTTCCATGCGTTGAATCGTTATATAAAAAAATGAGAAAAAATTATGATAATTAATTAATTATCATAATTTTGTAAGCAAAATGTAAACTAATACTTTAACTTTGTGCTTTATGATGTTATAAGTTAAAGGTTTACGATTAAAATTTATCAAGGTAATTTTATAAAATCGTAGAAACCTTAAAAATTTTAGAATATCAAAATCAATTTTTTACCAATTTTTAACCTAATGACAAAAAAATGAAAGAAAGAAGTGCATTTATCGCAATCATAGGGTTGCTTGCGGTTGCTTTGTTTGCGGGCTGGCTCATGATGTCTAAGAGGCAGCGTGCTACTGATGAGCAACGTCTTGTCAATGTCAAATCTGATTTGAAACGATTAGAAGACCGTATTAACAATGAGATTAGAGGCATCGAGGACGGAACGTTTGCGTTCAGTGCGTCTGACTCTCTCAAAGCCGAGCTGCTACGTGCTACTGACGAGATTGGCAAGGATAGACGCGAAATCCTCGCTGATGAAAAGAAAGCAACTGCCAAAGTAGGCGACTTCGAAACGAAAATTGCGAAGTATGATGAGTTTGTAAGTGGTGTTAGCTCTGAAAGAGACCGCAAAACTGGTGGGTTTATTTCTAACCTCCAAGAGGAACTCAAAGCAACAAAAGCCCGATTGGAAGAGCTGATGGGCAAGAACAAGGTACTAAGCGGACAGCTTGCAAAAACTATCAAGCAGTTCAAAGGGGCAAAGCAAGAGTTAGAGAAAATGAAGGCTGAAAAGGCGCGTGTAGATAGAATTTTGCAAGAGCAATCACAGCTACAGGATTCTTTAAGCACTTCTTTGAGCAACAACACAGCCGAACTTCGCCAACAACTCATTGCGGCACAGCAAAGACTGAACTCACAAGAGGCAGAAATTGCGCGCTTACGCGGGGCATCTATGAAGGCGTTGGACTTCAAGGCATACTATGTAATTACTCGCTTGGGTAATGACAGAGTAGTTTTGCTCGATGACAAGAAACTGATGAAACACAAAAACGGCGACATTGAAAAAATGTTTGTTGAGTTTCGTATGAATGACGTTTTCTTTGATGATGGGCAGGATAAGAAATTCGAATTGACGATGTACCGCAACGGACAGCCGTACAAACTGATTAGAGAGCCTATTATCGTGGGAAGTTCAAGCCCAAAAACAATGTTCTATATGTTTGACGGCAAAAATAAGTTGGAAACAGGCAATTATTTCTTGCGATTAGCGTACGGAGATGAGGCTGTAACTCCTGACTACAAATTTACAATAGAGTAATCTTATAGACTAATCTTGGTGTTGCAAGTTCCTTAGAACTTGCAAGGGGGTTCTTGAACCTCTGTTCGGTTTTGAGAAACCGATAGCACTAAAGAGTAATTCTTGTAATTTTATAGTTAAATCTATCAAACCTATAAGGTCTTTAAGACTTTGTAGGTTTTTTTAGTCCTCCTCCTCTGCATTTTCCTCCGCACTTCTCTCTTTGAATGGCTTGCTCTCGTCCAGCATTTCCCTTACTACGGCATGAACGAAGTCCTCTGCATAAGGCATAAAATCTTCTCTGTTCTTAGGCTCGTCTTTGAGTTCGTAGCCCACAAAGCCCTTTTTCATTTTTCGGAAAAAGTAATAGCCCGACAAAATAGGGTAGTCAGTTAAGGCTTCTTTGCTGGTTCGCCCCTCTGGAAATGAGCCATCAAACCTGCCCGACTGCATCTCTTTGATGAGCATATATTTATAAAGCATAAGCTGGACAACTTTCTCCTTGTCTGGATTTTGCAGTAAAATATCCTTGCTATCTGCCTTCAGATTGCTTTCGGAAAAAGTGCCTGTCTTGTAATCTACTATGCGAATATTGTTGTTTACTACGTCTATTCTATCTGTTTTTCCATTGAGAAATACTCGCACTTTTTTACCGTTGGGCATGGCAGTCCAAAGCGTGCTTGCCAAATGATTTTCCTGCTCTACCACAAAGAAGGGTGTTTCTTTTTCAGCTTGTATTTTCACAAAATTTTTAATCAGGTAGCTTGCTATCCCCTTCAAAATAAAGTTCTTACCTTTTTCAGTTACTATTCCGCCTTTGTGTTTTCTGATGATTTCTTCTATCATTTGCAGCATTTCTTGGTCATTTTGGATAATAGCACTTAGCTCCTTTTCGCTTACGTGCGTACCTTTGAGATGTAGCATCGTTTTTTCCAAAAAATCGTGAATAACTGAGCCAAACGTATTTGCCAATAGCTGTTCCTCTACCTCGTTTGGGTCTTTGAGTTTGAGAATTTTCTTTTGAAAAAACTCCAAAGGATTTTTCAAATACATATTTATCACACTTGGCGTGAGTCCTCCTTTTTCCTTATAGCCCGATGCATCTGCTTGGTAGTTGTTCGCCAAAAAATCTTCTACCCTTTTGAGGATTTCGGGTGTTTTCTTGATTTCTATTTTGCGGCTTGCCGAATCGGGGAGGGACATGACAAGCTGCTGCTCTGTAATTTCCAAATTGGGCAGGGCAGTCATTTCTGACTTTATCTGCGTGAGGTAGCGGCTTGGCTCTGTGCCGCCCAAACTCGCCCCCGATGAAGTTGGGTAAATCAAAAACACCTCTTTGGCGTGATGAAACAAGCGAAAAAAGGTAAAAGCGTAGGAGGCATCTCCCTCTATGTGCGTGGGAATTTTGAACCTTACCCGCACATCAAAGGGAATCACAGACCCAATGAGTTTGCCCTTTGGCAGCACACCTTCGTTGCAGGAAGGAATAATCACCGTTTCAAAATCCAAAGTTCGCGATTCGAGCATTCCCATAACTTGGACGGGGCTAAGTGGCTCGCCCGTAAAAGGAACGGCTGCATTGCGGATATTTTCGTATAAAAAATGCTTGAAAGTTCGGATAGTCAGTTCGTTTTTCTTTTCTCCCAAAATATCATTGATGCGGTTGAGCATGGTGTAGAACTGTAGCAAGTATTCATTTTCCAAAACGTTATGCTCTTCGTCAAACAAATCTGCCAATACTTCTACCAAGTCAAAAAGTGTTTGGATAGCATTGGGAACGGCGTTTTTGTCGCCATCTTTTTTCCAAAAACTAAAAATCTTTTTATAGAACGGCAGCGATTGCCCCCACTCCTCAGTAAGCTCGTAAAGGGGAATATAAATAAGGTTCTCTTTTTGTATTTTTTCAAGATGTTCCTGAATTTTGTCGTAGTTGCCTTTTTGGACTGCCGTTTTCTCCAATTCTTTTACTTCTTTGTCCAATTCTTTGAGTTTTTCGGTGGTATCTTTTATGATTTGGTATGTTTTTACGTCTTTACTCTTAGAATATTGGATAAAAGGGTGCCTCAAAATTTTGATGATGTCTTTATAATATACTTTGACGTACCGCTCTCCGTTTTGCTCTATGATTTGCAAATTTTCTTGGAAAGAAAATAGGTTATCAATGAGGTAAAAAAGAGGAGTTTTATCTATAGACAGACCCATCGTTACGTTCAGGTACTCTTTGAGAGTCAAGCCATTGGTGTCTTTTTCAGCTACGGGAAGCGAATGTAGTACGGGCATGAGCATCGTTTCGTCAGGCAGTACGATACCTATTTGATTTACCGATTCTTTGAAGTTTTTTTCTTTTCCTTCGGCTACTATTTGGGCTAATTTTTTCTCCAAAATATCGCCAATGAGTTTTGCTTGCGTAACCTTATTGCCCACACTCAAGATATGAATTTTTTTAGGTTCGCTACTTATCCGATTGCCTACCCATTTAAAATTTTCCTTACCTATCCACTCGGCATACTGTCGGAGGTAATGCCCTGCTTCGTTGCCTTTGTTCGCAAAATAATAGCTGTCCACTTCCCAATAAAAATCTGCTTTCCCTTGTGCGTAAAACTCCTGCATGAGTTTTTCCTCTACTTTGGCAAGCTGATTAAAACCAATAAATAGGGCAGTAGTAACCTCGCTCTCACTTACATACTTTTTGATGTTTTCTACTACCTTCCGAAAAGCCAAGCCTTGATAGGCGGTATTTTTGGCAAGCAAGCTTTTTTTGAAGTCATTGTAGGTATCTTTCAAATACCCCCAAAAAGCGTAATAATCTTGGGTGTTGGGGCTGCCATCTACTTTGGCTTGAATTTTTGCTTTTTCCGCCTCAAATTCTTCCAAATTCTCAATTTCTTCTTCGTCCTCTATACCCAAATTTTCCATCGCCCAGCGTTCTATTGCCTTTGCCTCTGCCAGATAGTCAAAAAAAGTATCGGGATTGACCAAATTCATGTCTATCATGTTGAAATCGTTGAGGAGGGAGGAGCCTAAAGGCACAAATTTTTCCAAACTCCCTGCCTCGTCTGCCTGCACAGTGCGGGTAAAACTCTCGAATAGGTCAAAGAGTAATGTAACGCTATCTGCCACTTCCACATCTGCTATTTTCCTCACAAAGTCATTGATGGACAGGATTTCGGGGGCAATGAACGACTGCTCGGCTATCTGGGCTAAATAGTGCTTCATGTATAGGCAAGCACGATTGGTAGGCAATACCAAATGAATAGTGGGGAGTGTGCCTTTGTACTTCTGGAGTATCTCAATGGCTACTTGCTGGAGGAAAGGTAATTGCATATTTTATCTACTTGATTTCTAAATAATTAAATCCTAAAATTTTGTTGGTATCTGTGCTAATGACTACTTTGTATTTGCCCGCTTCTCTGTAATTAGCTCTGATGTAAGTGTATTCCCAATCAGGCTTTACTGCAAAAATATCGTTACTTAACAAGATGCTGTAATCCTTGCCGTTGTGTTTGTAAATAGTATGCGAAATACTATTACAATTCATTGATGATGAAGTTTTTAAGAAGGAATAAATATCTATCCCCGTTTTTATTTTTAGCTTAAATTTATTTTTATAATCTATGGGCAAATCTGCCGAATCTATTTGCTCACAAAAAACAATATTGGTTTTGAAACTGATGGAGAGGAAAGCGTGATGTATCTCCTTTTTTTCTACGTTGGCGAATGTTATCCTATAGCTCCCTTCTTTGGTAAAAAGATAGCTGCAAAATGCTACCGTACTACTGTCTTTCTCAATACTAATACGCTGTGTATCAAACTCTTTATATGTGCCGCTGCTTTCTTTTTTATCTATAAAAGCATACAGTTTTGGTTTGGGAATTGCCTGCGTATTTTGGAAAAAAAGCACTACCATACTGCCTTTGATTGGGTCTATCTGATAGGCATTCTGACAACGGGAAAGATTGCCCAAACTATCTATTTTTTCTGCAAAAATGATTTTTTGGGCAAATATGATTGACGATAATGACAAAAATAGTAGGGTAAAAAAGATACAAAGTTTTGCCATCTATTTAGAGTTTCTTGCTATTTCTTCACTTTTATAGCTACACTATTCTTGTTAAGAACAGATTCGAGTTTCGAAAGTGGTATTTTGGATACTTGGGGTCCCGCCGCATAGGAAGCTACGGCGTAAGGGTCAAACAAGAAACTCAGACTATCACGCACGATAGTGAAGTTTGCAAAGTTGTCCTCTTTGGGTGCTGTGCCTAAGCCTATAGATTCTTCGTCCGTACCTATCTCGTCTTTCCTACTGTTTAGCTCTGCGGTAACAAGGGTAGAAATTTGCTTCAGGTAATCGCTATTTTCAGCAAATAAGTCCTTCAAAGTAATGTTCTTATTGGCGGCTACGTCAAAGTGTATCATCTTGGTATAGGGCATTCCATGCGCCCCGCCGCCATACACATCAAAGCCAAAATTTATCTCGATATATTCGGGCGTTTGGTAGGTGATTTCATAGCCAATGTAAAGCGACCGCCCAATGGCATTAGCCATATTTTTATATGCTTCTTTGTCCTCGTCTGCTATTGTGAGGGTATCTATCTTGTCTGTGGCATCGGCATCTATGCCGTCCATCTCATTCTTAAAACTTGTGATAGTAGTATCTATCATGTTTTTAATGAGGCTATTAAACGATGCCGTAGTCTGCTCATTGCCCACATTTTTGAACTGCGGATAGGCTATGTCCAAGACTACTTCGCCCTCTGTGAGCATTTCTTTGGTATTGGAAAGGGCTACTTTTTTCTTCGTTTTCTTTATTTTAACTTCCTCTACCGTAGGTGATGGCAGATTGCTTTCAGCTTTTTTCTCTCCCGCACAAGCTACTAAGCTAAAAAACGCAAGAATAAATAGGTAATGTTTTACAGAATAAATTTTCATATTTGAATTGTTTTTTCTCAAAATTAAAAGAATTGTGTAAATAAACAAAATGACAGCCTAAAAGCCGTCATCTTTGCTCAAAAAATTATTTTTACTTATTGGGGAATTATCTGAAACTCGTCAAAAGCTACTTTTTGCTTTCCACAACACCGCATACCAATACGGGCAATGGAAAAATAAGGCGATAACTCAAACTGCTTGATGAGTTTGTCGTTCACGAAGTACTTGCAAAATCGCCCCCTAATCTCTACCTTCAAGATAACGGGGGGCTTGTTTTCATCGGCAAACATATTGGTTTCTACATATTCGCCGATGTGCGTCCATTTGTCTATTTCGTACAAATTTTGGCGTGCCTTGCCATCATTTCTGAAGTCAAAAGTGTAGTAATTGGTATCGTCTTGGGAAATGATGATGCCAAAATTGTCGGATTCGCCTTTGAGGTGATTGGCTTTGAGAATAATGTCCACGCTATTTTCTGCTTCCATTTCGTAGGGCTGCGTTACCCAGTTGCAGTAATCATCAGTGTTCATTTCAAAAATGTATTTCCCATTTTCAATGGCAGAAGTTTTGCCTATTTCGCTTTCGGGAGTCCATTTGGTAGCGTTTGGATTATTAAAATCGTCCTCGAAAATAACGCGATTGTTGGCTAAATTAATAACCTTGATGCTGTGAAAATCAACAGTTTGCTTGCCGCACGAGCGCATCCCTACTTGGGTGGGGACAGTGCGGCTAAAGGTATCCTGCAAAACCAACGTGCCGTTCAAAAAATAGTTGAAAGAGCTATTGTCTTTGACCTCCACCCTTTGTATGTTTTCCTCTCGCTCGGCGCGGGCTACACCTTTCGCCCAATCCGTAGTCTTTTCCCATTTTTCATTTTTGTAATGCCCATAGTTGGTAGTGCCGCTTGCATCTAAGGAAAAAGCAAGCACATCGCCATTTTGCTGCACTAAGGCAAGCCCGTATTCCGATTTTTGTTCGCCACGCTGCCAAGTAGAAGATAGCTCAACGGCATAGTGAGCGGGGAGCGGCAGGGTAGCCTTGTCCCAGTAGCACGAGCCATCTCCAATCTCGATGGTATAGTTGCCGTTTGCTATTTTTTTGTTGTACTTTGTATCGTTAAAAATAGCCCAACCGTTCTTATTGTCATCAAATGTTTCTATGAATTTATTTGCCAAATACGCCTCCCTTGCCGCCATATCTTGGCGATGCCCCATGTAGAAAATGATAGCAATGAGTAACAGCACTGCACCAATACCGCCTACTAATACCCTTGTGCGTTTTGCTTTGGCTTCCTTTAGCTCGTACTCCTTGCGAACTTGGCTCGCAATACGCATGATTTGCTGCTCGTTGAGCGAAGACATCTCGTCTAAGGCTTGTATATTCGCCCTGCGGAGGTTTTCTATGTCTTCATTTTCTTGGTGCTTGCTTTCCAAATCCAGCACTCGGCGGCGTATTTCTGCAAGTATTTTGTCTTCATTTTTTGGGTCGTCTTTCATCTTTTCTTGTTTTTTTGTAAAAACCTACATTTGGTTTCTTGGCAGAAAAAAGGGGTAAAAAGCGTACTCAACTTGTCTTTGTATATTCCCTTGAGTGCTGTAAGTTACAAAATATTTTTTATGTTTTTTACTGGAGAAGGCGGTTTTGTTTTGTGCCAATGAAGTTGCCCGCTTTTGTTTGGCTATTTACTTCTTTTTTAAGCCCGTTAAGGTTAATATATTGATAGAAAGAAAGCATAAATACATCAATCAAACTAAGTAGGGTTAGGATAAATCTACCTCAGCAAAGGTAAAACGTGATTTGCATGAGTTTCAAAAACTTGCATACAATCAGCGTAATTTCGTTTAAAAGTCTGCAAAAGTTCTTTGTAATCTTGTAATCTTTGACGTTTATCGTTAGTCATATCGGTCAAAAAAGAAGAAAACTCAATGGTAGTTTTTTTATAATTTAATATGGTTCGTCTTATATTCATATCATATTCATATTTGAAAAACTCAAAAGAATGGTCGCAAAAACAGCGCAAGTAGTTGGTAAAAATAAAACGACCATGCAGAATTTCAGCTAATTGTGTTCCTTCTTGCATATTTCTACCTTTTATTGCGTAAGTATCAAAGCAAAATAAAGAAAGTCTTATTTGGCGATTGCGGTAATGTGGTTGTAATAAATGCCAAATTTCACTCGCTGTTCGTGGTCTTGTTTCTTCATTTGTATTATTTGAAGGTGGTAATTTGGTGCAAAAAATAGTAACATCTATTAAACCATTGTAATTTTGAGGAATGAAATTATCTATGATAGCCAAAAGATTTAATTCTATTTCTTTTTTGTTCCACGAAGTTAAATACGGCTCACAAATGAGTAACTGATTACCAAAACGAGATATTTTGCTTACTTGATTCCATCTGAATAATATCTCATTTTGTTCATTTTTTCTTACTAAAAACACTTTTTTGTCTTCTTCTAATTTTGCTTTGTCAAAAATCTCTATGTAGTTTTTTGTATTCGCAAAGACATAACCATATTGTTCAGTATGTTTTTCTGTATCTGTCTGATTAAGGAAAAAAATGGAAAAAGGATTGCGAATTTCTCTTTGGAAATCAAAATCTGTTTTGAATAAATAATTACTCCCCTTTTTGAACGGAATTTTTTTTGATTGCTCTAATATTCTAATCAGTTCATATTTGTTAAAAGACTGACCAGTATCAGCCCAAATAAGATTGAAAGAATCATTTCTGATAAGTCGATATAATGTTTTCCAAGTATCAAACTCGTCAGACATTTTGTCTAATGTTTCTCCATGAGCCTCAAAGACTTGTAAAAATTCTATATCTGTATAAAAATCAAATTTTTTCATATTCAGCTACTTATGTTTTTTCAACCACTGTTAGGGTTTTCAACTACTAACAGGGTTTTTGCCTACGCTGTTAGTGGTCGAAGACCCTAACAGTCGTTTATAACCTAAATCTTAATTATCTCCAAAACGCTGGTAATCCCATAATTGACCAATTAACCTTGCTGCCTCATCAAAAAAGCCTTCTCCAAAATCTCCATCAAGCCGCCCATCTTCTTGTATCTTTATTCTTTCTACTTGCTTTTTGTCTTTCGGGCGTTCCTGCTCAGGATTATAGAAATAGTAAATAGCTGTATCTTCGGGCTTTATTTCTTTTTTGGCAGTCAGGTATTGCAACTTCCTAATCAAATACTCGCTGTGGGTTTCTACCAAAAGCGTAACATGAAACTTACGAGCCACATCTACCAAAAAATCCGCTAACTTCGCTTGTAAATTGGGGTGTAGATTGGTTTCGGGTTCTTCGAGAAGGAATAGCCTCTTATTATATCCATCACTCCTATAAATATCGTGTACTATCTTAAGTAGTATCGGCAGTAGTTGTGTGACACCGTAACCTAAATCAGCCAAATTAATTTTTTCTTCTCCCTTATATAAAAACACAGCATGAGCTGCACCTACAATATTTTCTATCTCTATCCTATCAGCTATTTCAAAGTTTTTTAACCAAGTATTAATAAAATCTAATGCAGACTTATTCGTAGCGATTTTTATAAAATTTAATAATATTTCGTTAAACCCTGTACCCTCTGAACTATAATTGTATAATCGACGAGTATTTGCTCGCACTGCCTCTAATAAGACTAAATCAATCTGTTTAATATTAAAAAAGTTACTGAATAGGTTTCTGAATTCCTCTTCTACTTTATTTGTAAATACGGAGTAAGTATTAGTGTCTATAATCCGTATATGCCCACAACATAAAAGATAATCTTTGTATTCTTCTTTAATTTGTCTTTTTAAACCATTTATATGAGATGTCCCAATATAACTATAATCACCAAGATATTGATTTAAAGTAAGTGTCTTGTGCGTGTCCCCATACTCAGCACCCGTATACACTTGAAATTTATCATCAATGAGAGTATGAAATCCGTAGTCGCTATAACTTCTATTTGCGCTATAACGGTAAGTCTGAGGAGCATCAAACCCAGCGTCAAGCCAAACTAAATCATTTAGTTCTTCAATAAATTGGCTTACGTTTTCTTTATCGAAAGAAGTCAGCAATTCTTCTATTTTTTCTACATAGATAATATATCCTTCTGATAATTTATCAATATATTTACGCATAGCTTCGGTACTTTCAATGCTAATTATGGGTGCATAAAGCTGATCGATAAAGTCGATAATATCGTTTAAACAGGTTTGATAGACTGCTTGGATAATTAGGAAAGCATCCCAATAAATTCGGCGAGAACCTCTCCTGCTTGCATCATGTGATGGATATGACAAACTATATAGAGGTGCCGTTCTATTACCTTTTTGGTCAATCGTGTATATATCTAAACTAACGTGAACTTGGGATAATATACAAGAAAAAGCTATGAAAAAAGTGTATTTTTGAATTGGAAACACAAAAAATCACTCAAATCCATAGCTTTATGAA
>REAZ01000047.1 GCA_004294445.1 Cytophagales bacterium
GTTTTGAAGATGAGCTCAATTTGCCAACGCAGGTAATAGCATCTCCTTAATTTTTCAGCTGGCAGTATTTGTTTGCTGATGTTGGTTATGAATGTGTTGTAACGACATCTGATTTTATGCTTTTGAGTCAACCCAACGCCATGCTTTTTTGCTGATAGTTCAGCCTGTTTTATTCTTTTTATATAGACCTCATCAGAAACACGTTCAATGATTAATCTACAGGCGATCAATTCCCTTTGATAAATTTGAACGTCCATATCCAGTACGCCTGTCTTGATTTTACTGAACTTGCGATCGATGTAACTCCAATCGAGGGGTTTTTCATCAAGAGCATAGACCATTGCTTGTGGGGGGAGGCGGTTTAGAAACCCAGCACCCTTTATAATAATGTTCTTCAAATAAGCAGGTGTGATATATCCCAGGTCTCTTATATACAATTCTCCCTTCTGAATAGACTCCGTGTTTTGTTTGGAGTCCTGTTGATCATTGTTGCGGATGGTAGTCAACTCTATAGTTTTCCAGTTACCACTCATAATGTCATATTCATACTGTATATTCATCAATCCATTTGTTTTACTGAAGTTTCCAAAGCCAGGGTAGGCACCATCATAATTGCTGGGCAAGGAAAATTTACTGGAGTCCTTGATGTTAATAGCCTTAAAATGTTTCTTTAACTCCATGTCATCTTCAATCACCAGATGCTCGCACATGTGGGATTTGATCAGGGCTTTGAGAAAAGAAACCGCTTGGGCATTGAATTTCTTGTGGATACCCTCTTTGCTGATGCTTACAGTAAACTGTTGCCCTAAATCAGCAGCAATATCAGGTAGACTGGTATTGGATTGATTGCTGCTTGAGAACATTAGTGTGTTTACAAATTGAAAGGCAGAAAGTTTTCTCCTGCGCTTGATGAATCCGGTTTTTTCACCCAGCTCATTAATCAGGTCCTCTGAAAAATTCTTCCTGATAATTGCTTCTAAAGGCTTCCCGTGTTTTTTAATGAATGATTGTCTGTTGATTTGTAAATTGTTTCTCCTTTAAAACTTAACTTGCAGAAACAAAAAAAGCAGGCCGGGGAAACGAACCTGCTTTTTAAAATAAAATAAAATTATGGGGAGAAAATTACAAAATTTGCCCGGAAGGGCATCTATGCCCTCGTAAAAAATTCCTCCAGCAATCCTTAAGTTAACGACTATGGTCAGGCGACCAACATTAACACTCGCTGGCGCGCGTTTGGAACGCGTGCCGCTTCTAATTTTCATTTGTAACGCTTTCACTCATTCTTTAATTTTATGAGATGTCTGAGAAGTACAAGTTCTATGACCCACACGGGATGTATTTTGTAACAATGGTCACAGTGGGCTGGGTAGATTTATTCACTCGCTTCGAGCTGAAGCATGTGATTATTGATTCATTGCGCCACTGCCAGAAAGAAAAGGGGTTGGTGATCCATGCGTGGTGTTTGATGCCGAGCCATTGCAAAATGCTTCGTCTGTTTTTTTTATAGATCAATGGATGTCTTATTAAAATTTATTAGGGTAAAATAACGGGTAAATTTTATTCGATTTTAAAATCGTGCAAGTTTTACTTTATTGGATA
>REAZ01000004.1 GCA_004294445.1 Cytophagales bacterium
CATAAAGCTATGGATTTGAGTGATTTTTTGTGTTTCCAATTCAAAAATACACTTTTTTCATAGCTTTTTCTTGTATATTATCCCAAGTTCACGTTATTTATGAATTTGTTTATTTCTAAACAGTAAAATTACAAAATATTCTTATTTTTGTCAAATTTGATAGATTTTGAAGTAATTTGCCTGACCTCAGCAAATTTGTTTTCGGGCAAATCAATCGCACAATAGCAACATAAAAAAATGAAAATTATTATTATTAATGGTCCAAATTTGAACCTATTGGGAAAGAGAGAACCAGAAATATACGGTCTGCAAACCTTTGAAACCTACTTTGAAATTTTACAGCAAAAATTTCCGAAAGTTTCGTTGGAATACTACCAATCAAATATAGAAGGCGAACTCATTAACAAGTTGCACCATTGCGGCTTTGGAGGCTATGACGGCATTATACTCAATGCAGGCGGTTATTCCCACACTTCTGTAGCAATGAGTGATGCCATCAAAAGCATCAAAACACCTGTGGTAGAGGTACATATTTCCAATACCTTTGCCCGCGAGGAATTTCGGCACAAAAGCTATTTAAGCAAAAATTGTAAAGGTTTTATTTGTGGTTTCGGCTTAGACGGCTATAGGCTCGCCATAGCAAATTTTGTAGGATAAATAAAAATGTTTATGCTTTGAAGTTTTGTAGCTAACGTTTTTTTATTAAACTTTGTACGAAGATTGCCGTTTATATCGTTAATCTTTTATAATCTATAACTCTTAAAGACACCAATGAATTACCCCTTCAAAAAAATTGGTTGTTTGGTCTTTTGTCTTGTTGTTTTTGTATCGAGCATCGCAAATGCACAAAACAAAAAATCGTCAATGCCTGAAAATCAGCAGTTAGCCATTGCTGAATCTAAGTCTATGGTCGAAAAATACCAAACTACTGACCCGAACCAAGCTACACAATTTTTAAATAAAATAGCCTTTATCTATTGGGAATATGGCTACAACAAAGAAGCCATCGATTACTTCAAGCGTTCCCTATCTATCAATGAAAACATTGGCAATAACAACGCTATCACCATGATAAATCATAATATTGGCTCGCTTTATTCTGATATTGGTAACTTTGATGAAGCCCTCAAATATTACTATAAAACCTTAGAAATCAGAAAAATAAAGAAAGATAAAGAGGGCATAGCATCTGCTTGGCTTACCATTGCCGATACTTATACAAAAACCAAGCAATACGACAAAGCAGTACAAATTTTGGAGAATGATGCCCTCAAAGCAGTCAAAGAATTGGGCAATGAAGAACTCATACGCAACTGCTACGGTCGACTCACAGAAAACTATGAAAAAATGGGAAATGCTGAAAAGTCTATCCAATACTTTAAGTTTTTCACCATGCTCGACGAAAATCTGCGAAAAGAAACTGAAGAAGAAAACCAGCGAAAAGTGCTGGAAGCCCAACTGAAAACAAAATTGGCAGAGGCTGAAAAGATAGCCAAAGAAGGAGAATTGCTCAATAAAGACAAGAAATTAGCTGCTTCAGAAACTGAAATGCAAAAGATGAATCAGCAAAAGCAAAGACAACAACAGCAACTTGTCATCTTAAAACAAAAACAGGACAAGGCACAGCTACAGCTGGAAAACCAACGCAAAGAAATAGAAATAGATAAACTGGTACAGCGTTCTCTTGTAGGAGGCTTGGCTTTTGTATTCTTGTTAGTATTTGTTGCCGTTTTTGCCTATCAGCAGAAGAAAAAAGCAGGAATGAAACTTGCCCTCCAAAATGCAGAAATTATGCAGCAAAAAGAGGAAATTCTGACCCAGCGCGATAACATGGAAAGGCAAGGACAAGAACTCCAAAAAACCTATCATGAAGTCAAAGAAGCAAACTCAAAAATCACAGGTAGCATCAACTATGCTCGCCGCATCCAAGAGTCAATGCTACCCGACGAAGAAGCTCTCCAAGCCCTCATTCCTGAAAGTTTTATTTTGCTCAGACCACGCGACATTATAAGCGGTGATTATTATTGGTTTACCCAAGTAGATGATGGCAAAATCATTTTTACTGCCGCCGACTGCACAGGGCATGGCGTGCCAGGAGCCTTGCTCACCATGATTGGCTTCAACTTGCTCAATGAAATTGTCCAAAATAGACATATCACCTCTCCCGAACTTATTTTGAGAGATTTGCACAAGGGCGTGAGGAAAGCCTTAAAGCAAGAAGAAACAGAAAACCGAGATGGCATGGACTTAGCACTATGCACTTGGCATCCCGAAAAGAAAATTCTGGAATATGCAGGCGCAAATAACCCACTTATTATCATTCAGAATAACGAACTCCACTACTTGCGGACGGACAAGCACGCTATCGGAGGAATGCAAAAAGAGCAGGAGCGACTTTTTACTAAGCAAGAAATAAAAATAGACCAGCCTACGGCTCTTTACTCTTTTTCAGATGGCTATGCAGACCAATTTGGCGGAAGTGAAGGCAGAAAATTTACTATTAAGGCACTCAAAGAACTCTTATTGGAGATTCATCAGAAACCTATGCAAGAGCAAAAAGAAATTTTAGATGTTACCATGATGAAATGGAAAGGCTCAAAGCACAAGCAAATTGACGATATTTTGATGATAGGAATGAGAATAGGATAATGAATAGTGCAACTAAAAATATCCTTCTCGTTGGTCCCGCCCACCCTTTGCGTGGCGGTATTGCCACTTTCAATGAGCAGTTAGCCCGAAGTTTGCAGGCACAGGGACATAGCGTAGAAATACTCAGTTTTAGCTTGCAATATCCCGATTTCATTTTTCCGGGTACTTCTCAGTTTACTGACGAACCGCCCCCTACTGATTTGAAAATCAGCAGTAAGATGAACGCAATCAATCCTTTGAACTGGCTCGCAATCGGCAATGAATATAGAAAAAAAAAATATGACCTGATTATTTTCCGTTTTTGGCTACCACTGATGTCGCCCTGCTTAGGTACTATAGCTCGCCTCATACGCTTGGGACAGCCTAAAAGCACAAAAATCTTAGCCATCACAGACAACGTCATTCCCCACGAAAAACGCATAGGAGATAAGATTTTTACCAAATATTTCCTTGCAGCTTGCGATGGATTTATCGCAATGGCAAAGGCTGTGATGGAAGACATCAATCTTTTTGAGCCAAAAAAGCCAAAAGTTTACACGCCACATCCTATTTATGATAACTATGGAGAAGAAATTAGTAGGGAGCAGGCACTCAAAAACCTTAATTTAAGCCCTGAAAATCAGTATATTTTGTTTTTTGGACTCATTCGTGCCTATAAAGGGCTTGATTTACTTTTAGAGGCATTTGCAGATAAACGATTAAGGCATGAAAAAGTAAAACTCATCATTGCGGGAGAGCCTTATGAATCAATGGATAAGTATGCACAAATCATTGAAAAGTACAATTTAAAAACAGAAATTATCAGTCATTTGCATTTTATCCCTACCGACCAAGTTGCTAATTATTTTTGTGCAGCAGATTTGATAGCCCAGCCCTACAAAACAGCAACGCAAAGCGGCGTTTCCCAAATTGCCTATCACTTCAATAAACCCATGTTAGTAACTGACGTAGGAGGCTTGGCGGAAACCGTACCACACCAAAAAGTAGGCTATGTAACTTCTCAAAACCCCACAGAAATAGCAAATTATCTTGTTGATTTCTTTGAAAATAAGCGTGCAGAAGCATTTATTACTGCCATAAAAATAGAGAAAAAACGCTTTGAATGGACGACGCTGATAGAGAAATTAGTTGAACTTAGCCATTGAGAAATGATGAAAAAATTTGTCTATGCTCCCCAAATTTATAATCCCCAATCTGCCGAGCAAGTTGTACCATTTATTATAGATATTTTCCGATTGGGCGATACTTCACTAACGAGTGTAGTTGATGTTGGCTGCGGGCTGGGTACTTGGCTTCATGTTTTTGAAAAACAAGGCATTACAAATATTTTAGGCATTGATGCTCCCGAAACTAATCTTAGTGAATTGTACATCAGGAAAGAACAATTTGCTGCCCGTAATTTGGCTGAAAAAATTACATTAGATACAAAATTTGACTTAGCGATTTGCTTAGAAGTAGCAGAACATCTCCCTGAAAATAAGGCAGATAACATAGTAAGTTCTTTGACAAACTTGGCTGATGTACTTGTTTTTTCTGCGGCTATTCCTTCGCAGGGCGGGCAAGGACACCTAAACGAACAGTGGCATACGTACTGGCAGGAAAAATTTGAAAAGTACAATTTTCAGTTTTATGATGTATTAAGACCTGCTTTTTGGCAAAATGAAAAAGTAGATTGGTGGTATAAGCAAAATATGTTTTTAGTCATCAATGAAGAGAAAATAAGTGAAACCTTCAGACAGAAAATAAAGGACTTGCCAACATTTCAACATCAAAAATTGGTTCACCCTCAACTATTTACTGAAGTTAGCAACTATTTGGAAACTATCCGAAGTGGAAAATTAGGCGTAAAAAAAACAACATCTCTACTTTGGAAGGCTTTAAAACGGTTTATGTAACTTTGGCTTTCCTCAAAACTTTTGAAAATATGCTCGGTAAAAAACGCTTGAGATAAACACCAAATACCTCATTCCCACCAATATAAACCTCTTCTTTATCTTTTTTGATGGCACTCAGTATTTTTTCGGCACATTTCTCAGCACTCATACCATTTGCTTGGGCATTATCCATTGTGCCTTGCTTACCACCAGAGCCAACAAGTGCATTTACAGATACTTGCGTTTTCACAAAACCCGGACACACGATAAGCACTTTGATATTTTCTTTCCAACTTTCTGCTCGCAGGGCATCAAAAAAGCCATGCAATGCGTGTTTTGCAGCAGAATACGCAGACCGCATTGGCGTTCCAAACTTCCCAACTAAGCTCGTAATTACAACAAATTTTCCTGCTTTTTTCTCTAAAAAATACGGTAAAAGTGCTTTGGAAAGAGCTATAGTGCCAAAATAATCAATTTCCATAATTCGCCTATCTACTTCTATAGCTGTATCTTTAGCCAAAGAACGCTGGCTCACGCCGCCGTTGTTTATCAAGATGTCTATCTTTCCGAAGTAAGCAATCGCTTCTTTCACTTTTGAGCGAAAATCTGCACTTTTTTCCAAATCTAAGGGTAGTATAAAAATTTCATTATCAGCTAATTGACAGGCAGTTTTTACCCGTTCCAATTCTTCCGTTCTGCGTGCCGAAAGTATTAGTTTTGCTCCATTTTTAGCCAAACAATAAGCCAAAGCCTCGCCAATGCCCGAAGAAGCTCCCGTAACCCAAATCACCTGATTTTTCATTTCCTATATTTTAAAAATCTCCATAATCTACTTGCAAACAGACAAGCCCCAACTCCATCCTCCACATATCTACTACCTGATTGCGGTCATCTATCACAAAATCAACAAAATACTTATTTCTTACTACGGCATCAAACAGTTCTCTTTTTATCAAACTATCTTTCCTATTGTCCCTTTCATTTCGCATAAAAAGCTGGAAATCATCTTCTTGCCACTGAAAATGAAAACACAGCCAAGATACGGTTTGCGGGCGGCATACGTTATCCCTACCCGAAAAGAAAATAATATGATAACCCTCTGATTTTAAGATTTTTACCAAGCGGATAATATTTAATTTGGGTGTATCTTCGCCTACTCTTGCCCAGTCAAAAGCAATTCTTTTTCCCTTATCGGCAACTGTGCCATCAATATCTACGATCACGCATTTGGGCAAAGTTTCGTCCTGTACCATCAAAGATGTGCTTTCTTTCTCTGCGGGAGAGATAGAGATAACTTGCTGAAAATTAAAACTTTTCTTCAAAATTTGCAACTTCTCAAACTGCTCCCTAATCACCGTTTCTCCCACTTGGTCTATCCTATTTTTATCTCTTTGTATAGATTCTTCCAAAGAAGTGTCTATGAGTTTGAAACGAATTTCTACCTCATAATTGGCTACTAACTTGATTAGCTGACTGATGTAAGTCTGCTTAACGTGCGTATTGTCCACAAGCACATTCCAGCCCTTTTTCAATGCCGTTTGGATAGCAGTATTATGTAATTCATTTACAAGACTCTCGGTGCGTTGGATAAAATTATTATCAGCTCGCCAATACTCAGTGAGGCTTACAGCAAGCATACTTTTGCGGAGTTCGTCCCTATTGACCCTCAACCAATTTGGGTTTTCGGCACAGAACTGCTTGGCAAAAGTAGATTTACCGCTTCCGCTTACCCCTATGATGACTAATATTTGCTGCATGATAGACTTTGATTTGTTAGAAAAACAAATTTATTGATTTATTGGAGAAATTACGAAATACTATTTCCATTTCTGAAGTCTTCGCCAAAAGTTCGTAAACGTTCTATCACGGGGATTGCTTTTTGCCCCTTTTCAGTGATGGAATATTCTACTTTAGGAGGTATTTCGGGGTAAACTTTTCTGCCAATTAGCCCGTCTGCCTCCAATTCTCTTAGCTGTTCGGTCAGCATCTTGTGGGTAATTTTTCCCAAATCTTTTTTCAGTTCTCCATACCGCCATACTTTGTCTTTGAGTCGCCAAAGAATGGGCATTTTGTACTTCCCCCCAATGAGGTCGAGAGCAAGTTCTGCGGTATTGTTGTACTCTTTTCCGTTAAATTGAAATTTGGGCATTTGATAAGATAGTTAAGATTTATAGTTAATTAGTTCTTCAACCAACTTAAAAACTGTTGTTGAGGATTCTTCTTTTGCAGGATTAGAACGGCTTGGGTCTGCTTTTTCCCATTTTTCTATTATTCTCTTGGCTCGTTCAACGGCTAATTCTTGTCGTGTTTTACCTTCTTTTGAGTCTATTGCTTGTAAAATCTCAAAAATTGCAGGAGTAATATGTTTTTTATCTTTATCATATTCCAAATTATATTTTTTTAGATAAGAGTTTATCTTATCATAAAACAAATCTCTGTGTAATGGACTACCTGAACTATCCTCAAAGTGTAGTAAGAGCGAAAACTCAAAAGATTGATTAGAATAGGCAACATCAAAACCTAAACTCTCTGCTTTTTTTATAGCATTGTTGAATTCAATACTTTTTTTAGGATTATCACTTCTTGGGTCATGGTCAAATACACACCAAACCTTATCGTATGGTTTTTTATTTTTCTTTGCCAATTTATACATCTCATTAGCTTTTTGAACTATTTTTAAAGGATTTGTTCCTTTTGCTCTAATATTTGGAGTTTTTGGATTAGAAGCAATGACAATTATCTCTGCGTTATTGATTTTGAAGAATTTTTTAAACTCATTAAAATAATCCACCTCAGTATTTTCACCTTCGCAGACAATTAGAATACGCATCTTTTCAGAGCGTTCTGTTACTTGTCTTTCCAAGTTAGGCTGTTTGCTTATTCTTTGTTTGTGGGCTTTTTTATTGGCTATTTGTCGTTCATTTTTATTGTTGATTCGAGCCATAATTTATTGATTTAAAATTTTTCCAAAATCACCTAAAAATGGAATAGCCCCATATTTGCCTAAAATATAGTTCCTTTCATAATTGTCTTCTTTGCGAACTTTGTCCGTTTTGAAATCAGCCAAAGAATATAAAATAGCTGCCCCGTAATGATTTTTTTCTGTAAACCAGATTTGGTCACGTCTAAATAATTTGGCATCAGGACTTAATAAATTGGTATTATGAGTATTGAAAATAAGTTGTGCATTTTTAGGATTTGTTAATGATGAATTAAATAATTCCACAATTTTACAAACCAAATTAGGGTGCAAGGCAGCATCTAATTCATCAACCACAAAAATATTTCCATTTAATAAAGCATCTAAAATAGGGGCAGACAAAGCAAAATATTTTCCTGTACCTGACGACTCATCATCTTCCATTGAAAATTCAACCAAACCAATAGGTTCTTTCAGTTCATTATATTTTTTTCTGAAAGTTGTTACATCAGAAAAAAGTTTTGTTTCTTTTCCCTCACTTTCTTTTAAAATCAATTCTTGTAATTGTTTTGGTAAGTCTTCTAAATCCATTAACTTTGGTTTTAAGTCTTGAATACCTAAATCAGCATCTTTTAAAAAGGAAATAATTTGGTTTTTAAATACTTGGTCTTCTAATTTACTTGCAGTAAAACCCAAATAGTTATTAGAATTTAAACCTGAAATGGTTCTCCATTTATCTGTAATCCAATGAAATACTTTATTAGCAGTCTTTTCATTATCTACATCTGCCCTTGATAAAAGTAGTGTATTGTGTTTCACTCTGTCATTATCAATCAGATTTTTGACTTTAAACTTCGCTTTATTATATTCAAAATTTTGTTCTTCTCTATAGAATAGTTCTGTTTCTTTGGGTTTTCCATTATTTTGTCGCATAAAAAGCCATTCTGAAATAATTTTTTCTTTGGTAACTTCAAAGCCATAACGATACATTTTATTATCGTCCTCAATAAAAATCACTTCAAATAAAGAAGGTTCTTTTTCATTTTGTGTATTCAGACGAAAAGGTTGCACATCTATTTTTTGAGTGCTATTATAACCTGATGACTTTTCAATCAATTTACGCATAAAACCCATTGCCTCAATTAGTTTTGTCTTCCCACTTGCATTTGCGCCATACACTACTGCACTTTTGAGCAAGTCATACCCAAAGCCAGAATCAAATACATTTTTTTCTTTTAATGTATCATCTTTTGAGGCAACCATACTAATTTTTACCTCGTCGGCAAAAGTTTTATAATTCTTAACAGAAAATTGAATTAACATAAAATAAAGCGTTTTATTGAAAAATATCTACAAATATTGCTTTTATTATTATAAAACACCACAAAATGCAAGTATTATTTTTATTTTCAAAAATTAATATTTTTTAACATTTATCCAAATCCTTGTTTTTCCCTTTTATGAGCAAATTCTCACTCCAAAGTAAGCATATTACTATTTAAAAAGTAAGTATTATACTAATTAGTGCGTACTTGTGCAAAAGTAGTATATCATATAGATTTGTACAAATAATTTCTAAAACAGTACAAAAACAAATCTTATGAGTGCTTTATTAAATGTTTTAAATTCAGAAAAACCAAAGAAAATCGCTCTTATTGCGGCAAATGCTTCGCAAAGCAAACAAACAGGCTGGCCTATTGGCTTTTGGTGGGCAGAACTTACGCATCCTTATTGGGAGTTTGTAGAAAAGGGCTACCAAGTGGATATTTATTCACCTGATGGTGGGACTTTAGTAGCTGACGGCTATTCAGACCCCGAAGATGCAAGCCAGTATTCAGCACATGACATTCTTTCGTTGGGCTTCAAAAAATCACCAAACCATGCTAAATTGGTTGAAAACACGCCTTCGATAGACAAAATTAATGTCGCTGATTATGATGGTATTTTCCTTTCAGGCGGACAAAGTCCTATGTACACTTTCATAGATAACGAGAAGTTGCATAAATTGGTGGTAGCTTTCTACGAAGCAAAAAAGGCAGTAGGCATTGTTTGCCACGCTACTTGTGTGTTATTGAAAACCAAAACATCTGATGGCAAATTGTTGGCAGAAGGCAAAACTTGGACAGGTTTCGCAGATTCCGAAGAAAAATTTGCAGATGATTTCGTCGGGACAAAAATTCAACCTTTTTGGATTGAGGAAGAAGCACGCAAAATTGCCAGCACAAATTACATCAATGGCGGTATGTTCAAAGCTTTTGCGGTGCGTGATGGCAATTTGATTACGGGACAGCAGCAGTTTTCGGGTGCGGCAGCAGCTAAGTTGATGATTGAGGCTTTAGGAGTATAAACAATTCAAAACCACAAGCACACCAGAACCACAAGAAATGCCTTGTGATACTTTGTGTCCTTGTGGTAATAAATTATTCTACTGGTAATGAAGCAAATACCTCATCTACAAATGGCTTGCTACCTTCTACTAGTCTTACAGAATTAAAATTGATAAGTAATCCTTTGGGTTTTTTACTTAATTTGAGATAAGAGATGATTTGTGCTTGATGTACAGGTAGTAAATTCTCTACGGACTTGACCTCTATGATGATTAGGTCATTTACCAAAATATCTAATCTCAATGGGTCTTTGGTTTCTACACCTTTATAAATAATAGGCACAGGAGCTTGTTCTTTGGCATGAAATCCTTGTAACTTAAGTTCGTGGACTAAACAAGCATGATAAATACTTTCTAACAAGCCAGGTCCCAAATGTTTGTGGACTTCAATAGCACAAGCCATTACTTTATAGGCAAGTGCATTTATATATTTTTGTGTGATCATTCTTTATACTTTAATGAGTTTTAAGGATTATTCGAATGAGCGAAATTATAGTTTTTATTAAAATTGAGAATATTTATAATGATATAAAAATGAGAAAATGTTTATTTTTTATTTTTCTTGTTCCTTATATATGTTTTGGGCAAATTTCGGAGGGCGATACCCTGCTTGTCCAATCAAGATTTTCTCTCACAAGTGCTTGGCAAACTGGAAATGTTGAAATGCTTTCTATTCGTGCGAAGTTAGACGTGAGCTTTGCCCCTTCCAAAAAGTTTGCTTTCAAAACACAAAACTCCTATTTGTACCAAGAGTTTTTTAAAAAAAGAGCAGACGAGGATATTTTCAGTAGAAATTTTGTTTATTTAAACCCACAAAATAGAGTTTATCCTTTCGCTATGGCTTTTGTTTCTACAAATTTTCGGCGGGAGATTGATTTTCGCTATTTCGCAGGTTTGGGTATTACTTGGCAGTTGGTAAGGCATAAAAATAATTTGCTAAAAGTTGCTTTATCAGGCATTTATGAAAAAACAGATTTTGCTAAAACAGTTTTCAATGAAAGCAAGTACAATGGAAATGAAAATATTAGCACTTGGCGCGCTACTTTTTGGCTGTTTGGAAAGCACTCTATATTGGGCAATAAACTCGTTTTTCACTACGATTGCTATGCACAGCCGTCTGTAAACCAGCAAAATAACTTTCGAGGGCAGGCTGAAGTTGGTTTTGATATGCCTATATTTAGGCATTTGAGTTTCACCACAAATTTGATTTATATGTATGAAAGTGTTGTCATTTTAGGGCAAAAAGATACAGATACTATTTTGACTTTCGGACTTTCTTATCAATTCAAAAAATAGAAGTTATGTTACTAAGAAAAATTTTTGACCCCAGAAAAGTAGTTTGGTATATGCGCTACGAACTGCTTTTTTCTATTCCTTTGGCTATCTTGGTTTGGGTGCTTTTTGAAGTTTTTGCCCTGCGGCAGATAGCTTTACCGTTCTCTATTGCAGCGACTTTGGGTGGAGCCTTGGCGATATTTTTGGGTTTTCGCAACAACAATTCTTACAGCCGTTGGTGGGAAGCACGACAACTTTGGAGCGGAATTATCAACTCAAGTAGGGTTTTCGCCCGCTTGGTTTTTACCTTTGCTGATAGTCATTCGCATCAAGCAAACTATAACAAGGAGAAAAGCGAAATTTTTAAAAAATCATTGATTTACAAGCAAATAGCTTGGGCGCACGCTTTACGGCTGCACCTGCGCAAGCAGGAAAGTTGGGTGGAACTTAAACCATTTTTATCTGAAAAGGAGTTTTTAGAGCTTTCCAACACACAAAACAAGCCCAATTATTTACAAATAATGATGGGTAAGCAAATTTATGGCGCGATGGCAGACGGCACTTTGGGTGGCTTTGATAGCTTTCAGATGGAGGGGCAGTTGCTTGCTTTGGCAAATTATCAGGGAGGGTGCGAACGTATTAAAAACACACCGCTACTGCGTCAATACCATTATTTTACAGTTTTATTTTTATATGCTTTTATGCTCTTATTGCCTTTTTGTTTGATTGGAGATTTTCACAAATTAGGCATACCAAGTATGATGATTCCTATTTCTATTTTGATTAGCTTTGTTTTTGGGACGATTGCCAAAATAGGCGAAGTAAACGAAGACCCTTTTGAAAATCGCCAAACAGATGTGCCTATTTTTGCAATTTGCAACACCATCGAGAGAGATTTGAGGGAAACGCTGGGCGAAACAGATTTGCCCAAGAAACCTGAGCTGATAGATGGCGCACTATTTTAAACTAACTTTAACTTAAAATTTATAGTAGAATAACATTCTAACCCAAAATCCAAATTTATGGCACATACTTTTGAACAGATTTTTGAAAATAACGAGCAGTGGATTGCAGAAAAGCTAAGTATTGACCCCGACTACTTTGGCAAACTTTCTAAGGGGCAAAATCCTGAATATCTGTACATTGGCTGCTCAGATAGCCGAGTAACTGCCGAAGACCTAATGGGGGCTATGCCAGGGCAAATATTTATCCACCGCAATATTGCTAACTTGGTAGTCCCCACCGATAGCAATATAAACGCAGTGGTACAGTATGCGGTAGAACATTTGAAAGTGAAACACATTATCATCTGTGGGCATTACGAATGTGGGGGCGTGAAAGCAGCTTTGCAGCCCAGCGATATGGGGCAGCTAAACAACTGGCTACAGACACTCCGAGATGTCTATCGTCTGCACCAAGCTGAATTAGAGCAAATTACAGAGGAGAAGGCTCGCTTTGACCGCTTAGTAGAGCTAAACGTACAAGAGCAGTGCATTAATATTGTCAAGATAGACCACGTACAAAAAATGTGGTACAAAACGGGTTTTCCTACTATTCATGGGTGGATTTTTAATGTACGCAACGGGAAACTCATTGATTTAAAGTTAGATATATTAGAGATTTTTGGAGAGGTTCGTAAGATTTATGATTTGAAGCCTTTAGGGTAAAAATATAATTTTAATGTAATAAAGCAATGAAAATAGCAATCATAGGAACAGGAAATGTAGGTGGTGCTTTGGCTACGCAATGGGCAAAAGCAGGACACCAAATTTTTTTAGGTACGAGAGATGTGAACAAATTTGAGGATAAGCATTTGCTCAATAATGCCAATACTACCCTGCATACACTTAAAGAAAGCACTGAAAATGCGGAAGTTATATTGATAGCTGCTGTTCCGCAGGCTACTCAGTCTATAGTATCAGAAATTGGGGAAGTGGCAAGTGGAAAAATCATCATTGATGCAATGAACTCTGTACGTACAAAACCCGAAGGTTTTAATAACTCTTTTGAGGCATTAAAATCGTATCTGCCCAATACTGAAATTGTCAAATGCTTTAATTCTACGGGCTTTGAAAATATGTCTAATCCTATTTATCGGGGAGAAGGAATAGATATGTTTGCGGCGGGTAGTTCGGCAAAAGCGAAGGAAATAGCCAAGCAACTTGCCATAGATGCGGGCTTCGCGACCTGCTGGGACTTTGGGGGAGATGATAAGGCACAACTTTTAGAGTATTTTGCACTTTCTTGGATAAATTTAGCCATCATGCAGGGGCATGGCAGAGATATGGCTTTCAAAGTAATAAAAAGATAAACTATTCAATATCCTTTTCTCTCCATTTCTTTTTTAACTTTGCCAAAAAACTATTTCAGTAGGTTTCAGACTTTAAAACAGTTTGAAACCTTTGATTTTTAACTCTTTCAAACTATCTCAAAAGACTTCAAACAAGAAATAATAAAGATATGATACCCGAAAAAATACTTATTCTCGACTTTGGTTCTCAGTTTACCCAACTTATTGCTCGGCGAGTGAGAGAGCTAAATGTCTATTGTGAAATTTACCCGTACAATCATTTTCCAGCCCTTGATGGCAGTGTAAAAGGGGTAATTCTTTCAGGTAGCCCAAGCTCGGTACGTGAGGAAAATGCTCCCGAAATAGATTTTAAGTTGTTTCGCAAGCAGTTGCCTCTGTTAGGGGTATGCTACGGGGCACAACTTTTAGCACAAAAAGGCGGCGGTGAAGTGCTTCCTTCCAGCACGCGCGAGTATGGCAGGGCAAACCTGAACTTTATCCAGACAGAGAATAGTTTGCTCAAAGGACTAAGCATGAACTCCCAAGTTTGGATGTCGCATGGCGATACGATTGCCCATATTCCTACTGATTTCGCACTCATTGCAAGCACAGAAACAGTAAAAGTTGCTGCTTTTCAGGCAGTAGGCGAGCAGACCTACGGAATCCAATTTCACCCCGAAGTTACGCACTCTTTGGAGGGAAAAAAACTGTTGGAAAACTTTGTGGTAGGCATCTGCGGCTGTCGGCAAAATTGGAATGCAGCTAACTTCATAGAAAGTACGGTAAGCGAATTAAAGGTAAAATTAGGAGATGACCAAGTAGTTTTGGGACTTTCTGGCGGTGTGGATTCGTCTGTGGCTGCCCTGCTTTTGCACCGAGCGATTGGCAAAAACTTGCATTGTATTTTTGTGGATAACGGATTGCTTAGGAAAGACGAATTTGAGGAAGTGCTACATTCCTACAAAGATTTGGGGCTGAACGTAAAAGGTGTGGATAGCAAAGCACAATTTTATACTGCTTTGAGCGGACTTTCTGACCCCGAAGCAAAGCGAAAAGCTATTGGAAGGGTTTTTATCGAGGTTTTTGACCATGAGGCGCATCAGATTCAGAACGTAAAATGGCTCGGACAAGGCACTATTTACCCCGATGTGATTGAGTCTGTTTCTGTAAAAGGACCTTCGGCTACTATCAAATCGCATCACAACGTAGGAGGCTTACCCGATTTTATGAAGCTCTCCGTAGTGGAGCCACTGCGGTCGCTTTTCAAAGACGAGGTGCGTAGGGTAGGCGATGGCTTAGGCTTGCCAAAACATATCTTGAACCGACATCCGTTCCCAGGGCCGGGGCTTGCTATCCGTATTTTGGGAGAAATTACACCTGAAAAAGTGCGTTTGCTGCAAGAGGCTGACTATATTTATATTCAAAATCTCAAAGAATCGGGTTGGTATGAAAAAACATGGCAGGCGGGCGTTATTCTGCTCGACTCTCGTTCGGTAGGCGTGATGGGTGATGAGCGAACCTACGAAAGCGTAGTTGCCTTGCGAGCAGTACATAGCACTGACGGCATGACAGCAGATTGGGTGCATTTGCCGTACGAGGTATTGGCAAAAATTTCCAATGAAATTATCAATAAAGTGAAGGGAATCAACAGAGTAGTCTATGACATCAGTTCTAAACCCCCTGCAACTATAGAGTGGGAGTAAATACAAAACAAGTCAAGATGTAATCTTTTTCTCAAAGACTACATCTTGACCTTTTTTTATCTTTGCACTTGCTTCATCCAATTTCCCCACATCAAGCCGATGCGAGAAGACAGAACAGACAAAGGAATCGCAATCGCCAAGCCTTGCATAAAGACAGGCAAAGAGTCGGTATTCCAAGGCATAAATTTGAAACGACCTTCCCAAGTAGGGTCATTGGCAAAATACCATGATTCTGTGCCAAAAAACCAATTTCTGCTATAAGACGACATCAGAAAATCTCCGAAAGGATACTGTACTGCCAATAGAATCAATAAGAAAGCAACACCCATGATGAGAGCTTGTAGCCATTGATTTTTTCCTTCATAGCGGTTTATTGTCCAGTCAATCGCCAAGGCAGGGAAAACAAGCAACAAGGGAAAGTGAAACGACTGATAATGTGTGATATGATTGAGAACGGGACCCAAAAGCGGTGTAGCAGGAAACAGTGGCAAAATCCAAAGCATACCTGCCAACATGAGCATATATACGCCTGCTGTTGCGGTTGCTGCCCATTTTAACTTAGAGGAGCGCGCAACTGCCACCAAGAACAGAGGAAAAAGGAAACTACCTACCTGATAGAAAGAAACCTTGTGCATATCGTGCCGAGAGAGAAACTCCGAAGCAAGCGTAAAAACGGTTACTAAGACCAAACCCGAAGATATGACAAACAATAACTTTAAGCGATAATTGCGTCTCTGAATGTCAGCAGATTTCCAACCTATCAGACTTTCTTCTCTATTTTGCAGTGCCAAAGTAGCTATCATTGCCCCAAACTGCACCATCATCATTCCGAAAGCCAAAATAGAATGAGGGGGAGAAAGAATCACTACGTCCAAGCCGTAAGTATTGTGCCACCAATCGTCAAAAGGAGCAGAGGTAAGCATCGCAATAGCTCCCCAAATGCAAAACATACCGCCCAAAGAGCTGTAAAAGAAATTCCAGAAATTTACGCTCTGATTTTTTTCTACTTGGCTGCCCGCAAAACTAATTTTCAAGACTTGAAAGCCCGAAAATAAGCCCGCAACGATTGCCCCTAAGTAAATAGCAAGGTGCGGAGGGGAAAGTAGCCCATCGCGCCCGATGCTCATGTGCCAAGAAATATCCCAAAGCAAACCTACAATGATACAAACTGAGGAGAAAACAACTGCATAAATATACAAGGGAATCCCAAGCAAAGCACTTTTTGTATCATGCTGATTTTGTATCAGAGGGCGTTCCAAAGAAATGGTATTTTCCATACTTAATAATTTTACGTGATAATTTCTTATCTAAAACAAGATTATTCGAAATAAAGATATAAAAAATAGAGTTAGGTTGCAAAATAGCTAAAAAAAATCTTATTATTGCCAAAGATGTATTCAATATTTTTTAATAAACAAAAAAATTAACAACAAATGAAAGCAATAATTGGAAAATTGGCGAGTAGGACACTTCTTGTTGCCGTATTTTTCTTGGGGGGGCTGTTCCAAGCTGATGCCCAAGTAGGCGTTGGCACGAAGCCCATCAAAGGAGCAAAATTTTTATTTGACGGTTCCCGCAAGATGCTCGATAAAAAATGGACGTATTGGAAAAGCCCAAGACTTGCCGCTACGCTACCGCTCAAATGGACGATAGACAAAGACCCTGTAGATGCGGGAACAGTAGTAAATAGCAATGACCCTACGGCAGCAGGGGGAAAATACGGAACGGCAGATATTGTAACGAAAGAAGAATTTAAGGATTTTCGCTTGCACGTAGAGTTTTTTATTGCCGAAAAAGGTGGCAATAGCGGCGTTTATCTTCAGAATCGCTACGAAATACAAGTGCTTGATGGCGACAGCACTACGCATGGAATGGCTGCGGTCATCAATGAAACGCCTTCTCCCTATTATGCCTACAATGGCATTGGCAAGTGGAATGCCTACGATATTACCTTCCGAGCAGCACGCTTCCAAGATGGAAAAAAGACAGAAAAAGCAATGGTAACTGTATATTTCAACGGAAAGAAAGTACATACCAACCAAAGCATTACGCAAGTGTGGGGCGGGGCAAATTCGGGGATTGACGGTGGAAATGATGGCGGCAAAGGCATCACAGACACAATGGGTGGGCTAAAACTCCAAGCCGAAGGACACAACGTACTCTATAGAAATATTTGGATAAAAAAATTGGATTTGAAACAAGCTAATACAGATTTTTGATGGAAACTACAACAAAAAAATCGCCTATAGTATCTGCGGAATGGCTTGCTGAAAACTTAGGCAAGCCAAATGTAGTGGTATTAGACGCTACCATACCGCCCATAGGAAAGCAAAAAAGCGAAATGGAAACGGCAAAAATCAAAGGAGCAATTTTCTTTGATTTGGATAATGTTTTTAGCGATACGCAAAGCAACTTGCCGCACACAATACTTTCCCCTAATGCTTTTACAGACAGAGTCCAAGCATTAGGCATCAATCAAGAGAGCATTATTGTGGTTTATGATACCGTAGGCGTGTATTCGAGTCCGAGAGCATGGTGGCTATTTCGGGCAATGGGACATGAGCAGGTCTTTGTACTAAACGGTGGCTTTCCTGCTTGGAAGCAGATAAATGGAGAATATGAGCAGGCAGCAGCACAGCAACATACGCAGCGAGGCAATTTTTTGGCAAACTACCAGCCCGCCTTAGTGCGAGATGCAAACGCCGTACTCACTGTTACCCAAGATACCAAACAGTTGGTTATAGATGCGCGCTCATCAGAACGTTTTTGGGGCAAGGTAGCAGAGCCAAGAGAAGGGCTAAGGCGCGGGCATATCCCCAATTCTGCAAATATTCCCTTCACTGGTGTGCTTGATGGGGGCAAGCTAAAGACGGCAGAAGAGCTACAGCAGATTTTTACAGAGGTTGCCGCCGAAAATAAAGAATTAGTTTTTAGTTGCGGTTCGGGGGTTACGGCTTGCATTGTAGCTTTGGGGGCAGAAATTGCAGGATTTGAAAAAATAAGCGTGTATGATGGCTCGTGGAGCGAATGGGGGATGTCGGCAGAGCTGCCTATTATTTGAAAAAAGATAATTTTTTTGTAAATTTGAGGTATAAAATAAAAGCAATATGGAAAAAATGAAATTCAATTATAAAGAACTGATAGTCATTAACCCAAATATACGCTTTGGGCGACCTTGTGTAGTTGGTACACGCATTGCTGTTTATGATGTATTGGGGTGGCTTGCACTTGGTATGAGTCACGCAGAAATTATAGAAGATTTCCCACAGCTTAATAATGAACATATTTTGGCGTGTCTGCAATATGTAACAGCCAAAGAACGACAACTAAAATACGCCTAAATAAAACTACTTTTTGATGAAAATGTATCCTATAGATTAGTGAAGAAAATAGCTCATCTATTTACTGCTTGTGAAAATATTGGACGAATTAAACTACTCAGTACCGACGACTTACTTATCTGGGAATATGCTAAAAAAAACGACTTTGCGATTGTTACTTTTGATGAAGATTTTGGAGAACTAAGTTTGTTCAAAGGTTACCCTCCCAAGGTGATTTTGCTAAGAACAGGCAATATTAGCAAGGAAGATTTAATGCAGTTATTCATTGATAAACATGAAGTTATTTTTTCTTTTTTAGAAAATGAGGAATATGGTTGTTTAGAATTATACAAGTAAAAAGTATTCAATCTTAGTGGGGCGAATGGGGAATGTCGGCGGAACTGCTTATGGGGTAATATGGGGAAAACTTGCTTTTATCTTGGTTAATTACGTCGTAAGGCTGTCAATAAAAAACACATAATGGAACAAGAAAAACAGATACAAGAAAATTAAAAAATTTTAAAAAGAGTATTTGCGAAATTGTTTTGTTATTTATAGTAATTTTGGTGTTGTTATTTTTTTTGATGAAGTTTGTGTTTGGTTAAAGAGGGTTTTTAACTGCATAAAAATAGAGATTCTATTTATGCCTCCTGCAAACTTTAAGCGAAGAGAGTGTATAATATTTAGTTGTCCTAATTGCTTTTAACAACAAATTAAAATATGCGATATGCTTATATTCCATTACTGTCAAAGATTCAAAGATAATCTAAAACACAATCTCTTAGCCTCAAACATAGAGAGGAAATTAGACGGACTCACTCAAAGAAATACTTTGAATGAAAATACTACTTCAGTTTCAGCCTATACAAGTGGTATGTATGTTTTAAAAATACGAAATCAGTTTCGTATTATCATTCAACAAAAGTCAGTTGAACTCAGTGGGCAACAGATTATAGTACATTTTGTGAGAGATGTTGTAAATAACAATGCGTGGACACGCAGTATTTATCGACAGCTTGAAGGTAATCTTTGGCTTCCCAATAATCCATTGTCAGAAACTGATATCGAAACCTTTGGTATTGAATACGAAAAAAATACTAATATTATCAAAAAAGAGGAAAATAATCCCCCACAAGAACTTATGGATTGGCTCCCCTATTTCAGTGATAACTTCAAATTAGGTTTTGATGTATTGGAAACTGAAGAATGGGTACGCTTTGCAGGCTATAACGTAGAAAAAGAAGGTATGCGTGAAAAAGATGTAGCCACATTTCGTTTCGCACTTCGAGAAATCGTAGATAGAAAAGCTAACCCCGAAACTTTCAAAAAAGAAAATGGCTATATTATATTAGAATATGTCTACCAAAACATTGGCATACTATATACAGAAATTACAGAAAATAATAATACAAGCTATTTACTATACGGTGGAGCTAATGTTGCGATACAGAAAGAACATTGGGAAAGACTTAAGAAAAAATTACTTGACACCACACAGCCTACTATTGTTAGTACTGAGGATATGCGCAAAGAAGCCTCCAGAGCTTATCCAAGTTGGACGCTCAAAGAAGATGAACTTTGGGACAAAATTCAAAGCAGTTCTGAAAATAGCAACTATTCATTACTCACAGAGCAAATAGATTTTCTTAAGTCCTTTAAATTTCCTTGCTATATCAACGGACAAGCTGGCAGTGGCAAATCTACCATGCTATATTACCTATTTGCAAATGCTTATTATTTTAAAGGTGCGGGGCTAATAAAGAATGAATTGATATTCTTAACTGAAAATAGCGAGTTATTAAATAAAACTAAAATTGCTATTCGTAATTTGTTAGCGAACAATACCAACTTTAAACTTAGCACTATATCCGACTTCGATAATTTTGATACTTGTTTTGCTACCTTCAAAGATTTTCTTTGGAGTCTATTGCAAGAAGAAGACCAGCAATTTTTTCCAAACAACAAGTATTTGAACTTCCCTACTTTCAAAAATTTGTATGAGACTTCTAATCTACCCAAAAAAACAATAAAAGACTATCCTGCTGATAAAGTATGGTTTGCTATAACAACATATATTTATGGCTACGATATCAATAAACTCATAGATTCTACAAACTATGAAGAAATGGTTATTCGAGATTTAAAAAATCTGTTGCCTTTGGAGGATTTAAAAGGTATTGAGAAAAATTGTTTGCCCTTTTATCAAAAATTAATAGAAAAAGATGGGCATTGGGATAAACTTAAAATTATTAGGTACATCGAAGAAAACTTACAAATTCCTAAAGATTATGCTGTTATTTTTTGTGATGAGGCACAAGATTTTTCACGCGTAGAGTTAAACTTCATACTCAATTTGTCAGAACTTACACAATACGACCTCAAAGATACATTTCAAGTACCTATAGTGTTTGCAGGTGATCCACACCAGACAGTAAACCCGACAGGTTTTAGAGAGGCAGAGATAAAGGATATATTATACAAACAACTAAAAGAGATAGCCAATTTTCAATATGACACTAAAAATAGCTCATATAACCCTAAATACAACTATCGTTCCTCTGAAAAAGTGGTTGATTTAGCAAATTATATACAATATTTTAGAAAAAAATCCTTGAACTTGCCTATTGAGCGACCACAAGAAGCAAAACGCTCTACTTATCAAAATATCGCAAACAATATTTTTCAATACCCTGAAGAGATACTTGCAGACCAAAGTTTTTTAGAAAAATTCAGATATAAAGTATTTATCATACCTGTAGATGGGGAAGACGAAAAAAAAGAGTTTATTGAAAATAATCCTTTACTTACAGCCTTGCCTAATCTTGATATCAAAACTTCAGTAGAGGCAAAAGGGGTAGAGTATTCACAAGTCGTGTTATACGGATTTGGTGAATATTATTTAACTAATTTTACAAGCCTTGCCAATTTAAGCGAAACTGATAGTTTTAAATGTCGTTATTTTTTCAATAAGCTGTATGTAGGGGTTACTCGCGCACAAATAGAACTTATCATAATAGACAACTCAAAGGCAGAATGTGATTTTTGGAAAAAACTTGTAACAGAACAGCTTGCTATAACAGATGAGATTTGGCAAAGTATAGTCAAGCAAAATACCATCTTATATCATGCGGGTACCATACGCACAAGTACAAAAGAAGATGCTTTGGAAAATGCCAAAAAAGATAAAGAACAAGGCAGATTTGACAAAAATTCAAACAGACTAAAAATAGCCGCTTCTCAATTTTTTGCTTTAGGAGAATATGATGAGCATTTCGACTGTTTAGCTTTGGCAGAGGAATTTGTAGGAGAATGGAAAAAAGCAGCAGAATATTATGCCAAAACCAAACATGGAGCAGAAAAACAAGCAGAGGTTTTATGGAAAGGAAAATTATTGAAAGAGCTGATGATATTGCTTGGTATGAAAGTAAATAACGAACAGCAAACAGTTCGTTTAGCCTTAGCTCGTTTGATATCAGACGACCGTGCAAATACCACTATCGTAAAGGATTTATATCAATACAAAAATGTGCTTAAAAGCATTACAAAAGAAATTACATGGCGTAATGAGCTTATAGAAAAACTATCTAAAGTATCACAAAATATAGAAAGCGACCTCGTTAGAGATTTTTGTGATGTGTTAGAAGAAATTGCACAACACACAGACAATAATCTTTATGAGGCGTTGGGTTACCTCTATCAAAAAGCTGGGTATCATGACAAGGCAATATCAAGTTGGGACAAAGGAGACTATATAAACAACAAAGATTATATCAATGCAGTAATTCAAAATGCACAATACAAGCGCGATACACCCATAGAAATTATTTACCAAGATAAGATGTTAGCCCATGATGCAGAAAAAGCGACCGAAATAAGAGAACGTATTATACATCTATACACTACTAATACTCCAAAAGATGATCAATGGAGCTTATTAGCCGCTTATAAAGCTTTTTTAGTACAACAACCCAAAAATACACAAATCATACAAATAGCTCAAGATACAGAAAAAATATTTCAAAACTTATTAGGTACACTCGTATTCGAGTACGAAGCCCTATTGAAAGAAGGAAACTTAGACAAACAAGTAGCAGAATTTGTAGTAGAACGTTGGGCAAAGAATATAACCAAAAATCCATATAAAAACACTGAATGGCTATCGGAGCTTAACAACGCCTACAAAGAAATTGCTGCTATTTATGGAATTAAATACCAACCATTCAAAGAAGATGAGTTTGCAGAAATAGCCGACTTACCTACAGAGATTTTTACAACACCTACCGAACATTTCAAAAACATAACTTTCAAGAACTTCAGGCGTTTCAAAGAACTTACTATAAATAACATTGGACAGTTTAACTTGATTGTAGGTGATAATAACGTAGGCAAAACTTCTGTTTTAGAAGGCTTACTATTTACTCCTGATATACAGGAATTTGCTAAAAGATTAGTATACAGTTATGCTGATAGGTGCAATGGATTAGAATTTAAAGACATCAAACAAGATTTTTGGAAAGATTTTTTACTCAATACACAAAAAGATGAAACTATACAATATATCTTATCTGCCCAAAGAAAACAATGGCAATACAAATTTCCTGATGGCTCGATAGATATTTCTAAATTACGAGAATTAGAATATATAGATAGTATAAAAACGCCTATGATACCTTTTGGCAAAGGTTTTCGAGGGGATTTGAAGACCGCGTATGAGCAAGAAATAAGCCCATTTAAACCCCTTAAAAAAGAATTTGTAGAAAACATGAAAGTTTTCATACCCGAAATAGAAGGCATTACAGGGCATAAAGATGGCGGAATAGGCATCGAGGAAAAAGATGTTGATGAATCCACTTCCCTCCACCAATATGGTGAAGGAGCAAACAAACTTTTTCGTATTCTTATGCAAATGGCTTTACAAAAAGACAAACGTATTATGATAGATGAAATAGACGCAGGCATACATTACACACGTTTCCCTAAATTTTGGGAAGTCATACTTAAAGTAGCATGCCAAAACAATATACAAATTTTCGCCACAACCCACAACTTGGAGTGCATAGAACACTTCAAAGATGTGTTAAGCGATTATGACTTTTTTCAAGATATTATGGCAGAGAGTGAATTTGAAGAATTTAAACAAAAATCTCGTGTCATTACACTCAAAGAATCTGCAAATAATAATATTAAAACCTATACTCGTACTTTTGAAGAGTTTGAGTATGCTTTAGAACGTGGTTCAATGTTTTTCAGGGGAGGTGCAAATGAATAAGTTTCTAATCGTTGTAGAAGGACACGCTGACGTGGCTTTCCTGAAATCTTACTTATCGTATTTATTAGACAATAACAAAGATTTTGTCAAAATAAAAACACTTTCTAAAAGCCAACAGAAGAAGAAACAGCAAAAAGAAGGCAAAGAGAAAAATAAAGATGAAGATAAGAAAAAAATTATGGTACCAGAAAGAGTGTTTGATACGCCTATCATAGATATTTTTCCATTAGATGGTTGTACCAAATTGTTTGAATACCACCAAGATATAATTGATATAAAAAATGAGGCTATCGACAAAGAACAGAATTTTCATTTGCTGATGATACAAGATGCTGATAATCCTAAAAAACATCATGGCGGAGTTGCAGCAAGACTTGAGTACCTTAAGGCAGTGAAAAAACAAATAGAAGAAAAAGAAAGTATAACATTTGATTTTGAAACCTTTTTATTTCCCAATCATAAAGATGATGGAGATTTAGAAACCCTGCTAATGTCTATCATAAACCAAGAAGAATACAATAAATTTTTCGCTTGTTATCAATCCTATTGCTGTTGTATAAAACCTTATGCAAATCCAAGTTCTATAGATTCTCTTTTAGAAAATAAATCAAAAATATTTAGTTATGTCCAAACACACAGAGGACAAGAATTTGCTAACGAGGGGAAAAGGGATTACAAGGACGGGCTGTGGAATTTAGACAGCGAATATTTAGAACCCCTCAAAAAATTTCTTTTAGATAAATTTATAGAATTTTCACATTGAATATTGAACACTACAATTCTTGATCAACTTTCTTAAGTATCAATTATTTTTGCAAGGCTTTTTTCTTTTTCCTCGCCTTTATTGTTTTTATTTATTAGTATAAACACTGTAGGAAATATTGAAATCATCCAACAGAGCAAAAAAAATTGGTGCTGCACGCTGCCACACAGCACCAAAAATAACTACATTTTTAACTAATCCAAAGCAAAATTCCCAAAGCTAAAATAATTATGAACCCTGCAAGCCATTTTGTAAAAAAAGCATAATGAAAATGCTCATCGGGATTTTTTAAATTTTTGGTTCCTAATTGCTCATGATAATCTCGATGACAATTTGGACACAACCTAACAATATCGCCCTTTCCTCCAAAAATAGATTTAGGTAAAATGTGATGTTTATCTATCCAAAAATATTTTTTACACTTAGAGTAATACCCTTTTTTTGTTTCGTCTGCCATCTTTTTCTGTGATTTTGCCAATAAGACTAAAATGTGAACAGCCTATATGTTCCCTAACAAAAACGGCGGGTGTAAAACGCATTTCATAAGGAGTTGAGGCTTCGCTCTCAAAACTATCTAAAATTTTGTCTAAAAACTCTAAATCATCGTGTGTAGAAGATTGTAAAATAGTCTGCCAAAGCATAGTCAAAGAGTATTCTTTTGATGCAGGCTCTGCATGAGAAATTTGCACAAAAATTCCAATACTCCTCTCATGCTCTTCGGGGAAAGTTCCGCTACCAATTTTCAAAATCACTTCCGATTTTTCAGTAGGCATGATTTTTAGCAACTCTCTTTGGTGTGCCTCACAAACCTCGATAGGTACTTGCTCAAGCAACTCCACTAATTTTTTTGTCAATTCTACAACGTTGGTCATGGCATTTTTTGTGGTAAAAATAGCAAATTATTTTGGGTAAAAAAAACCTTTACTTCACTTCTGCATTTTTTACATAGCGTTCCAGCCAAGTATTCATTTCCCTTGATGTTTTGATTTTGTCTGCATAGCTAAAAAGCGACATTTGGAAATAAACATCTGGTGCTTGCCAATAAGTACGTTCTTCGGTTATGAGTGTTTTTTTCTGAGTACGGAGTACCAATAGAAATGCTATAGAACAAACCTTTGCAAATTAGCAAATGTTTTCAAATAGACAGGTATTATTGAGGAAGCACCAAAGAAACAAGGATTTAAACCTTTATCCCTATCATCATGACATCGTCTATTTGTTTTTGCTGCCCTTGCCAAGTTTCAAAAATGGTTTCTAAACTTTCTTTTTGTGCGGATAGCGGTAGCTTGCTTAGTGAAAACAAAGTTTCTCTTAGTCGCTTTACCATGAATTTCTTACCGCTTTCTCCGCCAAATTGGTCTTGGAAGCCATCAGAACACAGATAAATGGTAGTAGACTCTTTGCCCAACTCTATGGTATGCTTGGTAAAATGTTGAGTGGTATTTTTATTGGTATGGAATCCGCCAATCGGTTTTTTATCTGCTTTTAGCTCTACAAATTCTTCATTATGAACATAATACAGAGGATTCATTGCACCCGCATATTCCAAGGTAGTAAAGCTATTTTCATCTTTCCATAAAGTAATGATGGCAATATCCATTCCATCTCGGCTGTCATTATGGTCTTGTTGCAGCACATTTCTGATACCGTCATTGAGTTCTTGTAAAATCAGTTCGGGAGAAAGCACCCGTCTGGAATTTACAATTTCGTTGAGCAAATCGTTGCCAATCATACTCATAAAAGCCCCAGGAACCCCATGCCCTGTGCAGTCTGCAGCCACAAAAATAGTATAGGGCTTGGGGAACATACCCGAATGAAACCAATAAAAATCGCCCGAAACTATCTCTCGCGGTTTGTAATAAATAAAAAAATTCTCTTCTCCGAAAGCGTCCGCTATTTTGCTTTGCAAAGGCAAAATAGCGTTTTGGATACGTTTTGCATAGTTGATACTGGACAAAATATCTTCGTTTTTCTTTTCTATCTCCTTATTTTTGAGATTTACGATTTGGTTTGCCTCTCGCAAACCCTCTGCAATCACCGAAATTTCTTCTTTTTGCTGGCTAATTTCATTGTTTTTTTGGGTCAAAATATCATTACTTCTCTTTTTGAGTTGGCTATTTCTATAAAAAACACTCGCCAAAATAATTAGCATCGCTATAGCGGTACCCGATAGCATCACCAAAAGCCTATTTTTCATCGCTTCTGCATCCTTGATTTTGATTTCTTCGGTTTGTATTTTGTTTTCTCGTTTTAATAGTTCGTTCTCTTTCTGCTGCTGCTTGACTTGAAAATTAGTTTCCATTTGCGAAATTTCTTTCAAATGCTGCTCATTATAGGTACTGTCTTGCAAGGCTTTATGCAGCAAAAGATATTCGTAAGCACTCTGGTATCTTTTTATTTCTCCATTAAGCGTATATAATACCGCAGTAGCTCGCAAAGCCAAGTCTTTTGCTTGTAGTTTTTTTGCCTCTTCCAAGCTTTGTAAGGCTAACTTTTCGGCTTCTGCTTTTTTATTTATTTTTTTGTAGGCTTCAGCCAGATTGGTATTCAAAGACGTTTTATAATAGCCCATAGGCAGTTTTTCAAGGACTTTTACACCTTTTTCAAAATATGAAGTTGCCTGAGCGAGCTTATTTTGGTAGTCATACACTACGGCGATGTCGTTGTAGGTAAAAGCCAAACCGAGCGTATCTTTTACTTCTTCCTTTAGCTTTCGCTCCTCCTCATGGTATGCCAAAGATTTGTCATAGTTCTGGCGTAGCAACTCTATATTTGCCAAATTGCTGTAATCATACGCCAAGTTTCTTTTGTTTTTATTTTTAGTATTCAGTGCAAATGATTTTGTGTAATATTCCTCTGCTTGGTCTAAGTTTCCCTGAATTTCATGCGTTTTCCCAATGACTCCCAAAACAGTAACTTTGAAATATGGTGGGTGAAGCACCTCATCAGCAAGCTGCAAGGCTTTATAATTGGCGTTCAAACTTAGTGAGTAATCTCCCAGCCCAAAATATAATGAACCTAATGCGCGGTAGGCTCGTGCTATACCTGCTTTAAAATTGATTTGCTCGGCGATACTTAAGGCTTTATTTAAGTAATTTAGTTTCTTTTGGTGGAGTGTATCGGACAGAGATGACACAGCCCTAAATAATCTTAAGACCGTAAAGCTATCAGGTTTTTTTTTCTCCAGTTCTATGAGTAGCGTATCCGTACTTTGCCCCAATAAAGAGGTGCAAGGCGATAGCAAACAAATACATAAAAACAATTTTTTCATCTTATCTTGAAAATTAATACCCTAATATCACAACAAAATTATCAAGAGTGAATACAAGTTAGGAAATATTTTTAGATATTGCTTAGGGGTAGGTAGCAAAGTAGCTAATTTTGAAGTTATTTGAATCTTATCTCAATTTTTTTTCAAAACTATACAAAGATAGTTAATAAGTATCCGTAAATTCAAGGACTTATTTCAAAAAAGCATTATGGAAGAGTGTAGTCCTTTGCCTATGTATTTAAGGGTGAAACTATATATATATTTGCTCGTTGTGCTTGGTAACCTATTGGTATATCAGCAAACTACAGCTAAGGCATTAGGTGATGCGGACAGTCTTCACTATGCCTTGTTGCATACTACTTCCGATACCTCAAAGGTGCTTATATTATCCGAACTTTCCTATATCTACTACATCTCCAATACGCAAAAAGCAATCGATTATGCCCAACAGGGTATCAAATTGGCGGAAAAGATAAAGTATTTGCGAGGTTTAGCCTATTGCCTCAATAGAAAAGGAGTTGTTTACTATTTTCTTAGCGACCAAGTGGAAGCCATGAATATTTTTTTGAAATCCTTAGCCATTAGTGATTCTATACAAGATTATCGCCTTTCGGGAATGAATTTAAGCAAAATAGCAGACATACACAGAGAGGCAGGAAATACAGAACGAGCCTTAGAGGAGCATAAAAAAGCTATTCAATTACTAAGAAAAGTAAATGATTCTCTTCAGCTTAACATCGCTCTGAACAGAATTGCTTTGATTTACCAAGTACAAAAAAAACACGAAGAAGCAATTAGTAATTTTAAGGAAGCACTTTTGATAGCGAGAAAAATTAAGAACTATCGCCAGATTGCTGTAGCACTTTTCTATACTGGTGAGTTTTATATAAATACAAATCGCTTTGATTCTGCTGCCCAATACTTCCGAGAAGCATACGAAATTAATAAAATAGCCAAAAACAGACTTCTCGATATAGGCATACTCACTTACCAAAGTCAGATTTTGCTCAAAGCCAACAAATCAGACAGTGCCATTATATTGGCTAATACAGCCTTGCGGCTTGCAAAAAAAATGAGCAATAAGTACGGGGCAAAGAACGCCACTTATCAACTTTATGAGATTTATAAATACAGCAATAATAGTGATAGCTCACTGAAATATTATCAGCTATCCACAGAATTAAAAGATAGTATTTTTAATGAAAATAATAGCAAGACTATCAGACAACTACAGACAAACTACGAGGCAGAAAAGCATAAAGCAGAGATACAGAAAAACCAACGTGAAATTCAAGAACAAAAAACACTTATCAAAGTATTTGTATTAAGCCTGATAGGTATTATCTTGCTTGTTTTCATACTTTATTATGCTAATACACAAAAAGTAAAAGCAAATACGCTTCTTAATGCACAAAAGCAAGAAATTAGCAAACAGCACCACGACCTACAAATACTAACAGACAGAACACAAAGCCAGTACGAGATATTAAAAAAGCAAAGAAATGAGCTACTTTCTCTCAATGAGGAGTTTAGTTCGCAGCACGAACAGCTCAAATCGCTCAATGAAAATCTGGAAGAAACTGTGAGGCAACGCACGAAAGAATTGGAAATAACTATAGATAATCTTCACCAACAGAATCAAAGCTTAGAGCAGTTCTCATACATCATTTCTCATAACCTACGCGCTCCCGTTGCTCGCATCTTGGGTTTAGTGAATGTGATAGAAAAAAAAGACATCACAGGCAAAATAAACCATGATATACTTGCCTATTTGGAAAAATCAACTCAAAACTTAGATGAGATACTCCATGACCTTACCAATATTATTGAACTGCGAAATAGTTTTGACAAATTCAGAGAAAAAATAACCATCTCTGAAATCGTTTTCCACAACTTAGACCAATTCAAAGAAGAAATAGAAAAAAATCAGGTAGAAATTATCACAAATTTTCTCGCTTGTAACCTCATTTTTTCAGTCAAAAGTAGTGTAAATGGCATTCTTCATAATATTATTTCCAACGCTATCAAATATCGTTCGCAAAAAAGAAAATTGCAAATTACTTTTAAAACACAAAGAATAGATGATTATATTTGCTTGTTTATTACCGATAATGGCATTGGCATCAACTTGGAAGATGTACCCATGTACAAAATATTCGGGCTTTACCAGCGAATGCACGACCATGTAGAGGGGAAAGGACTTGGCTTATATTTAGTAAAAACACAAGTAGAAACCCTCAATGGCAAGATAGAGATGGAAAGCAAAGAAGACTTAGGGACAACTTTGAAGGTATATTTCCCAGACCAAACCCTTCAGCCTGCCCAATAGCATACTTCAACTTTGTTTTTTTTATAAATAACGTAAGTTGCACAAGACGCGGTCTGCACCGCAGGTCTGACCGTTTAAAACGCCTTAAAATGCAGGTCAGACGGGGTTGCCCCAGACCTACGGTGCAGACCAAAATAATGGCAAACGCAACTTACGTTAAATAAGTAACTTTTAATCAGTCGTAACTAATATGCAAATTCATAGAATAATTTTATTTTCAATAAGTTGTAGTTTTTTCATGCTTACAGCCTTTTATGTAAAAAAAGAAAACAAAATTCTTACGCATGAAAAGCTATCTGATTATGGCTTTTTCAAAGGTAAATTAGCCGATTTAGCTCCTAACGAAGGCGTGATGCCCTACCAACTCAATACGCCTCTTTTTTCCGATTATGCAGAAAAGTTGCGATTCGTAAGCCTACCCAAAGGTAGTACCGCCGTTTATCAGCCCACAGAAACTTTTGACTTCCCCGAAGGGACTGTGCTTATCAAGAATTTTTATTACTCCAACGACTTCAGAGATAAAAGCAAAGGACGGCGAATCATAGAAACTCGCTTGCTCATTCTTCAAAATAACACATGGGAAGCCCTGCCCTATATCTGGAATGACGAACAAACGGAGGCATATTTGGACGTAGCGGGCGATACCAAAGAAATTGTTTGGAAAGATGAAAATGGGAAAAAACAAGCCCTTGCCTACGCTATCCCTAACGTAAACCAGTGCAAAAGTTGCCATCTGAAGTCCGAAAAAATGACTCCTATTGGCTTGGTAGCGCGCCAACTCAACGGAAACTTTCAATATGCCGAAGGGACAGCCAATCAGCTAACGCAATGGGAAAAAGCAGGAATCTTGTCGGGCTTGCCAAGCCTTAGCCAAGTGGAAAAAGTACCTACATGGGCAGATGCATCCGCCGACATAGACAGCAGGGCAAGAGCATGGCTCGATATTAATTGTGCCTTTTGCCACAACCCCAAAGGAGCAGCCAGCACTTCAGGTTTATTTTTGAGTTATCATGAGAAAAATAAAACAGCCTTGGGGATTTTCAAAACGCCCGTTGCAGCAGGCAAAGGCTCAGGCAATCGTCAGTTTAGCATAGTACCGCAGCAGCCCGAAAAATCCATATTAGTCTATAGGATAGAGTCCACAGACCCCGCCGCCATGATGCCCGAAATTGGCAGAAAAACGGTACACAAGGAAGGGGTTGCCCTCATCAAAGAATGGATAAAGACTATGAAGTAGGTGCTTTTTTTACTTTGAAAAATGGCAAAAGTTACGGCGTTCTCCAAATATCATAAGCAAACCTCAAAAATTCTTAATCATTACTCTTGCCAAAGGTTATTTCTTTCCAAAAAGAACCGATATACTTTTTGGTAGCTTTCTGCCCCAAAGGAAAGATTTAGCGCATCTTCATACGCATTGATAGCATCTATATAAAGCTCCTTATCCTCAAAAAATCGAGCTTCTACGAGCTTGCCAAAGGCTGTTTCTCTATTTTGGTCTTTAAAAATGGTATTGAGTTCTTGGGTAATTTGTTGCTTTTCAGATTCTTCCATTCCAACAATAGCATATCCGTCGATAGTAGCGCGACTTTCTAATTCCTGCTCTAATTTATTTAAAGGAACTATTTTTAAAACTAATACTTTTTCCTCTATTAATTTTTTCGTTTTGGATAAATCTATTGTTATACGCATTTCTGAAGTTTTTTCTTCGAATAATACGTGATCTTCTAAGTTAAAAATCATTGCTTTGTAATGATCTACAGCTTTGTTGAATTCAAAGTTAGAGCTTTTGAGAAACCATTTTACTGTTATTTTATCACTATATCTCATTACTGTTTCCCGTGGTAGCATAGTTATTGTAGAACTGCTGTGAGGATTTATCCAATGCCAAGTCTTCTTTGTTTGTTGTAGTCTCACAGAATCATATTTAGCAGTTTCTATCTCTAATAATTCATCAGCTACAAACTTTGCATAATTATTTCCCAACATAACAGCTTGCTTTTTCAAATCTGCCATTTGGTAGCTTCCTTTTTTGCTCACTTCTATTATTTCCTTTTTATCATTAGAAACCAGACAAATGTAGCTGCTATCATCAGCAACTGTAATGCTTTGAATTGCTTTGATTTCAGCATTTTGAGCAATAAGTTTGTTATTTGTGCTTACTTTTCCTTTGACAGCCACGACTTTGAAGGTAGCTTCTTGGGCAAAAGCAAGGAAAGAAAAGAATAAAATAAAGCAAAGAGTGAAAAAAGGTGTTTTCATATTTTTTAAAAATTAGAATGAATGTTTGTAAGCATACATCTTTAGCGTGTGGGTTTTAAATTGATAAACGGAGGGAATATTATAATGTTCTCCAAATATCATAAGCAAATCTCAAAATCAACGCCCCAACGACCACCAAAAACAGAATTCGTACAAACTCATTGCCTTTCAGAATAGCCAAACGACTACCAATATACGAGCCTAACATATTGAAAATCATCATAGGTAAGGCAACTTTATAGTTTACAAAGTCATTTAGCACAAAGAAAAATAGAGAAGAAACATCAGCGATTACATTGACAAATTTGGAAATAGCAGAGCCTGTCAGAAAATTATAACCAATAATACTTACAAAGCCAAAAACCAATAAACTTCCCGTGCCAGGTCCGACAAAACCGTTGTAAAAACCCATCATCATGCCTATTAGGAAGCTCCACGCCAAAATATTTGCCACCTTAAATTTTTCCTGACCTCCTAAATCTTTTTTAATGAACGTGTAAATAGCTATCACGCTCATCAGTATTAGCACTATAGGTTTGAGTATTTTCGCACTCACGAAGCTGGAAAGTTCTGCCCCCAAATACGCAAAAATAGCAGTACCTATGCCCGCACAGAGGACTGTTTTCCAAGGAATTGATACTTTTTTGGCATACTGATAGGCAGCTACCGAAGTTCCCATAAAAGATGCAAAACGATTACTCCCTATCACCATAGGCACAGGGAAAGTTGGGAAAAGAATAAACAGAGAAGGCACTTGCACCAAGCCACCGCCGCCCACTATCGAATCAATAAAGCCTGCTAAGAACGCCACCAAAGGTAAGATAAAAAAATAGATGTAGTTTTGATTCAGAAAATCTAACATTGGGATATAATCTTTTTTCGCCCTGTTAAAACTAATTTTGCATGAAAAAAATTTTACTTTTTAAGAGTAACACATATTTAGCAGATAGATTTGAAAAACTTTGTAGCTAAAGCACTTTCTCTTGCTCTTTCTCCTCCATCATTTTTTTCATCAGTTCTTTCATTTCTTGCATTTCCTTCTCTATCGAGAGTAATTTATGCTCCAAGATACGGCTATCGTTGAGGATAAATTTCTCATTTTCTTCTTCTGGAAAGGTGATTGCGGGCTTTTCTTCTTCTGATTTGTAGATTTCATTCATCGCATTTACCACCACAGCTATAAATATATTAAGCGAAGTATAAGTTGCTACCAAAATAAAAGGAATAAAAAATAAGTAAGCGTGCGGAAATTTCTCCATCACAGGTCTTGCAATACCCATAGACCAGCTTTCCAACGTCATTACTTGGAAAAGTGTGTACATAGAGTTTCCCAAAGTGCCAAACCATTTGGGAAACTCTTCCCCAAACAAACTTGTACTGATGACTGCAAAAACGTAGAAAACCATCAATAATAGAAGGAAAATCCAGCTTATACTCGGAATAGCACTCGTAAGGGCATCGATGATGATGCGCAATCTTGGAATTTTTTTGAGCAAACGCAGCGTACGCAAGATTCGCAAGGTACGGAGAATAGAAAACAAGCCCGAAGAAGGCAAAAGAGAGAGGCTAATAATGGCAAAATCAAAGAGATTCCAGCCATCTTTGAAAAAACGCCACCTAAAAGCGTAGATTTTCGTGGCTACTTCCAAAGAAAAAATCAGTAGAATACCTTGGTCAAGAATTTCTATAAATTTCTGATGAATCAAGTAGCCCTCCTCCATCGTTTCCAAGCCAATAATGCAAGCATTCATTATTATCAAGACGATAATAAAGTTCTGAACATGAGGGCTTTCTATCCACTCGCCCGCCTTTTGTCTATTTGTAAGTGCAGTATCTTGCACTTGGTTCTCGTCCAACATATTTCCAAAATTAGTTTTTTGTGCCTGATAAGGGTAGGGTAAAATTAATAGTCAGTGTAATAAGCAGCTACTTGCCTATCTTAAGCAACAAAAGCATACTATATTAACCTACAAACTTAAGATGTTTTTTTGGGAAAATCTATATTTTAAGTAAGAAAATATACTTAGTTATTTTTGCCACCAAACCAGCACTATCAATAGGACTACGCCTATCATTGCCCACGCAAAATAGGATTGCACCTTGCCGTTTTGAATAGCTTTGACTTTTTTGCCGCCCTGTCCCATAGCCCAAGCGGTGAGGTGTGTGCCTCCGTCTATAATGTGTTTATCGAACCAAGCCGCTAATAGTCCGACTGTTACCAAGCCAACACCCGATATTTTCACTGCCCTATCGAGCAGCCGATTGTCAAAATGTGCTAATTTTATAGAGAATTGTATGCTCCAATCTATGATGCTTTTTTCATGAAATCTGTCTATGAAAAAGAAATGCAAGGACTTTGCAGACAGCCAATTTCTTGTTTTTTTTACGATTTGGTAATAAAAAAAATCTATGTAAAAGAAATGGTAAGAAAGTTTGTACAAACGTGATTTGAAAATATGCTTAAAAAAAATATTTTGCTGCATATCTTCGCAGCCGTACATGCACCAGCCTACGAAAAGCCCAAAGCAAGAGATAAAAGCGGAAACTACTGTAAGCCAATGATTTGCAATGCTAACTTGCCCACTTAACAGCCAACTTTTTTCAGGAGAAAAAGGATTGGGAGAAAACACAATGCCAAGCGAAAAGACTGCTAAAAGGAGCGTTGGCACATCAAAAGTAAATAAGTTATTGGCATTATTTCTAAGAGCCGATTCGCCTCTGTATGCTTTCAAAAACACCAAACTCCACTGCTTCCCGATATAAACAGCAGTTAGCAAAGAAGTGAGCAACAAAGAAATAGGTACTAAACTATAGAAAAAAGTATTTTTCCCTGCCCAAACCAAAGCCGCATCTATTATCAAATCTTTGGAAAGAAAGCCCGAAAAGAAAGGCAAACCCGCCAAAGAAAATGCACAAGTAGTGTAACTTATAAAAGTAAGTGGGAGTTGTTTTCGCAAGCCTCCCATTTTCCTCATGTCTTGTTCGTGCAGATAGTGAATCACTACGCCCGCACACAAAAACAAACCTGCTTTGAAAAATGCGTGTGTAAGTAGATGAAAAAGAGCTGCTTGTGTATTACCCAATCCAACTGCCGTCATCATGTAGCCAAGCTGCGAAACAGTAGAATAAGCGAGCAGTCTTTTCATATCCGTTTGACTAAGAGCAGCGAAGGCAGAAAGCAGTGCCGTGAGCGTTCCAATAATCACCACAGCAAACTGAATATCAGGCACTAACAAGAAATTCACTCGAATAAGAAGGTAAATTCCTGCTGCCACCATGGTAGCGGCATGAATGAGGGCAGAAACAGGCGTAGGAGCTTCCATCGCATCGGGAAGCCACACAGAAAGAGGGAGTTGGGCAGACTTTCCGCAAGTAGCCATTACAAAACCAATACCTATCAGCACCGCCAAATAAGGGGGCAAATGAGCTATACTCATCTGCATAAGTGAACGTATGTCTAACGTACCAAAGGAAAACCACACCAGAGAAATCGCCAATAGCAAGCCTATGTCCCCTACCCTATTGAACAAAAATGCCTTTTTCGCTGCCTGAGATGCTGAAGGTTTCTCGTGCCAAAAACCAATTAATAAATAAGAACAGAAACCGACCAATTCCCAGAAAATATAGATAATGAGCAAGTTGCTTGTAAGCAAGAGAGATTGCATAGCAAAAGTAAAGAAACCCAAAAGTGCAAAATAACGCCCTTTATGCTTATCTTCTTTCATGTAAGCCATTGAAAACAAATGCACCAAAGTAGCCACAAAACTGACGATGAAAAACATAGCCGAAGTAGTGTTATCCACCCAAATCCTTATTTTAAAGGGTGTTGCTTTGAGTGTAAACCACAGAAAATCAAGCTGATATACATCATTTGCAATCCATGTTTGGTACAACAAAAAAGTGGCTGATAGGCAAGAAATAAAAAGCAGAAAGCTATTAAGCCAAGCAGTTCTAAAAGTAGCTAATAGAAATGACAAAAGTGGCAACAATATAACTGCCTGAATAGCAATATTTTCCATTAATTATTTACAAGAATTAATATCATACTATTCGCAAATATACTGAAAAAATTGGAAGGGAGGTAAAAGGTAAAGAAGTTTGCAAATTTTGAGGTAGTATTTTTCCCAAATAATTGCTATCTTTGCCATAATTAAAAATAGAAGACAGTATGAAATTTAGCGACTTCAGAAATACAGCCGAAATGTTAGCATATTTTGGTTTGAGTGTTGAAATAGATGAGTTCATAGATTTTAACAGCATTGATTCTATCGATATACCAGAGCATCTCAAACAAGACATTCGTTTTGTTCTCTCAAATCGTGGTAATACGGACATGGAGTTTTATGCTTGCGAATTTTTGATTTCTCCTTTGCTCAAAGAGGCGTGGAAACGCAACCCGAAGGCAAAACTGTATAGCCACCCGCAAATCAAGTACGAAGATTTGGTTTTAGTCCCCGATTACGTGGTAGCCCCAAGAAATAAAACAGGGGTAAATATTTTTGAAAAGCCGCTTTTAGTAACCGTAGAGGCGAAAAATGACGATTATGAAAGGGGCTGGTCAGATATTTATAGGCAACTTATTGTTGCTCGTTTTCTGAATGAAAATAACGACATACCTATTTATGCCCTCGTGAGCATTGGAGACGGATGGCAGGTTGGGAAGTTAGACGGCAAAATTATTTATAAACACCCTTACAGTTTGGGATTGAATAATGCAAATCAGTTGCTTGGAGTGTTAGATTTTATCTTTGCAGACTGTGTGCGAACTGCCGAAAAATTTAATATGTATTAAGTAGTTATGAATGATGAGTTTTTAATTATGAATTTAATTAAATCATTCATTATTAGACAGTGATGAGAAATAATAGCAGAAACTAATACTTTTAATGGAAAACTTATACATCATCAAAATTGGGGGGAACATCATTGATAACCCTTCCAAACTCACGCAATTCTTACAAAAATTTTCTGCTTTGGAGGGAAAGAAAATACTCATTCATGGCGGCGGCAAAATAGCAAGTCAATTAGCAGACAAATTGGGCTTAGAAGTAAAGATGCACAAAGGCAGACGCATCACCGACCAAGAAATGCTTGATGTGGTACTTATGGTTTACGGCGGATTGATTAATAAAAACATTGTCAGCCAGTTACAATCTCTCCAATGCAATAGCATAGGCTTAACGGGAGCAGATATGAACGTGATTCGTGCCATCAAACGCCCCGTTAAAGAGATTGACTACGGCTTTGTAGGTGATGTAACCGAAGTAAATCAGAAAGCATTGTCAGACCTTTTAGAGAATGGCTATATGCCTGTGATAGCCCCGCTTACACATGATGGGAGCGGTCTGATGCTCAATACCAATGCCGATACGATTGCTTCGGAAGTAGCAGTAGCAATGGCAGCAGTTTACAAAACGCACTTATTATATTGCTTTGAAAAAAAAGGAGTATTGACAGATGTAAACGATGAAAACTCTGTTATTCCGCTTCTCAATGAGCAAAACTATGCCCATTATCTTGCTGAAAATGTTATCTTTGCAGGCATGATTCCCAAATTGGATAATGCCTTCGCAGCCCTTAGGAAAGGGGTAACGCAAGTAGTAATCTTTGAGGCAGATAGCCTTTCAGAGATTGAAAAAACAGCGTTTATTGGTACAAAAATTATATTGGGGAAGTAATAAATTTAAAAAAATAAGCTGTATGGCAAAAAAGCAATTTGATTTGGGGCATCTCAAAATAGATGAAAACCTACAAGGAGCGCACATCGCCTCTTTTTACAAACGCAGTGCTGCCTTTCTCATAGATTGGGGCATTATTTACCTCTGTTCACAGTTTTTGCCCACTATTATTCTTGTGGTACTTGTATTTCTTTTCGTTAAAAAGAAATTTAAAGCTACTCTTTCGCAAACTTCCCAACTCCTTAGTGAAAGTGTGAGCAAGATAGATAACCGATTGGAGGAATACGGCATTGAAGAAAAATTGCGACAGCGTTTCGCACAGCATATCAGAATTTATCTGCTTATTCTGATGTACTTGCCTATTTTTATAGCCATATCTGCCTTAGGATTAGTGATTTATAATATTAGTACAGGAAAAAATTTATTTGCAACAGACAGCACAGATTTTTGGGGAACACCATTCAGCGACATACAGTCGGGGTTTAGTTTTATCGTAGCCTTTTTTGGGGCAATGGCGTATTTCTCTTTTTTTACTTGGAAATGGCAAGGACAAACACCCGCTAAAGCCTTGTTAAAGATAAAAGTAGTCAAACTGAACGGGGCACCACTTTCGCTATGGAATAGTTTTGAACGCTTTTCAGGCTATTCTTCTTCGGCATCTTTGCTCTTTTCAGGCTTCTTCCAATATTTTTGGGATAAAAATCATCAAACTTCCCACGATAAAATAGCTGAAACTATAGTGATAGAGGTTACAAAAGAAAATTTGGCTTAGGTTTCCTCATTCTAACCTTCTAATAATCAAAAATATTTGCTTAAACGAATATGCAATTTTTTTATTTCTATGAATATAATATATTTGTGGAATTTTGCAAACTATTTTACTCAATAGCACAATTACAGACTATTCAGATGGATAAATTTTCTTATATTTCCAATCTTTCCAACGCCGATGTTGCTTACGTAGATGAGCTTTATTTGGCGTATAAAAATGAGCCTACTTCGGTAGATGAAACTTGGCAGCAATTTTTTGCAGGTTTTGATTTCTCAATCGCTTATGCAGATAGTAGCGAAACTGACGGCAACGGACATACAGCAACAGAAACACCTACAGCAGATGTTTACGCATTGGCACAGAAAGAGTTATGGGTACGCAACCTGATTCAGGCGTATCGCTCTCGCGGGCATCTCAAATCAAAAACTAACCCTGTTCGCCCGCGCAGAGACCGCAAGGCAATGCTCGATTTGGCAGATTTCAAACTTTCAGATGCAGATTTGAACCAAGAATTTGTAGCGGGGAAAGCATTAGGACTTGGCAAAACTACGCTCAAAAATATTGTTGCCGCTTTGGAAAAAATATATCTTGGAAGCATTGGTTTTGAGTTTAGCTACATCAGAAATCCAGAAATTTATGATTGGCTCAAAGATAAAATAGAAAAGCAGTACCTCACTTTTTCTCCGAAATTAGACCAGAAAAAGCGAATTTTAAAGAAATTAAATGAAGCAGTAGTTTTTGAAAACTTCTTGCAAACCAAGTTTTTAGGGCAAAAGAGATTCTCCTTAGAAGGTGGCGAGTCGACTATACCCGCCTTAGATGCCATCATCAATAAGGCAGCAGAACTTGGTGCAGCAGAGCTTATTATTGGCATGGCACATCGCGGGCGTTTGAACGTGCTTACCAACATTATCGGGAAGACTTACGAAGAGGTGTTTAGCGAATTTGAGGGAAAAAACGCAGAATACGCAGTGGGCGAAGGTGATGTAAAGTACCACATGGGCTATACCAATACCTACGCTACTACGGTAGGCAAAGTGGTTGATGTGCATCTGTTACCTAATCCATCACATTTAGAGGCGGTAAACCCAGTTATTTTGGGGGCAACCAGAGCGCAAATAGATAAATATTACGAAGGCGACAATACGAAAATGGTGCCTATTCTGATTCATGGTGATGCAGCAGTGGCAGGGCAAGGCATTGTTTATGAGGTAGTTCAGATGTCGGAACTTAAGGGTTATAATGTTGGCGGAACTATCCATTTTGTTATTAATAACCAAGTAGGTTTTACGACTGATTTCGAGGATGCGCGCTCAAGCAATTACTGCACAGACGTAGCCACTATGCTCGACTCGCCCGTGCTGCACGTAAACGGAGATGACCCCGAAGCGGTGATTTTTGCCGTAGAGTTGGCTACAGAGTTCCGTCAAAAATTCCAAAAAGATATTTTTATAGACATGGTTTGCTACCGCAGACATGGACACAACGAAACTGATGAGCCAAGATTCACGCAACCATTGCTTTACAATATTATTGCCAAGCACCCAAACCCAAGAGATTTGTATAACAAACGCCTTTTGGAACGTGCGGACGTAGATGCGAACTTGGCAGATGAAATGGACAAGGAGTTCAAACAGCTATTGCAAGACCGCTTAAATTTGGTAAAGCAGCAGTCTATCCCGCACATAGACAAGCGGTTTGACGAAGAATGGGCAAAACTAAGTACCTCAAAACCAGGAGATTTTGAGAAATCTCCAGCTACTGCCGTTGCTTTATCTACTTTGGAAAAAGTCATGAAAGCCTTAGTGAGTCTGCCAAATGGCTTCAAGCCCATCAAGCAGATAGAAAAACTCATGAAAGACCGCCAAAAGTCATTTTTTGAGGACAAAGAAGTAAACTGGGCAAGCGGCGAACTGCTTGCGTATGGCACTTTGCTCACCGAAGGCAAAATGGTTAGACTTACGGGACAGGACGTAGAAAGAGGTACTTTTTCGCACCGACACGCCGTAGTGAAAGATGCAGAAACCAATGAAGATTACTGCCAACTAAACCACATCGAGGAGGGGCAAGAGAAATATTGGATTTACAATTCCTTACTTTCCGAATATGGCGTTTTAGGCTTCGAGTATGGTTATTCCTTCTCCAACCCGAATGCTTTGGTGCTTTGGGAAGCCCAATTTGGCGACTTTGCCAACGGTGCGCAAATTATGATAGACCAATTTATAGCAGCAGGCGAAACCAAGTGGAACAAAATGAACGGCTTGGTCATGCTCCTCCCGCATGGCTACGAAGGGCAAGGACCCGAACACTCAAGCGCAAGACCTGAACGCTTTTTGCAGCTATGTGCCGAATACAATATGATAGTGGCAAACATCACAACACCAGCAAATTACTTCCATTTATTGAGGAGGCAGTTGGCATGGACATTCCGCAAGCCTTGCGTGGTGATGTCGCCAAAATCACTTCTTCGCCACCCAAAATGCGTTTCTCCGATAGAAGATTTCACCAAAGGAGGTTTCCAAGAAATTATCGCTGATGACTATGCAAAGCCCGCAAATAAGGTTACGAAACTTATTTTCTGCACAGGGAAAATTTATTACGAACTCCTTGAAAAACAGCAAACTGACAAACGCAAAGACGTTGCCATAGTTCGTTTAGAGCAGATACATCCTTTCCCCTTTGCACAGTTTGATACAGAAGTAGCCAAATACAAAAAAGCAAAAGTGTATTGGGTACAAGAAGAGCCTGAAAACATGGGCTATTGGGCTTACTTGCTCCGCACCGTGCGCCATGTGCCTTTGGAGTTAATTTCCCGAAAGGTAAGTGCCTCTACCGCTACAGGTTTTAGCAAAGTTCACGCAGTAGAGCAAGCAGCGATTATTAATAAGGTTTTTGAATAATACCTTTCCACAAACCACTGTTAGTAGTCAAGACAGCACTAACAGTGGTTTAAAATGGGCAAGATGGAAATACACAGGAGTGATTTGCAAGTAATTCATTATGAAGCAGAAAAATATTTGATGCAGGTAGTTGTTTCGCCAAACACAAAATACATTGGTGATGAAAGTTTCCAAGAGGCTCAAAGAAAAATTTTAGCTTTAAGCGAGGAATATTTGCCGACTCGTATGCTGATAAATTTGCAAGATTTGCTTTATACGATTCCGCCCGAAATGCAAGAGTGGACAGCAAAGGAAATAATCCCTACGCTTATCGAACTATGTGTAAAGCGGTTAGCCTATATCATTCCTAATGAATTTTATGCACAACTTTCAGTAGAGCAGTTAGTTAGCGAAATACCTGCATTGAACTTTGTTACTGCATTTTTTATGGAAGAAAAGGTAGCAATAGAATGGTTATGTGAGAAATAACAAATTATTTTGATGAAAAAAATATTGATGTTTCTTATTTTGTGTTGTGTAAATACGCTTGTATTTGGGCAGCTTACTTATGATACCTATTGCAACAGTCGTTTTGACTATTGCGTGGAATACCCGACCACTTTAGAACCGCAGCCAGAGGCAGAGAACGGAGACGGGCGATTGTTTATTTCGAAGAATAAGAAGGTAAAGCTGTTCGCTTGGGCAAACATATCTCTTGACGAGGACTTGGAAAGTAAGTTGGAAACAACGATAAGAGGTGAAAAAGTAGTTTATAAGGCAGTCAAAAAAGATTGGTTTATAGTATCAGGATATAATAAAGATGGCAATATATTTTATCAGAAAACTATCTTATCAAACGGCATTTTCAAAACTGTACTTTTGGAATACCCTATTGCTGAAAAACCTACGTATGACAAGGTTTGTGAGAAATTGGCAAAGTCGTTTAAGTGAGTTGGTTGTAGTTAGGTTAATCAAGTGATAACACTTGACTAAGGGATTTTTTTACAAATATTTTATTTTTAAAAGCAAAATGATAGCTAACGAAGCAATAGAAATCGAAAAATATCTTGATATTATTCAGGTATATTTTGAGGATAAACCTGTAAAAAGGGCTTACCTATTTGGCTCGTATGCACGAGGGGAAGCGGTAGAGGATAGCGATATAGATATATTGGTGGAGTTGGATTATCGTGTAAAAATAGGGTTATTATTTGTGAGAATGCAGTTAGAACTTGAAGACCTTTTGCAGAAAAAAGTAGATTTAGTTTCTGAAAAAGGATTTTCTAAGTACATGAAACCAATAGTTGATAAGGAGAAAAAACTCATTTATACTCGATAAAATTATGGCAGATAGGCTCGGAGATAAAATAAGATTGCAACATATTACTTCATAACACTAAAACTAATGAGAATAACAAATATCAAAATTCAAAATTATAGAGGCATAGAGCATTGCAATTTTCAATGTTCTAAATTTACTTGCATTATTGGAGAAAATAACGCAGGCAAGTCAACTATTCTTTCTGCTTTGAATATATTTCTTAGTGGTGCAAAACTTTCAAATTCCGATTTTTACGATATAGAAAAAAATGTTGAAATAGAATTAGAGATGGAAGAAATAGAAGAATCTGATGTTTTGAGATTGACAAATGAACATGCTGAGAAAATTCGTGAAGTTATTTATGATAAAAAATTGACTTTATTGAGAAGATATAAAAAAGACGAAAGTCCAGCATGGTTGCATAAGAAACTTATGCCAAAAGATGATAGGTTTAATATAACAGATGATGAATTAAAAGGGAAAAGAGGTAAAGATTTAGAAAGTTATTTATCAAGTAAACTTCCAGAATTTAGTGAAAGATTTACTAGTGTAGACTCACAGAAAAAGGCAAGAGCAATCTGTGAAGAAATTATTAAAGACCTACCCATTGAACAATTTGTTCTTAAAGAAACACCATTGGTAACAGGAATAGATAATAGTATTAGAGCCTTGCTTCCCGAACCAATATTTATAGCTGCTGTAAAAGATTTTAAAGATGAAGTCAAACCAAAAGAATCTAACTTTGCCAAATTATTAGTAATTCTTATTAGCCTTATTCAAGATACTCCCGCTTTAACAGACATAGTTAATTCATTTGATGGCTTATATAAGTTATTAAATAGAGAATATAGAGAAGATGGTTCTATTTTAGATGACCGAGATTCTCATTTAAAAAATGTAGAATCAAAAATGCACTTGTTTTTAAAAGAAATATTCCCTAATGCTAAGGTTGAGTTGCAAATAGATAAACCTGAATTAAAGCAAATATTTGCTAATTCGCAGATATTAGTGGATGATGGTATTAAAAGTTCTATTGAAACCAAAGGAGATGGTTTAAAGAGAGCCTTAGTATTTGCAATACTTCGCACATACATAGAAATATCAAAAGAACAAAAAAATCAAGAGAAAAATATAGATTCGTTAGGAGAAAATATTAAACCTAAACCACAACCATATTTATTTCTATTTGAAGAACCAGAATTGTACTTACATCCCTCAGCTCAAAAAATATTGTTTGAGGCTCTTGAACGGTTATCTTTTGAAAAAAATCAGGTTATAGTTACTACTCATTCCCCAACATTCTTATCTCCTACTGCAACTTCAAAGGGAATTGGAACTTTTGTAAAAGTAAAAAAAGAATATCCTGCTAATAAAAAACCCCTAGGGAAAGTAATTACTGTGAATGTAGAGGAGATGACTCTTAAAAATGCCTTTCAAATGATTTGTTATGAAAATAATGCTGTTGCTTTCTTTGCTAAAAAAGTTCTTTTAGTTGAAGGAGACTGCGATTTGATATATATCAAGGAATTAGCAAAAAAACTGGATGAATCTTGGAATTTTGACTATGCAAATATTCCAATTGTAAAAATGAATGGTAAATCTAGTATAAAAAGATACAAAGAATTTTTTGAAAAATTTGAGATTGAGGTATTTGCTTTATTTGATTCAGACTTTATGATTGATGGGTTTGACCAAATTGAAGTAAGTGAGCAAATTAAAATTAAAAGAAGTTCAATGATAGCTGAAATTGATAAAATTATAGAATCTGAAAATTTGAAGATAGATATTTCAAAAGATGATGTTAAAAGTATTACTTCTAAGCGTACGTGGAAGGAAAGATATAATAGATTGAAAGAACTTGTAAAAAACTTACAGGATAGTAAAAACTTAACTAACTTATCACAAAATGAAATAGATGAGTTAAATAATCTATTCATAGAAGAGGAGCAAATAAGAAGAAGGATAGTATTTAATGATTCTACACGTAGTCTTTTATACAAGCAAGATATTTTAAGTTTGCTTAGAGAAGTAAATATTTTTATTTTAAGTCACGGGACAATAGAAAGTTATTATCCAGAAGGTATTAATAAAAGTACAGACAAGCCAACACAAGCATTAGAAGCAGTAGAGAAAATTAAAGATGTAATTGATATAAAAAGTATTTTGCCCAAAATCAAAATAGGAGACACAAATAATTGTGAGTTTGACTTAATATTTTCAAAGATTTTTTCATAACACTCAAAATCAAAACCAATAAAAAAACAACCATATAATTAACAAAATGATAGAAATGAAAGTGCCAGCCGTAGGCGAATCCGTAACCGAAGTAACGATTGCTACTTGGTTCAAAAAAGACGGCGAGTTTGTAAATGCAGAAGAAATCTTGTGCGAACTTGAGTCCGACAAGGCGACTTTTGAGCTACCTGCGGAGGCTTCGGGCATCTTGCGACACAACGCCAAAGTAGGTGATACTTTGCCTATAGGCGTGGTTATCTGCAAGATAGAAACTGAAAAAACAGAAACTAAAACCACAACAACCAATACTCCGCCACCTGCGGCAGAGATAAAAAATGAAATAAAAATGGAAACAAAAAACGAAGTAAAAAGTGAAATTCTGTCTATGACAGTTCCTTCTGTGGGCGAGTCTATTACCGAAGTTACACTCTCAAATTGGCTCAAAAAAGATGGCGATTTTGTCAAATTGGACGAAATATTGTGCGAATTAGAGTCTGACAAGGCTACTTTCGAGCTACCTGCTAAGGCAGAAGGCATTCTGAGGCACATTGCCAAAGCGGGCGATGTACTGGCTGTGGGTAGCCCCATCTGCAACATAGAAGCGGGAGCGAATGCAAGCAGCACCCCCGCAACGGTAACGCCGCCGCCAGCAAAGGAAGAGACAAAACAAGAAGTAGTAGAAAGCAAAGACAGCTATGCTTCGGGTACGCCTTCGCCTGCGGCATCTAAGATTTTGGCAGAAAAGGGAATAAACCCACAAGAGGTAAAAGGTTCGGGCAAAGACGGCAGAATCACCAAAGAAGATGCGGTCAATGCCAACCCTAAGCCTGAAGAAAAAGCGGTTGCTCCTGCCAAAAAAGAGGACGCACCAGCCGTAATGCCGAGTATGCCTTTTGGTAGAAATTCGCGAAAGGAGAAAATGACTTCTTTGCGAAAAACTGTAGCTCGCCGCTTGGTAGCGGTGAAAAATGAAACTGCCATGCTTACTACCTTCAACGAGGTAAATATGCAGGCTATCATGGACTTACGTGCCAAATACAAAGATGCTTTCAAGGAAAAACATCAAGTAGGCTTGGGCTTTATGTCTTTCTTCGTGAAAGCGGTATGCTTGGCATTGCAGGAGTTCCCCGCGGTAAATGCACAAATCATAGGTGATGAAATCATTTATAACGATTTTGCCGATATTTCCATTGCTGTTTCCGCACCAAAAGGCTTAGTAGTGCCTGTAGTGCGCAATGCAGAGTCTTTGAGTTTGGCAGATATCGAAAAGGAAATTTTGAGATTAGCGGGCAAAGCAAGGGAAAACAAATTGAGTATTCCAGAGATGACAGGCGGCACGTTCACCATTACTAACGGTGGGGTGTTTGGTTCGCTCATGTCCACACCCATCATCAATGCGCCACAATCCGCCATTTTGGGGATGCACAATATCGTAGAAAGACCAATAGCTTTGAATGGGCAAGTAGTCATTAAACCTATGATGTACGTAGCTCTTTCTTATGACCACCGCATCATAGATGGCAGAGAATCAGTAGGTTTTTTAGTAAGAGTAAAGCAATTATTGGAAGACCCTGCAAGAATATTATTAGGAATGTAGCCTTGCTTGATAAAATTAAAAACACTGCATCGTACAGACCTTTGGTCAGACGATGCAGTGTTTTTTACTCATAATATGTATATTTGACCACAAAATTTGACTGATTTGTCGCCAATTTTTGCTGTTTTACCTCCTCTACGGTTCTTTTCTTGCTGCTGTTGTACTGATAAGTAGTAATAGTTCTGGGAGAGTTATCGGGGTCAAAAACGGTTGACCGAGCCAATAGGGTGTCGGAGCTACTGTAGGTGAAAGTAGTATATTCATAAATAAGGTTCAAAGAAGAATAGCGATTTTCGCGGGCTTTGTTTCCTGCCGTATTGTACTCATAAGTTACATAACCTGGGGGTGTAAGTGCGGGATTCGTCATTCTTAGTAGTCTATTCCTCTCGTAAACATACCTGAATGTTCTTGCAGTGTTGTTTTGGCTATTGAGTACCACCCTTTCTGTGAGCAACTTTAGCGTATCGTTTGTATATTTGAAAGTAGTTTCCTCTGTAACAGAAAAGCCCGAAGGCGCATTTACATTTCTTGAGAATAGTTGTGTACTTTGCAAACGCTTCGCGGAGTCATATTTATAGATAATATAGTTCAATATTTTCTTAGGAAAAGTATTTACATCATAGCGAGTTTGTTGCTTTAGATTGCCGCTTGCACTGTCGTACTCATAGCCCCATTCGTCTATTGGTGTCTGAGATTCGATGTCAGGATAGATAGTACGCAGTTTTACCTTGCCAATCACGTCTTTCGGAGTAGTTGCTTGTGGCTTTACCTCCTCTTTAGTAGCGGAGAGCAAGGAACAGCCATACAAAAACAAACTTGCGAGTATTGAAAAGAAAAAAAGTTTTTTCATCGGATAAATCATAAATATTAGGTCTTAATTTTTTTGGATATAATTCGCTGCATTGCGAACTACCTAATTTTACACAAAAACCTTGCAATTAAGATAGTTCGCCTACAACAATCCAATTATTTTTTAATCCACCTTAGTTCGTACAAGTCTTTTCTCCTGTCTTTGAGGTTTCGTACACTCCCTTTGACGTTGAGTTCTTTGAGCAAACTTAAATCTACATCTGCGATGATGGCAACTTCTGTGTTTGGCGTTGCTTCGGCAATCACAGCATTGTTTGGAAAAGAGAAATCAGAAGGCGAATAAACGGCAGATTGGGCATATTGCAAATCTATGTTTGTTACTCTGGGCAGGTTGCCTACGCTACCCGCAATAGCTACATAACATTCGTTTTCTATTGCCCTCGCTTTGGCACAATGATGCACTCTATGGAATCCGTTTTGGGTATCAGTCATAAAAGGCACAAATAGAATCTTAATTTCTTTGTCTGCCAATATGCGTGTAAGTTCGGGAAATTCAACATCATAGCATATCAGAATGCCTATTTTCCCAATGTCCGTATCAAAAACTTTGAGTTTGTTGCCACCGCTTACACCCCAATAATTTTTTTCGTCAGGCGTAATATGCAGCTTGTACTGCGAATCCCAAGTACCATCTCGGCGGCAGAGGAAGGAAACATTATACAGGTCGCCATCTCTATAAAGAGGCATACTTCCCGCAATGATGTTGATATTGTAAGAAAGTGCATACTCCACAAATCTTTGCACAAGCTCTTCGGTAAAGCCCGCCAATTTTCGCATTGCCATCGCTGCATTTTCCTCGTTGAACTGCCCAATGAGGGGGGCATTAAATAGCTCTGGGAAGAGAATAAAGTCCGCTTTGTAGTCACTTACAGCATCTATAAAAAACTCCACATTGCTCAACCATGCTTCCATGCTCGGCACGTTTCTTAGCTGCATCTGCACTACGCCGAGCCTCACTACCGATTTTACCCCACCTATTAGTTTTTCTTTTTCTTCGTAATAAATATTATTCCACTGCAAAAGCGTGGCATAAGCCATTGATTCATTGTCGCTTGGTAGATAGTTCGTCAGAATTTTTTTTACGTGAAAATCATTACTTAGCTGAAAAGAAAGAATTGGGTCATAAATATCTTTACTTTTTACCAAATCTATATAGCTACGGGGAGTCATATTATCAGCATATTTGGCAAGCCCTGGGATGCGCCCGCCTGCTACTATGCTTTCCAAATTCAGGTTTTCGCACATTTCCTTGCGTGCGTCATAGAGTCTTCTGCCGAGCCTCATGCCTTGGTAGGCGGGGTGGATAAACAAATCTATGCCGTAAAGCACATCTCCATCGGGGTCGTGTGTAGAAAATTTATAGTTCCCTGTAATTTGTTGATAGGTGTGGTTATCTCCGTATTTTTTGTAATCTACAATCAAGCACAAGGCACAAGCTACTACTTTGCCCTTATCTTCGATACAAATTTGTCCTTCGGGAAAAATTTTTAAAAGATTCTGTACGTCTTCCTCCACCCATAAAGCATCGCCTATGTTAGAATATACTTGCGACATGATTTCTACCATATCGGGGTAATCTCTGAGTTGGATATTTCGCAATAACAACTTATGCTCTGAGGAAGCACCATCATTGTTGATATTAAAAAGCACTTGCTTTTCTTTTAATGCCATGAGTTAAAATTTAAAAAGATTACACCTTTCTAACAAAGATGTAATCTTTAAGATTTAGATATAATTTTTTAAACATCTACCCTTGCGTACCTTGCATTTTTCTCGATAAAGGCACGTCTTGGCGGCACTTCATCTCCCATAAGCATCGAGAACAAGTGGTCTGATTCTACGGCAGACTCAATGTCCACGCGCTTCAGAGTGCGTGTAGTTGGATCCATTGTTGTTTCCCAAAGTTGTTCGGGGTTCATCTCGCCCAAGCCCTTGTAACGTTGGATATTTACGTTATCCTCTTTGCCGCCGCCCATTCTCATTACGGCTTGCTCTCTTTGTATTTCTGTCCAGCAGTATTCTTGTTGTTTCCCTTTTTTTACCAAATAAAGTGGCGGTTGGGCTATGTATAAGTAGCCTTGTTCTATCAAATCTTTCATGTAGCGGAAGAAAAAAGTAAGAATCAGCGTCCTGATGTGGCTTCCGTCCACGTCAGCATCGGTCATAATGATTATTTTGTGGTAGCGAAGTTTGTCCAAATTGAGTGCTTTTTCATCATCTTCCTTGCCAAAACTCACGCCAAGTGCAGTAATCATATTTTTAATTTCCTCATTGTCGTAGATTCTATGCTCTTGTGCTTTTTCCACGTTCAGAATCTTACCTCTTAGCGGCAAAATAGCTTGGAAAGCACGATTTCTGCCTTGCTTTGCCGAGCCTCCCGCCGAGTCCCCTTCTACCAAATAAAGTTCGCAAAGAGCAGCATCGCGTTCGGAACAGTCAGCTAACTTGCCAGGCAAGCCAGAGCCACCGAGAGCAGTTTTTCGCTGTACGGCTTCCCTCGCTTTGCGAGCAGCTTCGCGCGCTTGTGCTGCCAAAATTACTTTCTGAATAATGAGCTTTGCTTCTTTCGGGTTTTCTTCCAAAAACGTATTCAAAATTTCGCCTACGCAAGTATCTACTGCCCCCATCACGTCAGAATTGCCCAATTTGGTTTTTGTTTGCCCTTCAAACTGCGGTTCAGCTACTTTTACGGAGATAATGGCAGTAAGCCCTTCGCGAAAGTCATCTCCCGTAATTTCTACTTTTGCCTTTTCCAGCATACCGCTTTTATCGGCATACGATTTCAGCGTACGGGTCAAAGCACGCCTAAAGCCAGCTACGTGCGTACCACCTTCGTGTGTATTGATATTATTGACGTAAGAAAGTACATTTTCAGTATAGGAGTTGTTGTAGAGAATCGCCACTTGCACAGGCACGTTCCCTTTTTCACTCTCCACATATATTGGCGTAGGAATAAGTTTTGTCCTACCCGAATCTATAAACTCTACGAACTCTCTCAATCCACCAATGGAGAAAAATTCTTCACTCAAAAAGTTACCATTTTCATCTTTTTCGCGGTAATCTGTCAAGAAAATACGGATACCCGCATTCAGGTACGCAAGTTCACGCATACGCATAGCGATGGTTTCGTATTTGTAAACCGTTTGGGTAAAGATGGTATCATCAGGCAAGAAAGTAACTTCAGTGCCTCTTTGTCCGTTTTCTGTTTCGCCTATTTGTTTTACGGGGTATTGCGGAATTCCCTTGGCGTATTCTTGCTGATATATTTTCCCTTCTCTGAATACCCTCACTTTGAGGTGATTGGAAAGACCATTTACGCAGGAAACACCTACGCCGTGCAGACCGCCCGAAACTTTGTAAGAGTCTTTGTCGAACTTGCCGCCTGCGTGCAGTACCGTCATTACTACCTCCAAAGCGGAACGTCCCTCTTTCGGGTGAATATCTACGGGGATTCCTCGTCCGTTGTCTATGACTGTAACAGAATTATCTGGGTTTATATATACTTTTATTTCATTACAATGCCCGCCAAGAGCCTCGTCAATAGAGTTATCTACTACTTCCCAAACCAAATGATGTAAGCCTCTGATGCCTATATCGCCAATATACATTGCAGGGCGTAATCTTACCGCCTCCAAACCCTCTAACACTTGGATATTATCCGCCGAATACGTATTTGCCTTTTCTATTACCTCTTGCATAGTGAATTACTAAATTACAAATGAATATTTATCAACTTTTTGAAAACCAACAACTTATTTTTCCTTTTATGCGGTTTTTCCCACCTAAAAACAGTACGCAAAGGTACGCATTTTAAATATAATATACAAGGTTATAAAGTATAATTTTTAATCTAATTGCTCTCCTTTTGAGCCAGCTACAACCACCACAAATTCGCCTTTGTGTGTCTTATTTGCAAATATCTGGATGAGTTCGGCAAGCGAGCCGTTGATGGTTTCTTCGTACATTTTGGTTAGCTCTCTTGATACTGATGCTTGCCTATCGCCGCCGCAGTGTTCGGCTAATTGCTCCAAGCACTTTAGGATTCGATGCGGGGATTCGTAGAGAATAATTGTTCTTTCTTCGGCAGCAAGCAACATGAGGCGAGTTTTGCGTCCTTTCTTGTGGGGGAGAAAGCCCTCGAAAACAAACTTATCGGAAGGCAAGCCCGACTTGACCAAAGCAGGCACAAAGGCTGTAGCCCCTGGCAAACACTCTATATTGATTCCCTGTTTCAGGCACTCCCGTATGAGCAAAAATCCGGGGTCAGAAATAGAGGGCGTTCCCGCATCCGAGATAAGGGCAAACTTTTTCCCTTCGTGTAGTTGGGCTATTACCCTATTTACCGTCTGATGCTCATTAAAAATATGATAGCTTTGCAGGGGCTTCTGAACTTCTAAGTGCTTGAGCAACACGCCCGAAGTCCTTGTATCTTCAGCTATTACAACATCTACAGCCTTTAATACTTTGATAGCACGCAAGGTAATATCGTCCAAATTGCCAATCGGCGTAGGCACTATATAGAGTTGGGTATGTGTTTGTTTTTCCATATATTTTGCAAATAAAGCAAAAATGTATGTATCCCACCGTCTTTTTGTCTTAATTTTGCTTTAGCCCACTTACAATAGCAATATTTTAGCATTGAAAATAAAAAAGTGTATCTTTGGGATAAAAAACAAGATGATATGGGCTATAGTAACTATAAAACTTTGAAACAGACTTTGGATAAACTTGATTTGGAAGAAATAAATGAAAATTTATTCCCGCAAATTACGCTTTATCAGCCGATCATTCAGTCCTTTTTGGTATAAACCTACACACTCTAAAATATATTATAAAAAAATTATAACACCCTAATAAATGATAAAAATGAAAATCAATATATTGCTTGTGTTTTTTATGCTTTTGGTTGCTGCTAATTTATTTGCCCAAAAGAAGGGAAAGCCAGACTTAAAGCCCTACAAAGACGAAATGAAGCGTGCAAAAAAAGGTGATGTGCAAGCCATGATGAAAATAGCAGATGTTTGCAAGGGGGAAATGATGCAGACAGACGAAATAAAAGACTACAAAAAAGCAGCAGAATGGTACGAAAAAATAGCTCAACAGTCTGAAAACCAACAGTTACAAATATTAGCTAAGTACAGACTTTTTCAGCTATATATACTCGGTGGCTACGGAATAAATCAAGATGTAAACATGGCAAAGAGCAATTTAGACCAGATTCTCTCCCTGACCGATTTGCGAATGATTTATGACGATAAATCAAATTTGGATTTAAAAAACTTCTTTGAAACCTACCTCAAAGCCCAAGAAAGCCCAAGCACTTCGCAATCAACGGAAGCAAAAATACTTCTTGCACGCTACTTTTTTGAATACGAAATAGGCTACAATGCTGCCTTGCAATGGCTCGCAAAAGTAATAGTAGAAGGCGAAAATGCAGATGCAAGTTATTTAGATGAAAAATGGAGAACATTATTTTCGGTGTATAGGTATTCGGGAGAAAAAGAAATGACAAAAAATCGCTTGTTTGACCTATTACAAAAGTATGTAGAAAAAAATAGTATTTTGGCAAAAGTAGAACGCTTGGCAGAGTCAGGCAAAACTTCTCTTGCCAACTATAAATATACATCGCAAGCCGCCAACCAATTAGTAGAAACCATCAATACAAGCAACCTCTCACCCGAAGTGCGTTTTAAACTCTATTACTGGCTACAAAAACACGAAAAAGGAATTCCTCATTATATAACATTGCGAAAAGTGGCTATCGGTGCAGGAAGATTAGACTCCCTCACCACCAATTTTGCCAAAGATGCTACTGACGAATTTACCACTTTCATCACCAAAATACAGTCCTTAGAAGGTTTTATGATGGCGTGCAACGAATATCCTTCCCTGAAAGGTTTGACTACTACCAATTTGGAGCTTTACAAAGCAAATTTCGAGGGGAATATTCAGCCGCTCATTGCCCTCTACAAAGAGTTGCAAAAGCCTGATATAAAAGAACTTGCGGGAGAAAGTCTGTACGGTAGATACACACAGCAATTTATGGCAAAAGTAACCCAAGTGATAGATGCTGCCGAGTCGCCGCGCAAGCTGCTCGATATTCAGAAAGAGTTAGATGCAAACGCTTGGCTAAAGTCAGAATATGTTTCGCAACAAGAAAAAATAGCCAAACGCTTGGAAAATATGGGCATAGACAGTACGAATAGAGATTTTTTCTATGAAATGGCAGCCATAGAAGAAACAAAATTTCGCACTTTTGACCAAGGAAGAAACTTCCTAAACTCATTAGACAGGAAGTTTTCTACCACCGAAAATAAAAATAATAAGAACAAAAAAACTCCAACGAACACAGCCGCCAAGCCCAACGCAGTGAGTAGGGAGCAGATGAAAACCCGCCTACTTGCCTTCACCCGCACCAAAATCATTACAGACGTAGTGGGGGAAACGCCAAACAGAGAGCAAGTAATGCGATACAAACAAAACTTACTGGAGCATTGGCTGCAGCCCGAAGGCATGAGCAAATATTTTTACTATACTTCCGATAGTAAGTTTTGGTTTTCTGGCGAAATAAAACGGCACAATGTGTTATATTTTTATGAAGTCGTAAAAATCACAAATTCAGACAATTACCTGCTTACTATCAAATCTGTAGTCAATAACAATGCTTATTTGGCTTTTAGCAGCACGCTCAAAGCGATTACAGATAACCAAAATGGCACTATCAACGTCAGTATTTACTACGCCAAGTACAAGGGCTATCAGTGGCTCAAAAGTGATTCAGACTACCTGAAAGTAAGCTATGATAGGGCTTCGCCACATATTTCATATACGGCTATAGGCGGGTTAAGTCAGTACATAGATAAAAATCACGGCTACAGTGATGATTTTCCTTCCAAAAAGATCAATGCAAGGGAATTTTCTGAAAAAATAGCCATCAAAACGGCAGTGCAGTGTTTCATTTTGGAGTATAATAGAGCGTTGGTAAATGGCTATAATTAAAAAAAAGAAATGAATTTTATTTTCTTTTTTTCTTGCTTACATTTGTAGCTCAAAGGAGATTGCTTTTCAAAAAAGTATCTTTGCCTTCGGGCAAACGCTTCTTTTTAATAGCAGCGAATCATTAATATTCGCCTGAAGATGAATGTACTGTTTTGGAAACTTAGCTCATTGATTCAAAATTAATTTTCAAAAATTCACTTAGCATGGAAAATGTCATTGATAAAATGATGGACAAAAACGTCAGCAAAATTGCGGCAGAGTTAGGCATTAGCACACGGCAGACCGAAGCAACTATTTCGCTATTAGACGAGGGAGGAACTGTGCCTTTTATTTCTCGCTACCGCAAAGAGATGACAGGCAGTTTGGACGAGGTAGTCGTAACGGAGATTCGTGATAGAATAGGACAGTTACGTGAGTTGGAAAAACGCAGAGAGAGCATTTTGGCTTCGATGAAGGAAATGGGCAAACTCACCGAAGAGCTGGAGCAGCAAATTTTGGCGGCAGAAACTATGAATTTGTTGGAAGATATTTATCTGCCTTACAAGCCAAAACGTCGCACAAGAGCCACTATTGCCAAAGAAAAAGGCTTAGAGCCATTAGCAGATATTATTTTTGCCCAAGACGGACAAACGGATATGCTCACTACTGTTCTTTCTTTTATCAATGAAGAAATGGGCGTGAAAACTATAGAGGAGGCATTGGCAGGAGCAAGAGATATTATAGCAGAAAAAGTGAGCGAAGACTTGACAGCAAGGGTGGAAATGAGAAAATTATTTGCTGAAAATGGAAGGTTTAAAACTAAAGTAATTGCAGGAAAAGAGCAGGAAGGGCAAAAATACAAAGATTATTTTGACTTAGAAGAAAATATTGCAGATGCACCCTCGCACCGCATTTTAGCCATGCGACGCGCTGAAAAAGAGGGTTTTATCTCTTTGGAAAGTATGCCCGAAGAGGAAGTAGCTATCTACAAACTCAGCGAACTTTTCCTAAAATCGGAAAATGAGGCTTGCAACGAACAAGTCAAAATAGCCATCAAAGACGGCTACAAACGCCTGCTTGCCCCTTCTATGGAAACTGAAATCCGTATGCTTACTAAGCAAAAAGCAGACGAAGAAGCTATCAAAGTATTTACAGACAATCTAAGGCAGCTATTGTTGGCTTCTCCGCTTGGCGAAAAAAGAGTGTTGGCACTTGACCCAGGTTTCAGAAGTGGCTGCAAAGTAGTGTGTTTAGACCAAAATGGGAAGCTACTCCACAATGACGTTATCTATCCGCATGAGCCTCAGAGAAAAACTAAAGAAGCGGGGGCAATGATTTTACAACTTTGCGAAATATATAAAATAGATGCGATTGCGATTGGGAACGGGACGGCAGGGCGCGAAACCGAAGCCTTTGCCCGCGCACTCCCTTTGCCAAAAAATATTCAAATTATTGTGGTCAATGAAAGCGGTGCATCTGTCTATTCGGCATCTTCCGTAGCAAGAGATGAATTTCCAGACCACGACCTAACGGTACGTGGGGCGGTTTCCATAGGCAGAAGGCTGATGGATCCTTTAGCAGAATTAGTAAAAATAGACCCCAAATCTATTGGTGTAGGGCAGTATCAGCATGATGTCGACCAAAGTGCTTTGAAACATAGCCTTGATGATACAGTTATTAGTTGCGTAAACGCTGTAGGCGTAGAGGTAAATACGGCAAGCAAGGAATTGCTCATGTATGTTTCGGGCTTGGGACCTACTTTGGCTCAGAATATTGTAGATTTTCGCAATCTTTATGGTGCTTTCAAAAGCAGGGAAGATTTGAAAAAAGTGCCAAAACTTGGAAATAAAACTTTTGAGCAATGTGCGGGCTTTTTGCGTATCCGCAAGGCAAACAATCCATTGGATATGAGTGCCGTACACCCAGAAAGCTATCAAGTAGTAGAGCGAATAGCTCAAGATTTGCAAGCAACCGTGCAGGACTTGATGACGAGTGCAGAACTCCGCCAAAAAATCAATTTGAAAAGCTATGTAACTGAAAAAATTGGTTTGCCTACTTTGCAAGATATTGTGCAAGAATTAGCAAAGCCAGGGCGCGACCCGCGTGAGCAGTTTGAGTTTTTTGCTTTTGCCGAAGGCATAGAAAAAATTGAGGATTTGAAAATAGGGACAAAACTCCCTGGCATTGTAACGAATGTTACTGATTTTGGGGCTTTTGTAGATGTAGGCGTGCATCAGGACGGCTTAGTGCATATCAGCCAAATGTCCGACAAATACATAGAACACCCTAACGAAGTGCTAAAAGTGCAACAAAAAGTGATGGTTACAGTTTTAGAAGTAGATGTACCTCGCAAACGCATTTCTTTGGGCATGAAAACAGATGCCGCCAACGTGCGAGTAAGCGGAAAACCAGCAAATACGCATGCCAAAACCGCAGATAAAAAAGAAGACAAACGAGAGGAAAAGAAGGATACTAAGCCCTACAAAAACGCTTTCCCAGATGCCAAAGATGCGAAAAAGAAAGTAGCAAAACCTGTAGAAGTAAAAACAGTAGAAGACGACGAGGACGATATGCAAGCAAAACTCAAAAAATTGAAAGCTATGTTTGGAAAGTAATTGTTAAAGCATATAAAAAAACTAAAAAGCCCATTATTGAAAGATGATGGGCTTTTTAGTTGGACTTATTTGTTATTAAAATTTCAAAACTATGCCAAAACTTTTTCTTTGCTTATAGTTTCAACTTTCACTACTTTTTTTTCGACAGTTTCCAAATTGTGTAAGTTGTAAGCATTCATGCCATGCTCATGCTCGTCCAAACCTTCTATTTCTTCTTCTGGCGTTACTCTCATGCCCATTGTTTTCTTAATGACAAAGAAGAATAAAAGTGCTGAACCAAAGGCAGTAACTCCGCAAGCAGTAACGCCAAGTAATTGGATTAAAAACTGGTTCATTCCTGCTTTTGCTCCGAAAATACCTACCGCAAGCGTACCAAAGATACCGCAAACCAAGTGAACAGAAAGCGCACCCACTGGGTCATCAACCCTTAATTTGTCAAAAACTAAGACTGCAAATACTACAATGACACCAGAGATTAAGCCGATAAGTACCGAGTCCAACACGCTCATTACGTCCGCACCTGCCGTGATACCTACTAAGCCCGCCAAAATACCATTCAATACCATGCCTAAGTCATATTTCTTAGTAGTAAACATGATAGTAAGAGCCGCCGCAATTCCACCTGCCGCTGCCGCCAAAGAAGTCATTACCAATACTCTGGAAACTGCACCAGGGTCAGCACTTAGCACAGAGCCTCCGTTAAAACCAAACCAACCGAGCCAAAGCATGAAAGTACCTAATACTGCCAAAGGCATACTGTGTCCTGAGATTGTATTTACTTTCTTTCCTTCGTATTTGCCAATCCTTGCCCCAAGTAAGAGGATACCTGCTAAGGCTCCCCAGCCGCCTACCGAGTGTACCAAAGTAGAACCAGCGAAGTCCCAGAAACCAAGTGTGTTTAACCAACCGTAGCCCCATTTCCAGCTACCAATGATTGGGTAAGTAATCGCGACAAATAAGATAGAGAAAACCATGAAGCTATTGAGCTTTATTCTCTCTGCTACTGCCCCAGAAACGATAGTAGCGCAAGTAGCTGCGAACATTCCTTGGAAAAGGAAGTCAGTCCAATAAGTATAACCAGGGTTATATTTCATTGTTTCGCCACCTTCGGGAAGGCTAATGCCAAAGCCCGCAAAGCCAAAGAAATCCATAGAAGTACCTGCTGCAAAACCGGGATACATGATATTAAAGCCCATGAGTGCGTAGGTAAGCAAGCCTATACCAGGGATAAGCGTGTTTTTGAAAAGCACGTTAGTTGTATTTTTGGAGCGAGTAAGCCCAGACTCCAATGATGCAAAACCGAGGTGCATGATGAACACAAGTGCTGTGGAAATCATCATCCACACATTGTTGATTGTAAATGTAGCTTGTTCCATTTTGTTTACGTTTTGATTAAGATATGAATAGATTATGTTTTATTTTTAAAATTTAAATATGGCTGCCATGCCAATAGTAGCTTGGCTACTCTTTGTAAATTTCCCATCAGAGTCCATGAATTGCTGGACTTCTTCATTACCAACTCCCCCTATTTTCTTAAAGTTGTCAATCCTAAATTCGGGTTTCAGCGTCAGTGCGCCACCCGCCAAAGAGAAATTGCCTGTAAAGGTGTAAGTCATGACGTCTGTGCCTGCACCATTTGTAAGCAAAGCCCTTGCGCCAGAGGTATTGTCAAAATACTCGATACGAGTTCCAAAGGTGAACAAGTCAGAGAACTTATAAGTAGCGTACAAGTTTGCACCACCCCAGTTTTTGGTTTCAGCAGCGTACCCACTTCCTTGAAATTCACCCTTTAGCGAACCATACATAAGCCAAGTGCCAAGCATGAGTTTTTCTGAAATTTGGTAAGTAGCTACCAAGTCAAGCACCCCAAACCAAGAAGTAGTATCTTTGCCTGTAGTTCTTGCATTTGCTTCATTTCCCTGAATGGTATTGAAGTAAACATTTAAGCCTTCGGCAGGAGAAACAAATAACTGCCCTATAAAACTTTTTCCTCTATTGTTATCATTCACACCATCAGTACCATTCACTACCCCAGCCATCAAAGACACTTTGTCGCTAAAGGCATACGTAGCTTTCAAACCCGTATGATAAAAAGGGATACCCGCATTGAAGGTATTGTTTATAGAATAGTGAAAGTTAAGCGGTGCGTCTATGTATTCGTAACCTATGTGTGTCCCAAACTGCCCCATGGTGAAAGTCAATTTGTCGGTAGCTTTCAAGTTAATATAGGCTTGCTTGATAAAAAGTGCAGAGATTGTATTGTTTGCCAATACGCTACCCCATTTGTAGCGAAAATCGTTTCCATAGCTACCATATTCCGCATTAGGTCCCCAGCCAACTTCCCCTACTACCTCTGCCCACTTGTTTGAATAACTCATGCGAGTCATGAGCATACCTAACTGAAACTGTCCTGGGTTGCGGTCGAAGCCCCTGCTAATACCAGAAGCTCCCAAATTACTTCTCGACGAAGGGTTATTCATGTTCATGAAATAATAAGTATCCAAGTAGCCCGAAAACTTGAAACCTGCGGCAGGCTCTGCTTTAGCTGTGGAATCTACGACAGCCTGAGCCGTTGCTGAAAAATGTAATACAGCAAATAAAGAAAGTAATAGAACGTAACGGAAAATTTTTCTCATGTCTGTTTAATTTTAGATAAGTTTTAATAATTTTTATTGCTTATATAGTTTTTTAAGTCTTTATTGATACCTAATTTTTTTAAAAAATAGTATTTTTTAAAAACTTAGGTTAAAAAATTGACTTAAAATCAGTATTTTTTAATTTTGATGTAAAGCTAATAGCTAATTTTCAATTTTCAAAATTTTAGGCTAATTTTTTATCTTATTTTTAATAAAAAGCATATATTTTTGAAAATATTGATTTAAAAACAAATCAAAAATCAAAAAATTTAATATTATATCTAAATACAAGGTAAATTTATAGCCAATAAAAAAAGTCTAATACGTTAATCGTATTAGACTTTTGCATAAACACTATCTTTTTTAAAAATGAAAAGAAAAACTTGCTAAACCATACCAATCCTCTCTGGTTGGCTCGTTGTACCTTCCTCGAAAGACCGCATCTTTATTGATGCCGTACTTACTCTCTACCCTAAAAGTGAGTTGCGGTAGTGGTAAATATTCTAAGGTCAACGTAAAGGCATTAGATTGCCAGCCATTAGCCGTATTGGTTTTTAGCTCTGGAATAATATCCATCGGATTATATACATAGTCCCAGCGAGCGGCAATACCATGCTTGGGCGTAACAGCGTAGCGCAAAGAAAAGGCAGGGGCAACTACAAAATTCCAACCTCGCTCACTTCCCGTTCCATTGATTGGTTTTTGCTCCATAACATAATCTATTACAGGTGCAACAATCCACTTTCTGCCTACCCAAATTTTGTAATACGCATTATGATAGTGCCTAATTTTACTTTGATTCTTCAAATTATCGTATTCGTTTCCAAGATAAACGTTCCAATCGCCCACAATTTTATTAGGTTTGTTGATGCTCCACACAAAAGCAAGCGCTTTCTTTCCATTTTCCTCTTTGATTTCTTGCCAACCATTCAGCACCATAAATCGCAAGGTATTGTATTTATTAATAAAATAGTGTAATCTTGCGCCTGCCTCATAATCAGGTGTATAATCTGCAATATAAGCGCGTGTTGCGTGCAGATTTTCTTTATTTAGCACAATCTCAAAGCCAAAATATGAAGGGAAAATGCCGACTTCTATTGCCCATTTTTTATTCAGATGGTAGTATAAAGCCAATTCGCGAATAATTCTTGTAGAGGGAGTTTCCTCTATATATAATGCATCTACGATATGCCCTGTGTGAAAAGCAATACGAAATCGCAGTTTATTTTCAATTTCATATTGGGCTTGTATGTACGCATAAGAAAGCGAAAACTGATTGGCATAAAGCGGATAACTTGTAAAATCACGCCTACCGAATTGGGTTACTGTATCTCTGGTAATGTAATCATAAAAAGTATGTGTCCTTTGGGGTCCGACTACGTAGCCAAAATCTGCATAAGCGTTAAAACTCAATTTGGCTTCACCAAGATTAAAATTGAGCAAGTTACTATTCTTTGGCTTTGCTTGCATTTTTGCCAAAGAATCTGCCTCATTTTTTTGCATAAGTTGGGCATAAGTATTAGGAGAATAAAAAAATATAGATACTACACAAATGATGAATAAGTGTTTCATAATTGATATTAAAGTAAATGATGACGGAATAATTAAAAAAACAACGCAAACAGGAGGCGTAGCAAAGCCAGCCTCGTGCCTGAGAAAAATTAAGTTACGGACAATTTAGAAGGAGAAAAAAGTGGCTAAATGATGAGAATACGGTACTTAAGGTAGCGTTTGAAGTGAAAATAATGACGAAAATTATATAATAAGAAGTTTGTAAGGCATTTATTAAAGCGAATAAAACGGTATCTTGATACGCTAAAAGAGAGAAATAGGGATGCACCAAAGTTAGAGGACGGGACTCGGACAGGGGGAACGCTGAAATTGTGTCGTGCTAATAAATCATGAAAAATAGGAAGATGATTCTTGGCAACTACTGGTTCTATTTGTAAATCGACACTTACACTATTACTCAAGCACTTATAGTCAAACCTATCTAATTTGCCACTGAGTACCAAAATAAAGCATAGGTAAAAACCTATCTTTTTCAATGAAAAATAATTTTCCAAGTAGTGTGATTTTTTGGGTCGCAAAGTTATATAGGAAATGGTAAAAAGAGAAATAAAGAGATTTTTATTATTAAAAAAATACTAACCAATCAGTATTTTTTCAAAAAAAATGTTAAGCCTTGCCCTACATACGCAATTATATGCGTTGAAGTATTTAACTTTGCAGAACGTGATTCCAAAAAAGTTCTCTTAGATGTACCTAACCCAAAATTTTTCTATTCATGAAGTATTTTAAATTTTATTTGCTTGCTTTTATCGTAATCATCATAGACCAAGCTGTAAAGTTGTGGGTGCATACTTATATGGAGAACGGTATCATGGGTGAAATTCCGATTTTTGGGGACTGGTTCAAACTGCATTATACTACTAATCCCGGTATGGCTTTCGGCTTGGAGTTTGGCTCTGAATATGGCAAATTGGGCTTGACTTTATTCCGCTTGCTTGCTATGACGGGCATTGCCTACTTTCTCTATGGTGCTTCTCGCAAAGAAGGGTACGCACAGGGCTTTCTGTGGTGCGTAGCACTGATTTTGGGCGGAGCTATTGGCAATGTGATAGATAGCACTTTTTATGGCTTTTTCTTGGACAACGCCCCCTTCACCGAAACGCCGCCGCCTTTTTATCCTTGGTTTCATGGGCAGGTAATCGATATGTTTTATTTGGACGTATGGGAAGGCTATGTACCTGAAAATGTGCCTTTTTTCGGTGGGAACTACTACTCTCTATGGCCTATTTTCAATGTAGCAGATGCGTCCATATTTATAGGGGTTGCCATCATTTTGCTCTCTCAACGCCGATTTTTCCCCGCTCATCACCAACAAGAGGAAGAACCAAAAAAAGAGAACCCTTCTTTGGAGGTAGAAAATTCACTTTAAATTTTGAAAATTTACCACAAAAAAATAACCTTGCCCAAGCAGGCATAGCGCTCTAACTTGGCTTTACCAGCTAAGTTTTTCCTTATTCAAAAATGTATTGATGCCTTTTTTGCAGTCCTCAAAGGCTCTTGCTTTTGCATTCATTTCGGCGGCGTAGGTCAGGGCTTCGGCTAAGGGCATCGTTTGTATGGCGGCTATCATTTGCTTAGTTGCTTGCATAGCCTCTGCCGAGTTTGTTTGGCAGAGATGCTGTGCGAAAGCATCTGTTTGGCTTACCAAATCCTCCTCTAACACTATTTTATTGACAAAACCATACGATTGGGCTTGGTTTGCGTCTATCAAATCTCCCGAAAGTAGCATTTCTTTGGCTCTCCCCTCCCCTATTTTGCGAATCAGAAAAGTCATTACTATAGCAGGTACAAAGCCGATTTTGACTTCTGTATAACCAAATTTGGCTTCAGGCACGCTAAAAACGAAGTCGCAAACCGTAATCAAGCCGCAACCGCCTGCAAGGGCATGACCTTGCACGGCGGCTATCACGACTTTTGGGTGTGTATATATCTGCAAATATAATTCCTTGAGATAAGTAGAATCTTCCAAGTTTTCATCGAAAGTATGCTTTTGCAAAGACTGCAAGTAGGCTAAATCTGCTCCCGCACAAAAAACTTTTCCTTCTGCCTTCAGCACTATTACTTTGACGGATGCATCTTTTTCTGCTTGCGAAAAAGCATCTTTTAGCTCGCTAACAAGTTCCCTATTAAAAGCATTTCTTTTTTCAGGGCGATTCAGCGTAATGTAAGCAATTCGGTTATTTACTTGGTAATTAATCTGTTGCATATAAAAACAATTGTATTTATAGGCAAAGATATAGAAATTTATCGAATTATTCGCATCATGCCACCTCGCCTTCCCGCACTCGGATTCATTGCTTTATTAAGGGAATAGGTAAAACTTAGCATAAAATATCTTCCAAGTGAGCGAATAATGGTCTGCTCAAGGTAATTTACTTGTGCTTGTTGGCTTGCCCCTATATTTTGGTCTAAAAGGTTATTGACTGAAAACTTGAGTTCGCCCGCATTTGCCTTGAGGAAAGTTTTGGCAACTGACATATTCAAAATTGGAATTTCTTGTTTGAAGTCCGTAGTTTGGCTTTTGTAGATGAGGTAGTCTAAGTCCGTACTAAAGCTAAATCCTTTGGGGAAAGTAAAATTTCCATCTGCCGTATAAGTCTGATTAACAAACACTTGATTCTGTCTTTCGTTAAATTCATACTTCGTTTCTTGCTTGCTTATGTCCGTACTTAGCCCAATATTTATCCAGTCTTTCCAACCAAAGTCGTAGCGTAACCTACCCGAAATAGTTTGCTGCTGAAATTTATTTTCAAGATTATTCAGTACATTAATGCCTTGCATGAGGGTATTATTGGTGCTGATATTAAAGCGACTATTTAGCTTTTTAATGGGAAAGCCAAAAGACAAATTGCTCGTGAGCATCAAGTTATCTCTGACGTTGGTAGGGGTAGTAGTCCTTACAAACTGTCTATCAATGCTTTGTGCCGTAGTAATATAGTTAGTAGTATAGATGGCATTTACAAAACCGAAGAAATTGATGTTGCTGATGGGGTCAAAAGTGAGGAAATTTGCACGTACATTATGAGCGTAGGCAGGTCGCAAATTTGGATTGCCTACATAAATATTCAGAGGGTCTCTGTTGTCTATGACGGGCTGAAGTTGGTTCACGTTTGGCTCCTGCACGCTTGTTTCGTAGTCTATGTTAAAGCGTTTTGAATTAGTAAAATCATAATTAAAGTGTAAGTTTGGCAACAGATTGGAGAAAGAACGACTAATTTGTGTATCTCTGAGCAATAATTTACCCTCAATATTTGAGTTTTGCAAGCTCAATCCCGTAGAAAAATTAGCTTTTTTCATGTTCATTCGGTAATTGACCCCGATGCGATGATAGGCAAAATTATTGTCATATTTATTGGTAAGATTCTGATTAAGTGTTTGTTCGCTATCTTTGATATCATATACCTCTTGGTTTACTTTGTTGGCTGTATTTCGGAAATTATAGTTAAATTCCAAGTATTTTTTCTTTGCAATTGGCTCTGTATAGGAAATATTCGCACCAACAGTATATAGATAATTGCTTTGCGTACTTTTCTGATTGATGTTATCTGTTCGGTTGCTCAAGCCATAGTATTTGTTTACGGCTTCCAAATTACTTTTGCTGTCCTGTTCGTTGGCTCTGAAAGTAAAATTGGAAGATAGCGTTCTCCCTTTTTTTGCAAAACGATGCCTATAAAGTAAATCGTTGTTGAAGTCCAGCGAACTTCCGTTTCTTAGGTTTTTGCGTTCGCCCTCATTTTGGGTAATGCCCTTGTCATCAAAAGTTTTGTTGGTGCTATTCGTAAACGTCTCTGTCTGATTGTAGGTAAAAGCAGAAGTCAGTTTTAGGGAGTTTGCCGAGTCTATCTTATGCTCTGCAATGAGATTAAACCGATGATTATTATTTGTATTATTTTGAGAAGTGTTCTGAACGGACGAAAAAGTCCCAGTAGGCAAAAAGTTCTTTCTGTCCACGTCTTGGTCTATTTTCTGATTGAGCCAATTATAGAAGTAATTGCCTGTAATTTCTGTTTTCGGGCTTAGGGTTTTGGCAAAATTAGCACCCCCCGCCCAATTATTCATAAATCCGTAATTCCTCCCACCAAAATTCAAGGGAATACCGCCCTGATTATCGCTATTAATTTCTATACGCACCGAACCGCCGTTCATCATATTGCGGGAGTTCCCCGAAAAGTTCATGTAGTCGTCCATAGAAAAACCCTGCTGATTTACGTTATTGCCCATGCCAAGAATAGAAAGTTGGCTTGTTTTATTGAAACGGTTATAGCTTAGGCGGCTCTCATGTCTTTTGTCATTGCCTAAGCCTACCATCACATTGCCAAAACCCGCATTTTTGTACTTTTCTTTGAGTTCTAAGTTGATAGTTTTCTCTTTTTGCCCATCTTCGATACCCGAAAAAATGGTTTGGTCGGACTTGCGGTCATATACTTGCACCTTTTCTACGGCTTCGGCGGGGAGGTTTTTGGTTGCTATTTTCGGGTCTCTGCCGAAAAAGTCTTTGCCATTGACCGTAACACGCTGCACCGTTTCCCCCTGTGATTTTATCGTGCCATCTCGCTGCACTTCCACACCGGGTAGCTTTTTGAGGAGGTCTTCTACTACGGCATTTTCTTTGGTTTTGAACGAGCCTGCATTAAACTCTATAGTATCTCTCTTGAAAGTAACAGCCGCTTTTTCTGCCTCTATCGTAACGCCATTTAGCTCTTTGGTAAGAAACTCCATTTGTATTTTTCCAAGATTTAACTCACCCGTCTGTTGAGCCGAAATTTGCTTGGTATAGGTTTTAAAGCCGATGTAGGTGATTTTGAGCAAGTAATTATCGGGGCTTACGTTTTTGAGTTCAAATTCTCCTTGTTCGTTAGTTCGCCCAAAAGTAGCTAAGGCAGAATCTTTTGCCTGCAAAAGCATGACCGTAGCCAAAGGGAGAGGCTTGGCTGTAGAATCGGTAAGTACGCCTTTGATAATTATTTTTTGGGCTATGACTACTTGTGATAAAAATAAAAGGGAAAACAATGCGTGTAAAAAAAATAGCTTTTTCATGGTATAATCTTTTAATAGAATGACAAAAAAGTTTAAGTATTTTTTAATCTGACATTCAAAATTACGGTATAAGACCCTTCGTATAGGTTAATGAGGCTTGAAAAGGTGTTAAGAAATGTAAAACATAAAGTAGTTTTTATATTTTTTTGCTATATTCAAATCAGTTTTACACACAAATACGTTTTTATGCTCGAATCTTTTGCCGACTATTTGGAATACCAAAAACGGAGTAGCAAACATACGGTTACTGCCTATATGACTGATTTGGCACAGTTTGAGGAGTTTTATGAAAAACTTTGCACCGAAGATGGGCAAAAAGCCGAAGAAATTACCTTAGACAAAGTTACCCTCCAAGATATTCGCTGCTGGGTAATTTCTTTGGTAGAGAAAAAAGAAGACGGCACCAAACTCAACAATAAGTCCATCAACCGCAAACTTTCTGCCCTAAAGTCTTTTTATAATTTCTTAGAAGCAAGAAATGTAGTAGCAAAAAATCCTGTCAATAAGATGAAAAGGCTCAAAATCAGCAAGACTTTGCCTCTTTTTGTGGTGGAAAATGGCATGGAAAAATTGCTCGAAGACGTTCCTTACGAAGATGGCTTTGAGGGAGTAAGGGACAAACTCATCATAGAACTTCTCTATGGCACAGGAATCCGCCTTTCCGAAATTTTAGGACTGAAAATCAAAGACATAGACCTTTACAACCAGGCTATCAAAGTATTGGGCAAGCGAAATAAAGAGAGAATTATCCCGATGCACTTTGCCCTGCTTGACCTCATTAAAAATTATTTGCAGGTAAAAAGTCTCGTGCAGGGCGTAGATGCCGAAAATTATTTGATTACAACTATGAGCGGCGAACAAGGCTACCCAATGATGATTTGGCGGATAGTCAGGAAAATGCTCGACCAAGTAAGCACCATTGAAAGGCGTAGTCCTCACGTACTTAGGCATACTTTTGCCACACACCTGCTCGATAACGGCGCAGACCTAAACTCCATCAAAGACTTGCTTGGGCATAGTACCCTCGCCTCTACACAAATGTACACGCATAACTCTGTAGAAAAATTGAAAAAAGTTTTTGAAAAAGCCCACCCAAAAGCGTAGGATTATCAAAAAATGTTTATATTGTAGCATGAATGAATGATGAATTATTAGTTCTGAATGATGAGTTATTTTAACTGCACATTATAAAGTGTTTACATAAACTAATTTTTTCTTACTTCATTAACATACAAGCGGTTCGCCGTTGCGACTGACTTCAAATTTTTTCACATTAAAATTAATGCTTATGAAACTTCAAATTCATTCCGTTCACTTTGACGCTGACAAAAAATTATTGGATTTCATTGAAAAAAAAGTAGCCAAGCTGGAAACTTTCTTTGATAGAATCACAGGCGGCGAAGTTTACCTCCGACTCGAAAAAGGTGAACACAGCAGAGAGAATAAAACAGTGGAAATCAAGCTGTTTATCCCCAATAATAACGTATTTGCAAAAGAAAGCGACACAAGTTTTGAAGCCGCTACCGACCAAGCAGTAGAGGCTTTGAAAAGGCAGATTAGCAAACATAAAACCAAATTGCGCGACAAACACCCCTCAGAAGCTATTGCCGAAGATGCAGACACACAAGATGATTTGCTATCGGAAGCGGAATAAAATAAATAATTGGCTATTTACTCAAAAAAGGCTACCCAAAATTTTGGATAGCCTTTTTTTTTGACCAGATTAGTTATTAGTAGCTCATAAGTGCGGTATGTTTTATAAGTTTTAATCTCCCATTTTCCAAAGAATAAACGCTATCACTAATCTGCGATACTATGCTGATTTTGTGAGAAATAAAGATGATGGCGGTATGTGGCTTTATTTTTTCTAAGAGTTGCAAAACAAATTTTTCGTTTTTGTTATCGAGGGCAGAGGTAGCCTCATCAAGGATGAGAAGTTGCGGTTTTTTGTATAGCACCCTTGCCAAAGCCAAGAGTTGCTTTTGCCCACCTGAAAGTTTGGCACCCGACTCTCCAATAATAGTATTCAGCCCATGCGGAATACTCTCGATAAAAGGAATAAAGCCATATTCATTGAGAAAAATCATAACTTTTTCTATGTGATGATGAGGATTTTCCAAACAAATATTGTCTAAGACTGTCCCGTTGAAAATATGAATTTGCTGGGGAACTACACCTAATAAACTACGCCATAGTTGCAAGTCTATCTCCTTCAAATTCAGATTTCTATTTATCAAAATCTCTCCTTTTTCATGCTCGTAAAATCGCTCTAAAATTTGTGAAATCGTGCTTTTCCCTGTGCCGCTTTCTCCAACAATAGATGCAATTTCATTCTTTTTTACCTCAAAACTTACGTCTGTAAAAATTGGCTTTCTTCCCGCAAAGCGAAAATACAGATTTGAAACTTTGAGGCTCTCAATATTTATAGCAGCCTGCCCATTGCTTGGATTATTTGTTTGGTTTTTCTCCGCTTTTATATTGGCATACTCATACATTCTGTCAAAAGCAACTTTGGCTTCGTTTAGTGGAATATTAATCAGTGCCAGCTTTGCCACTAAGGGAAGAAGGCTTGATGCAATGCCAACTACTGCCATCATTTCACCCACACTTAGCAGGTTTTGGTAGCTCTGCCATGCAGTAAAAGCAAGCAAAACAACCAAAAATAGCACAGAAGATATGCCTACTATCAATGACAAGCGAGTATTAATTTTCCCTAACTGAAAAATCTTTTCCTGCCAATTACCATAAATTGCTTGGTTAATTTTACCAAAAAAATCTTGTCTGTTGTAGCTCTTGACGATGCCAATGCCCTGCAAAGTATTGATGTAGTTGCCTTCATTGTGTGCGTAGGCAAGCATTACTTCTTTTTGAGTATTGATTATCTGATAGTTGTAGCGATAAACCAAATAAAAATAGACGGGCAAACTTAGTAAGACCAACAAGCCCAACTGCCAAGAGTAGGAGAATAAAAAGCCCATAGAAATAAGAACAGTGAGCAAGTCTGCCAGCAAAGTACCCGCCAACTCGCTTATTACCATTTGAATACGGCGAGTATCATTGAGCCTTGCTACCAAATCGCCTGTTTTCCGAGTATCAAAAAAAGACTTCGGCAAATGCAGTAATCTCTCGTAAAAAGTAGTGCCTATTCGCTCATTAAAATCCCTACTTTGCTTATAGAGCAGAAACTGCCGCAGCGTAGCAAAGCCCACTCTCGCCACCAATAGCAGTGCTACCAAGACCACGCCCAACACCAACTTATCTATGCTTTTGGAAGGCAAAATATCATCTATCAGTTTTTGAGAAAAGACCGCCATTACCATACCCAAAACAGCCATCATTACCCCTAAAATACTACTTATCAGCAAAATAGGGTAATCCTCTTTCAGAAGGGCAAGCAGATAATTCCGTTTGTTCTGATTTTGGGTATTGGTAGTTATAAAGTTTTCATTGGGGCTAAGCGTGAGGCAACGCTTCGATTGCCAAATCTTTTCTAATTCCTCAGCCGAATACTCTACCATGCCCTTGGCGGGGTCGCCAATTAAGAATTTTACTCCCTCTCCTTTGGAGAGGTTTGGGGTGGGGCAACCGTAGCACACCACATAGTGCTGCAATCTTTCCTCTATGAGTACGTGCAAAATTACAGGAGTAGTTTGCTGTGCCAAAGTAGGCACGTCCATCAGGCAGCCCTTCGCTGCAAAGCCCAATTTGCTCGCTGCCTCGTACAAACCCATAAGCGAAGTGCCTTGAGTATCTGTACCGCTCAAAGTACGCAAGTTTTCCAAACTTTCCTCACCACCATAATAGCGAATAATAGAAAGCAAGCAGGCAACCCCACAATCAGATTGGTCGTGCTGTAAGGTAAAAGATTTTTGAGGATTTTTCATGGGATATGCTTGAGGATAGCTTTAATTTGGGTTTCTCCTTTGAAAATTTTGATTAACTTTTTATCTGAACTATAAATAAAAATAGACGGTGTCATTACATTCCCAAAAATGTTATAAAAGCTATGATTAGCTGCCCTAAGTACAGTAAATTTAGATTTTTCTAATTTTAATTGTTGCTTAAAATGCCTAATGGTACTTATGTTCTCTTCAGAAACTAAAATAACATTAACATTTGTAAGACTGTCTTGATAATTAATGAGTTCATATAATTGATAATGACAAGAACCACATTCTGAATTAAAATGAACAATCATTAATAGTTTATCCAAAGTATTTTTATCCAAATTAACACTTATACTATCTAAATCATAGAAATTAAATGAGGGGAAATGGTAAATCTTATCAACTTTAAGATTTTCTATTTTAAGGTATATAAAACCAATAAAAAGGGTTATTATTAAAAAAGCAGATAAAAAATAAATTGTTTTAATATTTTTATGCATAAACCAATAAATCTATGGTAATCAACATTATAAATAAAATCCAAATAGCTAATGCTACTCCATAAGTACTCAAGATAAATTTTAACCTCCCCCAAAATTTAGTTTTAAGAGTAGTATTTAACATTTGAGCCAAAAATAAAAAATAAATTATCTCGAATAGATTGAACTGACGAATGCAGTAGACATACCATTTATTTATTTCGTCTAAGTCGATAAAATATAATAATGAAAAATTATGGAAATTTTGTAAATCAAAGTGAGTGTAACCTTTCTCAATTAGATTAAAATACAATATTTCGTACAGAAAAGGGGTAATAAAAATAAACTCAGCCCATATACAAATTAATAAGATGTTAGCATATATAAACTTATAACTATTTATAACAAGACCAGTAACCAAGAATAGAGAAATAATTAAAACTTTTAAGGAGTATACTGAAGGTATTATTAAAAAAGATAACCACTGGTTTTTTTTCATATTTTGCAATATATTTTTATGTTTCATATTGATTTCAAACTTAAAAGTATTATCATTGATAGCTGCATTTTCAATCAAGTTCTGCATCGCAAAATCTACACTAATTCTAATAAAGCAAAAAAAGGCAAAAAGAAAAAGTATTTTTTTATACATATAAACACTAATTTTAATTTGATTATCATATTTTACTATGTCAAGGGTAGGACAAAGCGTTGCTTAACTTTATTGTTTAAATGTATCGCAGGCATCCATTTCGATGGGAAAATGGGTTTTATTTTTTCTGTAATAACTTGATTATTGCCACTCTGTTGTGTGCTAATAGATATTGCTCCTGCAAAATTTTCGTAAACATTCATGTTGAGTACTTCTCCTTGCTCAGAAATAATAAATGCCAAAAACCTATCCTTACTATTTTCTTGTTTATAAAGTTTCACTAAATTGCTTATATCAGTATGCAATGTATAAATGTCACACTCTTTTGGTTGAGCATATTTTTCAACAACATTATAAACATTTTCATAATCAGGTTTAATTCTATGAGCAAAAAAATGGTGTAAGTTAATTTTTTTAAGAAAAACAAAAAAAAACTCATTCATAAAATTATACATTAAGTGATAAAATGATTTAATTTCAGGCTAATTTTGCCTACATAAGTAATAAAATTAGCCTAAAAGTTTAATGATGATGGGGTTAAGCCTCTTTCGGAGGAATACAATATGCAACATAAGCAGCACCCAAATAGCCTACACAATACCAATCTCCACTTGCTGCACACCTTCCTATTTGCATAGCCATGTCAAGACACAGACCTCCACCCACGGTGTCCATCATTTCTTCAAAAGATAATTCTTTCATTTTTGTAAGTGTTTTAAAAAGTTGAACAATAATTTTCGTTTTGTCAAATCGATTTAACACTGCAAAGGTGAAAGAGAAAGCCCACATCTCCAATTTTTATTACGTCTAAATTAGTCATATTTTGACTAATTTAGACCTCAAATTTTCTATCCTTTTTTTGTAAATCTCCAAAAAATTAAGCTAATTTGCAACATTTACAAGCAAAGAAACAAAACTATTTATTCCCTAAACAATTTAAGTCTATGAGCAGCTCCAAAAACTCAATCTCCGACAAACTTCGTAGCCTGCGGGCGGGTTGCGGCTTATCCCAAGAATGTGTAGCAAATCAGCTACGTATCTCCCAAAAAACGTACAGCCGCTGGGAAAACGAGGCAGATGCGATTCCTTTATGTACCCTATCACAGATTTGCAGCGTTTTGGGTGCGGATATTCACCAACTTATAGGCAGCGAGCCGAGCCTGACCGAAGAGGTGCAGCACCTCCGCAAAGAGGTAGTAGAGCTACAGCACGCACTTAGTCAGTTTTTACCCCCCCCCTATTAACAATATTTAACAAATATTTATAAATACTTCATTTGAATCGTTTCATCGATGTTTTTTGCTCCTATGTTAATGAATTTTCAGCTACCTACCTTGTTGTCAATGGCATTATTGCGGAAAGCTATCCCCAAGATGAATTTAGTATGATATATGATGAGTAGGTAGTAGAAAAAAACAAGAGTGGTTCGCCACTGCAACACATTTGCCCAGTTTGGGTGAATATACAATTAAATTATTAGACAGCATGAAACAAAATTTAGCACATATCGCAATTGTTGTGGACGACTATGACAAAGCAATAGAATTCTACACCCAAAAACTACATTTTACGCTCAAAGAGGACACCATTTTGTCAGAAACAAAAAGGTGGGTTCTTGTAACACCAAAAGGAGCAACTGAATGTTCTTTGTTATTAGCCAAAGGCACAAACGAAGAACAAAAAAGTAGAATTGGGAATCAGACAGGCAGTCGAGTTTTTCTCTTCCTCCACACAGACAATTTTGCACGAGATTATCAGAACTTACTTGACAATCAGATTAAAATTGTAAGAGAACCAACCACAGAAGCTTACGGAACAGTGGCTGTTTTTGAAGACATATTTGGAAATCTGTGGGATTTGATAGAGCCAAAAGCTATATCTTTGTAAAAAGTGTTTGGAACAGCCAATAAATGAGTAAAGTTTTGTCTGATATAACCTTAAACATTTATAGGCTGTTTTTAACTTTTTCACTGAAAAACAAGCCGCAAAACGTGGAATTTAGCTGTGCGTGTTAGTAAAAAGATGAAATAAGTTTCACCTTAATTTATAAATACCTCGCCTGAATCGCCTTAATCGTTTCATCGATATTTTTTGCTTCTATGGCTTCTCCTATGGTCATGAATTTCCAGCCATTCGCCTCTCTGACTATTTTGCCCATAATCATAGAAACTTTGCCCGCAAAATCTGGCTCGGCGGAAAGATTAAAAGTAGCAAAAACAGAAACTACCTGCTGTGGCTTTCCCTCAAAAATTCGTATTTTGGAGTACGGAATGGTCGCAAAGTCCTGTCCTTTGAAAGAGTTGATGTAAAAAACAATCTGCTGAATATTTGCGCTTACATTTTTCAGGTTTACCTGAATCACCTCATTATCAAAGTCATCAGCCTTGTCCAAGTCCCCTTTGCGGTCATCGCCGCTATGCTTGATGGCTTGGTCTTTGGAGAGCAACTTGCGGTAATAAACAGTATCTACTAAGTTGCCATTCGCATCAAACATACTCACGCTGCCGTCCAAATCTACGGTTTCGGTTTCGTTGAAAAAGCTAATTATAAACTTCTTTTGGATAGCTCCCCAGTTGATGCCTACGCATATTTCTTCTAATTTTCTTTCTTCTTTCTTCAAAGAGATAGAGCTACCTTTGGAAAGATTGATGCCTGTTTTTTTATTGAGTTCTATGGACATTTTTTTATGGTTATTTTTGTGAGTGATTAATTATAAGCTATCGCTGTTCGTTTACTACTTTTTTGATTTTTTGGTAAATCTCATCAGGATTTTCTATGTCTTTGAGATAAATACCATTTCTGGCTCCTTCCCACCATGAGCCATTTCTGCCTCCACTCGCACTATTGGGAATTTCCAAATGAATAGAACCTAAACCAAACATTTTTTGGATAAATCCTTTTCTCAGATGCACTTCCACTACTCTTTTGAAGGTTACAGATTTTTTTTCAACACTCAAAAAACCTTCTGCATATTCTATTCTATCTTTATAAATCGTGTAAATAGTTTTTTTATACATCATTTTTGTATAAAAAAATATAAGAATTGGCAACACAATAAAGATAAGAAAGAAAGAGGAAAACCCAAAGAACACGAAGCTAACGGCATCACTACCAATCATTTCTGAGAATGGCAGCGATAAAACAATTTTTTTAAGGAAATCAACATTTTGTAAAAAACTGCCGAGCATTCCTCCCAAAAAGCCCGTTCCCCAAATTGTCATGAAGTACAAAGCTGGATTTGAATAAATCCTTAGTAGTATCAATCTATTCCTGAATTTGGAGGCTAACTGAAAAAGTGCTGTATTAGGTTGCTCTAAAATCTTTTCCTCAGATTTCACTATTGGTGGGGGTAAGTCTGGCATTTTACTAAAATACTCAGACAAACCCTCTGGAAGTTTTACTTCTTTATGTGTTTGTGAGGATTCGGTTTCTACCTGTTGCAATAGGTTTGCACCACAATTCATACAGAATTTTGCTTGAGAAGTCATAATTTGAGTTCCACAATTCCAACAAAAACTTTGTGTCATGCTTTATAATTTTGAATCTGATTTTTAGATTATTTATCTATGAAAAACGTGTTTAGTGGTCATAAAAGTAATATTTATAAGCAGGATTTTATTCCAATGCCATTCCTTTTAATAAGAAATATTCCCCTTATTGACCTTCAAAGAATAAACGCTCTCTACTTGGGAGAGGGTGTTCCCCCCGCTAAAGCGAGGGGTTAAAACTAACCATGCCCTTTAATCAAGGCGCGGGACACCGCTACAAAACGCTTACTTTAAAAAACAACTTCAAACATTTTCAAACTGTATTTTAAACCTTCAAACATTTCTTACGAATACGCATTTACGTAGGTCTGCAAGCCACCGTTAGAGCCTATGCCCGAAGCGATAAAAGTCCAGTCGCCATCTACTCTTTTGAGCTTACCAAACTCAATATCGGCAAAGGCAGTAAACTCATTATCAAGGTCATAGCGCAATACCTCTCGCTTGCTTTCCACATCTACAATGCGGATATAAGCCTCTGCTAAGTGCCCAAAATTTTGGCGGCGAGCTACAGCCTCGTGTATGCTGACCGTAATGAGAATCTCGTGGATTCTTGCATCTATAGCAGGCAGATTTGCCAAAATCATCTCATCATCTTCATCGCCCGCCCCTGTGCGGTTGTCGCCTGTGTGCTGCAAAGAGCCATCTAAAGACTTGAGATTATTGTAAAAGACAAAGAACTCATCAGCAGGGAGTTTGCCGTTTGCACCAAGCATGAACACTGATGCGTCCAAGTCAACCTGTGCGCCCGCTTTGAGTTCCCAGCCCAAGCCAATCATAATTTTCTTTAATGCAGGTTCTTTTTTGGAGAGGTTGAACGTTCCTCCTTTTTTCAATGAAATTGCCATGTTTTTAATTATAAATTATAAATGATGAATTATGAATGTGTTTCTCAATTAATTGTTTGAATTTGTTTGATTTAGTTTGAGATTGTTAAAACTATTTTGAACAGTATTCAAACCATTTCAAACCCGTATTTCTAACCATTTCAAACAGTCCCCAAACATTCCAACAAACTGTATTTAAACATTTTTTCTCTACGCATACGCTTCCACATATCCCTCTATGCCTTTTGTGCTGCCAATGCCCGAAGCAACAAAGTGCCATTCGCCATCTAAGCGTTGCAATTTGCCAAACTCTACATCTGTATCTTTGGCAAAGCTCGCATCCAAGTCGTAGTTTAGTATTTCGCGCTTCGTTTCCACATCTACTAAGCGGATATAGGCATCATTGAGCAAGCCAAAATTCTGTCGGCGAGCGGGGGCATCGTGGATAGTTACTACTATCAAAATCTCACTCACCCTGCCATCTATCAAGTTTAGGTTTGCCAAAATCATTTCGTCATCGCCCTCTCCTGCTCCTGTGCGGTTATCGCCTGTATGCTGAATAGAGCCATCGGGAGATTTAAGGTTGTTGTAAAAAACAAAGAACTCATCGGCAGGGAGTTTGCCATTTCCGCCGAGCATAAATACTGAGGCATCTAAGTCCATGAGAGAAGTGGTTTTGAGTTCCCAACCCAAACCAATCATGATTTTTTTTAGGTTTAGCTCTTTTTTTGACAAATTAAATGAATGACCTTTCTTTAATTGAATTGACATTTTTCTTTTTAAATTATGTGTTATTTGATGAATTACTAAATCTATTTTATCCTCACATACTTTTCTATGTTGATACGATTTACGCCAAGGTTTTCAATCTTTTCTACGCCTTGCTGCACCAAGGTATCGTTTTTGACAGCAACAGTAAATGAAAATGAGTTGTCTTCCCATTGTCTATCACTACAATACTCCAAGTGTTCGGTATATTGGTCGCCTACCAAAGTATAACGTCCGCCGCCAGAGCCATAAACTGCTGTAGAATCTTTGCCTTTGAGCAGGTCATGTTTCAAAAAAGCAAAATGAGTTTCATTAATCACCTTTATCATGGTTTGGTTTTGGGTGTAATCTGTTACCACTGTATCGCCTTTTTCTATGAGTGTACCAGAAATTAATTTCCAAGTCCCCGCAATAGGTGTTGTTTTTTGTTTGTTTTGAGTTTCTTTTGTCCCGCAAGCAGCAAGGGTTACACAAGCCAAAGTAATAAGTATTGTTTTTTTGATATGATACATGAGTTTTGAGTTTTTAAAAAATTTACTTAAAAAAATCGTCTAATAATTTTTGTTTATCATCTTTTTTAGGTTCTTCTTTTTCAGGTGTTTGGCTAAAAAAGCTATCTAATAAATCGTCTTTACCTACTTGTTTTTCTGGCTTTTCTGTATTTTTAAAAAAATCATTTGGGTCAATTTTCTCCTTGTCCTTTTGTTGCGTGTCCTCACGAACAATTAGACTCCCACCCTTTAGCTGAGAAAACAGCAAATCTACCTTCTTGTTTTTAGCTTCGTCTATCACTCTTTGGCGTTCTCTCTCCTCCTTATCTATATCCAAAAGTAGCGTTTCAAAGCTATTATTTAGCTTTTCTACCGAAGGAAATTGCCCCAAAATCTTATTTACTTCTGCCTCTACCGAATCTGTTTGTAAGGAATTTAGCACATTTGTTACATTTTCTATGTGCATAGCATCTTGCTCCAGCTGCTCAAAATGTAAGTCAGTAAATTGACTTATTTCATTCAACTGCTGAGAGATTTCCGCTTGTGTCTTGGCATTTGTCAGTTTCGCAGATAGCAACACCTCTTTAGTATGTAGCTCGTCTATTTTGAGTTTCATCTGATGCTGCTGAAATTGCAGGTGCGAAACCGTTTGCAAAATGTTATTATTGAGCATTTCATACTGAGCTACTTGTTTGTCTATGAGTGCTTTCTGTGTCAGAACTTGCTTTGCTTCATTGTCTTTTTTCTTTTTTACGAAGTCTGTTGCCTCCTTTTGCAGGCGTGCCGCATCCTCTTTGTACGCATCGAGTTTCCTCTGAATCTCGTACTGACCAATTTGCGCGTTTTTGATAGCAACGCTACTATCCTGAACTGAGTGATTCATTTCATGGATAGCCCTCTGAATAAGAATAGCAGGGTCGTCTTCTAATTTCCCCTGTGAATCTGTCTTAAAAATATTGCGAATACGTTTCCACATAGAACATTTTAAAATTTTAAAAGCGAATGTAAGATAAAATACGGAAGTAATAAATTTAGGTTGTAAATTTAGCACGCAATTAAAGTGGTTTGAGGGGTCATTTGGAAACAAAAATATAAATTTATCTCCTTGATTTTCAAAAAATTATAAATTAATATAAAAATTTTTAAAATATTTTAACAGTAATTTGAATTTATATGTAAATTGCTTATAGTTAATTACTTACACGCATTTTGGGAGAAAGTTGCTTTTGGAGTAATGTGTAAGTAATTTGGTTTCTTTGGCAATACATCTGCAATAGAAATCTCTTTTTTTAAAAAAACAAATCATTTGATTTTAAAACACACACTTAAATTCCTTAATTTGCCCTCAAATACGCCGAATATAAATTTTTAGACTTTACGAGTACATCTTATCACAACACAATGCAAGAAAACAAATTAGGGGAATCTTCTTATTACAAAAGCAAAATAGCTTCTTTATCTTCGTTGCTTATATTTATATTGGTTGTGTTGGTTGGCTTTTTTATTGCCAACTTTTTGGGCTTCGTGGCAACGCTTCCTTTCATGGACTACGATTTGGAGATTATGACCAAACTGATGGAAAATCCTTCTAATTTTCCAGAAACGCGCATAGCCTTTTTGGTGATGCAGGGTGTTACCGCTTTTTGCATTTTTATTCTCACTTCTCTTATTTACCTCCGATTTGTAGATAATACCTCCCTTGTAAAAAAGCTATTCATAAGTAGCAACCTAAGCACTGTCCTATTGCTTTTGTTTGTAACTGTGGCACTTACAATCATAGAAATGCCACTTATTGGCTGGCTTGGTGAGTGGAATCAGGGCTGGGTTTTCCCCGAAAATTTTCAAAATTGGGCAAAGGCACACGAAGAACGAATGAAAGAACTGACAATTTTTATCACAGAGTTTCATACCTTTGAGCAGTTTGTTTTGGGCTTTGTAGTTATTGCCATTATTCCAGGCATAGGCGAGGAATTGCTTTTCAGAGGGCTTTTGCAAAACAAACTGAAGGACTTATTTGGTAATGCACATATCGCTATTTGGGTAAGTGCCATTATTTTTAGTGCTATCCATTTCCAATTTTACGGCTTTGCTCCCCGAATGTTGCTTGGTGCTATTTTTGGGTATCTTTACTATTGGTCTGGAAACCTTACGTATGCAATGTTAGCTCATTTTATCAACAATGGTTTTACGGTTCTGATGATGTACCTCTATCAGCAACAGCAAATAGAAATAGATATTGAGAAGGAACAAATTCCCCTGGATATGGCTTCTATGTCTTTGATAATTGTTTCTATTTTATTGTTTTTGTTCTACAAAATAGCTCAAAATGTGCATATTACAAATATAAATGAGGTTAAATCCTGAAAATAATAAATGTATGGAAAAAGATTGGGTATTAGTTTATGAAAGTCCTAACGAGGTGCGAGTCGAGATAGTCCGAACTGTATTAGAAGATAGCCAAATTCCTGTGGTCTTGATGGATAAAAAAGATTCATCTTATCAATTTGGTTCGTACCAACTATATGTAAATCAGCAATTTATAACCGAAGCTACAAAAATTATAAAACATGACTTGGAATTTGAATAACCTCTCCAAACTCTCCGAACTTAAGCAGCGCATCATTGCAGCTGTTTTCGGTGTAGCATTAATTCTGTCTTGCACTTTTTATAGTGAGTGGACATATTTTGCCTTATTTTTCCTAATTTGTATGTTTACCCAGCTTGAGTTTTACAAACTGCTTGGCATAGACGGCAACCTACCCCTCCGTTATTTCGGTACTTTCATAGGGCAGCTCATATTTACACTCACTTTTTTTGTAGAAAAGTACAATTTGAGCGGAGATTATTACTTCTTGATTTGGGTAATTGTTTCAGGGGTCTATTTCATCAAACTCTATCAGTACATCAGGCGCGATTTGCAGCCTTTTGTCAATATTGCTTTTACATTTTTGGGCATTATCTACGTAGCTGTGCCATTTGCATTGCTCAATACCGCCGTTTTTATGAAAGCCCAATACAGCTATCAGATTATTATTGGCTCACTTTTTATCATTTGGGCAAGCGATACGGGGGCTTATTTTGCGGGGCGACGTTTCGGGAAAAGCAAATTGTTTTTTAAAATTTCCCCAAAAAAGACATGGGAAGGGAGCATTGGCGGGGCATTGCTTGCCTTGCTTTTTAGCTACGTACTTTCGTTATATTTCAGCGATTTGAACCTTTGGCAGTGGCTTTCTATTGCCGTTATTATCGTAGTTTCAGGCACTTATGGAGATTTGGTAGAGTCCCTTTTCAAGCGAAGTATTCGCATCAAAGATTCGGGAGATACCATTCCTGGGCATGGCGGCTTTTTAGATAGGTTTGATAGCTTGCTACTTTCTGCCCCCTTTATTGTTGCCTTTGTAAAATTGGTAGGGTAATATTTTCAAATTACCACTTTCGCACAAAAATGACCGAAAACGGACAGTTTTTTTGAATGATGATTTATAAGTTATTAATTATGAATGATTTATAAATGGCAAAGTATTTGAAATTGTCTGATTGTTTTTGATATTATTAAAACTACTTCAAACAAGCTCGAACTATTTCAAACATTGAGATTTTATGATAAAAAATTATTTCACCGTCGCTTGGCGAAATCTTGTTAGGAACAAGTTACATACCTTTATTAATGTTTTAGGTCTTTCTATTGGGATTAGTTCCTGTTTAGTTATCTTTTTGATTGTCAAATACGAGCTAAGTTTTGATACTTTTCATAAGGACAAGGAACGCATCTATCGGGTAGTTTCTCAAATCAATTTTTCTGATAATTGGCATAAAAATCATGGCGTTCCTGCCGCTCTGCCTTTTGCAGTGAGGAATGAAGTTACAGGCTTGGAAAATATAGTAGCTTTTCACGAGCATTATGCTAAAATTAGTGTTCCTAATGGTGATAAAAAGCCTATTCGTATAGAAACCAAGAGCAAAAAAGCAATTACAGAGCCTGAATATTTCCAACTATTTGAATATGAGTGGCTCAAAGGCTCGGCAGAAACGGCTTTGGATAAGCCTAATCAAGTCGTTTTGACAGAAAAACAAGCCAAACTCTACTTTGGAGAAAGCGAAGCAATGGGAAGGCAATTGCTTTATGGTGATTCTCTTTGGGTTACGGTTTCGGGCATAGTCAAAGATTTTGAACAAGCCTCTGATTTTGCAGTGTTTACAGATTTTATTTCTTTCAGCAGTATAAAAAGCAATTCTTTTTTGAAAAAGAATTATGAATTGGAAAATTGGAATAATATTAATTCTTCGTCTATGTTATTCCTAAAATTAAGTAAAGGTGCGAATACAGAGGAAGTTGAAAAGCAAATTATTGCGGTGGGGGAGCATCAGATGAATACAGAAAAAGAAGAAGAAAGATTCGAGCGAAAATTTGCGTTACAGCCTTTGGCAGGCTTGCATTTTGACCACGAATATGGCAATTTTGAACGTCAGGCGCATTTGCCTACTTTGTATGCGCTTATGCTTATTGCCACCGTTTTATTGCTTATTGCGTGTATCAATTTTATCAATTTGGAAACAGCACAAGCGGTCTATAGGGCAAAGGAAGTAGGCATTAGGAAAGTGCTTGGGAGCAGTCGTAAAAACCTGATTTTCCAATTTTTAGGAGAAACTTCTATCATTACCTTTATAGCGGTTTTGTTTTCTATTTTCTTGGCAGAGCAGGCATTATTTTTATTTTCGGACTACATTCCAAAAGGGCTTAGTTTCCAAATTTTTGAACTACTAAATCTACTATTTTTGTTTGCTATTCTCTTGGTAGTGAGTTTTTTATCAGGACTTTATCCTGCTTTTGTCCTTTCCGCTTTTTCGCCTGTTTTGGCTATGAAAAACCAGATTTCAACTAATAACTCATCGAGTAGAAAAGCCTATTTGAGAAAAACCTTGATAGTTACCCAATTTACTGTTTCACAAGCATTTATTATCGGTACTTTGATAATTGGTAGTCAAATTGATTTCATGCTTCAAAAAGATATGGGCTTCAAAAAAGATGAAATTGTTACTTTTAGTACGCCTTGGTTTTGGAATGATGAAGACTCTGTAAAACAAAAATTAAAATATACTTTAGTAGATAGGATAAAGCAAATCCCTGAAATACAGCAAGTAAGCCTAAGTGGGAATATCATTGCAGATAGGAGTCAGAGTACCACTATTTTGAAGTTCAAAAAAGAAAAGGAAATACTTGAACATGAGGTACATCGAAAGTCAGGAGATTCTTCCTATATTCCTCTATTTGGGCTGAAACTTTTGGCGGGGCGCAATATTAGCAACAGCGACTCTATGGTAGAAGTAGTTATTAACGAAAGTTATTCAAAATTATTAGGCTTTAAAAATCCACAAGAGGCAGTAGGTCAGGCTTTTACTGCGTATAGTGGGGCAGCCTTACCAATCGTGGGTGTCATCAAAGATTTCCACATTCAGCCTATGCACAAGGCAATCGCCCCGACATTCATCACTTGTGAGGGCAGATATTTGAGTACAATCAATCTGAAAATGCAAACAAAGGGCAAAACGCAAAAAGAAATGCAGGGTGTAATGGCAAAAATAGAGAGAATTTATAACGAAATCTACCCCGACACAGACGACAAATTTGACTATACGTGGTTTGATGACCGCATTGCTAAGTTTTATGAAAGTGAGCAAAAAATGGCAAAACTCATGCAAATAGCTACCTTTTTAGCGATTTTGATTTCCTCTTTGGGCTTGTTCGGCTTGGTTTCTTTTATGGTAAACCAAAGAACAAAAGAAATAGGAGTTCGCAAGGTGCTTGGGGCAAGTGTTTCACAAATTACTTTTTTACTTTCCAAAGACTTTTTAAAGTTAGTAGGTATTGCCTTTTTTATTGCGATTCCGATAGCCTACTATGCAATAGATAGATGGTTAGCAGATTTTGCCTATAAGGTTGGGATTGCTTGGGAACTCTTTGCTTTTGCAGGTCTTGGTGCGATTGTAATTGCTTTACTTACAGTGAGTTATAAATCGGTTAAGGCAGCATTGACAAATCCTGTAAATTCGCTAAGGTCTGAATAAAACATTTCTTCGAATGATTTTTACTTGGCATTGCTTTTCCTCGTTGCAGTTCGTATGCGGATAATGCTTTTTTTTTGTGTAGTTTTCCATACAACGAAATAATTTCAAATCAAAGATGAAAACTATACAGAATAATGCTGAATAAAGCACGAGATATTTTACGCTTTCGAATTAGGAATTTCTAAGAAGAAAGTGGTGCCAACATTTTCTTCGCTTTCCAACCGAATAGAACCATTTAGTTTGCTTAATGCCATTTTTACAATATAAAGCCCTAATCCTGAGCCATTTGCCTCATCATTACCACGATAAAACATATCAAATACTTTCTCTTGGTAGAGGAATGGGATGCCGATGCCCTCGTCTGCAAAGCGGATAGAAACTTTATTTTCATCAGTTTTTACCAACACAGAAATACTGTTCTGCTCGTTTGGCTTGGCATATTTAATGGCATTTTCTAATAAATTCCTAAAAATGGTCATTAATAGGCTTACATCAGAGAAGAAGGTTACTTCAGCATGAATTTCCTTGCTTATTTTTATTTTTCCACTTGTACCTTGTGGGAAAAATTCATCTAAACAATCTTCTATAACTTTGTGAAAATCAATTTCTTCTATTTGTTGTTCAAAATTTTTGGTAGCGGAGTATTGCAACACAGAACGAATAAAAATATCTAATTTAGAGATACTTTCTTCTATCAACTTTAGGTAAGTTTGCGTAATTGCAAGATTATCGTGGTCTTCGTGGTTTTTGAGCAAGTAAAATAAGCCCATGATGGACGAGATAGGGGCGCGTACTTCATGCGAAATCCGATAGACATACTCATCTAATTCTTGGTTGCGTTTTTTTAAATCCTCGTTTGCGTGCAATAATTCTTCGTTAATCTGCTGTAGGTTTACTATCAGGTTTTTATTCTGACGCTTGAGTCCAAAATTATTTACCGCACTTTTTATGGTCATCATCAGGTCGTCTATGTCCCAAGGTTTCGTGAGATAGCGGTAGATGCCCACCTTGTTCACTGCCCTAATGATGTCCGTAGTGTCACTGAAAGCAGTGAGTATGATGCGGATAACATCAGGAAAATCTGCAATTGTTTCTTCTAAAAACTCTACCCCCGTTTTATCGGGCATACGCTGGTCTGAGATAATGAGTTGAATATCATTACTTTGGAGAATTTCCTTTGCAATACTTGTGTTTACAGCCGTAAAGACATTAAACTCTCTCCGAAAAGAAGCCTTGAAGATTCTTAGATTATCTTCTTCATCATCTACGTATAGGATATTAAATTTTTCGCTTTCCATGAACTAAGCCTAATAACAATTTAGATGCAAAAAGTTTTTATTATAAAATTAGCGTGTCAGTTATTGTATTCGAGGCAAATATCTATCTTTGGTGCATAATACTTCTCACTCATTTGTCAAAAGATGCACCAAATTAACATCTTGTTTCAAATAATTAGGATAAATTGTGTAATATTTTTCGGCGACTTCCTTAAATAGCAGTTGACGAAGCTCATTAATATTCTCTTTTTGCACTGCCGAGATAAAGATTGCCTTGGGCAATTTGCCAATATACATCTGTTTTAATGCTTCCAATGTAGGAATTTTGCTTTGAGCTATCTCAAACTCATCTCCTTCGGGATTCTTGTATTGGTCTATCTTATTGAAAACAAGAATTACCGATTTGTCTGCCGCCCCTATCTCTGCCAAAGTTTTGCTTACAATCTCTATTTGCTCCTCGAAGGCGGGGTGCGAAATATCTATGACGTGCAGCAAAATATCTGCTTCTACTACTTCGGCAAGTGTGGACTTGAACGCCTCTATGAGGGTAGTAGGTAGCTTGCGGATAAAACCAACAGTATCTGCGAGCAAAAAAGGCACTTGGTTAAAAACCACTTTTCTCACTGTAGAGTCCACTGTGGCAAATAGTTTATTTTCGGCAAAAATATCGGATTTGGCAAGCAAATTCATCAGCGTAGATTTGCCTACGTTGGTATAGCCTACTAATGCCACACGCACCATAAGGTCGCGCGATTTGCGTTGGTTCAGCGATATTTTCTCAATTTCTTTGAGTTTTTCCTTCAAAAAGGCTATTCTATCGCGTACTATTCGGCGGTCAGTTTCTATCTCTTTCTCCCCAGGTCCGCCGCGCGTTCCCTTTCCTCCTTGCTGCCGCGAAAGGTGTGTCCACATGCGAGTCAGTCTTGGCAATACATACTCAAACTGTGCCAGCTCTACCTGCGTGCGAGCCTGTGCGGTGCGGGCGCGCTGCATAAAAATCTGGATAATGAGCAAACTGCGGTCAAGAATAGAGCAAGTAAGTATTTTTTCTAAGTTGCGAATCTGCGAACTGCTCAAATCGTCATCAAAAATAATTACATCAGGCTTATATTCTTTGGTATAGGCTATTATTTCGTCCATTTTGCCTTTGCCCACAAAGAACTTTCCGTCTGGTCTATCTAACTTTTGCTTAAATTTATAAATCGTTTTTACCCCCGCCGTTTCTGCTAAAAATTCGAGTTCGTCGAGGTATTCTACTGCCTGCTCTTCAGTTTGCTTTTGTGTAATTACAGTTACTAAGACTGCCGTTTTCTGTACTTCTTTGGTTTCTACTAATTTGATTTTCATTTTGCAAATTTACAAAAAACGAAATAAATATTCTTTTTTATATCATTAAAATCAAAATTACTCTGCTTGCATAATATTTTTTCTTAAAAACTTTATTATAACAAAATTGATTTCTAACTTCGCATCGTTTGTTTGGGCTGAGTAATTTGCTTGAATGTATTTTCGCCTTTTGGCAAATCAACTAACTCATAATCAGATTATTTGCTTGAGGCGGACTACTGAATCGGACAAATACACTTGTGGTTGAGAACTACTTTGTTTTGTCTTGTTACCTAATTTAAACAATTCAATAAATATAATTGTTTTTTGATAGCAGTAAGGCAAGCATTAAACTTTAAACATTAAACATTTGAACCTTAAATTTTGAACTCTAAACATATTCATTTTTACGCATGAAAATATTAATTTGTATAAGCCACGTTCCCGATACGAATGCAAAAATTCCGTTCAAAGATGGAAAGCCCGATTTGGCAGGGCTAACTTTTGTCATTGCTCCTTATGATGACTTTGCATTGGCAAGAGCGGTAGAGCTGCGCGACCAAACTGCGGGCAAACTGACAGTGCTTTGCGTGGGCAAGGCAGACACAGAACCTACTATCCGCAAAGCATTGGCTATTGGGGCTGATGATGCCATCAGAGTAGATGCAGAACCTACAGATGCTTTCTTTGTAGCAACGCAGATTGCCGAAATTGCTAAACAAAATCAGTACGATATGATTTTGATGGGCAGAGAATCAAGCGATTACAATGGCGGACAGGTGCATGGAATGGTAGCTGCTATGCTTGGCTTACCTTGTATAGTGCCTTGTATGAAACTCGACTTGAACGGCAATGTAGCCACTATGTACCGAGAAATAGAAGGCGGTAAAGAAGTAGTGGAACTTCCTACACCTTTTGTAGCGGGTTGCCAAGAGCCTATAGCAGAGTGGAAAATACCAAATATGAGAGGTATTATGACTGCAAAAACGAAACCTTTGAAGGTAGTAAGCCCTGTAGCTACGGCTATCTCTACCCAAGTAGCAAGCTATGAAGTTCCTGCGGCACGTAGTAACTGCAAGATGATAGATGCCGCCAACGTGGGGCAGTTGGTAGAGTTACTAAAAAATGAGGCAAAAGTAATTTAGTTATTGGGTTATTAGGTTATAAGTTATGTTAACCATTAATAACTAACAATAAACAACTAAAAATTAACAATTAACAATCAAGAAATGAACGTACTAATATATATAGAATCTGAAAATAATGCACCAAAGAAATCTTCACTCGAAGCAGTGGCTTATGGTGCAGCTATAGCCAAAGGGCAGGTGGTTGCAGTAGCCCCAAGCGATGCAGATACCACAGAGTTAGGAAAATACGGGGTAGATAAAGTTTTGCAGTTTACTGTATCAGGCAAGTTGGAGGCAACTCAAGTAGCTTCCATTGTAGCACAAGCAGCGCAAGCTCAAAGTGCAGAAGTGGTCATTTTTGCCAAATCTATCTTGAACGATTTGGCTGCCCCGATGGTAGGAGTTCATTTGGGAGCTTCCGTAGCTTCCAATGTCATAGAAATGCCCGATTTCAGCAAGGGGTTTGTGGTAAAAAGAGGTGTCTTTTCGGGCAAAGCCTATACAGAAGTAGCTTTGAATAATGCTATCAAGGTATTAAGTATCAAGAAAAACGCCGTAGCCATGACGGAAAAAGGTAAAACAGCAGTAATAGAAAGTTTTAGCCCGTCAGTAGCTGCCTCTACGATTACTATCAAAGAAACAACACAAAAAACAGGCGACATTCTATTGACGGATGCCGACATTGTAGTTTCTGGCGGTCGCGGCTTGAAGGGTCCAGAGCATTGGGGCATGATTGAGGAGTTAGCAAAAACGTTGAACGCTGCTACAGGCTGCTCTAAGCCCGTTTCGGATATGGATTGGCGACCACACCACGAACACGTAGGGCAAACAGGCATCAAAGTAAGTCCAAATCTCTACATTGCCGTTGGTATTTCGGGAGCTATTCAGCACTTAGCAGGCGTAAGCTCTTCCAAAACTATTGTCGTGATTAATAAGGATGCCGACGCACCTTTCTTCAAAGCGGCGGACTATGGAATTGTTGGAGATGCCTTCGACATCATTCCGAAGTTTACAGAGGCATTGAAAAATACTTTATAGGCAGTAATTCCCACCATTCAAAATGGTGGGTTTTTTTATACAATTTTATGAAATATACTCTCTTTTCTTTTATTTGCCTTTTCAACGTATTCATTTCAAATGCTCAAAACACAGATATTGAGTGGCTTAGAAAAATAAACATTGGGAGAGATAAGGGTTTGGACGCTACTTTTACCTCCTTTTCCAATTCCGTTGTGCCTATTAGTGCCGCTTACCCTATTGCACTTCTTGGTGTAGGGATTGCTACAAAAAATAAGGAGCTTCGCTATAAAGGCTATATCGCAGGCATAGGGCTTGCGCTGAACTTGGTAGCAACAGCAGCTATCAAATACAGCGTGCAAAGACCAAGACCGTACGCAAGCTATCCCGACTTAGACAATACTACTTCCGAGCCTGACCCCTCTTTCCCTTCGGGGCATAGCTCTACGTCATTTTATACAGCTACTTCCCTGAGTCTAAACTTTCCAAAATGGTATGTAATAGCTCCTTCGTTTTTGTGGGCAGGCAGTGTCGCTTACTCACGAATGCACGCAGGCGTTCACTACCCCTCTGACGTAGCAGCAGGAATTATTTTGGGAGCAGGAACGGCTTTTTTGTCCCATAAGCTAAACAAATGGTATTGGGGAAAAAAGAATAGATAAGATGAATAAATGACTAAAAGCGAAAATTATAGCATCTATTTTCTAATAAGGTTTATTTTGTTGTGCTAATAAGAAAAGTACAGCCATTCTGACCGCTACACCATTTTCTACTTGCTGCAAAATGATAGAGTGTCCCGAATCTGCTACATCACTTGTAATCTCTATGCCTCTATTAATCGGACCTGGGTGCATGATGACTACCTCCTTGTCTAAACTGTCCAACAAAGCCTTATTGATGCCATAATAGAGAGAATATTCGCGCAAAGAAGGGAAATTTTTAGATTGTTGCCGCTCTAACTGTATGCGAAGGACATTGGCAACATCACACCATTGGAGGGTTTCCTTTACGCTATGCGATACTTTTACACCTAAGCCTTTTATGTACTTGGGAATGAGGGTACTCGGTCCGCAAACCATCACTTCTGCCCCTAATTTTTGTAAGGCAAAAATATTGGAAAGGGCAACTCTGGAATGAGAAATATCGCCAATAATAGCTATTTTCTTGCCACCAATTCCCCCTAATCTTTCTCGGATAGAATAGGCATCCAAAAGGGCTTGGGTAGGATGCTCATGCGTGCCATCTCCTGCATTAATGATATTTGCCTTGATGTGCTTGGCTAAAAAGTGAGGTGCGCCTGGGCTTGCGTGCCTCATCACTATCATATCTACTTTCATTGCCAAGATATTATTAACAGTATCGAGCAAAGTTTCCCCTTTTTTTACAGAACTCCCCGAAGCGGAAAAATTAATGACATCGGCAGAAAGGCGTTTTTCTGCCAACTCAAAAGATAGGCGAGTGCGGGTAGAATTTTCAAAAAATACATTCGCAATCGTCATATCACGCAGTGAAGGAACTTTCTTTATAGGGCGGTTGATGACTTCCTTGAAAGTATCTGCCGTATCTAAGATAGTTTCTATGTCTTTCAAAGTCAGGTCTTTGATACCAAGTAAGTGATTTACACTAAGCATAAATTATGGGCTTTTTTCAAATCACTTGCAAAGATAAGAAAATCTATTATTGTTGCTGAAAACAGTAATAAATTTTAGAATATTTCTATTTTTGTGCTGATTATCAGTTTCCTACAATCAAAATTATTCTATAATATGACATACATCATGGTGGATATAGAGGCAGATGGCGCAATTCCTGCCGATTATTCGATGCTTAGCTTGGGGGCGGTGGTGGTAGAACCAAGCCTCTCTCGCACCTTTTATGCAGAGATGCGTCCTATTTCTGAGCATTACCAAGCAGAAGCATTGGCAGTTTCGGGGTGGACTCGCGAGCAAACACTTAGCTTTCAGGAGCCTTTACAAGCAATGCTCAATTTTGAAAAATGGATTTTAGAAAACAGTAAGGGCAAGCCTTATTTTATTTCTGACAACAATGGCTTTGACTGGATGTTCGTTTGTTGGTATTTTCAGCACTTTCTGAGGCGAAATCCCTTTGGGCATAGTTCTACTAATTTGGGTAGCCTTTACAAGGGAATGGTCAAAGATACTTTTCAGAATTTCAAGCACTTGCGCACACGTACGCATACGCACAACGCCTTAGACGATGCCATTGGGAATGCAGAAGCTTTGCTTGTGATGAAAAAAGAAATGAATTTGAAAATAGCGTTATAGGAGCAGCAATGAGTGATAACTTGCTTTAAATCAGGCATTATTCTACCCATTTGAGTACCCTGTCCCAGCGAGTGCTTGCGATGCCTTGTTCTGGATTATAAGAAAAGCCTACCATGATAGGTTTTCCAACGATATGGTCTTCGGGAACAAGTCCCCAAAAACGGGAGTCGTAGGAATTGTGCCTATTATCTCCTAAGGTAAAATAATAATTTTGTTGAAAAGTGTATTGGAAATGTTCTCTACCGCCGATAAAAAGTCTATTATTTTTTATCTCTACGTTCTTTAAGCCTTCATAGCTGAGAATTACTTGCTCGTAAAGGGCTAAATTTTCAGGTGTAGTCTTGATAGTGAGGTCTTTGTAAGGAATAAGCAATTTGCCAAAATTATCTCTATTCCACCGAAAAGCAGCCGCAGGTGGGTCAATATGAGTTCCCTTCATCCCTTTTGGGTGTACGTTGGGCATAATAGTAGCAACGTTACGCAAAGCAGTAGCAAGTTTTTTCGCTTTGACATCAGTGGTATAAATCATGTACCCATAGCTTTTTTTGTTGGCTTCTTTGATACCGAATTGCAAAAATACCTGTTCGTCTATGTAGGCTTGCGTTCTTATCAAGAAAGTAAATTGAGGCTGATAAGGCTCTTCTAAAACCACATTATTAATAAATATTTTTCTATCTCGGATTTCGAAAGTGTCAGAGGGCAAAGCCACACATCTTTTGATGAAATGTTTTTTTTGCTCTATTGGTTTTTCTATGTCGGGAGGGAAATTGAACACAAGCATATCGTTACGCTCTACTTTGCCTAAGCCCCACATCCTAAAATAGTTGGGAAATATTTTGTGGTAAATTCTATTCTTATCTTGATAAAATAGAGGTATTTCAAAAGGAAATAAAAGACGTTTGCCAAAATGAATACTACTGCAAATCACTTGGTCGCCTTTGATGAGTGTATTTTCCATAGAGGCACTTGGAATAGAAAAGCTATCTATCATGAAAAGTTGAAAAAGATAAAAAAGAATGACAGTATAGATAGTAAGGCAAGAAATTCTTGAGATACGCAAGGGCGGATTTGCGAAAAATACTCGCTGTTCATTTTGAGAAAGTAATTTGCTCTTCATTCTGTTCCAAGTTTTTTTAATACTTACATCTTATTTACAATAGGCGTGCCATACATCATATTTAACTTATTGTGATTAGATAATGTAACGTCCGAAAATGAACACCATCTATACCATTTTCGGATATATATTAGCTCGTTAAATAACTTAATTAATTAATAATTAATATGTTATATGTTTGGTATTATAATTGGCATATTGCGGTATGAAAACTTAAACTTCGAAAGTAATGGAAACAAAAATAGAACAGGAAATAGCCTCTCCCCTTGCAAAAAGGGTAGAAAAAGAAAGAATAAAAATCATAGATATATTGCGAGGATTTGCCTTGCTTGGTATCATTATCGTCCATGTAGTAGAGCAATATTATGCAGGCGATAATTCCATTTTTGCCAAAAACACGCCCTTAGACATTGGCATTTCCATTTTTTTAGGAATTTTTGTCGTTGGCAAATTTTTTCCTATTTTTTCTTTTCTTTTTGGCTTAAGTTTCTCCATTCAAATAGAGAATGCCGCCCAAAAAGGGCAGAAATATGCAGGGCGATTTTTGTGGCGTTTGGCTATTCTGATGGCGATTGGCTTTGTGCATCAGTTATTTTATAGGGGCGATATTCTCATGATTTATGCTGCTCTCGGTGTTGCACTTATTTTAGTACACAAACTTCCGAATAAAGTCTTGCTTATCATAGCTTTAGCCCTTGTTTTTAATATCATAGGTCTTGTAGGCAGGAGTGTAGATGCCATCAGAGATACTTTCAAAGAAGCACCCAAACAAGAACAAACTACTCAAAACCAAGCACCTACCAAAGAACAGCAAGCTGAAATGGAAAAATATCAGCAAGAAAACAAGGCTTATTTTGACATGGTAAAGGCGGGAAATTGGCTGGAGATAGCAAAGACGCATGTTGTTAAAGAAATAGAAGTAAAAATGCAGTTTCAAATAGGTTCTGGTAGGCTTTGGCTTACTTTGGGCTTGTTTATTTTGGGTCTGTACGCAGGCAGAAGGAAGTTTTTTGAAAATATGCAAACTTCTCTTCCTTTGGCAAAACGCATTTTCAAATATAGCGGTCTTTATATTATTTTTGCTTTGGTGTTAGTTGGAGTTATTATGGGTATTTTTCAAGGCAACCCTCCTCCCCTACCTTGGCTAATGTGGCTCGGCGGAACTATTTTTGATTTTGCCAATGTAGCCTTGCCTTTCTTATATATTACAGGCATAGTGATGCTATTCCAGAAAGCAAAATGGGAAAAAATATTAGTCTGGCTCTATCCTGTGGGTAGAATGGGGCTAACTACCTATGTAATGCAATCTATCCTTGGTACTTTTATTTTCTTTGGCTATGGGCTAAATCTGCTCGGCGAAGTCGGCAATGGCATCACGCTGCTTATGGCGTTAGGCATCTTTGGCTTGCAAATTCTATTTAGCAAATGGTGGCTTACGCTTTTTCATTATGGTATCTTAGAATGGTTTTGGCGGTCAGCAACTTACCTTAAATGGCAGTCTTTCAAGAAGTAAATTTATTCTTCTTCAAACAGGTTCGGAGATAGAGATTTGTTGGTGCGAATGCCTAAGACCTTCATTTTCTCTATCTTGCTCAGTAAGTTGCCTTTGCCTGTTCCGAGCTTGAGCATTACTTCCTCATACGCATTTTGGGCATACTGAAGTTTCAATCCTAAGTCTTTGAGGTCGTTTTGCAAACCAACCGCTTTTTCGTAGAGTAAGCCTCCTTCTTTGGCTATTTCTTCGGCATAGCGGTTTTGCTTTTCCTGCCGCCATACGCTCGCTACAGTCCTCAAGGAAGCAAGCAATGTAGAAGCACTTACCATTACTACACCTTTCTCAAAAGCAAAGTTAAATAACTCATTATCAGTTTGTAAAGCCAAACTAAAGGCTGGCTCTATGGGTAAGAACATCAGCACAAAGTCGGGCGTTTGATTGGCATATAAATTTTGATAATTTTTGGCACTTAGTTCTATGATATGCTGCCTAACGGCTAAAATATGCTGCTTCAGATGTTTTTCTCTTTCGCTTTCGCTATCCGTAGAGCAAAATTTTTCATAGGCATTGAGTGAAACTTTGGCATCTATGATGAGGCATTTTTGGTTGGGCAGCGTGATGAGTACATCGGGCTGTAGGCGTTTTCCCTGCTCGGTCGTATGGCTTTTCTGCACCCAATATTCACGTCCTTTCTCCAATCCCGATTTTTCTAAAATACTCTCCAAAATCATCTCTCCCCAGTTGCCCTGAATTTTGCTTTGTCCTTTGAGGGCATTTGCCAAGTTCGTCGCTTCCTTACTGATTTGCTGGTTGAGTTGGTGGAGGTTTTTTATTTCTTTCTCTAAGGAAAAGCGTTCTTTTGCCTCCAAATCGTAGGTTTCTTCTACTTTTTTTCTCAAATCTACCAGTTTTTCCCCAAACGGGTCTAAAATATTTTTGAGGCTAAAATGGCTTTGTTCTGTAATTTTCCTACTTTTCTCCTCCAAAATTTCATTCGCAATATTTTTGAATTCCAAAGTAAGTCTTTCTTGGAGCGGGGCTATTTCCTTTTGCTTATCGGCTAACTGCGTGAGTAGCATTTCGTTATTTGCCTTATAAACAGCCATTTTTGCGGCAAAATAAAAACTACATAGCCACCAAGCAAGCAACCCGCCTATGGCAAAGCCTAATAAAATAAACCCCAATTCCTCCATGATTTAGCTAATGATTGTATTGTGATAAGTAAAACGACAAAACAAAAGTACACTCGTTTTGTGCGAATATACTTTTGTTTTCTTGTCAAAATTAATGCTCCCTTCTATAAAAAAAACTACTCCTCTCCCAAAAATGAATAGCGATAATCTGTTGGTGGGACGAATGTTTCTTTGATAGTGCGCGTGGAAACCCATCTCAGCAAATTATACATTGCCCCCGCCTTATCGTTTGTGCCAGAGGCTCTTGCCCCGCCGAAGGGCTGCTGCCCAACTACTGCTCCTGTTGGCTTGTCGTTGATATAAAAATTCCCTGCTGAGTTTATCAGTTTTTGCGAAGCAAGGTCGATGGCGTAGCGGTCTTGGGCAAAGATAGACCCCGTAAGAGCATAAGGGGAAGTCATATCTGCCAATTCCAATACTTCCTCAAAAAGTTCTGCCTGATAAACATAAACGGTCAGTACGGGTCCAAAAATCTCCTCACAAATAGTGGTATATTGGTTATCGTCCACCCTAAAAATAGTAGGCTCTATGAAGTAACCCACTGATTTGTCGTAGTTTCCACCTGCAACAAGTTCTACACCTTGGGCATTTTTTGCATCGTCTATGTATTTCGTAATTTTATCAAAAGCACGCTCATCAATTACCGCATTGACAAAATTTCTGAAATCTTCGGGCGAACCCATTTTGATGCTTTTCAAATCTTCTACCAAATAGCCCTTTACTTCTTCCCACAAATTAGCAGGAATATATGCCCTCGAAGCTGCCGAGCATTTCTGCCCCTGAAACTCAAAAGCCCCTCTTACTAAAGCTGTTGCTAAGGCTTTGGCATCCGCAGACTTGTGGGCAACTACGAAATCTTTACCGCCTGTTTCGCCTACTATTCTTGGGTACGATTTATATTTGGGGATATTATTGCCAATGATTTTCCATAAATGCTGGAAAACGCCTGTACTACCCGTAAAATGCAAGCCCGCAAAATCGGGGTGATTGAAAATAACATCTCCCGCATCTGCTCCTTCGGTATAAATCAAATTAATTACGCCATCGGGCAAACCTGCCTCTATCAGTACCTCCATAATGACTTGGGCGGAATATATTTGCGTAAAAGCAGGTTTCCAAACTACAGTATTCCCCATTAGGGCGGGTGCAATCGCCAAGTTTCCGCCTATAGCCGTAAAATTGAAGGGCGTAATGGCAAACACAAAACCCTCTAACGGTCTTTGCTCTAAGCGATTCCAGATTCCTGCGGAAGAAATAACCTGCTGACTGTAGATTTCAGTCATAAAATAAACGTTAAACCGCAAAAAATCAATGAGTTCGCAAGCAGCATCTATTTCTGCTTGGAAAGCATTTTTGGACTGCCCCAGCATGGTAGCAGCATTGATTTTGGCTCGATATTTTGTAGCGAGCAGGTCGGCAGCCTTCAAAAATATGCTTGCTCTGTGTTCCCAACTAAGGTTTGCCCAAGCATATTTTGCCCCCAAAGAAGCCCTTACCGCCTGCTCTACGTGTAAGCCATCGCCCATGCTGAAATGCCCAAGCGTGTGCTGATGCTCGTAAGGAGGAGCAATACGCACTTTGTGGTCAGTAAAAACACGCTCACCACCAATATACATCGGAATATCGACTAATTCGCCTTTCATTTTGGCAAGCATCGCCTTAAGCTCTCGCTTTTCGGGAGAGTTTGGGGCATAATTCTTAACGGGTTCATTTATTGGTACGGGTACTTTAAAGTTTCCAAAAGTCATTTTTTCTTAATTTTATGCGTTAGAAATGCTTATTTTTTGCAAATATAAAAAAACAGTTTACAATTATTTGGCTTTCAAATAACTATAAACTGTTTTAGTCGGAGTGACAAGATTTGAACTTGCGACCCCTTGCACCCCATGCAAGTACGCTACCGAGCTGCGCTACACTCCGATTTTTGAGGTGCAAAAGTAGAAAATCAAAAATTAAATTCCAAGAAGATAAATATTTTTCTAAATGATTTTGTAAAAAGATTTAAAATGTATAATTTTGCACTCCAAAATTCGGGAAGGTGAAAAAGACCTACACTTGTTTTGGGTAAACCGTTTATTATAAGTTTTTTATAAATGCCTACAATACAGCAGTTAATTAGAAAAGGTCGTGAGAACAAGTCTTATAAGTCTAAGTCTCCTGCGCTTGATTCTTGTCCTCAGCGCAGAGGGGTATGTACGAAAGTATATACCACTACACCGAAAAAGCCAAACTCTGCAATGAGAAAAGTGGCTAAAGTTCGCCTTACGAATAAGAAAGAGGTTCTTGCTTATATTCCTGGCGAAGGACATAACTTACAAGAACACTCTATAGTGTTAGTAAGGGGCGGAAGGGTAAAAGACCTTCCAGGTGTACGTTATCACATCGTCAGAGGTGCATTAGACACTGCAGGTGTGAACGGAAGAAAGAAAAGCCGTTCTTTATACGGTGCAAAAAGACCTAAGCCAGGCGCAGCTCCTGCAGCAAAAGGCGCACCCGCAAAAGGTGGTAAGAAAAAATAATTAATTTTTAATTTTTAAAAAAGTAGCCTTTCAGTAGGTTACAAATCTTTAAGCAAAATGAGAAAAGCGAAACCAAAGAAGCGTTATCTTTTGCCTGACCCAAAGTTCAACGATGTGTTAGTTACAAGATTCGTGAACAATTTGATGGAAAGAGGCAAAAAATCGACAGCCTATACAATCTTCTACGAAGCCGTAGAATTGGTGGAGAATAGGTTGAGTAAAGGTGGAGACAAAGTGAGTGGTCTTGAAACTTGGAGAAAAGCATTAGGCAATGTGATGCCAGCAGTAGAAGTGCGTTCACGCAGAGTAGGCGGCGCAACTTTCCAAGTACCGACAGAAGTTCGCCCTGATAGAAAAGTATCTGTAGGCATAAAGTGGTTAATCAAATACGCAAGAAACAGAGGCGAAAAAACCATGACAGAAAGATTAGCGGGCGAAATTATGGCGGCAGCTAAAGGAGAAGGTGCGGCAGTAAAGAAGAAAGACGATACGCACAGAATGGCGGAGGCGAATAAGGCATTTTCACACTTTAAGTTTTAAAAGACAGTGGCAAAAGATTTAACTTACTTAAGAAATATCGGCATCATGGCACACATCGATGCTGGAAAAACTACAACTACGGAGCGTGTACTTTATTATACAGGTATTACACACAAAATAGGTGAAGTACATGACGGAGCGGCAACTACAGACTGGATGGAGCAAGAGCAGGAAAGAGGTATTACCATTACTGCTGCTGCTATCACTACCAACTGGAACTATCCTACCGTACAAGGTGATATAACTCCCGATACGCATGCCTACCAAATTAATATCATCGACACGCCCGGTCACGTGGACTTTACCGTAGAGGTAGAACGTTCTTTGCGTGTATTGGACGGTGCAGTTGCTTTGTTTTGTGCTGTTTCAGGCGTAGAGCCTCAGTCCGAAACTGTTTGGAGACAAGCGGATAAATATAAAGTGCCTCGTATCTGTTTTGTAAACAAAATGGATAGAGCTGGTGCGGACTTCTTTAATGCGGTAAAGGAAATTAAGGAAAAATTAGGCGCAAGACCTGTGCCTTTGCAAATTCCTATTGGTGCAGAAGAAAATTTCAAAGGTGTAGTCGATTTAGTTACCAATGAGGCTATCATTTGGAATGAGGAAGACAAAGGAAAAACTTACAAAGTAGTGCCTATCCCTGAAGATATGAAAGAAGATGTAAGTAGCTGGAGGCAGCAACTTATAGAGTCTGTCGCAGAGTATGATGAGGCTTTGTTAGAAAAGTTTTTTGATGACCCAGATTCTATCACCAGAGAAGAAATCATGGCAGCTGTGCGTAAGGCAGTGATTGATATGTCTTTCTCTCCAGTGCTATGCGGTTCTGCTTTCAAAAACAAAGGCGTTCAAGCCATGCTTGATGCGGTCATTGCCTATTTGCCATGTCCTCTGGATTTACCTCCTGTTGAAGGTATTAATCCTGATACTGAACAAATGGTAACAAGACAGCCAAAATCTACAGAACCTTTTGCGGCTTTGGCTTTCAAAATCATGACTGACCCATTTGTAGGTCGTTTGTGCTTTATGCGTGTTTATTCTGGTCGTTTGGATTCCGGTTCTTACGTTTATAATACGCGCACACAGAAGAAAGACCGTATCTCAAGATTGGTACAAATGCACGCAAACAAGCAAAATCAGATTGATTCTGTAGAAGCAGGCGATATTTGTGCAGGTGTAGGTTTCAAAGACATCAAGACTGGTGATACGTTAGTAGATGAAAACAACAAAATTGTATTGGAATCTATGAGTTTCCCTGAGCCTGTTATCGGGTATGCTATTGAGCCTAAAAAGCAAGCAGACCAAGACAAGCTCGGTATGGCTATAGCCAAATTGTTAGAAGAAGACCCTACGTTGAAGGTATTTACTGACCAAGAAACAGGACAGACTATCATCAGAGGTATGGGTGAACTTCACTTGGAAATTATCTTAGACCGTATGAAGCGTGAGTTTAAGGTGGAAGTAAATCAAGGTGCGCCACAAGTAGCTTATAAAGAATATTTTACAAGCAGCAGCAGGGAACACAGAGAAGTTTATAAGAAACAAAGTGGTGGTAAAGGTAAATTTGCCGACATCGTGTTTGAGTTATCGCCAAGAGAAGATGACAAAGAGGGTTTAGAGTTCGTGAACGAAATTGTTGGTGGTGTGATTCCAAAAGAATTTATCGCCCCAATCCAGAAAGGATTCACAGAAGCAATGAAAAATGGTGTATTGGCGGGTTTCCCCGTTACAGGTTACAAAGTACGCTTGTATCACGGTTCTTACCATGATGTGGACTCTGATGCCTTATCATTTGAGTTGGCAGCACGTATTGGTTTCAAAGAAGCGGGTGCAAAAGCAAAACCAAAATTATTGGAGCCTATCATGGCTGTAGAAGTAACTACGCCAGAAGAGTTTACAGGTCCCGTAACTGGTGATTTGAACAAGCGACGTGGTTTGATGAAAGGTATGGACGGCAGAGCAGGCGCGCAAATCATTAAAGCTGATGTGCCTTTGTCTGAACTTTTTGGTTACGTAACTGATTTGCGTACTATCTCATCAGGAAGAGCATCGGCATCTTTGACATTCTCTCATTATGCAGAAGTGCCAATGAACATTGCAGAAGGCGTAATAGCACAAGTAAAGGGAAATAAGAAATAGACACTTTTTTAACTGTTAAAAAGACATGACACAGAAAATAAGAATAAAGTTGAAGAGTTATGACCATAATTTGGTTGATAAATCTTCGGAGAAAATCGTGAAAGCTGTCAAAGCTACAGGAGCAGTGGTAAGTGGTCCTATTCCTTTGCCTACTGAAAAAGAGAAGTTCACCGTACTTCGCTCACCTCACGTAAACAAGAAATCGAGAGAGCAATTCCAACTTTGCACTTACAAAAGACTCATCGACATTTATTCTACGTCTGCAAAGACCGTAGATGCACTTATGAAGTTAGAACTTCCAAGTGGTGTAGATGTAGAAATCAAAGTTTGATAAATCTCAAATAATAGATTTAAACCTATAAGATCTTATAGACCTTATAGGTTTTTTTATTTTTACGCCAATGCTTGCGCCAAATCTGCTATCAAATCGTCAGCGTCTTCGATGCCAATACTTAAGCGAATTAATGAGTCTTTCAAACCTGCTTTTTCACGCTCCTCTTTGGGAATACTTGCGTGAGTCATACTTGCAGGGTGTCCGCAAAGTGATTCTACGCCGCCCAATGATTCTGCCAATGAAAACAGTTGGAATTTTTCCAATACCTGTAGAGCCATCTCTACACTATCATCTTTGAGGGTGAAAGAAAGCATCCCACCAAAGCCTTTCATTTGCTTTTTGGCAATGGCATGGTTAGGGTGCGAAGGAAGGCTGGGATGCCATACCTTGCCTATCTTCGGATGATTGATGAGGTATTGCGTAATTTTTTCACCATTGATGCAGTGTGCTTGCATACGCAAGTGTAGTGTTTTAATGCCTCGTAAGACCAAAAAACAATCTTGTGGAGCAGGAACGGCTCCGCTTGCATTTTGAAGGAAGGCAAATTGCTGTGCTAAATCATCTCTGTTGGTAATGAGTGCGCCCATCACTACGTCAGAGTGTCCTGAAAGATATTTGGTAACAGAATGCATCACGATGTCTGCCCCTAATGCCAAAGGAAGCTGTAGATAAGGAGATGCAAATGTGTTATCCACGCCAAGTAATGCTCCAAATTGGTGTGTAATCGCTGCTACTGCCTCAATATCAATAATATTGAGTAATGGATTAGTAGGCGTTTCTATCCAAACTAATTTGGTATTTTTATTCATGTATGCCCTGATATTTTCGGCATCGCTCATATCTACAAAGTGAAACTTAATGCCATATTTCTCAAAAACTCGTCTAAATAGGCGGTAAGTACCTCCATATAAGTCATTGCAGGCTACTACCTCATCATTTGGGTTTAGCATCTTAATAACAGTATCAATCGCTGCCAAGCCTGAAGAAAAGCAAAAGCCATACTTGCCGTCTTCCAACGCTGCAATACTTGCTTGAAGTGCATTTCTGGTTGGGTTTTGGGTGCGGGCATATTCGTAGCCCTTGTGCTTGCCCGGTGAGGCTTGTACGTAAGTAGATGTTTGGTAGATGGGAGTCATGATAGCTCCCGTAGTTGGGTCTGGTTCTACGCCTGCGTGAACCGCTTTTGTTGCAAATTTCATGTTTTTGAATGATTATGAGTGTTTGTAAAAAAATCAATGCTTGCAAAATTTTACAATTTCACAAGCATTGAAAACATATAAAATTAATTTATCGCTTACTTAACAACTAATTTCCTCACATAGTTCTCTTTTGGAGTAGCTACAATGAGTGTGTAGAATCCTTTGGCAAAGTCAGCAGGAAGTTGGATAACTCCGCCTTCAAACTTGAATCGCTGGAAGAACATCTGCCTGCCCAAAGCATCCATCATGCGTATTTCTATCTCGTTCCCTGCTGCTGCTCTTGGCAAAATAAGATTGAACCCGATGCCTTCGCTACTTGGATTTGGGAACACTTGCAACTCTTGCCCTTCGCCATCAAAAGTTACAGAAACTACTTTGGTGAGCGTTTCTTTGCCATCTAAGTCCACCTGCAACAAGCGATAATAGTTTATTCCTTGTACGGGCTTTTCATCTACAAAAATATATTTGATATTCGAAGTAGCATTGCCTCTTGCTTCGACTCTGCCGATAGCAACAAAGTTTTTGCCATCAGTACTTCGCTGCACTATGAAATGGCTGCTGTTGCGCTCTGAGATAGTTTCCCACTTTACATCTACAGCCAGATTGTTCTTGAAAGCATCAAAGCTAAGGAACTCTACAGGCAACGGACTTACCGTAGAAACAGGAGAAAACTTGGTAAATGTAGTAAAAGTATTACGCGTAGCTGGGTCTATATAGCAACTATTCCCAAAGCCCCAATTGTCTGCCTCATCTGACCTTTTAGCAAAAGTAACAAGTGTAGGCGTGCCACAGGTAAATGCAGACGGTATAGAAGGCATATTTAAGTTATAGCTTATGCCAGAGGTCAGAGATACCTCTGTACCATTTACATTCAATGGTTTCAAATCCCAATAACCTCCCGTACAGAAGTCATAAAGCAAACTATTTCCCGAACAAACATCAAAGCGCGTACCCGGTAGCTTAGGCGTTGTATAGGCAACACTCGCATTGCGTGCATCAAAATATGCCCTCACACTCACAGCACCTCCTGTCAAAGCCGTATTTTGTTTAAAATTTAATTCTCTGTAGCCTTGTAATACGCCTACATTACCTGCACCACTCGCATCCCCACCTACTGGAAATTTATATGATTTGGTAGCGAAGTCAGCACCATTAATATCCCTACGCAATTTTAAATTGGTTTCAGAAGCGGTATAACCATCATTGGTAGTAACGATATAACTATTCGCACTTCCGCCTACCAAGGAAGTTGCTGGGTCGGAGTCCGTCAAATATACTTCTCTCGCTCCCGTACTCAGTTTACCCGTGATATAGCCATTGGTCAAGGTCAGTGTTTTGTCTATTATTAAGTCCCCACGAATGATATCCAAGTTACTCGTAAGTGCTGGCTCGTTTACTATCAGGTTGTAAAACTCTTGAGCGCAAGTGGGGCATAGCGTGGCTAATTTTCCGCTCCTATAATAAGATTGGTCGCCTGCCGCCGCCTTACTAAAGGTAACAGTTCCATTGTTATGCACAAAACTTGCCCCAGAAAGTGTGTTGGGTCCAGAGCCACTTTCATCATTCAAAAAGGTTGGAAGGAGAGGAGGATAGTTAAAAAACTGATTGCCTATCCCTTTAGGATTGAAAGCATCTGTGTTATCTGCCCCACTGATGAAGTTATCGCCTTGGAATCTCATACTTTTACCATTGGCATCAAAAGTACCATCCACAAGTGCAAAATTTCCATAAATATCTATATCATCACTTAGCTGCACTATCTGATTAACAGATTGTTTTCTGATAATTAGGTTTGGGAAAGGGTTATTAATACTCCCATCTTTATACAGAAAATCTCCTGAAATAATAGTAGGTGTGAATACTCCCGATGCCGTTTGAGCAGCTAACTGACCAGCAGTAGAAGTAAAGGTAATGGAAGATCGATAATCGTTTGCCGTTCCAACATCTAAAGTTTTTAACCAATCTATCATAATATCAGGGTCTGCTGCTGCGTTTTTCTTGGCTATCAAATCTCCACAAATATCTAAGTTCCAAGGCTTCGGACCTGCCTCCGTTTTAATAGTAAGCGTTGCTCCATGCTCTATGGTGAGTGTACGTACCTTTGCCAAGTTTGATGTGTTTATATTCCTCGCATTGGTCAAATCGTATGCAGGGTGTCCACCTGTATAGGCATTTGGCACGCTGGTATTTGCACTTGCCTGAATAATAGGGAAATAATATGTCCCCAAAAGCGAACTTGCCGCAGGATTGGTAGATTCTGCTGGAATAATTACATCTGCATCACAATCGGGTAGTACGCAGTTGCCCCAATTGTCGGGATTGAACCAGTCAGTATTGAAACCTCTCCATAAAAACTTATTCGCCGAAGGGAATATATTGGTATTGCCGTCACAACGATAGAACATGATGTCGTCTATGCCCAAATCATTACCACTTCGCACCGTACTGATGTTACGAACAGAGAACTCTACAGTAGTTAGCTCTCCGCTGTTCCATAGGTAAGTATATTGCTGCCATACGCATCTCAGGTCATTTCCCTGCAAAAGTAGGTTATTGCCTATCTGCGTACAGTTGGCAAAAACACCGTAAATAGCTGAAATACTATTGAGGTTTACTGCCCAAAAGCTGAACACATAGTCTGTATTTTTTCTTACCTTGAAACGCTGCGTCCACATCTTAGCTGCAGTGCCGTAGTCCCCGTTTGCTATCTCTAAGCGACCTCCGCTTGGAGAGGAGTTGTAGGGATAAGTTCTGATGTTCGCCAATGTGTAGTTAGGATTATTATTTCCATTGTAAGAAGTAACTTGAATAGGCAAGGCGGTAAAAGGAGGACCTCCACGCCCACCGCTTGGGATATTAGGGGCTATAGAAACTCCTGTACCCGCAGAAGTGTAGTTCCAGGTAGTACCTGTGGCAGCACTTCCCCACAAGCTACCACCGCCCGCAGGATTCCGAGAGCCACTATAGTCTGTGCCGTCTGCATCACACACGTCTCCCATGTAGAATCTTGGCTGTGCAGTTACTGCCCACTGATTTTCAGGTGCCATTGTACCACCTCCTTTTACAGTATTGGCATCTGTTTCCAAGCTCATGTCGCTTTGTCTTAGGGCTGCGGTTACTCCTCCATACTCTGTGCTAAATCCGTAAGGCGTATTGAGCCTAAGCACAGCCGTAGCCCCATTTGCCAATACATAACTCCTTGTTTTCTGCCTTCTTAACTGTGCTGCATTCGGAGTTGCCAAACTTCCATAAGGAGGAGAATACGGGCTAAACGTAATATCGGGTGTAATAGTGCCATAAGGGTTACCTGTCGACTCAAAAGGAATCATACCTTCAGAATTAGGGTCGTTAGGGTCAGGCATAGAGGCAGGGAAAACGGGTGTATCCAAAGAAGTAGTGCCACTGCTTCTTTGCCCACCCCATACTCCTGCTGTAAATGTACCGTTAAAAACTAAGTTTTTCACACAGTTGGCGTAAGGGCGAGGATTTTTGGTACAGCCCGTACACTCCACCACTATTTTTACAGGTGAAGTCGTTACCGTTCCGCACCCTCCCGTACCCGTATTGACCACGCAATAGAGGTCATACAAGCCTGTGCCTGCATGAAAATGTATATTTGGCGTGTTGGAAGCAGAGGGAGTGCCATCATTGTCTGTTTTCAACCCATCTCCCTGAAAGGTAACGGCTGTGGCTCCATTGATTTGGTAAGTAGCCCCTGTCGGGATATACCTCACCCACCACTGATAGGTAGTACCAGAAGGAACAGGTGTGGGAACTCCATTCACTTTGAGGGTTTGCGTGAGTTGGTTGGGTGCCGTAGTGGTAACGGCTTGCAAATCTGGAACGACATTGTCCGAATTACGCACAATGCCATAAGACCGAATGTTCAAATTAATGGTACTTGGCGTAGAAATCATAGGCGGATCGGTGCTTACAACACGAATCCTAAAGCCTGTTCCCGAAGCCATGGTAGGGAGTATGTTCTGTGGAATGGTCAGTACGACATTAGGCAAACTGCTCGGATTGGTGCTTGATAATGCTCCTATCTGTGTAAAAGAGCTAAAAGAACCATCAGGGCGAGAAAGTTGTATCAGGAACTGATTGCTTGGGTTATAAGCCGAATTGGGTGAAGAACTCGATACGGTGGTATAACCCGCATTGGATGCACCCGCATTAGTCGTAATGACAAAAGGTAAACTCGGCAAACAAAGCGCAGCAGTAGAGCCGCTTAGGTTCGTTTGTGTATAATTATTTACTCTCAGCTCTGATATTGGGTTTATCCTAATATTTTCCAACGTGAAACTGCCTGCCCCACTCTTGAGAATAAGTTTGAGGCTGTTGAGGGTAACGCCATTATTAGTAACTGCCAAATTATCGAGTCTGCGAATATTGCCTTCCCAAATATCCACTGTATTGGCGGGTACATTGTCTGTACCGCCCAAAGGGGTTGTGTAGGTAATAGATGCTCCAGAGGTATTGATTACCCAAGTAATTTTCCTACGACTCGTAGTAGTATTGGGTGTAAAATTATTGATGGCTGTGGTATTGGCTGTCCCCTGATGGGTAATACTGATATTGCTACTTCCCCCAAACCCGAAGGACAAGCGAGAAGCTACGTTTGCACCTGTTTGCACGTCGTCATCTGCTAAAAGATTGCCTATAACCATAAAGCCCGCATCCACAGCAGAAACATTGTTCACTGTACCGACAACATCAAAGCGAACTATGGCAGCATTAGGCACATCAGGAATATTGAGTGTGCGAACTGCGCGGACAGAACCGCTACTCCCTCGCTCTAAGCTGATGTCGCTCAAACTGCTACTTGTTATACTATTTTGCTGGTCGTCATCTGATATATAGATGCGGTTGAATCTCCCCGAAAAATTGCTGGCGTAGGGTGCGCCAGGAGGGTCATTAGAAAGACCAGGTCCATTAAACGCAGGAAGCTGATTGGCTGAAATGGTATTGGTATTGGCGTTGTAGGTATAGTTACACCTTCTGCCAACATCTGCCTTGAAATTAAGCAAACGACCAGTAGTCCCGTTTACTATCATGTCTGTTCTGACCGTAGTAACCAAGCCACGACTCACCCTGAGCAGGTTTCTTACTTCGTACCGAGTAGTACCTACATCTATTGTTTTAGTACCACCATTGGTAACTTGTAGGTTAAAATAAGTGGCGGGATAGATAGTTTGGTTGCCTGGGAAGTCATAATCTACCTGATTGTTATTAGCAGTTGCATCCAAAGCACTCGTCGCCCCTACAAAAGGTAGCTGACTACTTCTGTACCTGAGATAACCATTAGTGGAGTTGGTGAAAACACTACCCGAAGCACCGTCCGAAAAAATAGTTTTACTAATAATCACTTCACTGGTATTTACCAAACTGGCATTACCGAGAAGACTCAAATTCTCCGCAACGGTAATAGGCGTGCTTACATTTAGTTTGGTGCTATTAGATGCGGTTAATTTGAAAAACGAAATTGGGTTATTAAAAGTAGTACTAGGGAATGTGCCTGCAATAATATTACTCACTCCGCTAATGCTTGCTGTCCCTCCCGCACTGAATGTAATTTCACTTGGTGTAGTTGCCGAAAAGACATTTGTTGTTAGTGTGCCTGTATTTCTAAAACTATTGGTAATGCTGAAGTCCTTGCTCGTAGTCACTGCTGTACCCGAATTAACATTCATCACGACGTTATAAAAAGAATAATTAGCAGGGGATGCTGCCCCCGTAATGCTTCTCAATGCTACATTGTCCCTGAAAGTAACGCTACCCTCAGTCGGTGTAAAAGTGCCGTGATTAATGAAATTGCCCGTCAAACTAATATTGCTATTTGCATTGGCAGTAAGGGTAGCCCCGTTTTCAATCACAAGGTTACCAATAGGGGTAGTAGCTGCCATAGCTATATCAGTAGTAACAGTATGCCCTGTACGAATGATGAAAGATGCATTATTTGATACAGTTCCAGGAATAATAGTCGCCTTTACCCACTGAGACGCAGGATTAAAAAACTGCCACGTATTGAGGTTGTTCCAATTACCTGAGGCTACGGTGCGATAAGAAGCAAGCCCTACCAAAGTAAAAGTGCTGGTATTAGTAACTACATTGATAGTGCCTGTGTTAGTGATGCCCGTAGCTGTGTGAATATTGTTGATAGTCCCTGCATTGCTAATCCCTACTGCGGTATGTACCTTGATGTTGTACCCTACGCCACCCGCAGCGGGGAAAGTAAGTGTACCGCCCGCATTTACTTGCAGGCTTCTGAGGTCAGCATAAGGACTTACGTCCACAGTTACCGTAAAGCCGCTTGCTATGATTACTTTTGAGGTTGGCGTATTTACTGGGGGCTGTCTTACACCAGGGTAGTTGCCTGCTGTAGCGTTTGTGTACGGACCCGCCTCCACAGCAGCAACCTCCCATGTATTAAAATCACTCCAATTTCCTGAGGCTCTTGACCTGTAGAATCTATCGCCTAAGTACTCGAGCTTCGCTATAAGGAGGGCAGCCACCGTGCCACATTCTCCATTCACCACAGTTCTACCGTTCAAATTAATAGGATATAATGCGGATCCATCACTAAGCGTACCTCCGCTTAATACATAGATGTCAAATAGGTTATTGGCGGGGTTGGCATTAAAAGTAATGTTATGACCTGTCCGAATGATGGTGTTCTGCCCGTTTACAGGGGCTAAAGCACCAGGCGTAAGCCCAGCAAAAGGAGCCACCCAAGTAGTACCATTAAACTGTTGCCAACTCCCTGTAGCATTCCAATTCCCTGTCGCTACATTGCTTCGGTAGTCTAAGTTTTGGAGACGAATAAATCTATCTGCGGATAAGTTATCAAGAGCAGGAGAAGTGGGTGCAGTACCTAATAAAGTAAAATTACCTCGCATAGTGAGGTTATTACAAGCAGTAATATTTAGCACTCCACCGTTTTCTATGCGCAGGGCATTGATGTCTTCGGCGGGGCTTATGTTATGCCCTACAGTATGCGTTCTTCTGACATATACCGAGCCATAAGCCGCAGTTGTCTGCCCTGGATAGTCAGTAGCTGCTGCCCAAGTAGTCCCATTAAAACGTTGCCAAGTGGTCGTAACACTCCAGTTGGAACTTGCGATGCTTCTGTAGTCATTCGTAGCTACTACATAATAGTCCCCATTATTTGCTGTATAAGTGCCGTTTACTGTAATGGCATTTCTTGCCCTTAGGCTACCCGGTGATGAAAAAAGAATCAAATAAGTAGCTCCACTTTCTACAAATAGCCTCCCTATGTCATTCAAGGGCGTGAGGTCGAGCGTAACAGTATGTGTATTTCGCACAAATACGCGCGAGGTATTGCTTGTTGGGTCTGCAACTCCGGGGTAGTCTGTTGAGGCTACCCAAGTGCTATTGACGAATTTTTCCCAAGTCGCATTAGTAGCCCAATTGCCTGTGCCTGTACTGCGGTAGTCGCCATTTACTATTACTATCACGTTGGTAGCGCAATCAACGCAAGTACCTCCGCTAATCGTATGGGCAGTGCGCGAGCGTATGGTGTTCGCATTTGTTCCCATTGTACCATTAAAGGTGAGCGTTCCTATGATGGTTACATTTTGTATATCGTTGAGTGGTGAAACATCTGTAGTTACGCTATGCCCAGTAAGAATGCTCACTCTTGGCGGCTTGGTAGCAAAGTTTTGCCCTGGGTAGTCAGATGCTGCTCCCCATCCCGAATTACTAAACTTTTCCCAAGTGCTTGGGCTACTCCAGTTGCCTGTAGCCACACTGCGGTAGTCGCCGAGGTTGGCATAGTTAAGCAAACCTGTACCAATGAGGTTTACTGTTCCAAAAATGGAAGAAGCACCCTCTGCTGTAAGTGTAACGCCCGTATTGACAGTAATAGTAGCAGGTTGCTCTAATCTAAATCTATCAATGGCATTAGGGGGAGTAGCGGTAACTGTGGTGGTGCCTGTTCTTACAAATACTTCTTCTCCTGCCGCAGGATTTTGCCCAGGGTAAACTGTAGCAGCTACCCAATTCGTACCGTCAAAGCGTTCCCATGTTGTTGTCAAATTCCACGTACCACCGCCCACAACCGTGCGAAAGTCATTCGTATTCACTTGGAAAGCCTCTCCTATGCCAGCAGTATAAGTACCGCAGTTGGTAAAAGTGCCTCTGTAACGAATATCAAAAAGTCCTGTAATAGTAAGTGAGCCAGTACTTTCTATGAGTAAATCGCGTGTGTCTTCTATGGGAGTAGCATCTAATGTTACGGCACTCCTGATGATTACATTTTTGACATTGCTTGCGTCTTGTCCAGGGAAGGCAGTTGCTGCCCCCCAAGCCGTGCCATTGAACTGCTCCCAAGTGCCTATCGTTCCCCAACTTCCGCCGCCTGCCGCACTTCTAAAATCGCCAACGCTCAAGACTATATATGTACCCAAGGTAGGAAAGTAAGCACCATTAATAGTAGGGGTAGCCAACAATTTCAAATTATTACAAACAAGGGAAATTTGGAAAATGCCGCCTTTTTCTACAAAAAGTGTATGTGTTTCATTAGCAGGCGTAACATCTAATTCAACGGTATGCCCATACCTAATAAAAATTTTGGGTGTACCCACCACAGCATTCTGCCCTGGATAATCCGTAGCATTTATCCATTTGGTGCCATTGAACTGTTCCCAAGTGCCAGTTGCTCCCCAATTTCCTGTAGCTTTGCTTCTATAGTCATTCGTATTGACTTTTACAGTTGCGGAACCAGGGCAACTTGTGCAAGAGCCTTCATACCTTACTGTATTTCCAGTAACAACCCCCATCGTGCCTACAACAGAGAGAGAACCAATATCTTCGAGTGGACTAATATCAAGCGTAACATTATGTCCTGTTTGAATGGTTACTACCTGGGTTGCTGAGGGCGGTGCCTCTCCGGGGTATTGGGTAGCAGCAAAGAAAGTAGTACCTCCATCTGTAGATGCTTGCCAAACTGTAATATCGCTCCAGTCGCCACCAGATATAGAACGATAGTTAGTAATTCCGTAAGAAATATCAGCAAGACTATTGACCATACCGCAGTTTTTTAAGGTCGTTACAGCAAGAGCATTTCCGCCTGTAGTGATTGTTCCGCCGCTTGCTACATAGATATTGCCAGCAAGATTACTTACAGGTGCGGGTAATGTCATGACGTTTGAAACTATCACATCTCTATCTCTGTTAGTTGTGTTTGCGTTCAGACCTGGCGTTTCAGTAGCTGCTATCCATGCTCCCGCACTATATTTCTCCCACTTACTCGCATCTGTCCAGCTACCTCCTCCTATAGTTCTCATATCGTCATTATTTAGTACGATGAGTTTGCCCAAACTTGGTGTATAGTTTCCGAATATGTTTGCAACCCTTGCCATGAGTACATTACACGAGTTTGTTAATAAAGTTCCGCCGTCTTCTATGACTAATTTATCTAACTCATTAGGGGGAGTAGCACTCAAAGCCATCTCTGTCCCCGCACGCACAAATACCTGAGCGGTACCAGGAACAACCTCACCGGGATAGGTAGTGGCATTAGCCCAAGCACCACCTGAATATTGTTCCCAGTTAGATGGCTCGTTCCAATCTGTGGAACTCACGCTTCGGTAGTCCCCATTTGCTATCTGATACAGTTTGGTAGCACAGTCTGGGCAAGTGCCAGCATTAGCGAGTATCCCTGTGTAGCGAAGATTAGTATAGGTGCTGAAAGAAAGGGTGCCAGCAGCAAGAATATCTATGTTGGTAAGATCTTCCCACACAGAAATATTGGCTACTACATTGTGTTGTATAGTAACTTTGGTCGGAGAAGTAGCGGCGGCGGGATAAACACCAGCAGAATCTACCCATGCTGTTCCGTTATACACTTGCCAAGTCCCAGATTCAGACCAAAGCCCGTTCGCCCTCGATCGGTAATCACCAGCAGTTTGGGCAAATAATTGTTCGGCGCTCGATAGCAAAAAGCATACGCTAAAAATAAATAAAAGCCGTTTTGTAGAAATCATATTTGTTGTAAGGTAAGTATATTTGCTCATATTTCTCATATCTTTCTGATTTTCTTTCTTAAATATATATTTCCAATAACAATAATCATGTCAATAGGTGGTAGAATAATTATATTTTATACACAAATATAGTGATATTTTGTTAAACGAGAGGTGGGTAACAAAGGTTAGCAATGATAAGTTATGTAAGATTAAAAGCGCATTGTCGAAAATGTAATATTTAATATGATAATACTGAAGTTCCAAACCTTAAATATTTTCCTTTCATTCCAGCACCTCTAATGTTATATTTATTATTGTCTTAAAGCATAGGCAACATAACTATCCCCAGACCTTGTTCCCATTTTTCCACCACCTGCCGCTACTACTATGTATTGCTTTCCCTTAATTTGATAAGTAGCGGGCGTGGCATAAGCACCTGCGGGGAGTTTAGTTTCCCACAAAATCATGCCATTTGCCTTGTCAAAAGCCCTAAATTTCTCATCTTTACTTGCCCCAATGAATAACAAACCTCCTTTGGTAACTACTGCTCCTCCGTAGTTTTCTGTACCTGTAACAGCTATTCCTTGTTTTGTTAGCTCCTCAAATTCGCCCAGAGGAACTTTCCATAAGATTTTTCCACTGTTCAAATCTATGGCATTGAGCGTTCCCCAAGGAGGGCGGATAGCAGGATAGCCGTTTTGGTCAAGAAAACGATTATAACCTGTAGTTGTGTAAGGAATTTCCACTTTTTTTACCGTTTGTTTTGCCATCACTTTTGTACCCACTTCTTGTTTTTGTACTATTTCCAACAAAAAAGCAATCAGTGCATTTTTTTCATCATCTGCAATGTGCTTAAAAGCAGGCATCATGCCTTTCCCATTGTTGAGTAACTGAAGTATTTCTGCTTGTTTATACTTTTTGTTTAACCCTAAAAGTGACGGGTAGCTTCCGCTTGTGTTCCCTTCCCTATTTGCTCCGTGGCAGGCTAAACAATTCTTGCTATAAACACTTTTTCCTACTTCGGCAAGTGTTTGCGGTATATCGCCTTTTTGGTCTATGTCTATGATGGTCAGAATCCAAGGCATTTCATTTGCATTTACATACAATATGCCCGTTTCCTCGTCAAAAGAAGCCCCTCCCCATTCTGCCCCACCGTCAAATCCGGGTAAAATAATAGTACCTTGCTTGCTCGGCGGAATAAATCGTTGTCCCGTTTTTGTCTTTTGCCAGATTTCTTTCACGTAATTGTGGGCTTCGGGCGAAATATTGGTGATTTCTTCCTCCGTAAATACCTGACGTGCAAATGGTTCAGGCTTAGTAGGAACGGGCTGTGTAGGGTGCGACTGCTCTCCTGCCAACTCTGAAGCAGGGGCAGGAATTTCCTCTATCGGAAAAATAGGCTTACCTGTTTCCCTTTCAAACAAAAAAACAAGCCCTTGTTTAGTGATTTGGGCTACAGCGTCTATTTTCTTTCCCTCTATGGTAAGGGTTACTAAGTTTGGATTGGCGGGCAAATCTCTGTCCCAAATATCATGATGAGTGGTTTGAAAATGCCAAATTCTTTCTCCTGTTGCAGCATTGATGGCTATGAGGCAGTTAGCAAATAAGTTTTCACCCTTGCGATTACCGCCATAAAAGTCAAAAGCAGCCGAGCCTGTAGGCACAAAGACGATGCCCCTTGCCTCGTCCAAAGCCATACCCGCCCAATTATTTGCTCCGCCTATTTTTTGCCAAGCAGTAGCATCTTCCCAAGTATCATAACCCATTTCTTTGGGGTGGGGAATGGTATGAAAAATCCATGCTCTTTTTCCTGTCTTGACGTTATAAGCTCTGATATGCCCTGGGGCGGCATCAGCACCTTCAGAAAGTCGCATACCTAAAATCAGCAAATCCTTGTAAATAATACCAGGTGTATTAGATACAATAAAAAAGTCTTTTTTATCATAGTCCAAATCGTCATGCAGGTCTATTTTGCCATTTTTGCCAAAAGAGCGCACGACTTCCCCTGTCTGGGCATCGAGGGCAAAAAGATAAGAAGCTACGGTAAGCAAAATGCGACTATCTCCACCACTTTCCCAGTAAGTAACACCTCTATTCGTTCCTGCCCAAGCGTTTTCTCCTTCCGTAATTTCCTTGAGCGGGTCAAAAACCCATAATTCTTTCCCCGTAGCGGCATCTAAGGCAAAAAACTTCTTCATTGGCGAAGATGCGTACAAAATACCATTAACAATAATAGGCTGACACTGTATTTGTGTCCTATTTGTAATTGTATCCGCATCGCCCGTCCGATATACCCAAGCAACTTCTAAATTTTTTACATTTCCTCTGTTTATCTGCGTGAGTGCTGAATAACGAGTAGAAGACTTATCGCCTCCGTAAGTTGTCCAATCTTGGTTCGTTGTTTCATTTGACTGACAACTTAGAAGCAAAACGGTTAAAGTTAGTAAAATAAAGAGTGTCTGTACTGTTTTTCTCATTCCGTATCCTTAAATTAGCACTATGACAAAAGTAAAAAAAAACCAGATATTAAATCTGGTTTATGTAAGTTTTTCGTAAAAAAAAGTCTTTTTTTATCTTTGTTTCCAACTCGTATGTGTCGTAATATTTGCTTTTAACTGGTTGAGCATAGAGTACAAACCAAAATAAGTGCGGTTTAAATACAAAGCCTCTTTTGAACCTCTTGGCTTGGTTGAGTTCTTCATTTCGGGTGTTTTCGCTATTTTTTCCCCAAAATCATAGAGCATTTTAAAATACCCATCATTGCCAAAATCGAAGGTAGGATTGCGGAACGGACTGACCGTAAGGCGAATCATATCTCTGAATATGCCAACAAATAGGTCTTTTTCCGCTTGCGAATCGTCTTCATAGATAAAGCCCAACTCATAAAAGGCTTTCATCATCACCTCGTCATCATCTACTACTTGAGGGTTAATGACCTTGAAATGCACACAATAGTACTCCAAAGGAATTACTTTTACGCAACCAAAATCTATGATGCCCATTGTCCCGTCTGCCCTCATCAGAAAATTGCCAGGGTGCGGGTCAGCATGTACTGATAGCAATTCGTGCATTTGGTAGTCATAAAAATCCCAAAGTGCCTGCCCTATTTTGTTGCGAACTTCTTGCGATGGATTGGTCGCCAAAAACTCTGTAAGATGCTGCCCCACAAGCCAGTCCATCGTCAAAATACGCTTTGAGGAGTACTCTGCATAGTATTTGGGGAAATCTACATTCGCAATATGCGCACAAGCCTCCGAAATTTCTACCCCTCTTTTTAGCTCAAGTTCATAATCTGTTTCAGCAATAAGCATTTGCTCCACCTCGCCCATGTACATCTGTAGGTCTTTTTCCTGTAAGCCAAGTATCTGTTTAGCAAACGGTTTCACCATTTTCAAATCGGAGCTAATACTCTCCGCAACCCCAGGGTACTGCACTTTTACGGCATATTTTTTCCCATTTTTGCTTGCCTGATGCACCTGCCCTATCGAGGCAGCATTTGCTGCTTCTTTGGTAAAAGTATCAAAAATTTCGGTAGGTGATTTTTGGAAATAGTTTTGAAAAGTCTTCACTACCAACGGATAAGAAAGCGGCGGTGCGGAATATTGTGCCATTGTAAACTTATCGGAATAGACTTGGGGCAGCAGGTTTTTGTCCATGCTCATCATTTGTGCTACTTTCAAAGCACTTCCCTTCAGTTCACTGAGGGCACCATAAATATCTTCGGCATTTGCCCTATCAAGTTCTTCCTTGCCAAGTTCGGGATTCATTACCTTTTGAGCGTAGTGTTTCACGTAATTCGCCCCCACTTTCACCCCTGTTTGCACAAATTTTGTCGCCCTTTCTACTTTTGAGGTAGGAATGCTATTTTGCACTTTCTTTTGTATCGTATCTTTTATTTCGTCAGCCATTGATTATTTTTTTTAACAATTTTATTTACTAAAAAGAAACTTCACAAAATCAAAAGTAGCATCTGCAATATTTTTACCTAATAGGTCAAAACTCAAATTGACCGATTTTTCTATTGCGGCATCTGTGCGTTCAAAATTTTTGCTCGAATCATTGACCCAAAAACGCACAATGAAAATAGTTTCCCACCACAGCCCACTTGCATAGCGTTCTGTAAGGAAAGTACGGTCAGCAATCTCGCCCGTATAGATACCCTCAGTCATCAGTTGGGCTATGAAATCCTTAAATACCTCTTTTGACTCTTTCAGTACACCGCCGTCTATCGGGAAATCTTTTGGGTTTTTGAAGCTATAAACTGCAAAAGTACGAATAGACTTCAGCGACTCTATCAGTGTGAAGTATAAAGCCAATGTCTTTTCACGCACCGAATAGCCCTCATAAACCTGCTCTTGCTGTATTTTCTCTATAGTTTCCTTGAAGGTATCTGACCAGATAGCAGCCTCTAAATCGTAAAAAGTAGTGTAATGCTGATAAAATACTTTTTCTTCGAGTGCTATTTCTTTCATGAATAAATAAATCGAATTTGGGCGTTTATTTTTTTCTAAAACGTAGTGAATGTATTGTTCTTTGATTTGTTTTGTGTCCATAATTTCGAGTGTTTTTTATAATATTAGTGAAATTTTAGCTTTATCACCGTATTGTTTAACAGAGAAATGAATAAAAAAGTTATTTTTTATTATAAAATTGCAATTATATCATACATTTATATTTGTTATTTAGGAATTTCGCTTTGAAGAAATACTTATTAAATTAACTAATAACTTGACAATCAATACTAAATATATTACGCTCTGTTTCTTGTTATTGCTATTTTCTACAGCAAGTATTGCCCAAACAGCAATAGACGATAGCCTCATACATGCACTTCACACCAGTAAAAACAATTATAGTAAAATATTGATACTGAACCAACTCGGCACACTTCTGAAGAAAAACAAGCCACAGCAGGCTTATGAATACAACAAGCAAGCTATCTACCTTGCTCAAAAAGAGCAAGATAATTATCAGTTATCTATTGCTTATCAGAATTTGGCTGGTACTTATCGGGTATTTGGCGATTATGCCAAAGGCTTAGAATATTCGCTCAAAGGCTTGGAAATAGCCGAACAATATAAGTATGATACACTAATAGTCAAGGCATTAGGTTACGTTTCTACTTTTAATTTCTTTCTTTCAGAAAATGACACTACTTACGACAAAAAAGTATTTGAATACCAATTTAAGGCACTTCGTTTAGCCGAAAAAATGCAGGTAAATGATTTGCTTATTACTACTTACTTAAGTACGGGAGATTTGTACCGCAGTAAGAAAATATATGACAGTGCATTAATTTATACAGATAGAGCATACCTGTTGGTATCAAAAATTGAAGATGTTGATAATAAGGGGTTTGCACTGCTAAATAAAGGGCAAATCTTGACAGAATCAGAGAAATACGCAGAAGCACTCCCTTTCCTGAAAACTGCTTATCAGTACCTTATGAAAGTAAATAATACGTTTGATGCTGCTTTTGCCTTAGAGCTTATGGGCATTATTTACAGAGAAAAAAAACAGTATGAGCAGTCTTTTCGTTTCCTTAACGATGCTTTACTGCTATCTCAATCACTTGGTTCTAAGTCTGATATAGCCGAGATTTATAATCAATTATACCTTACTTCCGAAAAAGTAGGCAATACCGCACAAGCCCTCGATTATTATAAAAAATTTCATCTTTATAATGATTCTGTTTTTAACGAAACAAAATCGCTGCAAATAGCGGGTATGCAAGTGCTTCACGACTCGGAAAGCAAAGATAAAGAGATAGGTTTGTTGAAAAAAAATGAGCAAATGCGAGAAGAGAATCTTCATCAGCAGAAGTTTTTGATTGCTTTTTTGCTTTCAAGTTTCATTCTTATTGGCTTTATCACCTTACTGCTCTATCGGAATAATCAAAATAAGCAAAAAGTAAATCAACTTTTAGAGGAGCAAAATGCGGAAATACTAAGGCAACAAGCCCAAATTAATACCCAAAGACAAAATATTGTCTTACAAAACACTGAATTAGAAAGAAAAAATAACGAGTTATCTTTTCTGAACGAAGAAAAAAATCACCTTATAGGTATCGTAGCCCACGATTTGCGAAACCCGTTAAACCAAATAAAAGGCTTGGTGAGTTTGCTCCAAATGCTCGGCGATAGCGCAAGCAAGGAAGAAAAAGAGGACTGCATAAGGCTAATAAAAGAAGCCATAGACCGTATGACTGCCATGATAAGTAAGACTTTGGATGTGAATGCTATAGACTCCCAAAAACTTAACCTTGTCAGAGAAAAACAAGATGTTTCAAACATAGTAAATGCCGTTACCAATGACTTTGAAGGGGCAGCAAAAGCCAAAAACATAGAAATCATACGGCAGATAGAGCCACAAATAATAGCTAACAATTTAGATAAAAACCACCTCACTCAAATTTTTGAGAACCTGATTTCGAATGCTGTTAAATATTCTCCCCAAGATGCAAAAATTTTCATACGAACATACAAAAGCAACGCTCATGTGAGGATAGAAGTACAAGACGAAGGGCAGGGCATCAGCGATGAAGATAAGAAACGAATGTTTGGCAAATTTCAGCAGCTAAGTGCAAAGCCCACAAAAGGCGAAATGTCTATCGGGCTGGGGCTATCCATAGTCAAAAAATATGTAGAAGCGATGGAGGGAAAAGTTTGGTGCGAAAGCGAGTTAGGAAAAGGAGCAACATTTATTGTCGAATTCAAAATATAAACTTTGTTTTTGTTTCAGAAAAATTTTGAATTTTAATAGTAATTCTTTTAACTTAGCTACTTTTAAACTTAATTTGTAGTTTGTACTTGTTTTATCCATTAAATATTACTTCCTTGAACAGAGATACACTTAGCCAACTGATAAAAAACCCTTCACTACTCACTGCCCAGCACGAGGCAGAACTTAAGCAAATGCTGAAGGTTTATCCGTATTTTCAGACATTATTTGTACTTTATGCCAAAGCCAACTCATCATCTGAAAGCATAGAAAAGGCTGCTGTTCGCACCTTAGACCGCAATTTGCTTAGGAGAATTCTTACCAAAAATTTCAATCCTAATCAAACGGATGCCTTTACAACTTTGCTCAAAAATACCGAACAAGTAAATGCCTTCGAAAGACTTAGGGCAGAAGCCAAAGAAGAAAAAAGAAAAGCAGAAATACAAGATAATACATCAGAAGTAGAAATAGAGAATAATATTGACAAACAAGATATTAGTTCGGTATTAGTGAGTTTTAATGATGACGAATCTGCGGGAAGTATTATCTATAACAATCAAAATGACTTTTCTTCGCTCACCCAAACAGAACTACCAAAAGCAGAACTGCCACAAACAGACGAGCCAACCTACAATCCGTTTGCAAGTGATATTTTTGATAAAAATCTCTCTACTGGTGAGATAGTCATAGATGAAGACGTAAAAATCCAAACCCCCTCTACTTATGATGATGATTTGGTAAAGCCACTTTTGTATGATGAAATAGAAAAAAATACAGAGCCGTTACCACAGCACCCGCCGCTAAAAAATTATATTATCTCAACAGATAATTTCTTTGGAGAAGTTGCTGTTAATCAGGAAGAAGAAGAATTAGATTTGACAGTAAAAGACACTAAAAATCTTGATAACTTTTTCGAAGTACCCGATTTTTCGGAAATAGATGAGGCTGTGATAGAGCCAGAGAAATCTGTAACACAAATTTCTTCGCCACTATTAGATACATACGAAACTCAGAAAGAAGAAACCATTGAATTGATAGAAAACTCCTATTATCAGGAAGATAATAGGGATTTAGAAAGTAGTTTTTTTGATTTTAATGAAGTCCCCTCTTTTGATTTTAATGAAACTGCTACTGAAAAAGAAGTAGCTTTATTAGATACCTATTTCTTGCGAAAAGAAGAAGAAGCCACTACATCTGAAAATATTACAAACCAAGCAATTAGCGATGAAATTGCCATTTCTCATGTAGCCGAAGAAGTCGCTTTATTAGATACCTATTTCTTGCGAAAAGAAGAAGAAGCTACTACATCTGAAAATATTATAAACCAAGCAATTAGCAATGAAATTGCCATTTCTCACATAGCCGAAGAAGTCGCTTTATTAGATACCTATTTCTTGCGAAAAGAAGAAGAAGCTACTACATCTGAAAATATTACAAACCAAGCAATTAGCGATGAAATTGCCATTTCTCATGTAGCCGAAGAAGTTGCTTTATTAGATACCTATTTCTTGCGAAAAGAAGAAGAAGCTACTACATCTGAAAATATTACAAACCAAGCAATTAGTGATGAAATTGCCATTTCTCAAGTAGCCGAAGAAGTCGCTTTGTTAGATACCTATTTCTTGCGAAAAGAAGAAGAAGCTCTTGAAATAATTAGAACGAAGAACGAAATAATTACCAATGAAGTTGCCCATAATGAAGATAAGCACGACAGGGTATTAGTTGCGACACAGGTAACCTTATTAGATGCCTATTATTTACGAAAAGAGGAAGAGTCTTTCTTTTCTGCACTTTTGCCAGAAACAGAAGTATCTCCCGATATCAATGTAGAAGTAATTGATATTGCCTTGTTAGATACTTATTATTTGCGAAAAGAGGAAGAAATGATAGACTTTGAAGGCTTACTGCAAGGAGTTGCTACCACCGATTTTTCTCCTGAGCATAAACCAATTCAAGAAGTACAGTTCTTAGATAATTACTACCTTCGCAAGGAAGAAGAAAGTGATTCAGTAGCAATACAAGATTATACTACTGAAACAGTTAGCCATACCTTAGCAGACGATAATATTGGTTTTTTCACAGATGTTTCAGAGATTGAAGTTGATTTTGATACCACTAATTTTTTTGATGATACCCACCATGACCACCCAAGTATCACTACTGCCAAACCTGTTTATAAGAAGGTAAATCAGGAATATCAGCGTAGCTTAATTGATAAATTTATTAAGGAAAGCCCTACTATTCACATAGATAGAGATAAAATGATAGGTGAAGTAGTTGACCTTGCGGAAGAAAGTACCAGAGAGAATTTGCAAGTAGTATCAGAGCGTTTAGCAAAAATATATGCCCTACAAGGCAGAAATAGGAAAGCCATAGAAATTTACCAGCGATTGGCAGAGCAAAATCCCGACAAAAGCAGCTACTTTTTGGCACAGATAACTAATTTAGAAAACTTATGAAAATATTTTATGCACTAATCTTTACTTTTATGGCGATGCACCTCTTGCACGCCCAAGAAAAGTCCAAAGCAGCTGACAGCAAGAATATGGGTGAGCCAGCCTTGTCCGTTACTTCGCATAGTATCAAGGTGAAAGGGCAGGTGCTAAACTATAAAGTAACTACAGGCTATATGCTTATGCGTGAGGAAGATGGAAAGCCCAAAGCAAATATTTTCTTTATGTATTATGCCAAAGAAGGCATTACTGATACTCGCCTACGCCCAATTACCTATTCCTTCAACGGAGGTCCTGGCTCGTCGTCTGTTTGGTTGCATTTGGGTGCGCTCGGACCCAAAAGAATAGTAATGACTGATGAAGGAGCAATGACCAAGCCGCCCTATGAAATGGTTGATAATGAATATACTTGGTTAGATGAAACTGATTTAGTTTTCATTGACCCCGTCATTACGGGCTACAGCAGACCTGTCGAAGGCGTAGATAAAAAAGAGTTTCATGGCTATGTAGAGGACATTACTTCTGTTGGAGATTTTATTCGCTTATTCACAAGCCGTTTTCAGCGTTGGAATTCTCCGAAATTTTTAGCAGGGGAAAGCTACGGCACTACGCGGGCAGCAGGGCTTTCAGGCTATTTGCAAGACCGTCATGGCTTGTATATCAATGGTTTAATGCTCATTTCCTCTATCCTTAATTTCCAGACTGCGCGTTTCGAAAAAGGAAATGATTTGCCTTTTAGCCTATTTTTACCTACTTATGCAGCTACGGCTTGGTATCATAAAAAAATAAGCCCCGAATACAAGGATTTGAAGGCATTTTTGGCAGAAGTAGAGCAATTTGCTACCAATGAATATACCCTTGCCCTCACCAAAGGCGACAAACTTACTGATGCAGAAGAAGCAAGCGTAGTAAGTAAATTGCAGAAATACACAGGTTTATCTGCTGAATATCTGAAACAAACAAACTTGCGTATTGAGATTGGGAGATTCTGCAAAGAGCTTATGCGACAAGATTCGAAAACTGTCGGCAGGTTAGACAGCAGAATAAAAGGCACTGACTACGATTATGCGGGAGAACGCAATGAATTTGACCCCAGTCTAAATGCCACTATTTCAGGTCCTTACACAATGGCTATAAACGATTATGTACGCCGAGTGCTAAAATATGAGAATGACCTACCCTACGAAATCCTGACGGGAAGAGTGCAGCCTTGGAACTACAATAATGTTCAGAATCAGTACCTTAATGTTGGGGAAACACTCCGAAGTGCTATTTCTAAGAATCCGTATTTGAAAGTATTGGTTTGCAACGGCTACTATGATTTGGCAACGCCTTATTTTGCTACTGACTACACTATGCACCATTTGTTTTTGGACAAAGCACTAAGAGATAATATCAAAATGACTTACTACGAAGCAGGACACATGATGTATATTCACAAACCTTCCCTCATCAAACTCAAAGAAGATGTAAGCGGGTTCATCAAGGAAACACTCAAATAGGGTAAGTGAAAAGTAGCGTATGGCAGAAAGTTTGAAAATCAAAGTTTGTGGTATGAGAGAGCCGCAAAATATAGCGGACTTGCTCTCCTTAGATATTGACTATCTTGGCTTTATCTTTTATGAAAAATCTCCAAGGCACATAAACAGTTCAGACATCAGCCATTTGCCCAATTTTGGCGAAGTAAAGAAAGTAGGTGTTTTTGTCAATCATTCTATTGAATTTGTCTTGGAAAAAATACATCATTTTGGACTTGATTTAGTGCAGCTACATGGAGAAGAATCAGTGATTTTTTGCAGAGAGTTGCAAAAAATAATACATGCCAATAAGCGTTCAGAGCAAATAAAAATAATCAAAGTTTTTTCTGTAGGCAGTGCGTTTGATTTCGACCAACTTGCCCCTTATAAATCCGTGGTAGATTATTTCCTTTTTGATACCAAAGGCAAAAATTTGGGCGGCAACGGTGTTACTTTCGATTGGGAGCTATTAAAAAATTATGACAACGCAATTCCCTTTTTCCTAAGCGGGGGTATTGACATGGAGCATATACCGCAAATAAAGGCTTTGCGCCATCTGAACATTCATGCCCTTGATATTAATAGCAAATTTGAGCTAAGTGCAGGTTTAAAAGACGTGGCTAAGATTGAAAGATTCGTAGCTAATCTTGGGTGATAATAAGGCAAACATAGCAAAATTTTTATGCCATGTTTGCCAAGAGAGCGTTTAGTGCGTAATAACAGGCTCTAATTCACTTGCCTGCTTTACGAAACTCTCTACCATACCCAAAGAAGGAGTTTGGTTTACAAGATTTTTTTCATTATTTACTTCTAACATTTTAGCGTGCAAATTTTCGGGTTTGCGATGCTTTAGTTCTTTTACGCTGTCTATGCCCGCAGCGTGCATCAGTTCGGCATACTGCGAACTTACCCCCTTTATTCTAAACAAGTCTGCCATATTTACCCAGCTTAAGATTCTGCCGTCATCAATGCCTGAATCTTCCGCAATTTTATCTCTGCCTTTTTTCGAAGCACCCAATTCTAATAGTTTTTCAACCGTTTTGATGCCCACTTTTTCTAATTTTTCAGCATACGCAGGTCCTATGCCCTCGATGTCTGTGATTTTATAAGCCATAATGAAACTAAGGTTTGATTAATTAAAAATTTATATTAAAAGTTTAACATTAAAAAAACTGTAAGATTGGAACGTAAACTGATGCTAATATATAAAAATTCTTTGTTTTATGCAGAAAAATTCACTTTTTTTGAAAAATCTATATGCTTTTTCCTTTCCTCACCGTAAAATAAAAAGTAGTCCCTTTGCCTACTGCACTTTCCGCCCAAATTTTACCACCATTATTTTCAATAAATTCTTTGCAAAGCAATAAGCCCAAGCCCGTTCCGCTTTCGCCGTCTGTTCCTTTGGTAGAGGTGAGTATTGAGTCTATAAATAGGCTCGCCAATTTATCTTTCTCCATGCCTATACCTGTGTCTGCTATGGCAATCTGCACAAAATCGCTATCATATTCTCGTGCCTCTATCACAATTTTACCATTGCGTGGTGTGAACTTAATGGCATTATTGATAAGATTTCTCAGTACACTTTCTATCTGATTTTCATCTACATAAATATACATTTCCGCCTGAACTTTATTTTCTATCCCGATTTGCTTTTGCTTGGCTATAGGCTGGAAAATATGCATTTTTCTTTCTACCATTTGGTTGATATTTATTTCTACGGACAGGCTTTTTATCCCGTTCATTTGAATTTGCGCCCAGAGCAATAGATTATTCAGCGTGCTATATACACCATCTACATTTTTCCTAAGTTGTAAGGAGAGTACATAAAATTCTTCTTGGGTAAGCATTTCGTCCTCGAGCAAATCGAAAATACTTCGCAACGAACCTACAGGGCTTCGTAAGTCATGTCCAATAATAGCAAATAGCTTACTTTTGAGGTTATTGGCTTGTGCCAATTTTTGAGATTGCTCCTCATTAATTTTATTTTTTTCTGTAATCTCATCACGCTGCCTCGCCATGATGTTGTAGGCTCGCTTATTATTTTTTTGGTTATTAATCAAAATAATAACAAATAAGGTTAAGAATATACCAAGCAAAACAATAGAAAGAATTACATATTGTTGCTCTTTGATTTTGGCTTGCTTAAGTTCGTTTTGCTCGGCTAAGTTAATAATTCGGTTGTTACTTCTCTCTAACTCAAATTCTTTCTCCACTAATGCTATTTTATCATTTAACCTAATCTCATCTAAGGAGTCGCTGAGTTTTGAGTAAAGAACTTCATACATATAGGCTTTATCAAAGTTTTTTTGGCGTGCATTTGCCGCAGCAAGTAGGCGGTAGGCAAGGCTCAAATCTTCGAATAGTTCGTACTCTTTCCCTAAGTCAATAGCCTCCTCTAATAGCCCTACCGCAGTTTTATCCTCTCCCTTGGCAATATAGACTTGTGCCATTCTCCTCACAGAAGCAAGGTGGCTGTAGTGCAATTTTTTTTCTTTTGCCATAGCAATACATAGCTTATAGTATTGAATAGCTTTATCGTATTCCTTTTTGGCAAAAGCGATGTCTGATACATTTCGGTAAACCCCTATGATGTAGTAAGGATTTTCTATCTTAGGAATCAGGCGCAAGGCATTATTGACATAATAGCTTGCAGAGTCCAATTCATTATTTTCTAAGAAAATTTGCGTAATATTTGCTAAACATCTTATTTCCAACTGTTTGCTACCAATTTTATTACTCAAATCAATGGCTTTGTGAAGTATTGTTTTTGCCTCTTGGTATTTTTTCTGGAATCTGTATATCCCTGCAATGGTATTGATACAGTTTATTTGCAAAATTGTGTCTTTGACTTTGATGCCCAAATTGTATGCTTGGGTAGTGAGGTCAAAAGAAACGACTAAATCATTACGCCGAAAAGAAACCCAAGCAATGTGGCTAATAGCTTCGCCTAAGCCTTGCTCAAATTTTATATTTTTTGCCAATTCTTTGGCTTGATTGGCATAGAGCAACGTAGTATCGCCATCAGATTCTCTGTATTGAAATGCTAACTGATTAAGGATACGAACATATTGCTCGTTTTTTGGGGTACGCGCGAGCAGCGACACAAGACTGTCTATATTATTTGGAGCTGCGAGCGATACAGCATACCCGAATACAAGAATTAATAACAGAACATATTTCAACATTTTATTGATGTAGCTATTTCTACTAATCTAACGAGGCTGCCTAACTTTTAAGTTTAAGAAGCGCTAAATAGCTAATTTTATTAGATAAAACCAAATTTGTTACTTGATATTTTGAATATTCATTCCTAATTTCTAACTTTGCGAGTTGTTTTGGGTTTGTGTTCATTTGATAGCCCTACAAAAGAGGATAAAAAAGCATTAACTAAATAAATATCAATAACTTGGAGCCAAAATTAGTTGACGGAAGATATTCATTTGCTTCCATTAAACATACGATTCCCTATCCTGACTTTTTAGATGTTCAGGTGCAGTCTTTCATGGACTTTTTCCAGTTAGATACTGCGGCGGAAAAGCGGAAAGAGGAGGGCTTGTTTAAGGTTTTTGCGGAAAACTTCCCTATTTCCGATTCCAGAGAAAACTTCGTCTTGGAGTTTGTAGATTACATGATAGACCCTCCCAAATACACCATAGATGAGTGTATAGATAGAGGGCTTACTTATTCTGTTCCTTTGAAAGCAAAGCTACGCCTTTCTTGCAATGACGCAGATAACGAGGAGTTTGAAACTATTGAACAAGAAGTTTTCTTGGGAAATATTCCTTACATGACCGAGCGCGGTTCTTTCGTTATAAACGGTGCAGAAAGAGTAGTAGTATCGCAACTACACCGTTCACCGGGGGTTTTCTTTGCCCAAAGTAAGCATACTAACGGCACAAAACTTTACTCTGCCCGTATTATTCCTTTCAAGGGTTCTTGGATAGAATTTGCCACAGACGTAAACAACGTGATGTTTGCCTACATTGACCGCAAGAAAAAGTTCCCTGTAACTACTCTTCTCAGAGCTATTGGCTTTGGGTCTGATAAGGAAATTTTGGACATTTTTGAGCTGTCGGAAGAAATGCCTGCGAATAGAGCAGAGCTAAGGGCAAGAGCCGTAGGCAGAAAATTAGCAGCAAGGGTACTGCGAACTTGGATGGAGGATTTTGTAGATGAAGATACTGGCGAGGTAGTTACTATCCCAAGAATTGAAATCATGCTTGAGCGTGACCATATTATAGAGGAGGAAGACATAGATACTATCATCGAAGCGGGCGTAAATACCATTATTTTGCACCGTCAAGATATTAATGTGATGGATTATGCCATCATCTATAACACTCTGCAAAAAGACAACTCAAACTCTGAAAAAGAAGCTGTTGAGCAGATTTATAGGCAATTACGTAATACAGAAGCACCTGATGAGCAAACAGCAAGAGAGATTATTCAAAGTTTGTTCTTCAGCGATAAACGTTATGACCTCGGCGAGGTAGGACGCTACAGAATTAATAAAAAATTAAGTCTCAGCATCCCAATGGAAGTAAGGGTGCTTACCAAAGAGGACATCATCGAAATTATCAAATATCTCATTACGCTCATTAACTCCAAGGCTGTAGTAGATGATATTGACCACTTGAGCAACCGTAGGGTGCGTACAGTAGGAGAGCAACTCTATGGACAATTTGCTGTGGGCTTGGCACGTATGGCGCGTACCATTAAAGAGAGAATGAACGTGCGGGACAATGAAGACTTTAAACCCGTAGATTTGATTAATGCACGTACACTTTCTTCAGTTATTAACTCCTTCTTTGGTACTAATCAGCTTTCTCAATTCATGGATCAGACCAATCCGTTGGCAGAGATTACGCACAAGCGTAGAATGTCTGCACTCGGACCAGGCGGTCTTTCAAGAGAAAGAGCAGGTTTTGAAGTGCGAGACGTACACTACACTCACTATGGTCGTTTGTGTACTATTGAAACCCCAGAAGGTCCCAATATTGGTCTGATTTCTTCCTTGTGCGTTCATGCAAAAGTAAATGGTATGGGTTTCATAGAAACGCCTTATCGTACTGTGAAGGACAATCATGTAAACCTCCAAGACGGGGTAACTTATCTGACAGCAGAAGAAGAAGACGGACATCACATTGCACAGGCAACAGCCTTCGTAGATGATGATGGAAACTTTACTATAGATAAAATGAAGGCTCGATACGAGGGAGATTTCCCGATAGTAGAGCCTGCTACACTTTCTTATATAGACATTGCTCCCAACCAAATTGTGTCGGTAGCGGCTTCGCTTATTCCTTTCTTGGAGCATGATGATGCCAACCGCGCACTTATGGGTTCGAATATGCAACGACAAGCAGTGCCTTTGCTCAGACCCGAAGCCCCTATAGTAGGTACAGGTTTGGAAAGACGAGTTGCCTTAGACTCTCGTACGCTCATCATGGCTAAAGAAGACGGGCAAGTGCATTTTGTAGATGCAGAAAAAATTGTGATGAGATATGATTTGACTGACGACCAAAAATTAGTTGGTTTCGAAGATGAATTAGTCGTTTACCACCTTACAAAATTCCGCCGTACTAACCAAGATACTTGCGTGAACTTGAAACCAATAGTTCGCAAAGGGCAAAAGGTACTCAAAGGACAAGTGCTTTGCGAAGGCTACGCTACTCAAAATGGCGAACTTGCGCTGGGTCGCAATATGCTTGTGGCTTTCATGCCTTGGCAAGGGTATAATTTCGAGGATGCGATTGTTATTTCTGAAAGAGTAGTCAAAGAAGACATATTTACTTCCGTTCACGTTGAAGAATTTGAGTTGGAGGTGCGCGATACAAAACGCGGCGAGGAAGAGCTTACTTCTGAAATTCCTAACGTAAGCGAGGAAGCTGTAAGAAATTTGGACGAAAATGGCGTAATCCGCATAGGTGCTGAAGTGCGTGAGGGAGATATTCTAATTGGTAAGATTACTCCGAAAGGGGAAACAGACCCAACTCCAGAGGAGAAACTATTGCGAGCTATTTTTGGAGATAAAGCAGGAGATGTAAAAGACGCTTCTATGAAAGCACCTCCTTCTTTGCGCGGCGTGGTAATAGATACAAAACTTTTCTCTCGCCCTAAAAAAGATAAAGAGTTGCGTATCAAGGCGAAAAGAGAAGTAGAGCATCTCAAACAGAAGTATGGAAAAAATCTTAGCGGCTTAAGGGAAAAAGTCATTAGCAAAATGACAATACTGCTCGAAAGCAAAACAAGCAAGGGAGTAAAACATAAGTTTGGTGATGAGCTAATCTCAAAAGGAACAAAGTTCAATCGCCAAAACATAGAGAGCAATCTTTTTCCTTCTAAAAACCCTTACAGAGATGAAAGTAGCTATAATGTACCCGAAGAAGTGAACCTAATTTCTGATGTGAACCTTGATGGCTGGACTGACGATGAGCGAGTAAATAGGTTGGTAGTAGAAATGGTAAAAAACTACATCAATAAACGCAATGAATTGAGTGGTTTCTTCAAGCGAGACCGATTTGCATTGGAAGTAGGCGATGAGTTACCAGCAGGCATTGTCCAATTAGCCAAAGTTTATATTGCCAAAAAACGTAAGCTAAAAGTTGGTGATAAAATGGCAGGACGACATGGCAACAAAGGGGTAGTAGCAAGGATTGTAAGAGAAGAAGATATGCCTTTCTTAGCTGATGGAACGCCTATGGACATAGTGCTTAATCCGCTTGGTGTACCTTCCCGTATGAACTTAGGGCAGATTTATGAAACAGTACTTGGTTGGGCAGGGTTAAAGATGCACAAGAAATATGCAACACCAATTTTTGACGGGGCAACCGAAGAAGGTGTGGCAAAAGAGATAGCAAAAGCAGGGCTTCCTGATTGGGGACGTACAGATATTTTTGATGGTTTATCGGGTGAAAAATTTGAGAATAAAGTAACCGTAGGGGTAATTTACGTTCTCAAACTTGGTCACTTAGTAGATGATAAGATGCACGCACGCTCTATCGGACCTTACTCACTCATTACGCAGCAGCCTTTGGGCGGCAAGGCTCAGTTTGGTGGGCAGCGTTTCGGTGAAATGGAAGTTTGGGCATTAGAGGCTTTTGGCGCATCAAATATTTTACAAGAAATACTTACCGTCAAATCTGATGACGTAGTCGGCAGAGCAAAGGCGTATGAGTGTATCGTAAAAGGTGAAAATATGCCAAGACCAAATATTCCCGAATCTTTCAACGTATTGATTCACGAATTGAGAGGTTTAGCTTTGGAAATAACAATGGAGTAATTTTTTTATAGTGTATTGTTTAAAAAGGTCTTGCAAAAAAAATGCGAGACCTTTTTAATGGAACTCATCTAAAAACTAATAGTCAACCATTGATAATTTATAGAATTATTTGGATAATTGTAAAATGAAGTAATTGATGAAAAATTTTAGATTAGCTTTTAATAAAATAATACCTTATTTAGACTTTTTAGTTGTTTTCATATTAGTTGAATTCAATATCAAAAAGTTTATCCGCATTAAGAAAGCAAAAGAGCCTATATTGCTACGAGGGCATACCTCCGATATAAAAGCATTCCGACAGATTTTTGTACGACAGGAATATAGAATAGATAATTACGTGCCATCTGATTTTGATCCTAAAGTAATTATCGATGGCGGCGGAAATATTGGATTGGCTTCCGTATATTTTAAAAATAAATATAAAAATGCTAAAATTATTTCCATAGAGCCAAATCAAGATAATTTTGAAATATTGCAGCAAAATATTAAAAATTATATTAACGTCATTGGGGTAAAAAGTGCAATTTGGGATAAATCAACCTACTTGAAAATAAAGAATAATGGTTCTGAAAAATGGTCGTTTGTAGTGCATGAAGCCAAAGAGTCTGAAGAAAATAGTTTTTTAGCTGTCAGTATATTGGATATAATGAGAAAGTATGAGTTAGATAAGATAGATATCTTAAAACTTGATGTCGAAAGTGCCGAAAAAGAAATTTTTTCAGCAAATAATTGTGATGAGTGGTTAGAAAAAACACACATTTTAATTATAGAACTACACGACTACATAAGAGAGGGTACAGCAAAAGCAGTATTCAATGCTGTTCAAAAGTACAACTACAGTTTCAGTAATATTGGCGAAAATCTAATATTTATTTTCGACCATAAAAAATTATTTTAATTTTACTCTTTAAGTTTAGATTTAAGTTTTTCCAGCTCTGAAAGCAAGCTACTTGGCGGCGGCACATCTTTTGGTTGGCTTACGGGCGGAGGAGTTTGTGGTACTAACGACTTATAGTCAGAGGAGTTTACGTTCTGCTTAAGTTGGTTGAGCGCATCGCTAAGTTGGGGATTATTTGCGGGCTTGTCTAAGCCAAGTATTTTATCTACTTCGCTTTCCCAACTCATTTTCCCACTTGCCATATAGCTATATGATTCTGCAAGAGCCTCTTGCTCAATGGTTTTTTCTTTTATCGTTTCTAAAAGATTGGCGGTACTGCTGGAATCGAAACGAGAAAGTTTTTCATGCAAGGACTTTGTCGCCTCGCTAATCCTCGCCCTTGCCTTAAGGGTGCGGAGTTCGTTTTCCCACACTTCTATCTGATTTTTTATCTTCATGGTTTGGCTTTCAAGCTGCCTTACCAATCCTTCATAGTTTGTAAGTCCGTTTGCTCCTGCACTTACCCTTTTCACTATTTCTTCTTTCTTTGCCAATGCTTGCAAGGCGAGATTATCGGCGGTATGTGGGTCTAACTCACCGCTTTTGGCTCTTTCCAACAACAGCACAGCCTTTTTTTCATAATCTCCCGCCATTTTGGTTTGAGCATCTGCTTCCCTCTTAGCACGAATAAACCCTGCTTTTGCTTCTGCCAAACTCTTGAGGCTTTCACTCAAATCTACTTTCAACTCTCTGATACTCTGTTCAGTAAGTTTTACAGGGTCCTCTTGCTGTTCTATCTTATAGCCAAGCATAGCTCGGAGAGAGAGTATTATATTTTTCCAAAATTCCATGATAGGGAAAGAAATTAGTAAACTTTAAAACTATGTTATGTATTGAATTATTTGCCAAACTTTTTCTCGAAATAGCTGTAGGCTATATTGAGTTTTTGTGAAATTTCTACTGCTGCTTTATGTTTTTCTGGGTCGTTATGAAAGCGGTCGGGGTGATATTGCTTAATCATTTTCTTATAAGCTACCTTGACCTCCTCAAAAGACGCTCCGTTCGGCAACTCTAAAGCAGCGTAATACTGCCTTTCTTCTTGCTGCTGTTGCCAAGAAGGTTGCTGATTGGAATTATTATCAAAATTTTGGTTGAAATTTTGATATTCTTCCTGCTTTTTATTTTTCTGAAATTGCTCGTATAACTCCCAATCTTCTTTTGATATTTTTTCATTTGATTGGAAAGCATCGCCTATTTCAGCTTTGAGTATATTAAAAATGCGGTCAAACATACGTATAAAATTTTGGAAAACAAAGTTATAAGAAAACTGTTAATTTACTTATTAACGCAACTATGCATGGAATCGTTCTGTTAAAAAAACTTAAAAACTACCATTCAAACCCTATTTCACATCTTTCTTTTTTTAGTTTTTTGATGTCCTCAAAAACATTTATTTTTTTTATCTTTTCATTAAACTGCACTTTGCCTAATAGCTTAACTTCTTTGCGTATCATAGCAGCTAAAAATCTTCGTACATCATCTTCATTTTCAAGGACTAAGCCCGGGGCATTGGTAGGTCTGCCATCATCCCCCTTGGCTACCATCGTAAAATAGCCTGAGCCTGTATGCTTTACCATGCCCGTTTTCAAGTTTTCTGATTCTACGCGCACGCCAACAACAACAGAGGTGTTGCCAACATAGTTTATAGATGCTTTTGAGTTTACGATTTCACCTACTTCTATCGGCTGTACAAACTCTATATCGTCCATAGATACCATTACACAAAAATTATTGGTATGTCTGGTGGCACAGGCAAAAGCAGCCTTGCTCATTTGCGAAAGCAATACCTCTCCAACAATTTTATTATCAATATTAGGATGAGTTGGGAGCATAAGTTCGGTAATCGTTGTGCGTGAATGACTTACTGGTTTTTTGTTAATATCAGCCATCTTTGGTTTTATATGTTATTTAGTAATATAAGGCTATAGATATTGCATCTACTTCTGACAAATATACAATTTTTTTGGAGAGAATCTTAGAATTAGCCTGTTTTATTAGCTACTGTTATCAAAAAAGCCTCTATCAGCCAGTTTTTTGTCTTGCTGATAGGGGCAAGAAAATATGCTGCTTAAATTACAGCAAGTTTTACTTCTATATTTCCGCGAGTTGCAACAGAATAAGGGCATATTTCATGGGCTTTCTCAAGCACCTGCATTCCTGTTTGCGCGTCTAAGTGAGGGAATCTAACATTTAGCTCCGCAGATAAGCCAAAGCCTCCTGCTGATGTTTTGCCCAAATGTACTTTGGCTGTAACTTCCGCATCTGCACCATTTACTTTTAATATTTTGGCTGCTGCCATGATAGCTCCTCCGAAGCAAGCGGAATAACCTGCGGCAAATAACTGTTCAGGATTCGTAAATTGCCCATCTTTGGGTCCGCCAAGCGATTGGGGCATTCTTACATCCATGTCAAGCACTCCATCAGATGATTTGACATGACCGCTACGCCCTGCGGTGCCTGTAACTTCGGCTGTATAAAGTAATTCCATGTTTTTTTAGTTTGGTTAGAAGTTTGGAATAATTTTATTTTAATTGTCTCAAATACAGTTGGATAGTATTTTCTAAGCCATAATAAAGTGCATCACAAATAAGTGCATGACCTATAGACACTTCTAACAAATGAGGCATATTTTTGTAAAAATAATGTAAATTTTTTAAATCCAAGTCATGCCCTGCATTAATTCCTAAACCCAATTCGTTGGCTAAAGTAGCACATTGAGAATAAGCCTTAATAGCTGCTTCGGGATTGCTTAAAAAATCTTTGGCATAGCTTTCTGTATAAAACTCTATGCGGTTCGTGCCTGTTTTGGCTGCCCCTTCTATCATTTTCTCGTTGGCATCCACAAAAATAGAAGTCCGAATCCCATGCTTTTGTAAGTCGGAAATAATATCAGTAAGGTAGCTTTGATACTCAATAGTATTCCAGCCTGCATTGGAAGTGATAGCACCTATGGCATCGGGGACTAAAGTGGCTTGGGTAGGCTTGGTAGCAAGCACTAAGTTCATGTATTGATGCTGGGGGTTGCCCTCTATGTTAAATTCGGTAGTAACTATTTCTTTGAGGGCATATACGTCAGCAAAGCGAATATGTCGCTCATCGGGGCGTGGGTGAATCGTGATTCCTTGCGCCCCAAAGCGTTCGCAATCCTTCGCAACTTGGATAAGGTCGGGATTATTACCTCCTCTCGAATTCCGCAGTGTCGCTATCTTATTAATATTTACACTTAATTTGGTCATTTGTTATTCGTTATTGGTCATTTGTCATTGATTATTAGTCATTGGCTATTTGTTATTCATGTCTTTACTTTTTTCAGGTAAATTTCCATAAATACTCTTAAAAAATCAGTCCAAGAGCTTTGAGGATACAAAATAACAACTGCCTTAGAAGCTTGGCTTTCATTGTGCAGATTATCAACTGCGGTAACAAGGTAGCGATAGGCACATCCTTCTTGAACATGCTTATCTATAAAAAACTCCCCTTGCTCACGTCTGATGCCTACTATCTTCGCAGGGTTGCTCAAGTCTATCTGCTCATCTTGCAAGAATCTGTAAATCACATAGTAAGCTGCCTCATCTCCGTCTTTGGCGCGTGTGGGTTTTTGCCAAGTCAGATAGGCAGATTTGTATGATTTGGATACCTGAAGATTTGTAGGTGCGTTGGGTGGCAGGTTATCTTTCCATGCCATCAAAGGCACTAAGGCGGGATATTTGTAAAAATCATTTTTGAGGCTATCTGCTATTGTTAGGCTTTTGTTTGTCAGGGATTTAGAGCTAAAAAATACGCTACCTTGCACTTCTTTGTACTGGCGATTTAGACGTAGTTGTGCGGGCATTTCGCCAAAGTTCTGCCAAAGAGTATCCGTTTTGCTGCCAATCTTGTAAGCTGCCTGCCCAATATAAAGATGTCTGCCGAAACTATTAGATGCCCACCAATTGAGCAAACTTGGGTACGGGGCGGGCTTGAACTGATGATGAAAATAGACTTGTGGCACAACATAATCAATCCAGCCGTTTTTGAGCCAAAGACGTATATCTGCGTATAAATGTTCATAACTTGTTGTTCCTGTGGTAGTTTGTGAGCCTTGCACGTCATCACGTTGGTTTCGCCAAATGCCAAAAGGACTTACGCCAAACTTTACTTTTGGCTTTATTTCCTTAATTTTGTTTGAAATACTTTCTATCAATAGGTTCACATTGCCTCTTCGCCAATCGCTAATATTGGTCAAATTTCCTTTGTACTTTTCGAAAGACTGTGCATCATCAAAAGCAATTCCCGCAATCGGGTATGGGTAAAAATAATCGTCAAAATGCACAGCATCAATAGGATAGCGGCTTACTACGTCTGCTATAATATCAGTAATGTACTGCCTGACCTGCGGGATAGCGGGATTAAAATATTTATTCTTCCCGTATTGAATAAACCATTCGGGTTTTCTATTAGTAATATGTTCATTATGAATCATTTGCTTGCGAGCAGTAGTATCGTAGATGGCTCTGTACGGATTGAACCACGCATGAAATTCCATGCCTCGTTTGTGGGCTTCTTCTATCATAAATGCCAAAGGGTCATAAAAAGGCTTGGGCGAACTGCCTTGTTTTCCAGTGAGCCATTCCGACCATAACTCTCTGTCACTGTGATAGAAAGCATCAGTAGAAGGTCGCACTTGTACTATCACGGCATTGATGCCTATCTCTTGGTGCTTTTCGAGAAGTTTACTAAACTCCTCTTGTTGCTGAAAGGGATGCAAGTTCTTTTTGGTAGGAAAATCGGTATTGGCAACTGTAGCAATCCAAACTGCTCGCAACTCTCGCTTGGGTGGGGTAGGCTGCATAAAAGCATCAAAATAGATATGAAAAAAACACAGAAAAAGGATAAATATTTTCATCTATAATACTTTAAGTAGTTATACAAATTTGAGGTACATTTGCCTTTGGGCGAATAACTCAATAATCAATTTATTCGCCTAAAGACGAATATACAATTTATTTCGTCTTATTAGCTAAGTAATAAGCTTATACTGTAAAAACTTTTTTAAAACTCACACCTACCTGCTCTGCAATTTCCCAATGGACATCATCGGTGATTCTTGCCGTAATTTCCTGCCCATTTATGCTAATAAGTAGTTCCTGATAAGCTCCAAAAAAATGAATTTTTTGAATTGTCCCCATTAGTTTCTCACCTTGCGCACTTATTTTGCTCACAAGAATATGCTCTGGTCTTACACCAATTTTTTTATTTTCTTGATTGGGCATAGCTGCGGGCTGTAGCCCAATAGCTATCAAATGCTCGTTTTCAAGTATATTTATTTTTCCAAAAAATTTTGCAACATATTCATTTTCAGGCTTTTCATAAAGTTCTTTCGGAGAGCTACACTGTTGCAATATGCCCTTTCTCATCACCGCGATTCTATCTGCCATCGTGAGGGCATCTTTGGTATCGTGTGTTACAAGCAGCGTAGTCATATTACTTTGGCGAATAATTTGGTGCAATTCTTCTCTTACTTGCTCTTTCAACACCTCGTCCAAATTGCTAAACGGCTCATCCAGCAGTAATACGGCAGGCGAAGGAGCTAAGGCTCTTGCCAGAGCTACACGCTGCTGCTGCCCGCCCGAAAGTTCGTGTGGATAGCGTTTTTCATAGCTCTGCAAACCCACTAACGCAAGTAACTCATTGATACGCTGTTTTTTATTTATGTCTTTATTTAGCCCAAAGGCGATATTATCGTAAACAGTAAGGTGTGGAAAAAGTGCATAATCTTGGAAAACCATGCCGACTTTACGTTTTTCGGGCTTTACCCACGTTTTTGTGTCGGCAACTGTCTGATTGTAAATGGCAATAGTTCCACTATTAGGAACTTCCAATCCCGCAATAAGACGCAGTAGGGTGGTTTTCCCGCAACCACTCTCCCCTGTAATAGCGACTATTTCACCTTTTTCTATGCTTAGATGAAAATTCCAAACGGCAAAATCTTTTGCTTGTGGATATTTTTTAGCTAAATCTTTGATTTGTAAAATGCTCAATGTCAAACAAACAGTTTATAATTTGGAATATTTTCACCAAAATTCTTATAATTTTTCTAATTTAGCGTGAAAGAAGAGTATTTCTTTGAGAAAAAAAAATTCTATCTTTGTTTGCCAAAAAATAAAAACGGATAATACATTATTTTGTTCAGTTTTTCCTATCAAAGTATGTGGTAAAAAAAAGAGTTGGCGAGAATGATAAATTAAACAAAACGATACAATTAGCATTAGAAATTTTTAGACATGAACGAACATCTTAATGACCTTCGGAATCGAATAGATAGTATTGATAATCAGATGCTTGAATTGCTAAACAAACGCATGGAAGTCATCAAGGAAGTAGGCAAACTCAAGCGAATAAATAATGCTATTATTTATAGACCAGAGCGAGAAAAATCTATTCTTGACCGCCTCAACTACCTCAATCAGGGCTTGCTTACCGCCCCTGCGATTGAGGCTATTTTTTTGGAAATATTTGCGGTGAGTCGGAATTACGAACTGCCCGAACGCATTGCTTATTTAGGTCCTGAGGGGAGTTTTTCGCACCAAGCCGCCGAGAGTCGTTTTGGTTCGCTAAGCGATTATATTGCACTGAGCAATATCAAATCTGTTTTTGAAAGTGTAGCTACGCAAAGAGCAAGGTTTGGCATTGTCCCGATTGAAAATAATCAAGAAGGCTCCGTCAAAGAAACTATAGATATGTTGCGGGCTTCAGATGTAAAAATAGTGGCAGAAATTCCATTGAATATTCATTTTACTTTTGCCTCGATGGAAGACCGTCTCCGCCGCATCAAAAAAATATATTCTAAAGATATTGCCTTTCGGCAGTGCCAAAAGTTCATCAGCGAGTATTTCAATGATGATGTGCAGCTTATCCCCGTTGAATCTACTTCGCAAGCTGCAAAACTTGCCTCCGAAGAGGCAGGAAGTGCGGCTATCTGTTCGGAAATAGCAGCAAAACTCTACCAACTGCCCTTGCTTTTTGAAAACATAGAAGATAGCTCGCACAATCGGACAAGATTCCTTATCATCAGCAAAAGTTTTGAAACGCAGTATAGTAGTGGTTGCAAAACTTCGCTGATTGCCCAAATCCCTGACGACACAGAGGCGGGTAGTTTAGCCAAACTCTTAGAAGATTTTGGGAAGGCAAAAATCAATCTTACCAAGATAGAAAGCCACCCCGCCAAAGAAGGAGAGCGGTTTGCTTATTGGTTCTTAATTGACTTTGACGGACACAGCCAAGATGAAAAAGTAAGTGCGATTTTGGAGAAAAATAAGGAGTTTGTCAAACTCTTGGGGAGCTATGTAAAATTAGTATAGTTTTTTTAAAATTCATGTACTATGATAAAGGTTATTTTGATAGCTTGTCTTTTTTCTATCCATACCTTGGGCTTTGCACAACTGTCCGTAGAAGGAGAAGTAGCTATTCCTCTTGATAGACAAAAAAATGATTTTGAATTAGTTAACTTAGGAAAAAAGGGATTGCTTGTTTTTGTGGGCGGTACGAATTTGCAAAATGCACAAGAGTCGCTCACTGTCATCAGGTACGATACCTTGCTGACCGAGCAGTGGCGAAATAGCTATCCCGTTAGCCTGAAAATAGTCAAGAGCTTGTCCTCTTTGGCAAATGATAAATTGTACTTGCTTGTAAATGTTGAAAATGCTATTTATCAAATCATTAGCCTATCACTTCTGAACGGAAATATGGAAATGATGAGCCTCAGAAATCCTTTAGATTTGTACGGTACTGACTTCAAAATTGAGCAGTTTGTGAGCGTGTTCGAAGGCTTTGTTTTCGGTGGTACGCTGAAGGAAAAACCTGCTATACTGCATTATGACACTCGAATTGCAGATTTCAAGGTGCTACCCAATATCAATTACCTGAAAGCAAACATAATAAGTATAGCAGCAGATACCTCTGCCCGCTTCTTTTCCGTTCTTTTAGCGAGCAGAGAAGGTTTTTATTACAACACCTACAGCAATGAAGGCAAACTAATAGGAAATAATGAAGTAAAAACAGAAAACAAGAAATATAACTTTCATTCATTCCAGCAGTATGTAAAAAATGAGCGTGAGCAGTTTGTCATTGGCACTTATTCTTTCTTTTTGCCACAAGCACAGGGGGTTTATATAAGCAAATTTATCAATCATGAATACGAAAGCACGCAGTATTATAGTTTTAATGAGTTCAAAAATTTTTATAACCATTTAGACAGCACGAAAAGAAAAAAAATACAAGCCAAAATAAAATCAAATACCTCATACAGAAATGAATACGAAATTAAAGAGCAAGAATTATCTATCTTAGATGATAAGGTATTTCTTGTTCTCCGAGCCAACAAGCCAATCTATACGGCAAGCTATAAGGTAGAGAAAGAGGCAACTTCCTCCTCTGAATTAAAAATAGGGAATTATACATACAAGAAAACAGAAGTATATCTTACGCCCGCCCCAATCACTAATACTGATGTAACTCGAGGCAGTAGCAGTCGGAGTAGGTCGTCATCTAATACAGTTTTTGATACCAATACAGAGCCTTCCCAATTTCGAAAAGTGGGGAATGTGCAGAAAAATATTCCTAATATAAAGATTCAGGGGTACGTATATCAAAATATTATCACTTGTACTTTTGATAAAAATGGGAAAATGTTGTGGGATAATGCTTTTGATGTTAGAAATATAGACTATCAGGACAAGGCAAATATTCAGGTAGGGGCAAAGCTAAACCATATTAGTCTGTTGCAATTTCTCAATCAGAAAGTCTATCTTTCCAAAGCTATTGATAACGTAAGCAACAAAGATACCTATTTACTTAATTCTCCTATTAACGATTTAGACGGTGCTACGCAGAAACATCAGATTGTTTCTTGGTATGAAAATCAGTTTATTTTTATAGGATTTTCTTACAAAAACCAGCTTACTCCCGTCTTAAAATTAGTAAAAGTGCTTAGTACCGACTAAAGCTAAAAATTAATAACCCTACCAAAATGCTCAGCAATGCGGCTATCGTGCGTAGAAACAAAAAGTGTAGCATTGTGCTTTTTTGCCTGACTCGTAAGCAAATTAATCACTATTTCTGTATTTTTATCGTCCAAACTTGCCGTTGGTTCGTCTGCCAAAATAAGAGAAGGCTGATTGACCAATGCCCTTGCTATCACTACCCTTTGTGCCTCGCCCCTACTTAGTTGCTCTGGGAGTTGTTTCGCAGTATATCCAATATTTAATGTTTCCAAATTGCCCATACATTGCTTTTTATCTTGGGGCTTCCCCGCCATGTATTGTGCTAAAAGGAGATTTTCCAATACATTCAAAGTTTTAATGAGGTAGGTTTGCTGGAAAATCATGCCTATTTTTTGCCCACGAAATTTGTCTAAAGTGGCACCGTCTAATTTAGTAATTTCCGTTCCGTCTATGCTCACGCTGCCTGATGTAGGCTTAAGCAAGCCCGCAATAATGTGCATGAGCGTTGTTTTTCCGCTTCCCGATGCACCCCTGAGGAGGGTATGCTCTCCTTGGCTGATTTGCATTTCGTTGATATCTACTACTAAGCGCGTTGCTGCCGAACGGTCTGCATACTGATGCTTTAGCTGCTTTATTTGGAACATAATCAATGAGTTTTATCAAAAAAACTTAGCTATTTTTGTTTTCGAATTTCTAAAAGTTCAATATCAAAAATGAGAATGGAGTTTGATGGAATACTGCGGACTCCCGTATTTCTATCTTGCGGCGAGCCACTAATACCATAGCCAAGATAGGAAGGGATAAAAAACGTACCTCTTTCACCCACCCGCATATTTACCACACTCAAGTCCCACCCTGGAATGACATTGCCAACGCCAACCCTGAATTGGAATGGAGTATCTTTGAATCTGCTGCTATCAAAAACATAGCTATAAATAATATTCCCTGTATAATGCACGTAAACAGTATCTCCGATAGTAGGTTTCTCTCCCGTACCTTGTTTGGAATTTTGATAGTATATCCCTGTAGAAAGTTTCTGTGCGGGAATATTCTTTTCTGCCAAATACTCTCTAATCACCTGATCGTCCCTCCTTACCAAAGTTTCTGTATCTATTGCACTTTTTGATGTACAAAATTGTAAAAAAAATGCCAATGAAATAAGTACGGGTACAATTGCTGCTTTCATTTTATTTTTTAGTTTTATTCGAATCCTATAATCTCTAATTCAAATACCAAAGTGGCAAAAGGTCTAATTTTATCACCAGAGCCTTTGTCGGCATAAGCCAAGTGAGATGGAATGAGTGCAATGCCTTTTTCTCCTTTTTGCATAAATCTGGTAGCTATTTCAAAACCCCTTATCGATGCACCTGCCCCCAGCGTAAACGTAAAATCGCCACTGTCAAATACTTGTTTATTGAGCAAAGTACCTTTGTAGGTAACAGCCAATCTGTTTCCTGTTCGCGGCAAAGCACCGCTTCCTTGTGTCGTTCTCACATAATATACACCAAGCGAATCTTTGGTAGAAGTGAGTTTGTTATCAGCAAGATATTTTTTAATAAGTCCTTCCTCTATGACCTGCTGCTCTTGGTCTGTCCTGATATCATTGAGTTTTACTTCTGCATAAATAGTCGCATTCGCAGGGATATTAATGCCATTTACTGTGCCTGAGCCTTGCCCGAAACCTAAGGCAGAGGGAATATAAAAACGTCCATTCCCACCTTCTTTGAGGAGTGTAGTAGCCTCAACAACGCCCTGCATGAGCAAGCCGTTACTAAAACGATAAACAATGTCTTTTTCTGTGATAAATTTTGCTCCACCGAGCAAATAAACATCAACATCAATGCTTGCAATTTGCGAAACTGTACTTGCTTGGTCGCCTGTACCTACTTTATCAAGCACATAGTAAAGCCCTGTGGAGCTTTTTGTGGCGCTGATATTATTTCTTTTGAGGAAGTCGCTAATGATTTGGTCGTCTTGCTGCTGCTGTTGCAAAATAGAGTTTTCGTTTGTTGCACACCCAAACAACCCAATAAGGATAGCTAAATAAATTGTGCTTTTGAAAAGTGTATTCATAAGTATTAAAAAGGTTTTTTGCTAATACGCAAAAACTGACAAAATAGATGCAGAAAAAGATGTCATCTTTTTTTAAAAAATGACATCTTTTAGTTAAAAAACTATTGCTGAGGCGTTTGAGTTTGAGCAGGCTTGATATCTACCAATTCTACGTCAAATTTAAGCACAGCATAAGGAGGAATTTGCGCTCCCGCACCTTGCGCACCGTAAGCTAAGTGCGATGGCAGAAGCAAAGTAGCTTTCCCACCTTTTTTGAGTAATGCTACCCCTTCGTCAAACCCCTTGATCATTTGCCCTGCCAAGTGTGTGAAGTCAAGTGTTTGCCCTCTGTCCAAAGACGAATCAAATTTTTGTCCGCTTAATAAATAGCCTGTATAGTGCGTAGCTACTTGCTCTCCTTGCTTCGGATTTTCGCCCTTTCCTTCGGCAGTAATTACATAATACAAGCCTGATTCTGTGCGTTTTGCATCAAGTTTGTTATCAGCTATGTATTTTTTGATAATTTCCTCATCTATTGGCTTTTGTGTTTCCATTTTCTTATCAGCCTCTTTTTGCGCTTCTTCCATGCGTTTTTGCATATTCTTAGTATATTCGTCATTAGACTGAATTTTTACTACTTTGATAGCAAAACGCGCTTCGCTATTGGCATCGATAAACTCTGGACGTGGGTTGCCTCTCAAAAGAGAATCTACGTGAATATACAAAGCAAGACTATCGCCTTCGGAAACCATTGCCAAACCTTTGGTAAGGAAGTCTGCCTGATCTGTTTTGTAAGGAATATCAGCAGGTTGTGGGTTTTGGTAGGTGCTTTGCAATAAGGTATCTTTGCCTTTGCTCTTTGCGAAAAGCATGAGCTGGAGCGTAATCATATCGCCATTTTGCGGTTTTTTGCCATCATTTTTGAGGAAAAATTCGTATTGGAAACCAGCATCTGTTTTTTGTCTGCCGCCGCTACCACAGCTCACAATTCCTACTACTGATGCAGTAAATAATAAAGAATATAATACTTGTTTGAACATAAAATAGATTTGTTAAATAATTTTCTTTAAATAATTTTGATTTTTTTTGTTAATAGTCCATATACTTGGTTGAATACTTTACGCATTGCTATCGTTGCATTTTATACGCTTGCTAACAATTTATCTTTATATAATGGGAGTAGATTGGTGAAATCTTGGATTACTTTTTCCAATTTATTTCCATTGACTCTCCCCCCTGCTGCATTATGATGCCCGCCGCCGCTGAAATGATTTCTTGCAAAATCGTTGGCAGAAAAGCGACCAATGGAACGGAAAGAAAGCTTTATTTTGTCGGTATCTTCTATGAGAATAGCGGCAAAGCAGATGCCCTCCAAAGAAAGGGCATAGTTTACCAAGCCTTCGGTATCTCCTGTTTTATATTGATAGGCTTTTAGGTCTGCCGAACTTAGGGCAAAGTAAGCCGTATTAAATTCTCTGAGAATGACTAATTTTTCCTTGAGAGCAAAACCAATCAGTCGGAGTCTGCTTTCGGAGTTGGTATCGTAAACATGGTGATGAATCTTCGAATGATTTACGCCAATATCAATCAGGTTAGCGACAATTCGGTGTATTTTGCTGGTAGTGCTTGGAAATTTGAAAGAGCCTGTATCTGTCATAATTCCTGCATAAATGCACTCAGCTGTGGAAATATCTATCAATTTTTCATCGCCCATTAAGCAAATAAAGTCGTAGATAAGTTCCGCTGTTGCTGCCGCTTCAGGTTTCCAAAGTTCATACATTGCAAATGCTTTCCTATCAATATGATGGTCTATCATCACCTTTGTCGCCGAAGATGCACTCACCCATTTATCTAAGGGAGCGATGCGTGCTAAGTCTGAATAATCCAAACAGAACAATACATCAGCCGTTAAGATTAGGTTTTCTACTATTTTTTCTTTGCCATGCTCAAAAACTAATACTTTTTCATTGCCATGCATCCACCACAAAAATTTGGGGTAGTCAGTCGGTGCTATGACTTGTATTTGATGCTGAAACTTTTGCAAGTACGAGGCAAGAGCCAGACAAGAGCCCAAAGCATCCGCATCAGGTTTCTGATGAGGAATAATGACTATCTTCTTGGGAGAAGCCAAGATTCCTTTGAGTTCTTCTAAATTGTGCATTTCATCTGCTTTGTGTCGCTTACCTTTAAAAAATTATCGCAAAATTATAAAAATCTATTGGATATGTATTGAAATATGGTAGGGAATAAACTATCTTAGCAATATTTAACATGATTTTTTTGAGTATTCTGTTTACTTTTGCTCAAAATTTGTATATACTACCTACAAACATAGACTTTTATTATGCTACTTCTCCAAATTGTATTTGTCCTATTTTTAATTTTTATCTTAAACAAAGCAAGTGCTAAATCACAAGCGAAAGAGTAGTCTGACCGCCTCCATCATTAGCATTGAATCTATATGATGTGTTTCTACTCCTTTTCCTATTTTTTCTAAAAGCATGATAGTAAGCTCTCCGCCAAGATGCTCTTTAAATTCTTGGAGTCCTTTCATGAGGGCATAACCGTCTTTTTCTTCTGCTAATAGGGCGGGGTGATATACTGCAAATCCTAAGTTTTTGATGAGATTGATGACTGCTTTCCACTCCGATTCAGTCATGAGTTTGATAAGAAACGAATAAGTTGTATCTAAGGCAATGCCTATCGCTACGGCTTCGCCATGCCTAATTTGATGATGTGTAAGTTGCTCTAATTTGTGTGCTGCCCAATGCCCAAAATCTAAGGGGCGGGATGAACCCATCTCAAAAGGGTCTTTGCCTGCAATATGCCTGATGTGCATTTCGGCACATTGGTAAATGAGGCGTTGCATAGCATCCATATTACGCGCATTGAGTAGGGCTATATCTGCTACTATCTGCTCGAAAAAGGATTTATCTTTGATGAGGGCTACTTTGATAGCTTCAGAAATGCCTGAACGCCAATCTCTTATATCCAAAGTGAGCAAAAAATCCGAATCATTAATAACTGCTTGCGGTGGCTTAAAAGTGCCTGTAAAGTTTTTCTTCCCAAAAGTATTAATGCTGTTTTTTACGCCTACTCCAGAGTCGTTTTGAGAAAGTACCGTAGTAGGGATTCTGATGTGCCTAACGCCTCTGTGGGCAATAGCGGCGGCAAAACCTACCATGTCAAGCACTGCTCCGCCCCCAATCGCTACTATGTAAGAATGACGACAAATGGCATAATCACTGACCGCCTGTAGAATTTTTTGTACCCAACTTTCGTCATTTTTTACCTCTTCTCCGCCTTGTACTACCATTGTCCCTCTCCAATCTATCACTTCTTGGTGCTGTACCGAATAGGCTTTTATGTCGTCTGAAAGTGTTGGGTGTGCTTCGGCTACACCGCTATCTATGACGAAAAACACTTTTTTTTTGCCTTCTCCTGCTATTACTTGGCGAAAAAGCAAGTTTTCTACGCTAAAAATACTTTTCGTAAAGTAGGTTTTATACTCAAATTTTACAGTAAAAGACTGTTCTATAGTCTGCATGATTTTATATGCCGATTTTTTTATGTACAAATAGTGTTAGGGATTACATATTTTATTGGGTTTCAATAGATATTCGTTCCTGCACCGTCTGACCGAAGGTCTGTACGGTGCAGACCTTCGGTCAGACCGTATATTTTTCAAAGAACAGCTTATTCTTGAATATCAACAAAATATGTAATCCCTTTTAAAAGTCTTAATTTTTGAGTTTACTCCAAATAGAAAAGACTAAGTAACCGCAAATTGTAGCGACAGCAGAAAGCCCAATTGCAGGAAGCGTATGCCCATAAATCCATGAACCTGTGGCAAATAACGCACTATATACTGCAATAGAACCCAAAAATGCACAAAGCAATTCTTTGGCTATTCCGCTACTATCTTCCTCTGCCGTAGTCAATGGCGTTCCTGTTTTTTCAGCATATTTTACTACAGCATTCCAACCCATTCCGCCAGGGCGAGTAAGTTTATAAAATGAAATCAGGGTAGGCATATCTGTTGGTGTAGTGAACAAAGCCACGCTTACCCATGCTATAGTAGTGATTATCACGCCGTAGCATAGCTGCCAATGACTTTCCAACGGCTCAAAACCTATAGCCTCATGCACGAATTGGAAGTACAGGGCAACACAAAAAGAAACCACCATAGCAGTAATTTCACTCCATGCGTTTATACGCCACCAGAACCATCTCAAGATGAATATTAAGCCCGTTCCAGCTCCTATTTGCAAAAGTATATCAAATGTTTTCAAGGCATTTTCTAAGAACAAGGCTAATATTGCAGCAAAAGCCATCAATAGTACGGTAGAAATTCTGCCTATGTTTACCAACTGTTTTTGAGAGGCTTGCGGATTGATAAAACGCAAATAAAAATCATTGACCACGTAGGAAGAACCCCAATTGAGCTGGGTGGAAATTGTGGACATAAAAGCCGAAATCAGGGAGGCAACGACCAAACCCAACAAACCCGCAGGCAGATAGGTGAGCATGGCGGGATATGCCAAATCGTTTCTTACTACATTGGCAGGGATATGAGGGAATGCTTTTTGGAGGCTTGGAATATCAGGAAAAACTACAATAGAACAAAATGCCACAATAATCCAAGGCCAAGGACGAAGGGCATAGTGAGCAATATTGAAAAATAAAGTTGCCCCGATAGCGTGTTTTTCATTTTTTGCAGAGAGCATACGTTGGGCTATGTAGCCGCCGCCACCTGGCTCCGCCCCAGGATACCAAACGCTCCACCACTGCACCGCCAAAGGAATAATAAACAAAGGAATAAGATTCTTGGGGTCTGAGAAATCGGGAATAAAATCGAGCTTGTTTTGCACTTCGGGGTGAGCGAGTAAATTATCTAAACCATTGATTTGAGGTAAGTTGAGAGCAACTACTGCCGCACCTATAGAGCCAACCATCGCAACAAAGAATTGGAAGAAGTCTGTATAAAGCACGCCTTTTAAGCCGCCTAATGAGCTATAAATCACTGTAACGACCGAAGCAATCAGGAGTGTTTGAGCGGGGGTAAGATTAAGCATAACTGCACCTATTTTGACTGCCGCAAGGGACACGCTTGCCATAATCATAATATTAAAAAAAACACCCAAATAAATTGCCCTGAAACCACGCATAAAAGCAGCTTCTTTGCCACTGTAGCGAAGTTCATAAAACTCTAAGTCTGTAACAACTTTTGAACGCCGCCAAAGTTTGGCATAAATAAAAACAGTAAGCATACCCGTAAGCAAGAAAGCCCACCAAACCCAGTTTCCCGCTACACCATGCTGCCGCACGATGTCAGTAACTAAGTTAGGGGTATCTGCCGAAAAAGTAGTGGCGACCATCGAAACACCGAGTAACCACCAAGGCATATTCCGCCCCGAAAGGAAAAAATCTTCAGCACTTTTGCCTGCTTCTTTGGCTACAGCAAGCCCTATTGCTAAAGAGATAACGAAAAAAACGGCAATTATTGCCCAGTCAATCCAAGAGAGTATTAGTTCCATATTTACTATATATTATATTAGATAAAATAAAGGTAATCCAAAGGTTAATTCAATTTTGCCTTCTCTTGAAATATTTTTTTCACAGCAGCCTCTAATTTGAGTGCTTTTGGTATCAAGATTTGGTTTTCTATGGCAGCGTGCTGAGAAAGCTCTTCCTCAAAAGCCAAAAGTTCGGTGTATAAAACTTTGAGTAAGAAAGGTGTGTCTGTTTTAATCTGATAGTCTTGAGTCATCTCCCTGATGCCTGCCATATCATCATCATCTATTGTGTGTGAGGTAGCAAATTTGCCAATATTGTATTTTTCCATTGCAAAATACATTTTAGAAATCGGCAATTTATGATAGACTACATCGTCTAATTGCATGATATGGTTAAAAATTTCAGCCTCCTCCTCCAAAATATGGTGTATAAAATCCTCTGCAAAAAGCGGAAATGCTATTTTCAAATCGTTTACTATCTCGAAATAAGGAGCATCTACAGAAGGCAAATTTGTATGGTCTATAAGGTTTTTCATATAGGGCAATCTATGCCTCATAAAAATACGGTGCGACTGCTTAAGGTAATCAATCACCATATCCACAGGGTACTTTGCCAAGCGAGCAAAGTGCAGAGATTGGACTTCCTCTTTGTTGTATTGCGTTTTTAGTTCCAACTCCCGAACTACCAAATGAGGGCTTATGTGCCGAGAAATACAGATAGAAGATAAGGTTTTATATGGATATTTAAAAAAATCTATCCCGAACTGGTGCAATACCGCACCATAACTATAGTTTTCTGCAACAATTTCTGCCAAACTTTTATTCCACATCATTGAAAAATCAATTTTTGATTAGGCGTTTAAAGCTAATTTCGAACGCATTGCAAAGCTATAAAAATTTCATTGATTATCTATTTTCACTAAGACCAATTAATTTTAAAAAACTTCTAAAAACTTTCAAACTTCATTCGCCCAAGCAAATAGGGTTTTGCTCCAGAAACATAATAGTAAAAATCTAATTGAGGGAGTGTCTGCACCGCCAATAGTTGCCCTTGTTCGTCTTTGATATTGGGTTCGAAAATTAATTTGCCATCTTTGACCTCCAGCTTAAACTGATTCGCCTTGTTTGAAAGGGCAAAGTAAGCTCCTTTATCGAGTAAAATTTTGGGAACATTCACTACAAATGGCTCTTTATTCATAAAATAGACAGTGATTAAGTCAGACTCAGCAGGATTGTCTTGCAATACGCTTGCAAAATCTTCTAAGTTTACGCTACCTGCGTCCCCCCTTGTACTTTGGAAATAAAAATCCATAGGCGAAACGAGTGCCTGCTCAACGGTGGTTGTCAAATTTTCTTCCCTATCCGATGTGTGCTGTTTTTGTATGGAAAGAATAAATTTGCCCTCTTTTGGCGAATAAACCACTACTTTGGCAGCCCTACTGCTAAAAGATAACTTTGCTCCTGCGGGAATAATGTCTTTGACTTTGAGGGCTTTCCCGTTATAGTAAACAGGTTCTGCATCATCTACTGAGATAACGCCGTAGCTTCGGGACGTTTGAGCAGAAACGCCTTGGGCAAAAAATAAAATAAGTACAGCAATAATAAAACTTCTCATAATCCATTTTGGGTTTAGTTCCAACTAAGCAAACGTAAGACCGCTTAAGAATGTTATGCTAAACAAAATTAAAATAATTTTGTAATTTTGAAAGGTCAAATCAAAAAAGCAAAAGCAAAACAAACTCAAAAAATGAATCCATTATTATTTTCATTCAATCAAAATATTGACTTTCAGAATATTACAAAAGAAAATATAGAGCAGGTTGCCAGTATAAGCATTGCAGACTTAAGAGAGAAGTTGCAAGCATTGTATCAAACACCCATTCGTAGTTTTGAGAATACAATGCTCAAGTATGACGCACTCGTTAGCCAACTTTCGCGCATCACTTCTGTACTTTTCTTACTTTCCAGCACCCTTACTGACGAGCAGATGCGAAACAAAAGCAGGGAAGCCGTAGAGGAATTAGAGAAATTTGGCAATCAGTTGGGATTAGATGAAGACCTCTACAAAGCCATCAAAGACTATTCGAAGACCGAAGAAGCACAAAATTTGACGGGCTACAAACAAAAATTACTCACCGAAACTATCCGAAGTTTCGAAAAAAATGGCTTTGCACTGCCCAAAGAAAAAAGAGAAGAACTCCAAAAAATCCAAGACCAACTCAGCGAGCAAAACAATTTGTTTTATAAGCACATAGCCGAGCATCAAGATTTCTTAATCGTAAGCGAGCAGGAGATAGAAGGGCTGCCCGAAAGCTATAAGCAACAACATTTGCAGGAAGACGGCTATTATAAAATAGGCATGGACTCGCCCTCGTATATCCCTTTTATGCAGTACGCACAATCGGAAGAAGCCCGCAAAAAGCTATATATCAAGTATTTGAATCGTGCATCAAATACTAATATCGAAGTGCTAAAAAATGTACTTCGCCTCCGCAAACAGAAGGTAGAACTACTCGGCTACCCGACCTACGCCGCCTATAATGTAGAAGATTTGATGAGTAAGAATCCTAAAAACGTATGGAATTTTGAAAATAGCCTCAAAGAAAAAGTACAGCCAAGAGCCAAACAAGATTACCAAGAATTGTTGGAAATAAAGCGGCAGAAAACGAATAATCCAACGGTTCAAATTGTAAATCCTTGGGAATCTTCTTATTATAGAACTATCTTGCTTCGAGAGAAATACAGTGTCGACCCCGAAAAAGTGCGTGAATATTTTTCTTTGAACAATGTACTTGGCGGACTTTTTCATATCGCCGAGCAACTTTTTGATGTCCGCTTTGTCGAAATAGCAGATGCGTCCGTTTGGCATGAGGAAGTTCGCTATTTTGAAGTCAGAAATATGGCAGACGATGCCTTAGCGGGCAAAATGTATTTAGATTTGTTCCCAAGACCTAATAAATATAACCACGCTGCTTGCTTTCCACTCATTCAGGGCAGGCAAACCGAAGCGGGCTATCAGATTCCTGTGTTAGCACTGATTTGTAATTTTTCTACGGCTACCACCGAAAAACCCTCTTTACTCACACATTCGGAGGTAGAAACGATGTTCCATGAGTTTGGTCATGCCCTTCATGTGTTGCTTACCAAATCTCCTGTAGCTATGTTTGCAGGCACAAATACAGCCCACGATTTTGTAGAAGTGCCTTCCCAACTTCTCGAAAATTGGGCGTGGGACTATCAATCTCTTTCGCTTTTCGCCAAGCACTACCAAACAGACGAAGTATTGCCCAAAGAAATGTACGATAAGATGAACGCCGCCAAGAACTTAGGCATAGGCATCTTCACTCAGCAGCAGATTTTTTATGGCACTTACGATATGACCTTGCATGACGGCTACAACCCCGACGGAGCAGAAACTACCACCGAAGTCATTGGGAGATTGCAAAACGAAATTACGCTTTTCCCCTACTTAGAAGGCACACATTTCGAGGCGGCTTTTGGGCATCTGATGGGCTACGGAGCAAGCTATTATGGCTATTTGTGGTCATTGGTTTATGCAGACGACATTTTTTCAGTTTTTGAACAAAACGGACTCATGGATAAGGCTACGGGGCTAAAATACAGAGATACAATCCTTTCCAAAGGTGGATCAGAAGACGAAATGCAGCAATTAATACAGTTTTTGGGGCGAAAGCCGAATGAAGAGGCGTTTTTAAAATCATTAGATATACAAGCATAAAAACAAATAAAATGAACTACATAGAAATTTTGGGATTAGTAGCGGCGGCTTTGAGTACGTTTTCTTTTGTTCCGCAAGTGATACATACATGGAAAACCAAATCTGCAAAAGATTTATCCTTTGCTATGTTTTCCATCATGTTCACTGCCACTGCTTTATGGCTTATTTATGGTTTCCTGATTGCTGCCTTGCCCGTTATCATTGCCAACGGATTAGTGTTGATATTGCTCGGCATTATTTTATATTTCAAAATAGCCTATAAATAAGCAACAATGAAAATTACCATCATCACTCCCTCTTTCAATCAAGGACAGTTTTTAGAAACTACTATCCAATCTGTACTGAATCAGCAATATAGCAATTTGGAATACATGATTTTTGATGGGGGGAGCAATGACGAATCGGTAGAAATTATAGAAAAATACAGGGGCAAACTCGCCTATTGGGAAAGCAAAAAAGATAGAGGGCAAAGCCACGCAATTAACAAGGGTTTTGAAAAAGCAACGGGCGACATTGTTACGTGGCTCAATAGTGATGACCAACTCATGCCAAATGTACTGCAACAAGTAGCCCAATATTTTGAGGAAAATCCTGAGATTGCTTTTTTGCATGGGAAAACCTTACTCATCAAAGAACTAAAAGCTGATTTTGGGCAGGGCATCGTCAAAGGGGCAGAAGACAATGATTTGGCTTACAAGTATTTGGCAGGGCTTCCATTCCCGCAGCCTTCCGCTTTTTTCCGCAAGAGCATGATTGAAGAATTTGGTCTACTCAATGAAGGCTATCACTACGGCATGGACTACGATTTTTTTCTACGAATGAGTTTGAATTATAATGGCTTGAAAGTCAATGATATACTTTCCAAATATCTCTTGCATCAGAATAGCAAGACAGTAAGTCAATCTGCTGTTTTTGCCAAAGACTATGCCCTGATTTTCAGCAAGTTATTGCGTTCTTTTCCTTTCGCTACCGATTTAGTACAGCAAATGAAAGATTTGGGCATATACACAAGCGGAGATGATGTTTATAAAGTTGGTAAAAAATTTACTATCAATGATTTACAGAAGGCTTTTTGCTATAATTTATACTTCCAACTTATTTTTTTCTACGACGCAGGCGAACTTTCCGAAGTTCGCAAACTTACTTCTTTTCTGAAAAAATACTATCCCGATTTCTATAAAGCAAATGCAGAACTCCCTCAGATACGCTTGCGGGCGAAGTTTTTAACGAAAAAACTACTCCTATTTTTGCGAAAGGTTAGAGAGAGTTAGCCAATATTTTAGTTTTTTAGCTTTTCTCTATATGCCTGTGCCTGCGGCGAATCTTTCATCTTGTTTTTCAGTAAGATGGGGTAATACTCAGAAAGCATTTTTTTGGCTTGAGTTTCTGCCTCACTTTTCATCAGAAAGTTGTATGCCTCTTGGTATGCAGCGTTTAGTTTTTGGGTTTCATAGTCAAAAGCGCGTGTATTGTCCAACCCGTTGAAAAGCATGTTGTTAAGGCTGCTTACCTCAAAAATAACCTCTCTTTTCCATCTGAAATTTGGGTATTTTTTGAGAAATTCTTCCCAAAAAATGACTCTTTCTGCCAATATTTTTGGCTCCACTATCAAACCGCCATCACTTGCCGTTCCCTCTGCTATTTCTTTTTGTGACTGATTAAAATAAGACTGCATAGCGGGCGAAAGCCTATCAAAAACGTACTTTTTCTGAAACTCATAGCTTGCTTCTATATATACATATCCTTCGGTTTGGTTCAAGTTAAAGCCATTCTTTTGCAGTGTACTTTGGTGTTCTGCTACTTTCTTACTTACTTCTACCCCTCCAAAAATACCCGCATAGCTGTTATTATCTTTGTCTATGATGTTTTGCTGTGGCATTATCATTCGCTCATGGAAATCTCTGAATAGTGAATAAGCCGAATCATTTATTTCACTATCTGTGTTTGCAAATAGTTTTTGGAACTCTTCACCTGCTTTTGATGAAGATGCAAGATTGGTAGTATCTAAGGTATTCAGAAAATCTTTGTACGTTTTTAGCTTTGCCTCTTCAGTAGTTGCATTTTCCGATGAAGCAGTAGTTTCCGTTTGCGTAGTTTCTGACTGCTTACCTCCGCAGCTCATGTTTATTACAAGAGCAAGAACGAAAAGGGGTGATTTTAAATAATTTTTCATAATGTAAGTTGTAAATAATTAATACTTTGATAATCAATATTTTCTATAAAATATTATATCCGACTGTAACCTGCCATAGAGAAGTACTTTGGTCTAAAGTAAGTCCATTTCCCACATTGAGAGAAGTAATTTTGGAGAGATTCCCTTCATATTTCAGGTCTATCGTGAATTTCAAAATATCTATCCCTATGCCTGCCTGATACCCCCAAACAGCCCGCTTTACTGCACTATCAGCACTGTTACTTGCACTATTAATTTGGGAAATAGTCGTTTTCAAATCGTCCAAATTGCTAATTCGGAAGTGGGCAACGGGACCCAAATAGGTTCGGAAAAAGAGCATTTTATAACCCAATAGCACAGGTACATCTACACCTAACATATTGACTTTCACTGTTTCAGGGGGAAGTCCTACACTTGAGCGATATACCTTTTCGAATACGCCTCCTTTGAGGGAAAGCATTACTTCTGGCTGTACATAAAAGCCTGCAAAACTTGCCCTAAAGAAACCGCCCGCCACAAAACCTGTATAGTTTGAGCCGATATTTTTTATCGCCAAAAGTGTGGTACTTGAATTACCAAGTTGCTCAATATCAGTAGTTTTAAGCTGCGATATATTCACTCCTATCTTAGGACCAAACATAATTTTCTGCGAATAGCCATTTGCAAAAGTTAGGCAAAAACAAAATATAAAAAGTAATTGTTTCATAGTTTTAGTTTTTTAAAACGTTTTTTTGAATAACCAAATATATGTACTTTTTTGGTTTTTATGCTATGTATAGCCAGCAATTTGTGATGAACTAAAGGCAGAATTATTCAGAAATAAGCTACTTGCTCATCTCATTCAGAAGCGTTGCTAATTTTTTTGTAATATTTTTGCTTGTAAATTCTTCAATATTAGCAGTTTGGCTTTCTATCACCCCTGTTTTCTTATAATCTTGGTAAAATGATAATAGTTTGGCTTTGATTCCATTTTTGTCTGCATAGCCTAAAGAAACACCCGCCTTCGTAGCTTGCATGATTTTATCCACATCAGTACCCGAAGCCCCCAAACATAAAATAGGTCTTTTGGCTGCCAAATACTCAAAAAATTTTCCGGGGATTCTGCCCATCATATTTCCTGCATCGTTAAGCAGTAAAAGCAGTGCTTGTGTATTGATAATATACTTTAAAGCCTCGTTTCTTGGGAGTTGCGAAATATAAGTAATAAGGTGCGTAACTTTTTGTTTTTCAGCTTCTTGTTTTACCTTTATATCTACTTCTCCAATAAGTTGGAGTTTGAAAACTTGCTTAAAGTCTTCTATTTCTTCATTGAGTTCTCTCATTGCGACAAAGAGATTTTCGGGATTTCTGTCCTCGCCGAGCAGCCCTGTGTGCGTGAGGGTAAGTTTCCAATCTGGAGCAAAATTGGCGTGTTTGAAGTCTTCCTCATCATAGCCCCAAGGGAGAACACTTACATTTTTTGCCCCTATGTTTTCTAAATCTTTTTTCCAACTTTGGCTTACTATGGTGATAGCATTTGCGGTTTTGAACGCCTCTTGCTCCATTTTCTGATGCTTTTTCCATGCCCAAGCCGAAACAGTAAGCCGCTCGTACAAGTCCATTTGTGTCCACGGGTCTTGGAAATCGCAAAGCCAAGGAATACCCGTTTTCTGTTTTACCAAGCAAGCAATTCGGGTATTGGAGTGCGGAGGCCCGTCAGAAAAAATAGCATCTACGGGATTTTTTTTCAAATAATCTACTAAAAAACGGACAGAAGGGCGAATCCAAAAAGCCCTTGCATCGGGGATAAAAAAGTTGCTGCGAATCCAAACAGAAAGTTTGTGCTGCCAGCCTTCTTTCTTGTCGGAAGCTACCAAAGCATGATTTACATTGGCATTTGGCGATTTTCCTGTAAATTTTTTATACAAATTATATGGCTCAAAAATAGGCTGCTGTAAAACAGTGATGCCTTTGGGAACGTCCTTTAGATTGCTCTCGTCAATGCTTGGGTAGTGGGCATTTTTGGCGGTATAGATAATAGGCTCCCAACCAAACTGCCGCAAATATTTGGCAATTTTGAGGCAACGCAACACGCCAATTCCCCCGCTCGGATACCAATAATACGAAACGATAAGCACTTTCTTTTTTTCCATAGAGGTTGTCTAAACTCTTTCTTTTCTCAAAAATAGCAAACAAACAGTAGAAAACTACAAGCAAGGGCAAAAATAAAAAAAACGCACCCACGCAAGGGTTGCTCTCATAAACGTAAGTGAAAATAAAAATCGATAAAAAAATATATGAATTTTTACCTGAAAAGCAAAAATAGGAAAGGTTTTGAAAACACAGCAAACGAGCCTTGCAAAGGCTCAGTGAAAGAATGAGCAGCAAATAGGAAAAGATTATTAAGCATACGTTACCTGCTTTTGTGTGCTGTTTTCCACCTTGCCAATTGTATCTTTCAAAGCAAAAATTTTGTCAATGTATTTTTCCATTTTGGGTTTTGATAAACCAGTAATAACCCAAGCATTTATCAACTCTATTGCTAATAAACAACTTTCCTGCGAAAGCTCCAGTGAGATAACTAATTCATCTACTATGCTTTCATCTGCCAATTCAAGGGTGTCTAACCATGCCGAAAACTCTATACTATCTCTTTCTATTTCCTCTTGAATGATTCTTACCGCCCTATTGGAATTTTCCACCTTAAATTGATAGATAGGGTTTCCGTCTAAGTAGAGCGAACCATCTGGCTTAGTAGTAGCCAAATAGCTTTGAAGAGAAATATTTTCCACTGATAAAAGTGTATGCACAATCGTTTTCCAAAAATCTATGTTTTCTTGGTATGTATGTCTGTTTTCTAAAAAATCAGTATATAAGTGAGTTACCATTTTATTAATTCCAAATGCTCACCTTGTGCTTGTATGCGCCCACGATGTTTCATAATGATTTAGGTTTATTTTTCTTTTCTCAAAATTACAAAAAACTGCCCTAAAAAGCAAAAAATAAAAGGTTTTGGAAAACACAGCAAACGAGCATTACAAATGCGCTACTAAATAGGTCGCATTGTGCTACAACGGTTGCAAATTATGGGCAGCAGGGAATTTTTCTACTATCAAAAGTTTTACTAACTTGCAAGGGTAGTTTTTCATAGCATTGCTTGCTGGTGAAAAAACACCAGCAAGGGCGAAATCCCAAGAAAACGACCACCTCAGAGGAAGGGTCAGCGCAGTAACGGTCTTGGAAGATGGCGAGAAAGAAGGGGCAAGCACTTTTTATCAGTATGACCCCCATGGCAATGTCAAAAAACTCATTCAGCTACTCCCTAATCAAGCTACAGACCCTAACAGCACGCCCATCATCAGAACGGTGGATTACGTCTATGACCTCATTTCGGGAAAGGTCAATAAGGTCTATTACCAAAAAGATAATGGGCTCACCCCTCATGCAGACCAGTTTGTTCACCGATACGACTATGATGCGGATAATCGCTTGCGCACCGTTTATACTTCTAATGACGACTGGACTTGGTACAAGGAGGCAACCTATCTCTACTATGCCCACGGTCCGCTTGCCCGCGTGGAACTCGGCGAGCATACTGTACAGGGTTTGGACTACTACTATACTCTCCAAGGCTGGCTCAAAGGGGTAAATGCGCCCTTTGACCTCACCAAGGACGCAGGCAAAGATGGCTATGGTACTGCGGGTGGGGTCAATCGTGAGCATGTTTCCAGAGATGCCTTCGGATTTACGCTGGGATATTTTGACGAGGATTATACCCCTATTGGGGCAGCTACGGAGTTTGGGGCAGCGGCTACCTCGGCTTGGACAGGGCTAAAAAGTAATACTGCCACTAACAAATCTGCCGTAGGGCTTTACAACGGAAATATCGCATGGATGGCGACTAACTTGAATACCAGCAAGATAACACACACAGGCTTGCAAGTGATGGCATACCGCTACGACCAACTCAATAGGATTGTTTCTACCCAAGCCAATGTGTTTAACGGGTCATGGGATGCCCATGACCGCTACAAGGAAACTTTTAGCTATGACCCCAACGGCAATATCCTATCTTTGAATAGAAATGGAGAAACAGGCTCGCCTATTGACCAATTGGCTTATAATTATAATAATCCATTCGATAATAACCGATTAGATGGAGTAACAGATAATTCTGGGAGTGGTGAAGGACTAAAAACAAGTGCAAATTATACCTATGATGCCATTGGCAACTTAGTAACCGACTCAGAAGAAGGGATTAACCCAATAGAGTGGACGGTTTACGGAAAGGTGAGCAAGGCAACCAAAGGTGCCACCACCATAGAGTACAAGTATGATGGCATGGGGCATAGGGTAGTCAAAAAGACAAATACCAAGACGACCTACTATGTGCGCGATGCCTCTGGAAATGTGATGGCTATCTACGAGCAGCTTAATGCGCAAACGCAAATAAACCTCACAGAACAACCTATTTATGGCAGTTCTCGTATAGGTATTTATCACGGGCAAGGGGCGCAGCGCGGGGCAACAGAGATGGGCGTTAGGCAATATGAGCTGTCGAACCATTTACAGAACACCCTCATCACCCTCTCCGATAACAAACTTTCGGTAGATGGAAATAGCGACAATCTGGCAGACTTTTATGAGGCTCGTATCCTCTCCGCCACAGACTACTACGCCTTCGGTATGAGCATGAAAGGGCGGACTTGGCAGAGTGAGAAGTATAGGTATGGGTTTAATGGGAAGGAGAATGATAGCGACTGGGAGGTGCAGGATTATGGGTTTAGAATCTATAAGCCTGAGTTAGGAAAGTTTTTGAGTGTCGACCCGCTGACAAAGAGTTATCCTGAATTAACGCCTTATCAGTTTGCAAGTAATAATCCAATACATAATATTGATTTAGATGGCTTGGAAGGCGTTAAATATGATGTTTCTTATACAAATTCAAAGGGAAAAACCAAGATTAAAACAGTGGTAGAATTTGACGTTCATGTTGGTATAACCAATAAATTTGAATTAAAATACCAAAATCAGAATCTTGTTAGAAGTTCTTTACCAAAATTAAAAAAGGTATATAATAGTCATGCTTATAATATTGATGATGTAGGAAAAATACAAGAAGATTTTGTTAGTCAATATAATAAGTTTAAAGTTTCAGGGAAAGAAGTGGAATTTAAACTTAATATGCACACATTTGATATTGATGCCATATCTCTTGGAGATTATGCAAAATCACTACGTACCAGTACACTTGTTGAAACAGCATCTCCTAACCTTAATGGTGGTACTAAACCAATAATTAACAGTGAAACGGGGAAAGTAATAATGAGAAATAGTATTACAGGAGTTGCCATAGGAATACTTCCCACTATACCAGGAGAAGGTGAAACCATTTTAAATCGTGTAGGTATTAGTCCTAATGCGACAGATGCAGCACACACACAACGACATGAATTGGGGCATTTCCTGCTTCTTGGTTCTCCCAAAAACCCTGTTACCGAAGAAGAACATCTGGAAATGGGGGGTGTTTTTAAATACAAAGTAGTTGACCCTAACGGTAAGGTAATTTCTCCCACAGAAAAGGTATCCCAGCAAAATGTAAAAGATTTTCTCAACCATATTCCATTAAAAAAGCAATGAAAATACTATGCTTCATATCTATAATATTTCTAAATCATTTAGAAATAAGTAATCATAAAGAATTCTATATCATTGAAGTACAACAGACATACGATAGAATGCCTGAATATCATAATTCTGATGTTTTTATTATTGATGTAAATAATTTTAAAAATCTATACAAAAAGAAAACTAAGAATATTTCAGTTCTTTTTGAAAAGAAAGGAGGTTTTTTATTGTCTGATTTTGCTTTTGATGAAGAATATTTTGCCGATTGTTGCCAAAATCATAATAAAATCCAATATATAGGTATTCGTTATGATAAACAAGATAGCTTGATTATTTACCAAGAAAAGTTAAATAAGCTAAAAGAGGTTTTAAATTTTGATAAGCTAAGAGAGGTTTTCAATTTTGGTAAAAATACATTCCAAATTAGTAAAAGAATAAATTATAAATTTTCAGTTATGAAAATTTATGGTAGCTATTGTGTTTGTAATTTTCTATCTGGTGGTTGGCAGAGAAAATATGCATATATCAATGAAGCTATTGAAGTAAAAAACATTTCAAATCTTGAACTTATTAATATAGAAGATATTATAATTAATGAGAAATGGGTAAGATAAAAACTTTCCTTCGTTCTTTGAAAGTGTATTTTTAAGCGAACCATTTACAGAACACCCTCATTACTATCTCCGATAACAAACTTTCGGTAGATGGAAATAGCGACAATCTGGCAGACTTTT
>REAZ01000048.1 GCA_004294445.1 Cytophagales bacterium
TTTGTTCGCGGATCTCCTTTTTGTTTTGCATATTAATCTTTTTGCAAAACTCAAATCTTTTATCCTACTTTACAATATGGTATCGGTGGGGGGATTACGCAAGCACTCCAAACAAAGCTGTTGGTGCAGCGACCAGAAAATAGGATAAAAACAATGCTTCATAAATGCCCTTGTTGTAAAACGGGTACGCTCATCATCATTGAATCGTTCGGCATACGTGGACCACCTGAAAAATATTTACTGAAAAAACAACTTACTGCTGCTAGATAAAATAGTGGGTAGGGGAACTTATATGCTTTACTAAAAAAAAGAGTAGATAAATACCTAATCCGCTGCTGATAAAAATGATTAAAGTAAAATCCTATCCTACTCTTTCGTTGGTAAGTAACAAGTTGCAAAACGACAACCCCATAATAAACAATCACCCCAATAATTTACCGGTTCCGTTCAACATTAGACATCATTGTAGGCGCTGCGCACCCAACGAAGTCTTAGTTATTGTAGGCAGTTTATCTCACTTTGTCCAAGAAGATGAATATTTGGTCGTAAGCGTCTTTCAGTTCTGTTGAAGTTGGGTCATGAGAACCGTCTGGGGAAAATATGACTTTATTTTTGCTGCTATTTTCATTTAGAAGTCTTACAAACTTTACAAATGTTGATGGTGGAATTTGATCGTCTTTTCCACCATGACACAAAAAGAAAGGTGGGTCTTTTTTGTCGAAATAAGTTATGGGTTCATATTTCGCTACTGTGTCCTTCGGTGCATAGCTGTCAAATGAAGGAAACAATGCTTTTCCAACATCTTGCAGTAGTTGCATTTCATTGTCCATGAAAACTTTTTCAACTACATCAAGCCCATCAACTGGTCCAGAAAAATTTATTATCGCTGAAATTTTTATACCTGCATTTAGCTTGCTGGAATATTCTGAGTTGTTGGCTGAAACACCAACATTACTTGCAATATGAGCTCCTGCTGAAAATCCTGTAAGTACTACTTTGTCTAAATTTAGTTTATAAGTATTGTTTTTGGATTTCAATAAATTTAGAACATTTGTTAGGTCTTCTGTTGCAATTGGAATTCCTCGCTTTAATCGGTAATTAACATTCACAACGTTTAGTCCCTTTTGTAAATATGGCTGAATGTATTTTTCTTCTTTTGATTTGTCGCTTAAATAATAACCACCACCATGCAGAAACACTATCGTAAAGTTTTTGTCCCCTAATTTCTCTGAATTTTGTGAAAGATAAATATCCATTTTCTGTTGCTTGTCAGAGCCATAAGGTTCGTCCCTTATGATACGATAAGAGTTTTTTACCTCCTCCTGTGTTAGCATTGTTAAGGAAGATAATTTTACAGATTTACAAGATGCAAGTGCAGTCAGAAGTACAAATGCAAAAAGAAGATTTTTGATGTTCATATTTGAATGAGGGTTGTGGTTTAAATTGCCCACAATCGAGTCACGCAAGGGATTTTCACCCTTACGTTCTCACGGAACCGTGCTTGATAGTCTCCCATCACACGGCTCTTCTTGTTTATAAATCACAAGT
>REAZ01000049.1 GCA_004294445.1 Cytophagales bacterium
TTAACAAGGCATGATTTACTGAAAGTCGACAAATTACCAAAAGAGCTGGAGGATGAGAACTTAAAAAAAGCACTACATGTATTGGATGTTCTGAACTTTAGCGACGAGGAAAGAGAACTTTATGAGGACCATCTTAAATGGCTAAGGATAGAAGCTAATACACTGAAAAAAACTACAGAGAAAGCTTTAGCTGAAGGTATCTCCATCGGTAAACAGGAAGGTATATCCATCGGTGAGGCTAGAGGTATTGAGAAAACGGCAATTAATATGTTAAAACAGAAGCTGGATGACAAACTTATTTCTTCCGTAACAGGTTTAAATTTAGAAGAAATTTTAATACTTAAAAACAAATTATAATTGGGCTGTAAGCGTAAAAAAAATCGGGTCTTTGTAAATGATTGTGTAAATTTCTCGTAGGTTGTATAAAAAAATATAACTTAAAAGAGGAATAAACAATGCAAGAAAAATTTCAAAATAAAAAAGTAAGAGAAGCAGTAGATTTGTTGCTGGAAGGGGGAGCAGATTTATCTAAGGCCCTTGAAAAAGGCGGATTAATTAAGGAATTAACGAAGGCAATACTGGAACGTGCTATGGAAGCGGAGATGAGTGAACATTTAGGCTATGAGCCTTATGAACGCTCTGAATCAGAAAATGCTCGGAACGGCAGTTACAATAAAAACCTTATAACCGAGAGCGGGGTTCTTGAGCTAGATATTCCAAGGGATAGAGAGGGTAGCTTTGAGCCAGCAATTGTTCCTAAAAGGCAAGCAAGGATTGAAGGATTAGACCAAAAAATACTGTCGCTATATGCTAAAGGCATGAGCCTCTCTGATATCAGGTTACAGCTTAAAGAATTATATGATGCTGAGGTCAGTGAATCTCTGATAAGTAAGGTCACGGACGGAATAATGGATGAGGTACGGGCTTGGCAGAACCGACCTTTAGAGCGGGTATATCCCATAGTATTTTTTGACTGTCTGGTAGTCAAGGTAAGGCAGGACAAGCGGATTATCAATAAATCGGTATACGTGGCTCTAGGGATAGATACAGAAGGTAGGAAAGATATTTTAGGTTTGTGGATTAGCGAAAATGAAGGAGCCAAATTCTGGTTGGGTAATTTGACTGAACTAAAAAACCGTGGCATGAGTGATATGCTAATAGCTTGCACCGACAATTTGACTGGTATGTCTGAGGCGATATCGGCAGTATATCCTAAATGTGAGCATCAGTTATGTATAGTTCATCAAATCAGGAATAGCTTAAAATATGTATCGTACAAAGATCGTAAGGAATTAGCCGGGGATTTAAAGCCTATTTATCAAGCATCTACCGAAGACGAAGCCGTTTTAGCATTGGAAAGTTTTGAGAAAAAATGGGGTATAAGATATCCGCAAATTGCTAGATCATGGTACAGTAATTGGGAAAATCTGATAGTTTTCATGCAATACCCTGAGGCGATTCGGAAGGTTATTTATACAACCAATAGTATAG
>REAZ01000038.1 GCA_004294445.1 Cytophagales bacterium
CGGCTGTGCGGTATTGGCAGGACTGTACCATCCTTTTTCAAAAATATCGTTCGGAGCGGTATTTTGTATTCTGCTGCTGGTATAGAAATAGAAATTAGGGAAAGCACCGCTATAAGGGGTTACGTAGTCATAAGCGGGATTTAGCACCAAAGCCAAATCATCACTTACTTGGGCGACTGTACCGTCAGAAATGGGGGCTGAAAAATAGTGATAGCCACCTACGCCATTATAGGCTGCGGGGTAAACCGCTCCGCCGCCCGTAACGTGGCGTTCTACAGTTGCATTGCCAATCACTTGATTGCTACCATCTACTTTTTGGACTATCATCGCTGTTTGGGTAGCGTTGGAGAGTAAGGTTAATCTGCCATTAGAAATGAGATTTCCATCAGTTAGGGTAAGCAATCGTTTTATGCCTGTATTTTGGGAAAGCGTTACGCCATTAGTATTGTCTATGGTGAGGTTTAGTACAGGGTTTGGCAGTCCATTTCCTGTAACTTGGGCTATCGTACTTTTATAGATATAAGTTGCATCACTGTTAAAATTGCGAGTCCCTGTGAGCTGCACATCACCTACAGCCCCGCTTGTCGCAATGCCTGCTGTGCTACAAATTTCCATAGTTGCGCCTGCTTGCAAGTTAAAATTACCGTTCCCTATGATTGGATTGCAGGCAGTAATCAATTTCCCACCGCTTTGTATGGTAAAGTTGCCATCTGCATTGATATTTCCATTTAAAGTTAAAACACCTGTATTTGTGATAGTTACATTATTAAAATTGCCATTAGCAGTTTGGGCTGTACTCACTACCAAATCTGTGCAAGAGCTGGTAATCGCTGTACTTGCACTATAGTTACAGCCATTTTTACTGAGTGAAAAACTGTAAGTACCTGCAAAATTAACCGTAATAGAAGGCGTTGTTTGCCCATTACTCCAAACAAGGGTTGTATTCGTAGGCGTAAAACGTTTTCCTTCGCTACTTGCTGTCCAGATGCTATTACTCCGCCCTGCAACAGTGATAAATGTTTGACTTTGATTGTTTATTATGCCCATTGTTTTCTTGCTTCCATCACTTTGAATGTTGATAGATTGTAAATCTATATTATTTGAGCCTTCGTAGAGAATGACTTGACCGCTTACCTGCTGGGCAACGCCGTAGTAACGCACATTCAGAAACTCTACGACTAACCTTCTATTGGGTGCTGTGCCGAAAGTTTGGTATTTGATAGTACCGCCCGCCGAAGGGTCAAGGTCTGCCTGTGCTAAGGCTATATAAGTATTCGGAGGGAGTGCAAAATTGGCATCAAAACCAATGTAACCGTTAGAGCCAATGTAGAAATCGGTATAGGTTTTATCCCAAAAGTTAAAACTAAAACCAATAGGCAAGGCTATAAAATCATCATCTTGGAGTGTTACAGTGGTAGCAGCTGCCATGTTTTCCGTTGCAAAAGTAATATCGCTTATTGTATAGTTATCGATAGGATAATTTTGGGCGGTGAGTATCGTTGGCGTATTGCAAATGCTGCTCGAAGGGCTTACACCTATGCTCATTGGAGAAATGCTTGTATTTCGCTGGACTGTTTGTGAAATCTGGTTATTGTCTTTTACGCCATCTGTAGCCAAATTGGTGGTAATGACTAAACTATACGTACCTACACTTGGAAAACTGCCCACAGCTGCGAATGTGTAATTTACCTCTTGGGTAGCAGTCAAATCTGCGGCTAAGGTAAGGCTTTCATTCACCATAGCTCCAGCATCTATCTGATAGGAAATAGGAATAACTGTTCCTGCTGTTATCGTATTTGTTCCCGTATTTTTTAGTTTCACCGTAATGGGTGAGCTACTTGAACAAGCGATGGCAGTAGGGGAAATAGTAGCTACAGTTTGCAAATCTATAGCTGCCCCTACGCCTACAGGAATAGTCAGGTTGGAGGCGTACCCTCTTGCACTTGTTACCCCTGCGTTAGTGCGCGCTACTACGGTATGAAAATAGCCTACGCCATTGGTAAGCCCTTGCGAAATATAGGAAGTTGCGGGGGCAGGAACATTGGCAACAAACTGATACTGTGTATCTCCCGAAAAATTATCAAATTGACGAATTTTATAAATGTCATAACTATCTGCACCGCTTACTGCTGCCCAACTGACCGTAATTTGGGTATTCCCTGCGGTAGCGTTGATGGAAGTTGGTACGCCCATGACTGTAAAAGGCAAATCTGATTCGTCAGAGGTAGCGCCGCCCGAATTTTTTGTTCCACTCACCCGAATTTTTGCTTGGTCGGTAATAACGGAGGGTGTAGTCCAATTATATATTTTTGCAAAGCCCGCCGCAATAGTAACCCCTGTAGCAATCGGACTCCAAGTGCTGCCATCATAAAACTCTATGTCGTACACATTTGAAGTTCCTTCTGCATCCCATTGGATAGTTTCGGTGGTATTGGCAAGTATTTTTTCCTTGCCTGCGGGAAAGGTAACTTCTATGTACTCTGGCTCTACCAACCAAACAAGGGAGTAGCTTTGCGAGCCACCTGCGGGAAAGTTAATGGCTGCCCCCGTAACAGTTATTGTGTAAGTGCCTGCTGTGGGGTTGTCTATCGTAACTTGCTCTATGTTGTTGATGTTGTCAGTGCCTCTGACCGCCGTAGTAGCAGGAACGGCAGGGTTTAGTACCCAAGGATTAAAAGTCGTACTACTTGCATCATGAATGACTTGCATATTTAGATTATTGACTAAGGCTGTGCCAAAAGTAGGTAGGCTTGGGGCATCAGTCCAGCATAGCAAGGCTTTGAGTCTGCGCGTGTTGGCGGGAACATTAATTTGGGCAGTATAAGTTTGCGTAGCCCCTTGAGTAATGTTGGCATCTACATAATTCCCCTGATTAAGCATTTTTACTGACTTTAAGGCATTTAGTTTTCCAAAGCCATATTGATAATCGGGGAAGGGATTACCCAAATCTTCCGCACCATTGGCGATAAGAGCCTTGATGAGTGAGGCGTTAGGGTTGGCATTTCCATTGAGTTGGCGAAATCTTTGGTAAAGCAGAGCAGAAGCACCCGAAACTATAGGGCAGGCAAAAGAAGTACCATGCCAGCCAAAACCTGCGTAGGTAGAAGCGGGGTGCGTACTCATGACGTGCTGCCCAAAGGCGGTAACTATGGGGGCAATTCTTCCGTCCATGAAGGGACCCAAACTCGAAGCATTACTTGGGGAACTAAAATAAAACAATACATTATTGTTATTGATGCCCCCTACGGTGATAATATTTTTTGCATTGTTGTTGCCTGTAGCTGTAGAGCGGTAGCCTCCGTTAGCGGGTGCAACTCCCTCGCAGACGTTGCGAGAGTTACCTACTGCAAAATGGTGAGTGAGATATGGATAAGCATAAGCCAACATATCCATATTTCTGCTTTCAGGGAAATAGGGCGCACCTGTTCCACAAGTTTGAATTGCCCCAGGTGCATTGGAATTGGGGTCGCCGCCGAAAGAGTTTTGGGTAATGACGATATTGGATTGCTGAACGGCATTGAGCATTTCGGAAGGTACATCTCCGAGCAAATCATAGACTACTACACTTGCTTCTGTAGCTACGCCCGCCCAGTTAGGGTCGCGCAATCCCGCCCCTGCCATCAGCCCTACTACGCGTGTAGCATGAGTAATATAACTATTCGTAGGCTCTATTTGCTTGGTTCTTCCTATGTAGTCTATGTGGTCGCCCGCATAGCCGCCGTCCCAAACGCCCGCAATTACGCCCTTGCCTGTTAGCCCATAAATATTTTCTACAATGCCCGTTTTGAAGTTTTCACGCGCAAAATTGGAAAGTAATTCTGTTTTTTTTTCACTTCTATCAATCCATATTACAAAAGGAAGTTGAGCTATTTCATTGAGTTGGTTTGGGTTCAGTCGGACTTTGGCAAGACTGAAAAAGTCTGAAAAAGAGAGAAACTCTATGCCTGAAGTCGCAAATTTGTTTGCTAATGATGCTTTGTCCATGCCTTTTGCCACCAAAATATCGGCATCAATTTTTGTTAGAAGATAGCTATTGTCCAAGAGAGAGGGCGAAATTTTTGCATCGGGATTTGGTTCGGAAACCGCCTCTATGCCCAATCCTTTGAGGGTTTCGCTTTTTACAGCAAGCGGTATTTTTGCCCAGTAGGTCTTTTCCCTAACAAAATCGAGCAGTACAATTCCTGCTTTTTGGATAGGCTGTACACTGAGGCGAGTTGGCTGCTCTTTTAGCTTTGCCAGCACGTAATAGTAGCCCTCGAACAGTTGGCTTTGAGGTAGCTGTATTTCAGCAGTTTTTGTTGTATAGACATTATTTTGCTTGTTATTTTTATCTGCTTTTTGGGCAAAAGAAGAAAAACAACAAAGAGAAAGAGAGATAGTTATGAATATAAAAACAGTGTAATTTCGCATACTGAACATAGATAAAAAGGTAAACACTCACTATTTGTAAAGTACCTTTGCCTTATTGATATTCAAGAATAAACCGTTCTTTGAAAAATATACGGTCTGACCGAAAGTCTGTACCGTACAGACCTTCGGTCAGACGGTGCAGGAACGAATATTTATTGAAACCCAATTAGGCAAATGACTCGCCAACTGACTAATTCGCCTGAAGGCGAAGGTACGGACTTAATAACTTTTACGTAGAATGTTAATTATTGTTGGAGGCGTAGGAAACCATTGTTTTGTACTTTCCTGTAAGATTGCAGTCGTTTATGTCTAATTTGACGGAGCCTGTGCCTTGGTAAATGAAATGTTGTTTTCGCCAGCCTTTATTGTCTTTTTTCTCTAAAAGCAAAGTAACGTCTATTTTCCCCCCTGTTGGCGAGTAAACAAAGCCTGTTTCTATGATTACCCCTTCGTCGGGGCATTGTGGATTGGGAATAATGCGAGTAACTTTGAATTCGGGCTGCTTGGTCGCTACTGTTTGTTGATGTTTTGCAATTACTTGGGCTTCTGTGGGAAACTTACAGTTATCATCATTGGAGTAGCAAACAAAAGCATAATAGTTTCCTGTGTATTTACAATCAACATAATTTAGATTTATTACGCCACTACCCTGATGCTCAAACTTAAATTTTTGGAATGAACCATCTCTACGCTGAAAAAAAAGCATGACATCTACCCACTTATTATTCTCTGCCACACGCAAGTAGCCTCTTTCAAACTTTACACCAGTCGCTGCCCCACATTCAGTAGCATTAAATGGAGAGCTGTGTGTAATTCTGAATTTAGCTTCTTCTTGTGCTTGTGCCTTTAACCCAAGAAATATCAATATCAATGAAAAAAAACAAATTTTCATGGCAAGTAGTAAGTGAGGTTCTATGTTTCACAAATGTAGTAAAAAAGTAATATTTTATCTTTTTATAATTCTATAAAATATTTTAATATGAGTTAATCTACTTATTAAAATATGCGATATGTGTTTTAAATTTGCCCGTTAGGTCGCAGTCGTCAATTCCAAGTTCAATAATACCCGTTCCTGTGTAATAATATATCTTCTTTCGCCAACTTTTATCCTTTTTTTCTAAAAATAAAGTAATTTCTACGGCATTGCCTGTGGGCGAATATACGTAACCCGTTTCAAGTTTTATACTACTACATTCAGGTTTTTCTACTTGTTTGTCTATTTTAAAGCGGGGATATTGGTCAGAGGATTCATGCTCCTCTCTGACAGCCTCTACGGTCGGGAATTTGGTTTCTTTGTCATCTATATATCTGACGAAGCCGTAGTGATTTCCTGTAAATGAGCAATCGCTTGCCCCAATTTTAAAATAGCCTGAACCTTTATTTGAAAAACGCTTTACTACCCAGTTTCCATCGGTGAGTTGCAAATAAAGAGCAATTTCTACCATTTTGTCCAAAGGCGACAATACGTAACCTACTTCAAAATTGCTCCCCGTTTCCTTACATTCGGCAGGTTTTGTCCACTTGATAATCCTAAAACCGGGTTTGTCAGATTGTTTCTTGGTGGAAAAACTTGTAGATAATCCGCCAACTATTAAGCTATATACAATGAAAGATAAAAGTTTACGCATACACTTAGCAGGGTTTCTCAAGGTTGTTTTATCATTTTCTATTTTTTATTTCGTTTTTACCAATTTATTAAGGCTATTTTGAGAATTTTGTTGTTTATTTTAGTAAAAGCAAATAATTAGGAAAAAGTATTTTCATTCAATTTAATAAATTAATATGATAATAGTAAGTGGTGCTGCTGGCTTTATAGGGAGTTGCCTCATTGGTCATCTCAATAACGCAGGCTATAAAGACGTTATTGCCGTAGATGAGTTTTCCAACCCAAGCAAAAACAAAAACTTAGCCAACAAAACTTATTTGGCTCAGTTGGAGCGTTTTTCTTTATTCGAATGGATAGAGAAAAATCATGAGTCCATCAAATTTATTTTTCATATTGGCGCACGAACGGACACTACCGAGTTTGACTATGAAATATTTGAAAAATTAAATGTCAATTACTCAAAAGAGGTTTGGAAACTTGCTACAAAGTACGCTATCCCGTTGGTCTATGCTTCTTCAGCAGCTACTTATGGCTTAGGGGAGCATGGCTACGAAGACGATGAAAGCAAGATTCACCTACTCAAACCTTTGAATCCGTATGGCGACTCAAAAAATGAATTTGATAAATGGGTTTTAGCCCAAGATGAAACACCTCCGTTTTGGTATGGGCTTAAGTTTTTCAATGTCTATGGGGCAAATGAGTACCATAAAAATAGAATGGCATCTGTGATTTTTCATGCTTTTAATCAGATAAGCAAAACAGGCGGCATGAAACTTTTTCGCTCGCATCACCCCGACTTCAAAGATGGAGAACAACTTCGCGATTTTGTCTATGTAAAAGACCTTGTTAATGTTTGTCTTTTTCTGATGGAGAAAATGCCCGCATCAGGTATTTATAATTTGGGAACGGGCAAAGCGCGCACTTTCTTAGATTTGGTTCGCAATACTTTCAAAGCCATGGACATTCCCGAAAATATTAGCTTCATAGATACGCCCGCAGATATTCGGGACAAGTACCAATATTTCACGGAGGCAACTATGGAAAAATTAATCGGGGCGGGCTATGCAAAGCCGTTTCATTCTTTGGAAGAAGGGGTGGAAGACTACGTGAAAAACTATCTCTCAAAGCAAGCGTATTTGTAGGTAAGAGAGCGTATTTTTACTTATCAAAACAAGAGGCTGTCCAAAAAATCGGACAGCCTCATCCTTACACTATCCATTCATCGGAACTTCCATGAGCAAAAATTCGGCATTGCTTTCGGCAGTGATGCTTACGGTATCGGTATCCCAGATGCCCAAGCCATCGCGCGTATGGAGTGTTTGCCCATCTACTTTCAAATCTCCTTTGAGGTTGAAAATGTATAATCCATTTCCTTCTGCTTTCAACTTGTAGTTTTGGGCAGTACCTTTGTCGAAGTCTGCCAAGTGAAACCATGCGTTTTGGTGTATCCATACACCCTCATCATCAGCATTAGGCGAAAGTATTTGCTGAAATTTATTTTTCCTATCGGCTGCCTTAAGGGTAATTTGGTCATAACGCGGGGTTACATTTCTTTTGTTTGGGAAAATCCAAATTTGCAAAAATTTCACCTGTTCGTTTTTATTTTTGTTGTGTTCGCTATGCTTTATGCCCGTCCCGGCACTCATTACTTGTATGTCGCCATTGCGAATAACTGTAATATTTCCCATGCTGTCTTTGTGTTCCAAATCGCCTTCTAAGGGAATAGAGATAATTTCCATATTGTCGTGGGGGTGCGTAGAAAAGCCCATACCGCCCGCTACTATGTCGTCATTTAGTACCCGCAACACGCCAAAGTGCATACGTTCAGGATTGTAATAGTTTGCAAAACTAAAAGTGTGTCTGCTCTGTAGCCAGCCATGATTGGCATTACCGCGAGTATCGGCTTTGTGTAATACTGTATTTGCCATGATTTTTGAATTTATATTTGTTAAAAAAATAGGGCTATTTGCTTATTTATAAATTTACGATGCAAATATAAGTTTAAACATTTAAAGTTGCAACATTTATTTGATTATTTTTTTTATTTAGGAAAACGACTCACAGGGTTTGCGACCACTGTTAGCGTTTTCCCCACCCTGTTAGTGGTCGCAGACCCTAACAGTGGTTAGAGAATGAATATTTATTGAAACCTAATAAAACGAAGACACCCCTCTCTCTGCAACTTATAGGCAACCTACTAAAAAGGGAGCTATGTCGGCTAAGGGAAGGACAAAGCGCGCTACACCTTCTTCGATGGCGGCTTTGGGCATGCCGAACACTACGCTTGTTTTTTCGTCTTGGGCGATGGTAAATCCGCCTGCATGATAGATAGCAGACAAGCCCTGCACGCCGTCTCTGCCCATGCCCGTAAGTAGTACGCCAATGGCTTTATCGCCATAAATCTGGGCTACAGAGAGCATAAGACTATCGATAGAGGGGTTATTGAATTGGGGGTATTTTTCTTCGGTTAATCCTATTCGCACCTTATTGCTATCAGCGTGTTTTTTTAGTTTTGTATTGCTGCTACAAGTGGTGATATAGACTTTTCCGCCCCGAAGTATCTCGTCTTCTTGCGCTACAGCTATTTCGAGGGGGACTAAGTCATTCAGGCGGTTCGCAAAAGAATGAACAAAATTTTCGGGAATATGCTGGGCTATGAGCAAGGGAATGGGAAGATTACTGGGCAGATTGAGCAAAATGTTCTCTATAGCACCTGTTCCGCCTGTAGATGCTCCTATGACAATGACATGATAAGCTAATTTTTGCTCGAATGTATGGGGGTTGGTATTTTGAATTTTCTGATTTTTTTGTATTAGCTTTTTGGTATCGATGCCTGCCGCTAACTTAATCTTGTCAATGAGTGTTTCATTGACTTCCCTGATATGAGCATTTAGTATGCCTTGCGGCTTATTGACAAAGCTAAAAGCACCCGCATTGAGGGCTTCTACTACGATGTCTGGATTTACGTTGCCTAATGAGCTTAAGATAATAATGGGGGTAGGTTGTACTGCTGTAATTTTTTTGACCGCATATAGTCCATCATATTTTTCCATGACTAAATCGAGTACGACTACATCGGGCTTGAGTGCTATGGTTTTTTCGTATGCCTCTTTGCCATTACTCGCAGTATCTATTACTTCTATGGATGCATCTTGGCGGAGCATATCTGCAATAACAAGACGCATAAAACTTGAGTCATCAACTACTAAAACGCGAATATGGGTATTTGGCGACACAGGTGTTGATGTTTAAGCTAACTTTTTTATGGCTTCTAAGAGCTGTTCGGAAGAAAATGGCTTGACGATATAGCCGCCTATGCCAAGTCTCATGCCCTCATCTATGACGGATTGCTGCCCTACAGCACTAATCATGAGTACCTTTGCTTCTATGCTCTCCCCTTTCAATGTTTTTAAAATGTCCAGCCCAAGCATATCGGGGAGAATATTATCCAAAGTAATAATGTCGGGAAGAAGTTCTAATGCCATGTCTATTGCAGATTCGCCATTTGCTGCCTGCCCTACTATTTCATAGCCCGCATCAGTGAGCGTGTCTTTGATGATGGTACGCATATAAAGCGAGTCATCTACAATCAATACTTTCTTGTTCATATTTTTGCAACTGTTGTGTTTATGTCTTCTTTTAATATAATCCTATTCAAATCAATGACAATAATAAGCCTTTCTTGCAACTTAACAATGCTAAGTATATAATTTTTTTCTTCTTCATGCTCGTAAATCATGGAGGGCTGTATCATATCGGTTTCCAATATGGTAAGCGTGTTGGGCAATTCTTTTACCAAAATCCCCATTTTTATTTCATCACTTGCAATCACTAAGGTAAAATTATTCTTCTTCGTGTCTATGAGTTGTTTGCTGCTATCCTGTGCCTTAAGGTCAAAACGCTCCTCCAAATCTGCAATAGCAAGAATATCTCCTCTGACATTAGCTACACCTTTGATGTAGCTCGGCGTGAGGGGTACTGGCGTGATGTTGGGCGTAATCACTACTTCTTTGATTTGGTCTATAAAGAAGGCATATTCCTGCCCTGCCAACTTAAAAACGATAAGTTGGTATTTCTTTACAATAGCTTTTCCTTTTTTATCTACTACTTCCATGGTTGTTATTAGTTTAGTGATAGTTAGAAAATTGAATTATATATCCTCTATTTGGTAAGTTGCCTTGACGATTCGGTGGATAACCTCGTCTAATTCTTTGGTTGCTAATTCTAATTTTTCTATGATAACTCCATTAAAATCTGCTGTTAAGTCTTCTTTATCAAACAAGTTGATTAAGCCCAAAATAGTAGCTACGGGACGGCGTACTTCATGAGATTGGATAAAAGCTATTTTTTTGAGTAGCTCGTTGTGAGTATTGATGCGTTCCTGCGATTTTTTTAGCTTGTCTATGTTCGTGATATTAATAGCTACGCCTATAATTTCTTTATTTTCTTCCACAGGATAGAACTCTGTCTTGAACCAAACTGACAAAGAGGGAGAATATACTACCTTTTCCTCTACCTCGAAAATCTCTCCATCAAACGCCCTTTGGACTTGCTGTTTTAACTTTGCCTGAGCTTGCTCATCATCGCCTATGTAGCTCAGTAAGCTATCCCCTTCTTTCAGTTGTTCTTGGTGATATTCCTGCCCATTCTGCACGGCGGCTTTATTGAAAAACAAAACTTTGCACGTTCTATCCACAAGGAAATGTACATCTTTGGTACTATCAAAAATAGATTTGATTTTTCGCTGGGCGTTTTGCAATTCATGGTTTAGCTTTTCTATCTTGTCGAGTGAGTTTCGGAGGTGGTCATTAGAAGCACGAATTTCCTCGTTGGTAACTTGTAGCTCCTCATAAATGGCTTGTATTTCCATAGTCCGCTCCCGAATCTGCACTTCTAACATCATTTTTTGCTGCTGTAGGCGTTCGGTATGCGAAGCAAGCAGTTCTAATATGCTTCTATAAACTCCTTCTGCTACTTTTATTTCGCTTTTTGTCCAAGGGATAGCTTGTCTATATACTTCTTTTTCCCATTTTTCAAAAGACTTTCGCGGACTAAGCCTGTAGCCGTCTTCTTCGGGTACAACGATTACTTTTTTGTGGGGATTGCCCCCCCAAGAAACAGTCTGTATTACCTCTGGCTTGAACCAAATAATGAAATTTTTGGTGTTTTGGGCTAATCGCATCACCAAAATACCACTTGCGGTGCTTTTATAAGGCAGTGATTCGGGCAAGAGGTCAGAGAGTGTATTTGTAAAAAATATTTCTTCGGGGTGATGGGCATAAAGCCAATTAAACAAGAGATTTATAAACGACCGCTCTGGCACAACTCCCGTTTTATAAAAATTGTTTTCATATAGAATAACCATACCACTCGCACTATTCAGCCCAAGCAGTAGGTTGGGGTGTTTTGAGAGGGTGTTAAATAAATCGTCATCTTTTAAAAAATGCTTAATAAGCTCTTTCTCCTTGTCTTTGGTTTCTACCATGAAAGCAATATCATCAATGTCTTCTAATAGGTGCAAATGATAAGAAAATAGCTTGCTGATATGTTCTACTACGGTTCGGAGGCGATAATCTAAGAATTTTGGTGCGTAATGATGGCAGGAAATCATTCCCCAAAGCTGCCCTTCTACAATAATAGATGCTGTTAAAGTGGCAGCTACCCCCATGTTCTGCACATACTCTATGTGTATCGGAGAAATACTACGCAAAAAAGATTGAGATAAATCTAAATAAGTATTCGTCAGTGGGTTGATAGCGGGGATAATTTCAGACGGCTTGTACGAGGCATCGGTAATTATTCTTATCGTATTAGTCAGATAAAGTTGCCTTGCTTGGGCAGGAATATCGCTTGCGGGGAAATGCTGCCCCAAAAAAGAATAGAGTTTTCCGTTTCTGCTTTCGGCTATTACCTCGCCGTTCCAATTTTTATCAAACCTATAAACCATCACTCTGTCGTAGCCTGTGATGCGCTTTACCTGCTCAGTTACTACTTGGCAGAGGGAGTATATATCTTTTTGGGCATGAAATTTACCAATAATAATAGTGGCATTATTATAAAAATCGCTGTAACTAAATTCATCATAAAGAGCTGGCTCTACTTCCATCACTAATACCCCCTGAGAAATATGTAATACAGCCTTGAACTTTGTAGAAAGATGATTAAAGCCCAATTTAACGGGATTTAGGGTAGCGAAGTTTACGCCGTTGTGCCTGATAGCATACTCTATTTTTTCTATGATGCTTTTCTCTATGAGGCTCGCCAAAGATAAGCCAAGCAACTTTGCATGAGGAAAACCAATAAAATCAACGACATTATCCGTACACTGCACTATTTGGAGTGTAGCTTTATCCATAGCCAACAGAAAGCCAAAACGCTGTATCTTGTTAGGAATGTGTATGGGTTCTTTTTCACACGTTGTCAGGTCTATCTGGAACGCCTCATCATCTTTCTCCATAGTAATCTTTTATTGAGTATAACTAAAAAACTTTCTGCACAAAAGTAATTTTATGAGGCGAATCATTGATTTTATTGGTAAAGCGGGCATCTACATTAATTTTCATGAGTTCACCGCGTTTATTCACTACTTCCCACATATTAGAGATTTCCTTTTGCTTCTCTATGTATTCGTCGTGGAGTTTGTTGAGAACGGCTTTAGTATTCTCTGGTACTACCATGCTAAAATGATTGCCTACAAGTTCGGCTCTTTCGTAGCCGTAGGTGCTACAGTAGTTGTCGTTCACAAATGCAAAATACCCTTGCTCGTTGGTAATACAAATGCTATACTCCGACTCGTTGATGATGGCTTGAGTGTTTTCAGGATTTGCATCAATCGCTTCCTTAATTTTTTTTGTTTTAAATAAGTTTATCATGGCAATTACATTTTTTTTAGATGTGAAAAATATATTTGAGAAAATATATTTATTAGTTTATCTATTATAAATTTAGTATTTTTTTTGAATTACACAACGATATTATTCATATTTATTTACCTTTTTCACTTCAATAATAGTATCAAGTTCATTTGGCAAGCTAACTTCGCAATTTTCTGACTCAGCCTATTGAGAATGTTGCTTTCTGTCGCATCTGCTATATTTGCATCTGAAAAATAAATAGTTTGATATGTTTATTGGGTAAACTTACTTAATATCATGCAATACTCAAAAAAAAAGTTAACTTATTTCATCATTTTTTTAGTTACTTCTTTGCCGTCAGCCCAATTTCTGCCAAGCGTTGGTTCAAAAAATCTCCTGCCGTAGTATCTTCGTACTGTTTCGGGTTCTCCGCCGTAATGCAGTTGGGCAAGCAAGCCAAACTCATTTCGGAGCGAGGGTGCATGAAAAAAGGAATGGAAAAACGAGGCATTTTTAGCTTGTCCGCAGGCGGATTCACTACTCTATGAATGGTAGATTTGAGTACGTTATTGGTCAATCTTTCGAGCATATCCCCTACATTTACCACTATTTGCTCTGGGAGTGCCGTAATCGGAATCCATTTTTCATCACGCCTAAGCACTTGCAGCCCTTCGGCACTTGCCCCCATGAGGAGCGTAATGAGGTTGATGTCGCCATGTGCAGCCGCCCTCACCGCATCGGGAGGGAGCAGTTCGGGATGCTCTATCGGGTAATAGTGAATAGCCCTCAGAATACTATTTCCATGAATCACCTTCTCATCAAAATAATTTTCGGGGAGGTTCAGGTAGAGTGCCGCCGCCCTGAGTAGCTGGATGCCCGCCTTTTCTAAGGTGCTGAACGCCTCCAATGCCGCAGGCTCGAAGTCGGCAATTTCGGTAGGGAAAATATTATCGGGGTAAGTTTCGGTGAGTGTTACGCCCGCAGGTACGGTCTGCCCTACATGGTAAAACTCTTTCAAATCTGCCGTAGTTCGCCCTTTGGCGTGTTCCTTGTTTTTGCCAATGTAGCCTCGCTGCCCCGCCAAATTCGCATTTTCATACTTGGTTTTTATGCTATCGTCTAAGGCAAAAAACTGCTTTACGTCATCATAAAGCCTCTCTGTTAAGTTGTCGCTCAAGCCATGATTTTTGACTGCTACAAAGCCAATATTTTGCCATGCCTGCCCTAATTTTTCCACAAAAGCAACCTTTCTTTGGGCATCGCCAGCAGTAAAGTCCGCCAAATCTAATGACGGGATTTCATCATAAAGTATTTCTTGCATCTTTTTTTATGTGTGTTTATTTTTCTACAAATTAGTGCTTTCGCTTAGTGATGCGTGTGATAACATACGTATCATTGATTGAAAAGCGAAAGTCCTAACAAATGTAACTATTTTTATAAAAATAATTTTTGTCATTTGGTAATTCATTAGTAAAAAAATTATATTTGTTGCAAACGTTTGTAAAAAACCAAATCGACTATTTTATATATGAAAACAATCAAAGGTCCTGCAATATTTCTTGCACAGTTCATGGGAGATACTGCCCCGTTTAATTCATTTCCTTCCATCTGTAAATGGGCTTCGAGCTTGGGCTTTGTGGGAGTCCAAATTCCTGCTTGGGACAGCCGCTGCATAGATTTGCAAAAAGCGGCAGAAAGCAAAACTTACTGTGATGAGTTAAAAGGTATCGCCAAGGAAAATGGCGTAGAAATTACAGAACTTTCCACACACTTACAAGGGCAGTTGGTAGCGGTGCATCCCGCCTACGATGCCATGTTTGATAATTTTGCCCCAGAAAATGTCCGTAACAATCCGAAAGCACGTACCGAATGGGCAGTGCAGCAACTTAAATGGGCAGCTCAGGCAAGTGCGAACTTAGGGCTAAATGCCCATGCTACTTTTTCGGGCGCGCTCATGTGGCATACCGTATATCCTTGGCCTCAAAGACCTTTGGGCTTAGTAGAAACAGGGTTCAAAGAATTGGCTAACAGGTGGTTGCCTATCCTAAATACTTTTGAAGAGGCGGGCGTGGACTTATGCTATGAGATTCACCCTGGCGAAGACTTGCATGACGGCATTACCTTCGAGCGTTTTTGGGAGGCTACGGGCAAGCACAAACGAGCGAACATACTCTACGACCCAAGCCACTACGTATTGCAACAACTTAACTATTTGGAAAACATCGATATTTACCACAGTTTCATCAAAATGTTCCACGTCAAAGATGCAGAATTTAACCCTTCGGGCAGAAGTGGCGTGTACGGTGGCTACCAAGATTGGGTAAACCGTCCTGGGCGTTTCCGTTCTTTGGGTGATGGGCAGGTGGACTTCAAAAGTATTTTCAGCAAACTTGCCGCCTATAACTACGAAGGCTGGGCAGTGCTGGAATGGGAGTGCTGCATCAAACACCCCGAAGACGGAGCAAGGGAGGGGGCGCCATTCATCAAAAATCATATTATTAGGGTTACAGAGCGTGCTTTTGATGATTTTGCAGGGGCTGCTGCTGACGAAAATTTTAACAAGAGAATCTTGGGAATTGCATAGCTTATCCCTCATAAAAACAAATGGTTAGACAGCGTGTCTTACCTCCTTAAGATAAACTAAAAAAATAAGAAAATGAATCTTAAAATTCGCTCACAGTTATCCCTGATGATGTTTATTGAGTATTTTGTTTGGGGGTCTTGGTACGTAACTATGGGGACTTACCTCACCCAAACCCTCAAATTTGATGGGGTGCAGGTCGGGGTTGCCTACAGTGCGCTCTCTATTGCAGCTATTATTTCTCCCTTTTTTGTGGGCATGATAGCTGACCGCTTTTTCGCCGCCGAGCGTGCGCTTGGCGTGCTGCACATTATTGGTGGCATACTGATGTACCTTATTTCTAACGTTAGCACTTTCGATAATTTCTATCCCTTGCTTTTTGCCTATACACTCTGCTATATGCCTACTTTGGCACTTACCAATGCGGTTTGTTTTCATCAGATGAACAATCCAAGCCAAGAATTCCCCAATGTGCGGGTATTTGGTACGGTGGGCTGGATAGTAGCAGGGCTAATGCTTAGTTTTCTGAAGGTAGAGGCTTCGGTGATGCAGATGACCATTACGGCGGGCTTGTCTTTCGCTATGGGTATTTATTCGTTTACCCTGCCGCACACACCCCCGAAAAAGAAAGGAGAAAAAGTTACTATTTCAGATGTACTTGGTTTGGAGGCACTTGCCCTGATGAAAAATCCTTCTTTTGCCATTGTCGTCATTGCCTCTATTCTTATTTGTATTCCGCTTTCCTTCTATTATAATTTTACTAATCTCTTTCTCAATGAGTTAGGAATGGAAAATGCTGCGGGAAAAATGACTATGGGGCAAGCCTCCGAGTTCTTCTTCTTGTTGGTGATGCCCTTGTTTTTTGTACGCTTGGGCGTAAAGAAAATGATTATGTTTGGTATGGCAGCTTGGGCTGTTCGCTACCTACTTTTTGCCTTTGGTAATACTGAGTCAGCAATTTGGATGCTTTATTTGGGCATTGTACTGCATGGCATTTGCTACGATTTCTTCTTTGTAACAGGGCAGATTTATGTGGACAACAAAGCCCCCGAACACCTCAAAAGTGCCGCCCAAGGCATGATTACGATGGCTACTTACGGAATAGGAATGTTTGTAGGCTCTTTGGCATCAGGCAAGGTCTTGGACGCTTACACAATAGATGCTACTATCCCACACGATTGGCAATCTATTTGGATAGTTCCTGCGGCTTTAGCTCTGATGGTCTTGCTCTTGTTTGCCTTTTTCTTCAAAGAGGAAAAACAAAAATAATTGATACTTGTACCTCCCTCCAAAAGGCGGTTTTCCCCCTTGGAGGGGGTAAGGGGGAGGCAAGTTTTTATAAACGTTTACTACTCAAAATTCAGATAAAGTGTAATTTTGTGGGTCGTAAGTCTGCCGATGGGGTCTGCTAATTTCTTTTTGCTATCCTCAATACTCAAAATATTGGGTAGCCCATGTGAAAAACGCAATTCTAAGGCAAATTTGAACAAATCTAAGTACCTATCCCAGCCCACGCCGTACTGAATCTCTACGTTGCGGTCAGAAGTAAGCAAGTTATTGTCTAAAAGTTCTTTTTTTCCGCCTACTTTTATGTTGTAGGAAAAGCCACCAATCATGTAAAAGCGGGTATTATTTCGGCGTAATGATTTGTACTTTATCAGAACGGGAAGTTCTATGTACGTGGACTCTGTGAGGTCAGTAATGCTACTTCCCTTGTTGAAGTCATATTTGGTCATTCGCTCATAGAAACACACATTAGGCACAAACCGCAAGTTCCAAAGCTCGTTGCCCAGGCGAGTGTTCAAGATGATGCCCAAAGAAAAACCGGGTGATGAAAGCGGATAAGCTGCCTTGAGCGTATCCAAATCATCACGATTGGCGAAAAGTTCAGAATATTGCTGAATATGCAAACGCGACTGATGCAAGCCTATGGCAAAGCCGTAATGCAATTTCTTTTCATCATAAAAAGGTAAATTCCTTGTTTTTTGTCGCTGTGCGAAAACGTAATTAGAAAGACTCACTATGGCAAATACAAAAATTAGAAGTTTAAAACGCATCATCAATGTCAAAAATTTAGATAATTCTGAAAAACCATTTACATAAGTAAAAATTTATGCCATAGTGTAATTTTATATGAAAAAAGCTATTATTTCTTACCCTTATATATCGAACTTATGCCAAAGGTCAATTCTTTATAAACAGTTTGTGTGAAACCGACCTTGTGCATTACTTTCAGAAAGCCGTCACCAAAAGGGAAGGCTCGCACCGAATCGGGCAGATACGTATAAGCCGCTGTATCTTTGGAAACCAATTTGCCAATGGTCGGCAAAATATTGTTTGAATAAAAATTGTACAAATGGCTAAAAAAGAATCCTTGCGGCTGTGAAAACTCTAATACAACCAACGTACCACCTTTTTTGAGAACCCTAAATATGTCTTGCAAACCCTTCTCCAAATCCTCGAAATTGCGCACCCCAAAGGAAACTATCACCGCATCAAAAGTTTCATCGGCAAACAAAAGGCGTTCAGAATCACCCATTTGCAATTCTATTTTGTCTGTCAGGTTCATTTTTTTGATTTTTTCTTTTCCCAAGTTCAGCATTCCCTCCGAAATATCTACCCCAATAATTTTTTCAGGCTTGAGCGATAAGGCTTCTATCGCAAAATCTGCCGTTCCCGTCGCTACGTCCAAGATGAGTTTGGGCTGTTCCTGCTCAAGCATTTTGATTGCCTTTTTCCGCCAAGAAATATCTATACCCATACTCAGTACACGATTGAGCAGGTCATACTTGGGCGAAATATTGTCAAACATTTGGGCTACCTGCTCTTTTTTGCTTGCGGTTTGATCTTTATAAGGAACTACAGTCATCTTTTTAATTTTAGAAATTAGTTCACAAAACTACAAAATGTTTGATTAATTGTTTTAAAATCTTGGCAATAGGCAGTCTTTTCTGTCTTTTTTTTCACAAAAAGAAAACCTTTCATCTGCCTAATTTCTTTAAATTTGGCTTTCGCAGCGTAATAAATCTATTTTTATTATCTTTGCCGTAAATTAAAAAGGGCTTATTTGTCAGCAAACGACGAATAAGCCTGCTATATTTTATGAAAGTCGGAGAGTTTATACAAAAATACACCCAAGATACGCTTGTGAAATCAGTCGGGGAAACCATCAGGGCTGATAGGCACAAGCACCTAAAATTGAAGGGCTTAGTAGGAAGTTTGGATGCTGTAGTAGCGAGTGCTTTGCACAGTTTGCAGCCCGAACTGTCGCATATTTTCGTCCTTCACGACAAGGAGGAAGCCTCTTATTTCACCAACGATTTGCAGAATCTCCTGCCCGAAGTGCAGGTTTTGTTTTTCCCTACGTCCTACAAACGCCCCTATCAATTTGAGGAAACTGAAAATGCCAACGTTCTCCAACGTGCCGAAGTGCTAAGTAGAATCAATCAGAATAGAGTGCTTGGTATTCAGAAAGGCGACCTAATCGTTACCTATCCCGAAGCACTCACAGAAAAAGTAATTAATAAAAAATCTTTGGTAGAGAATACGCACGCCGCCAAAATTGGGGATAATTTGGGCATGGATTTTACCGTAGAATTATTACAAAGCTATGATTTTGAGCGTACTGACTTCGTTTATGAAGCGGGACAGTTTGCGGTGCGCGGGGGTATCATAGACATTTTTTCGTATTCCAACGAAAAGCCCTACAGGGTAGAACTTTTTGGGGACGAGATAGAAAGTATCCGTACTTTTGACCCCGTTACCCAACTTTCCGAAGAAAATTTGGATAGAATTATTATCATTCCTAACGTAGGGGCAAAGCTGTTTTACGAAGTTCGCGAGTCTTTTTTTAAGTTCATAAACCCAACTACTCATTTGTGGTTCAAGGATTTAGGGCTTACTTCTGACATCATACAGAAATATTTTGAGAAGGCAACAGAAGCATTCACTACTACGCTTTCGGGAGGCAATATTCAGCTTATTTCCAAGCCTGAAGACCTTTTTGAAACTACAGAAACTTTCAACGAACACTTAGAAAGTTTTAGAAAAATAGAGTTTGGAAAAAAGTTTCAGAAAAGTAGTAAAGTTGTTCGTGAGGACACGAACAACGGCAGTCGTGAGGACACGAACAATGGCGGCGGAGATGAAAGCAACACATTTACATTCGAAGCCAAGCCACAGCCGAGTTTTCATAAGGATTTCACCAAGATAGGAGAGCATTTGGCAGAAATGCAAAGCACTGATTTTCAAACGATTATTTTTGCCGAATCGGTCAAGCAGTTGCAAAGACTTACTTTTATTTTTGAGGAAATAAATCCCAATATTCGCTTTGAACAAGTTCATATTTCTTTGCGGGAAGGCTTTTATGATGGCTATCAGAAAATCTGTGCCTATACCGACCACCAGCTATTCGAGAGATTTCACCGCTACAAGTCCCAAGAGAAATATAGCAAGTCGCAAGCCCTGACTCTCAAAGAGTTGCGAAGTCTGCAAATTGGCGACTACGTAACGCACATAGACCACGGCATTGGGCGTTTTGCAGGTTTGGAAAAAGTAGAAAACAATGGAAAACTGCAAGAATCTATCCGTTTGGTTTTCAGAGATGACGATATGCTCTACATCAATGTCCATTCCCTGCACAAAATATCAAAGTTTACGGGCAAAGAAGGCACCATGCCATCGCTGAATAAGTTGGGTTCGCAAGAGTGGGACACCAAGAAACGTTCTGTCCGCAAAAAAGTCCAAGACATTGCCAGAGAACTCATTAGCCTCTATGCCAAACGCAGAGAAACTACAGGTTTCGCTTTCAACAAAGATACTTATTTGCAGGCAGAGTTGGAATCGTCTTTCCTTTACGAAGACACGCCCGACCAAGCCAAAGCTACTGCGGAGGTCAAGGCAGACATGGAGAAAATTCACCCAATGGATAGGCTTGTATGCGGAGATGTGGGTTTTGGGAAAACGGAAGTCGCTATTAGGGCTGCATTCAAAGCAGTTTGCGATTCCAAACAAGTTGCCGTACTTGTCCCTACTACCATTTTGGCGATGCAGCACTACAAAACTTTCAAAGAACGCTTGAAAGATTTGCCCTGCAACGTAGATTACATCAATCGTTTTCGGACTACAAAAGAGATTAACCAAGTATTGAAAAATCTGAAAGAGGGGAAAGTGGATATTCTGATAGGCACACATCGGATTGTAAATGATGATGTTGTGTTCAAGGATTTGGGTTTGATGATTATAGACGAGGAGCAAAAATTTGGGGTAAAAGTCAAAGAGAAACTCAAGCATCATCGCCTCAATATCGATTCGCTTACGCTGACCGCTACACCTATCCCGCGTACCCTCCATTTTTCGCTCATGGGGGCAAGGGATTTATCGGTAATAGCTACGCCGCCGCCTAACAGACAGCCCGTTACTACGGAAATTCACACCTTCCATGATGAGCTAATACGCGATGTCATCAGCTATGAGCTTGGGCGAGATGGGCAGGTATTTTTTGTGCATAATCGGGTAAACGACATAGATGCAATAGCCAATATTATTTTACGACTTGTGCCTGATGCCAAAGTAGGCGTAGCACATGGGCAGATGGAAGGGCATTTGTTAGAAAAAGCCATGCTCAAATTCATTGAGGGGGAGTACGATATACTCATTTCTACCAATATTATAGAATCGGGTTTGGATATTCCAAATGCCAATACAATTATCATTAACAACGCTCACCATTTCGGTATGGCAGATTTGCACCAGATGCGCGGACGGGTGGGACGGTCAAACCGCAAGGCTTTTTGCTACCTGCTAACACCTATGCTTCAGGGGCTTACGGCAGACTCTCGCAAAAGATTGAGTGCGTTAGAAGAGTTTTCTGATGTAGGTGATGGTTTCCGTATCTCGATGCGTGATTTGGACATTAGGGGAGCAGGCGACTTGCTTGGGGCAGAGCAAAGCGGCTTTATCAGCGATTTGGGCTTTGAAATGTACCATCAAATTTTGGACGAGGCTATCCAAGAGTTAAAAGAAAATGAGTTCAAAAGTTTGTTTGAAAATGAGATGGAAGCTGCCGCCGCCGCCGTTAAAAAAGAAGATTTTGTCAGAGATTGTGCAATGGAAACCGACTTGGAAATTTTGATTCCCGATACTTATGTTACCAATATTTCGGAACGCTTGCAACTTTATACCCAAGCCGATAAGTTGGAAGATGAGGAAGCCTTGACAAAGTTTCGCAAAATGCTAAATGACCGTTTCGGAAAACTGCCCGACCAAGTAGAAGACTTGCTCAAAACGGTGAAACTCCGATGGATTGCCAAAGAAATTGGCTTAGAAAAACTCACTTTGAAAGGGCGAATATTAAAAGGTTATTTTGCTCAAAATGACAAGTATTTCCAATCTGAAACCTTTGGGAAAGTGCTGGCTTTTGTGCAGAAACAGCACAAGATATGCAAACTCAAGGAAACTAACAAGGGTGCAACGCTGATAATAGAAGAAGTAAAAACAATAGACAAGGCAATGGGGCTTTTGAAAGAAATTAAGCCTTAGTCTATCTAAATATATAAAGTTTTAAAAACCTTATAAGTATATAAGAGATAAAAAAAAGTCAATTTTAAGGCAAAACCCTAAAATTGACCCACTGTATAAATTTACCCCTTATTAAATTATCTTTATCTTTAGTTTCGCCTAAGCGATTCAAGAATTTCTCTTATTTGATATTACAAAATTACAGCGTTCTATGCTCTTATCCTATAAGGTATTTCCCTCAAATTAGCTAAGTAGAAATACATATTTTTATCTAAGTAGTTTTGCTTAAGTAATAAGACAAAAATAACCGCCCCAACCCTAACCCTTCCCCATAGGGGAAGGGAGCAAGTCTTTCCCCATAGGGGAAAGATTTAGATAGGGGCAAAAGAACGTTTGAAAAAGTTGATATACATAAAGCAAAAAAGTAGAAAACTTTTAAGAGTTTTCTACTTTGATTATAGATTATATATAAATTTTCAAACCTCAAACTATTCGAACATTTGCAATTTTTAGTGATTGCTACCTGCCCTAATCATGGCACAACGGAAACCAATCGTAGCAGTTGAAGAATCTTCCTCTAAGAATCTACGAGTACCAGGCGACATCCAATAGGCAACATCTTTCCATGAACCACCTTTATATACTCTTACATGGTCATCTATGAGGGTATTCCAGCCAGTCTTATCATAAATACCTGTATAGAAGTTAGGACTACCATCTGCATTTTTCTGACCATCTAAGTAATCAGCTTTTTTCAATCTATTTGGGTTTTGTGTCAAATATTTGCCATCAGTACGAACAGGGTTTAAGTCGTTCATGTCTTGGAATGAAAGAGGGCGATAAACGTCTTCTACCCATTCGTTCACGTTACCCGCCATGTTATATAGACCATAGTCATTCGGAGGATAGGCATAAATCCACTCTGTAATCATGGCACCGTCATTGAGTTTTCCAGCAATACCTGCATAATCACCACGACCACGCTTAAAGTTGGCTAAGAACTCTCCCATCTGTCTGCCATAAGGATTGCGTAGCGAGTGTCCGTCCCAAGGATATAATCTGCCGTAGTCCTGATTTTCGTCTAAGTATTGTGTACCGACGAGTGCTTTGGCGGCATATTCCCATTCTGCCTCAGTAGGAAGGCGATAGTTTGGCAATACGATACCAGACTCCAAAGGAATACGCTCTCCTGCTTTTGCGGCGGCTTTTTCTTCTTTATTGCCTTTTTTCTGACCTAAGTTATTGTTTACCATATTACTACGCCAGATGCAGTAGTTTTGCGCTTGTTTCCAATTCACCCCTACTACAGGGAAATACCTAAAACCGGGATAGCGGAGATAGTGGTCTATGTAAGGGTCGTTAAATGCTAACTCTGCTGCCCAAACTGTAGTATCAGGCAAAGCCTCATCATAATAGGCTTGTCCTGAGTCTTGGAGGGCAAAGTGCAAATATTCTAACCAGTGAATATTACCTACTTCTGTTTCGTCCATATAGAAAGACGCAACAGTAACTGTTCTTTCTATGTTATCACGAGCAAAAAGTACATCTTCTTCTGAAGAACCTAAGATGTGCCTGCCACCCTCGATAAATACTAAGTTAGGACCGTCGGGCTGCCCTTTGAAGTCGCGCACTGCGAAACCTGCTTTGCCATCTTTGCCTTTTTTGCCCCCTTTGCCATAAGCCATACCTGTAGTGGTACTTTTAGAGCCGGGCTTAATACTTGTAGGGTTTTTCTTCCCACAGCTACTTACGAATATGCCTACAGCCAAGAATAAACAAAGACTAAATAGACTGAACTTTTTATTCATAATTATATATATGATTAAATAAATTGTTGAATTGCTTTATAATTAAACTATAAATTTGGTACAAATCCTCTCACTTTGTCAAACCTTAACAAGTATTTTGCCATTTTGGGCATTTCCTCTCCTAAGGCATAATTTTAGTGCGTATATTTTTATTTGTATCCTTAATTTTGCACAAAAAACTTACAAATACAAAAATAAGAAAGTTTTATGAAATATTTGTTTCTTTTATAAAATAGAGTGGTCGTTTTCTTACATCTGTATTAATACGACTGATATACTCGCCCAAAATACCAATGCTAATCAACTGTACGCCACCTAAAAATAAAATCCCAACAATGATAGATGTCCAACCTTTTTCTATTTCCTGATTAGTAAAATACTTGACATAAACTGTATAAACTATCATTAAAAAAGCAAAAAAAGAAACCACAAAACCCATCACAGTTACCAATTTGATGGGAAAATTAGAAAAAGCAGTAATCCCATCTAATGCAAATTTAAGCATTTTTCTGTATGTATAGCCCGTTTTTCCTGCGTTTCGCTCATTTCGTTCATATTCTACAAATGTTTGCCGATACCCCACCCAAGAAATTTGCCCACGCAAAAATTTATGTGTTTCGGGCATCTGACGCAAAGCCTGCACTACTTTCTTATCCATCAACCTAAAATCGCCTGTGTCCACAGGAATATCTATAGTAGTGATATTTGCCAAAATTCTATAAAAAGCCTTTGCTGTTAATAACTTCAAAAAACTTTCTCCTTTCCTGCGTTTGCGTTTCGCATAGACTACTTCATAGCCCTCTTTCATCTTAGCGTACAAATCCATGATGAGTTCGGGAGGGTCTTGCAAATCGGCATCAATAATGACTATTTTTTCGCCTTCTGCCCTATCTAAGCCTGCACTTACCGCTATCTGATGCCCAAAGTTTCGGCTTAAATCGATGTATTTTATTGCTGAATATTGAACTGATAATTTTTTTATTAGCTCAATAGAGTCATCTTTACTTCCATCATTGACAAAAATCATTTCATAGCTTACCTCCATTTTTTGCATTACGCTATCCAGTCGGCTATGCAATGCACTGATATTCAGTGATTCATTGTAAATTGGTATGACAATAGATATTTCGGGCATAAGGTTCACATTATTTAATTACAATTTTTGCCAAAGGTAAAAAGCAAAAAGTAAAAAATTTACATTTATTTTGTACGAATTAAAAAATGTATGAAAGGAGTTTATTTATTACTTGGTGGAAATATAGGAGATAGGCTCTTTTACCTGCGGTCAGCGATAGGTAAAATAGGCAAGGGGGCGGGCAAAGTGCTGCAATACTCTACTATTTACGAAACTGCTCCTTGGGGGATGCCCGACCAGCCCGACTTTCTGAACCAAGCCATCGAGATAGAAACAAGTATGCCTCCGCGCTTGTTATTGCAAGAGTTATTAGCCATTGAATTGGCATTAGGCAGGGAACGGCACCACAAATGGTATGCACGGACTATAGACATAGATATTTTGCTGTATGCCGAGCAGGTTATTACTTCTGAAGACCTTGTCATTCCGCATCCTCGCTTATCTTTTCGGCGATTTGGCTTGACACCCTTAGCCGAAATAGCACCGCAAGTAATTCATCCACAATTAAATAAAACAATAACAACACTTTTGCTGGAGTGCGAAGACACTCTTGAGGTAAAAGAATACGGAAAATGATACAATTTTGAGAACAAAACCTATGAAGCAGCGTGCAAGTAGCACCTCTTGTTATTGGAGTCGCTTTGGTAACCAACAACGGAAAAAAATTTCAAAAAAATCCAATCAAGTTCTCCCTTGTTTTCATCGCCTTAGCAACACTGATAAGGGGAAATAAACCAGCTAAGAACAGAAAGCTAAAAAAGCAAGCTTGCTTTTTATTACAACAAAATTTCTTGTTGGGCGGGCAAGCCAAAGACCAACAACGAGGAAATGTGGTAAGGTATCTTTACAATACTCTTAGAATTTTCAACAGTTCTATTTTTTCTGCATCTAACTCTCCAGTTTCGTGTTTTTTGCGGTTATTATAACAAAAACTATAAAGAACGGTTTGCTCTTTACTTCTATTGGCTTGGGGCATTTTATTATTATTCACTTGTAAAAACTCTTTTAGTTTTTCGTAGTTAGCGTACCACGTAGAGTTATTTCTCTGTTTGCCAACTGTTAAAGTTCCATCAAATTCAAAACTTACTCCTAAATTTCGTAGCTTTTCTTCTCTTTCTTTTAGTAACTTTCCTTGCTTAAAAGCTACTTTTTGATTAATAAGCCAACGATAAAGTAAATTTGGCTCA
>REAZ01000039.1 GCA_004294445.1 Cytophagales bacterium
AAACTTTGTCTTTTTCTAAATCAGAAGAAATGCACTATTTATATTTGAAATTATTCATATTCAATTACAACCTATCACTCGTTACTTGACACTATCCAATTCATCACTATTGAACTTTTTTAGTATTGCCTTTTCATTTTTGAATTTGCTCACATCAATTAATTCGAGGTTTTTAAATTCCCTATAAATTCGAGGACTCATTTGTGGAATAGGAATATCCAAAGCATCTAAATCTTTATTTTTGTTTTCTTTATCCACTTCCACAATGATAGGCGATTTGCTTTTTGAACCTTTACCCATCGGGCTATATTGAAACTCTACGCCATCTGTTTTTAGGCTTTCCACAAATTCTAAAAATGCAGGAGTTCCGACCACCACTAATTTTTCGGGCGTATCTAACGAAAACATTTTTCGCAAACCTCTACCTATGGTCTGCTCTGGGAGGATTTTAGAATCTGCACCAAAGGGACGAAGCCCGACAATAGTGGTTACATTTCTCACGTCCCAACCTTCACGCAGCATCAGCACCGAAACTACTGCTTTGTATGGCGAGTGGTCTTTGTCTATTTCGTCTGCTGCTTTTCTCAGTGCTTCTAATTCTTCTTTGTCTTTTTTGCTTGCTGCTGTTTCTTTTATTTCACCCGAATTATTGGTATGAATGGTTAGTACCGAATTTTTCATTTTAGGATAATTCTCTTCCAAAAATTTTGCCGCTTGGTCTGCTTCTTTGGTACTCATAGTCATAATGAATAGGATAGGCGTTTTATGATTTTTGAGTTCTTCATATTGCTGTTCCCATTCCAGATAACCCAGATGCATAAAATCTCTGTATCGTTCTACAAAGTCGGAGGAATCTTTCTCCTGAATTTTCTGTCTTGATGCTTGGTCAGGCAATACTGGTGATTTTACCACATTTTGTTTGATAGCTTCCACCAAAGGATAATCGCAAATAGTTTGAACGAAAATAGCACCGTTGTTATGTTTAGGCGTAGCGGAATAGTCTGCTTGCAGGCTTATTCCATTACCATTTTTCAATTTCAATTTGTTGCTAATGTCCTCAATGCTTTTGAACCAAGCCAAAGAGCTGTCGTGTATGTGATGGGCTTCATCATTCAGCACAACCAAATCTTTAATCTTGTCGCTTCTTAATATTTTTCCTAAATCCAATCCTTTTGAAGTGTCTGCATCAGGTTTCGGTTTAACGCCTAAAAATGTTGTTTCAAAATTTTGTTCAGGTTCTTGGTTAAAAAATACTCTGTGAATATTTGTTAAATATATATTTCCTGATTCTGTTATTGGTTTTAAGTCGTCTTGAATATGAAGCGTTAATTGAAAATCGTTTTTCCAGTCTTTGTCATCATAGCCGTTATCGGGGAAAAACGGTTCATCAAAAAACATTTTCAGTCCGTCAAAGTCTTTGCGCAAACGGTTCAAAACAATGATATTTGGGGCAATAACAAGAAAATTTTGAGAGAGTTGGCTGTCTTTCTCATACAATTTGTGAAAATAAGACCAAACCAATGTTAAGCCCATTACTTTTGTTTTACCTGCACCCGTAGCCATTTTAACTACATAACGAGTCCAATTTTCGTCAAACATACCCGTACTTACCCGCTCTGACGAGTCGAATCGCATTAATTCGTATTTGTCTTTTGCCTTTGCTACTTCATATAAGTAAATGATAGACTCGATGGCTTCACGTTGCGAAAAGAAAAAGTTAAATCTGGCGGTCGCACCGTTTGCCTGCCCGATAAGATGTTCTTGGTTGAACCAAAAGTTCAATAAAGACTTTGAAGTTTCCGAAGCACCTTGATAGCCTTCGTCTCTCCACTTGGCAACTGCAATTCTGATTTTATAAACCAAAGGTGGCAACAACTTTTCATAGGCATTTTGAAAAGCATCTAATTGGCTTTGTGAGGGTGGCCACCTTTCGTTTGGTGATAGTATGTTAAAAGGATTCGATTTTATCATTAAAAAATAGTCTTATTAAAAAGTTTTTAATTAGCGAACATCATTTCCCGCCAAAGGTAGGGCTTAAAACAATGCTTGTCAATGGCGAAAAAGTTGTAGTTTTAGTTAATAATTGTTAATTTTTTAACAGTAGGTTAGGTTGATTAGCTACTTTCTTTTTGCTCCTTTTACCAATTTACCGCTTCCAAAAAATGAAAGTAAATGTAGGGAAATTATTTTTTCTTCACCACCACAAAAATAGAAGTCGATAAAAAAGGAATTTGAGTGGTATTTCCTGTAAATATATTTGCTAAAAGCCATTTTTTGAGTTTCCCATCTTTGAGTACATCCAAAGGAGCAGTGATATATTGCATAGCTACTACTTCAAAACCTGCCGATTCTAATAATTTTTTAATTCTACTTTTTGTATAAATGCGGGCATTGGCAAATCGCTCATGGATAGGGCGAGGCAGCCAAGAAAAAAAAGGAACTCTATTCCACGGAAGTAGCGGAAGTTTTGCCCCATGCGTTTCAAAAATCCACCATTTGTTAGGCACACTAATAGCGGCTTTGCCTCCTGCTTTGAGTAATTCATACAACGCACTTACGTTTTTGTCGTCAGCCAAATGCTCAATCACCTCAAAGCAAATAATACGGTCAAATTGCTGAACTTCCTTATTTACAGTGTATTTTTCTTTCTCAATATCCACGATTACAAACTCACAGTTTGTTGCATTTTTGGCTTTTTTCATTTCCTCAAATGCTTCCTGATGTGTGCTAAATACCTCAATACCAACGCATTTATTCATTTTTTCTGCCAATAAAAACATAGAAGCCCCGTTGCCGCAACCTACGTCAGCAAGTGTCAAATCCGTTCCGCAAAAATCTTTAATCTGCTCGGTAAGTGCCACTCTTTTTAGTATAATTCTATCTGCAAATTCGGCGGGCTTCCCCAAATAATGTCCTTCGACAAACAAATTTTTATCAACAAAAGTCATAGTTATCCCAATTTTAAAAAGCTAAAAATTAAATCTGTAAAACTTAGTGATTGTATCAAGACAAAATTAGTAATTTTGTATAAAACTTAGTAACACTTCGGTAAACCAAGTAATTTTTAATTTAAAATAACATAAACAACGCAATAACTAAAATGGCAACAACAAGTATTTCATCATACATCGAACCTGCGCCTATCAATAAGGAAAACCCTTTTGAGTCAATGATGTCCCGTTTTCATGATGCGGCACAGCTACTTGGCTTAGACGAGGAAACTTATGAGGTATTAAAGACCCCGACAAAGCAAGTCATCGTTTCCTTACCTGTTACTATGGACAATGGCAAGAAAAAAGTATTCGAGGGCTATAGAGTAATTCACTCCAATATATTAGGACCTTCTAAAGGCGGCATACGCTATGACATGGGTGTAACCTTAGACGAGGTAAAAGCGTTGGCTGCTTGGATGACGTGGAAATGTGCAGTAGTGGATATTCCTTATGGCGGCGGTAAAGGTGGTATTATTTGCAACCCACGCAGTATGTCGGTAGGAGAGTTAGAAAGATTAACAAGGGCTTATACTTCCTCTTTGGTAGATGTGTTTGGTCCCGACCAAGATATTCCTGCCCCAGATATGGGTACGGGGCCTCGCGAGATGGCATGGCTCATGGACGAATATTCCCGCTCACAAGGTAGAACCGTACACGCTGTAGTAACTGGAAAGCCTTTGGTAGTAGGTGGCTCGCTTGGGCGTACAGAAGCTACGGGCAGAGGCGTAATGGTGAGTACGTTGGCTTCTATGGCAAAACTTCGCCTGAATCCAGGTCGCTCTACTTGTGCGGTGCAGGGTTTTGGCAATGTAGGCTCTATCTCCGCACAGCTTATAGAGGAACGTGGCATCAAAATTTGTGGCATTAGCGACCACACAGGGGCATATTGGAACGAAAAAGGCATCGACATAAACAAAGCGATTGGGTTCAGAAATGGGAATGGTGGAATTTTAGATGGTTTCAAGGAAGCGGAAAAAATTACCAACGAAGAACTCTTGGAAAGCAAGGTAGATATTCTGATTCCTGCTGCCAAAGAAGACGTAATTACGGTGGCGAATGCACATAAAATTCAGGCAAAATTGATTGTAGAGGGTGCAAACGGACCTACGAATGCAAAAGCAGATAGCATCATTTATGACAAGGGCATCAGCGTAGTCCCTGATATTTTGGCGAACGCAGGCGGAGTAACAGTTTCTTACTTCGAATGGGTACAGAACAGATTGGGCTATAAGTGGTCTGAGGACAGAGTTAATCGCCGCTTAGATAGAATCATGCAAGAATCTTATGAGCGTGTCTATAAAGCTGCCAAAGACTATAACGTTTCTATGAGATTAGCTGCGTACATAGTAGCTATCGGCAAAGTGGCTGACACATTGAAATATCGCGGTGGTTATTAACCCAAAAAAATAAATTTAGGTCAGAAAACTGTTTCAAAAGTGATTTTGAGGCAGTTTTTTTGTGATAATTGTCTATTTTTAAAGAATAATATATTGGCTACATTACATCAAACTCCCAAACAACTTGGCTATCACTTTCCCGCCGAGTGGGAAAAACACGAGGCTACTTGGCTTAGTTTCCCTCACAAAGAGGCTTCTTGGCCTGGAAAAATCCATACTATTTTTCCTACCTATTTTCAGTTTATTAAGGCATTAACCACAGGCGAAAACGTTTGTATCAATGCCGTAGATGAAAATATGAAAAATGAAATAAGCCAGAAACTTATTGATTATGAGATAGATAATAGCAAAGTAAAGATATTTATTCACCCTACTAATGACGCATGGTGCCGCGACCACGGTCCCGCCTTTTTGGTAAATAAGGAAGAAAGCAAGAAAGCCATCGTAAAATGGAACTATAATGCTTGGGGAGAAAAATACCCTCCGCATGACCTTGATAATCAGATTCCTATACACATAGCTCAAAAACTAAACCTACCTATTTTCTATCCTAATATAGTGATGGAAGGCGGTGCGGTGGAGTTCAATGGGAAAGGGACATTACTCACTACCTCGGCTTGTCTGCTCAATCCAAACAGGAATCCACACCTAAATCAGGGACAGATAGAGCAGTATCTCTCTGATTATTACGGAGTTGAGCAAATACTCTGGCTCGGAGATGGGATAGTAGGCGATGATACGGACGGACACATAGACGATTTGACTCGGTTTGTGAACGAAGATACCGTAGTTACTGTAGTGGAAACAGACAAAAATGATGAGAACTATACGCCTCTCCAAGAAAATTTGGAAACGCTGAAAAAAATACGCTTGCTAAATGATAAGCAACTCAATATCATAGAATTACCAATGCCCGCACCGCTCATTTACCAAGACCAACGCTTGCCTGCTTCCTATGCTAATTTTTACATTGGCAATGAGGTCGTTTGCGTGCCTACTTTCCGCGATAAAAATGATGACAAAGCCTTAGAAATTTTGCAATCTTGTTTCCCAGAAAGAAAAGTGATAGGCTTAGATTGCACAGATGTAGTCTGGGGTTTAGGTACTTTTCATTGTCTAAGTCAGCAAGAACCGTTGTCTATTCTTGATTGGGTATGAGAGTTTGAGTACGGAAAAAGGGTAGGGGAGGGGGTAGCCTACTAAATAATCCAGTGCATTCCGAAAAAAAATACTTGAGAACAAAGTATAATGTAAGTCATTTTATTTTTCTGGGGTGCGTCCATATAAAAAAACAAAATTCCTAAGCAGTAGGAGGAAACAAACCAACCAAGATAGTTTTTCAGAGGAATGGACGCACCAAACCAATGCCAGAAGTCATGCTGAATAGCCACAGGTTCAATCAGATAGTCCAAAGAAGTCATAAGAAGAGCAGGAAAAAGGGCTTTGATAAAAATAGAGGTTTTGCTGCTCGATGGAAATAACTGGATAAATAAGGAGGTAGTGGCATAAAGCAGCACTAACCAGTTTAGCCCTATAGTAAGTGGAACATCTAAAAGTTTGATACCCAGTGTTTTGCCGTATTCATAACTGCCAAAAATCCAACCTGTTTTTACGCCTATGATTTCTATACTTAGCCCTCCCAAAAAAACAATAATGCAAGCCCAAAGGAACTTCCTACTCCATTGGGAATGGAAGGCAAGCAAGGCAAAAGCTGAAATTACCAAATTTGCAGGCGTGAGGGCTTCAAACAAAGAGCGCGTTTTTTCCCAATTCATCAGGAAAAAGCCAAAGAAGTGCATTGAAGCTACCAAACTTGCTATCCAAAAAAAATTGAGTGTAAAGGTTTTATTAAATAGCTTGAAAGTCATTTTTATAAATTTAGTTACGAATTTGTCCGCTTCCTCTTACTATCCACTTGTAAGAAGTAATTTCTGCCAAAGCCATCGGACCTCTTGCGTGTAGTTTTTGGGTACTAATACCAATCTCTGCCCCCAAGCCAAACTGCCCACCATCAGTGAAAGCCGTTGAAGCATTGGCATAAACGGCGGCGGCATCTACATTTTTGAGGAAAATATTGATTGCATTTTCGTCTTCGGAGATGATAGCCTCGCTATGCTTAGAACTGTGGGCGGCGATGTGGTCTAAGGCTTGTGCCAAATCTTTCACTGTTTTTACTGCCATTTTATAGGCTAAAAACTCTGTTCCAAAGTGTTCCTCGTTTGCCAAGTAAAGCAAATGTTCGGGATACTGATTTTTCAGATGCAGGTGTGCCGTTTCATCAGCATAAATTTCGACCTGCGTTTCTGCCAACAATTTGCCTATAGCGGGCAAGTCTGCTAATCGTTTTTCATTGATAATGAGGCAATCAAGTGCATTGCAAACGCTTACTCGGCGAGTTTTTGAATTATTAATGATAGCAGCACCTTTTTCCAAATCAGCACTTTCATCAAAATATATATGCACAATTCCCGCTCCCGTTTCTATGACGGGTACTTTTGCATTTTGGCGTACAAAATTAATCAACTGTTGGCTACCTCTCGGAATAATCACATCTACCAGCCCGACAGCGTTTAGCAGGGCTGTAGTCGCTTCTCTATCGGGTGGCAATAGTTGTACTATGTTTTTATCAATTCCATGATTTTCAAGCACTTGATGAATAGTTTGTAGGATAGCTACATTAGAAAAATGTGCATCGCTCCCCCCCTTCAGCACGCTTACGTTGCCCGCTTTGAGGCATAGAGCAAAGACATCAAAAGTAACATTGGGACGCGCTTCGTATATAATGCCTATCACGCCCAGAGGCACTGTAATTTTCTGAAAAAATAATCCATTTGGGTTTGTTTTTTCTTCTACTATTTTACCCAAAGGCGAAGGAAGCCTACTCACATTGAGTATGTCTTCAGCAATATCGGCAATACGTTTTGGCGTGAGTTTTAGCCTATCATACTTAGGGTCGGTTTCATCCATTTTTGCAAGGTCTTTGGCATTTTCCTCAACGATAAAGCTTGTATTTGCTACTGCCAATGTTGCCAAATCTTTGAGTATTTGGTTTGTTTTTGATTCTTCTAAAAGAGAAATCTTTCTGCTTGCTTGTTGGGCTTGCTTGAAAATAGAATGAAACGACATAGATATTTGGGGTTATAAAAAGAATGGTTTTTCTTGATTTAGGCTATTCTACTGTATCTTGTTCGCAAAATGAGTGATTAAAAACTCTTGTTCTACTCCATTTATCTCTAATCGGCGTATTGGGCGAGCCATTTTTATATGATGTTTGCGGAATGTGGCGTAGATGGCTAAAAAAACTTCTGTACGCACCGCACTATGCGCCTCTTGCGGGTTTACGTAGTAGCGAAACCGCACCATGAGGGCTGTATCTGTCATGGTATCAAAGGAAATAGCACAACTATTGGCTACGCGAGGGTTTGCTCTGATGACTTCTCTGAGCAAATCAAAGGCAAAAGCTAACTGTGTTTCGTCCATTTCGTATGAAAGAGGGATGACAGTTTCCTCAGTAATGCCAGGTCCTTCAGAGTAGTTTTCTATAGTTGTATTGACCAAATCGGCATTCGGAATCGTTACTAATGTACCTTTATCGGTACGAAATCGGGTACTTCTCAAGCCTACTTCTTCTACTTTTGCTCTGTATCCCTTCACCAAAATCCAGTTATTAGCGGCAAAAGGGCGGTCAGCAATAATAGTAACCCCTGCAATGAAGTTAGCTAAGGTTTCTTTGGCAGCTAAGGCAAACGCCAAGCCGCCAATACCCAAACCCGCCAAAAGCGTTTTCAAATCGTAGCCCGCATTATCAGCCCCTACTACTATGGCTACACTCCATAGCACAATTCGGGTGCTTTTTTGGAGCAAGGGAATGAGATGGTCGTCTAAATCTGATTCTGTTTTGTTTGCCCAAGGCACAGCGTATTCTTGAATGATAGCATTGATAAGACGAGTGAGAAACCAAGTAACATTGAAAATAATAAGAATATAAAAACTCTTATGAATCCAATTTTTGACATCATCAGAAGTGTTCAGCATATTGAGAGCATACCAAATACCAAACAAAACTAAAGCAAAAACAACAGGCTCCTCTATCATATCTAATATGATGTCGTCCAATTTGCTTTGAGTGCGCGCTGTAATTCTTTTTATTACTTTGGAACAAAGCCAATAAATAGCTTTGCCCAACACAACAGAACCCACTACTATAAAGCCTGCCAAAAGCCACGTAGCAATAGTATTGTCATAAAACTCTTTGTCAAAAAATCCACTAAACATATACAAGGGAGTAAATTTGAGTGTTAAATTTGACCACGAATATAAACAATGTTTTTTCTATCACAAAAATTTTTACTTATTTAGCTCCTTTCATCTCTAATTTTTATAAAAATGTGTAGTTTTGTAGCGCATAATAAGTGGTAGTTTCAATAGGCAATCCTCGAATTTTATCCTTGCATGACTGAAGACAAAATCAAGAATATTATCAAAAAATATATCCCTGCCAATGCAGTCAATCAGATAGCTAAATGGTTGATTCAGTACAAAGTGCATTTAAAAATTACAGCTCCACGCCGTAGTATTTTGGGTAATTATCGCTCTCCCGATGGCAAAATAGGGCATCGGATTACGATTAATGCTAACCTAAATACCTATTCTTTTTTGCTTACTTTGGTACATGAATTGGCACATCTGACTACATACGAAAAGTATAAGCATACTGTTTTACCACATGGCATCGAATGGAAACGGGAGTTTCAGCACCTGATGACTGCTTTTTTTCATCAAGCTATTTTTCCAAACGAGATAGAAAATGCCTTGCACAGTTATATGAATAATCCTGCGGCTTCAAGTTGCCGAGATGAAAACCTAATGCGACTACTCAAGAAATATGACAAAGAACCCCACACTATGAGTTTGGAAGAAATTTCTACTAATAGTTACTTTCAGATAGACGATGGGCGTGTTTTCCAAAAAGGAGAACGACTGCGAAAAACATATAAGTGCATAGAACAAAAAACAAAAAAGGCTTACCGAATCCATGGATTGATGGCTGTAGTGCCTGTAAAAATATAAAAAATGAAAGTAATCATACCCTTAGCGGGAATAGGCTCACGCTTGCGACCCCACACTTACTCACAGCCCAAAGCACTCCTCCAAGTAGCGGGGAAGCCTATTTTAGGACATATTTTAGACCGTTTGCTAAGGGTGGGCTTGCAAGATTTTGTCTTTGTAATTGGAGATTCGGGCTATCAGATAGAAAGCTACATAAGTGCGAACTATCCACAAATAAAGCGTGTTTTTGTTGCCCAAGATAGCCTTAACGAAGCCGCCCATGCGATATGGACAGTGAAAGAACATATCGAAAAGGAACGAGAAATTCTCATTATTCCGGGTGATGCCATTTTTAGCCTAAAGCCCGAAGACGTGCTACAGGTAAAACACTCAGTAGCGGGCATACAGAAGGTAGATAATCCATGCTTATTCAACATTGCCGAGCTTGATGATGAGCGAAAATTCATAGATAAAGTAGTAGTAAAACCCAAAATACCAATGTCCAATTTGGCTCTTATTGGCATTTATAAAATCAGTGATGTTCCTTTGCTCCTCAAGGCTGTAGAGCATTTAGTAAGCAAGGCACTCATCACAGACGGGGAATATTATATGACAGATGCACTCAAATTTATGGTAAAAGAGGGAGCAAAAGTAGGCATTGCAGAGGCTAATTATTGGTACGACTGTGGGAAAAAAGACAGCCTACTCGCTGCAAATGCGGTACTGCTGAACCGCCCCGAATTTTTATCTACCCAATCCGAAAAGTATCAATCCTGCATCCTCATTCCGCCCGTAAGCATTGGCGAAAACTGTGAAATAGAAAATTCTATCATAGGACCTGACGTAGCCATAGGCAACAATACAAAGCTAAAAGACGTTATTATCAAAAATAGCATTATTGGTGCTTATAGCGAGTTAGAAAATGCTGTTTTAGACTCTTCGCTCATTGGCGATGATGTAGTTTTGAGTATGCCACACATAAACCTAAACTTAGGCGACCATACAGAAATGAAATAAAATGGAACATCATTCGTTTTTTAATGAAGAAATCAAACCCGCCCTTACAGTGATTAATATTGTATTGGGTTTGTTTGTGCCTGCTACCCTGTTTTTTGGTTTGCTTGCCTTAGTCATCAAGCCCATGCAGATATACGCCACAGGTTGGGAAAATTTGGCTCAAAATGTAGTTTGGATGATTGCAGGCGTTGGTTTCCCCTCGCTTACGATTTGGTCTATTTTCCAGACGTGGACAAACTATAAGAAAAAAGAATACCGAAAAGCATTTTACATTAGTATTTCTCCGATTATTTTTACCTGCGGGCTGATGGTACTTTTTGCCCTCATCTATGTCATAGATACTTTTGTGATGTTTTTTGAATAAGCCTGAACAACTTGGGTTTAATCTATAAAGACAAAGGTATGTATGCCTAAGCATTTTGGGCAAAGGTACTACATTTTATTTTACAATGCCTATATTTGAGCCGAATATCTAATAATAAATTACCATGACACCTCTTTACAAAACATTATTTATACTTTCTATTACTATTTTTTCTTCCATTTTATTCTATAACTGTGGACAAAGCCCCAAAGAGCAGAAAAGCGAGTTAGCGGTGCAGCCTTCGCTCAAACCTTCCCAAAAAGACTCAAGCAGGTACCCCAATGACGATAGCGAACTTGCATGGCTGATGCGGGATATGTACCAAGACGGGGAAAAGATAAAAATGGCTATTCAGAGCAAGCAACTTCCCGAAGATTTTAGGGAGAAATTTAAAAACATTCATACCGCAACGCCAACAGATGCCGCCGTAAAAGGCGAAGTATTCGATACTTCGGCAAAGGTGTTCTTGCAAACGCTGGATAAATTTTATGCAGAAAAAGAAAACCAAATAGAGAACTTTAATTTGGTAGTAAATGCTTGCGTAGCTTGTCATCAGAACTACTGCCCAGGTCCTATCAAAAAAATTAAAAAATTAGCCATAAAATAAGTTTATCAAATTATTATGAACTCACTTCAAAAAATACTTGTCCCAACCGATTTCTCACAGGAGTCTATCAACGGTTTGAAGATGGCAGTGGGCATAGCTTCCCAAATGAATGCTTCCATTCATCTCCTGCACATTATAGATATGGCTGTGCCTCAGAATATTGAGGAAATAGAAATTACAGATTTGAACTTAGTGAGCGAGCAGGATTTGCAGCACTCCGAAAAGGTGATGTTAATGAAGCTACTCAAAGAAACACACACGAAAATTTTGGCACTCACCAAAGAGTTTGGGCAAGTAAAAATTCATGCCCATGTTTCCTTTGACCGCATCACTTATCAAATCAATCAGTTTGTTGAAAAACACGATATTAGCCTCATTATCATGGGTTATAAGGGAACAAGCGGAAATGATAGCTTTTTGCTTGGATCCAATGCCGAAAAAGTTATTCGCACTGCCAAAGTGCCTGTCCTTACGGTAAAGCAGGCTGTAAAAGAGGTAAATATCAAAAATATTTGCTTTGCCTCCGACTTCAAAGAAGTGCCAAAAACTGCGATAGATTTACTAAAAAAACTACAAAAAATATACGGTGCCGTCATTCACTTGGTAAAAATCATTACCCCGCCTAACTTTGAAATTTCCTCCATCACACACCAAAACATAAAACTTTTTGCTCTGGAGAGCCAATTGGAAAACTACACCATCAACCACTATAATTATTATACTGAGTACGAAGGTATTATCTCTTTTGCCGAAGAAAAAAAAGTAGATTTGATTAGCATGACTACGCAAGGCAATACAGGTTTTATTCGTATGCTCAAAGGAAGTATTGCAGAAGATGTAGCCAATAATTCTATGCTTCCTGTGCTTACTTTTAATGAATTTGCATAAAGTCAGTATATTTTTGAGGCAAAAGGTAACATCTTTTCTGAAAGATGTTACCTTTTTTCTTTTTCATTCTTATCTTGCAGCCCCAATAAACAAAACTACTTCTGCTTTTTCATTTCTAACAAATCATTATTTCAAATGCAAACGCTACGTATCGTCAAAGAACAAATAGGAAAACCGTACAAAGACCTTGAATTTTTATTAGAGTGTTTCAAAGAAGTATTATTGGAAAGCAACACGCCCGACCTTGCCCAACTACTTCCTTGGGTGAATGAAGCGGTAGAAAATATCCAATTTCGCAAGCGCGACATACAGCTATATTCTATGGCTTATCAGTTCCTAAACTTGGTAGAGATTAACGGGGCAGTCCAAGAAAGACGCAAACAAGAAGACGAAAAGAGCATGAGTGCCGTAAACGGACTTTGGGCGCAGCACCTCTTAAAACTCAAAGAATCAGGTATTTCGCAAGAGCAAATAGCTACTTCCTTAGGAAATATTTACATAGAGCCTGTACTTACTGCTCACCCGACTGAGGCAAAACGCACCACAGTATTAGAGCATCAGCGAGAGCTATATTTGTTATTGGTAAAGCGGGAAAATCAGATGTACACCGCTGTAGAGCAGGGAGAAATACGCAGGGAAATAAAACTTTGCATAGAGAAACTTTGGCGAACAGGGGAGATTTTTTTAGAAAAACCCGATGTAATATCGGAACTTCGAGGAATCATGTACTACCTAATGAATGTATTTCCAGATGTTATTCCTCTCTTAGACACACGATTATCCCAAGCATGGAAAAGCGTTGGTTTTGACGAAGCCTTGCTCAGAAATCAGAAACATTACCCAAATATTCGCTTTGGAAACTGGGTAGGCGGGGACAGGGATGGGCATCCGTTAGTAACGGCAGATATTACCAAAAATACACTTCAAATGCTCAGATTCAATGCCTTTGTGGTCATCAGGCGTCAGTTAGCAAAGTTGGTAAAAGAGCTAAGTTTTTCTTACCATTTCGACAGGGCAAACCAAGCTATACAGCTAAGAATCAATGAGATAAAAGAGCAAATGGGCGAAGATGGGCAGGAAGCATTTGATAGAAATAGGGGTGAAGTTTTCAGACAATTTGTCAATCTCATGTTAGAAAAATTGCCCATCGACGTAAAAAGAGAACACGCTACCGAGCTAAAAGATAAGCCAAATTGCTACCGCTATGCCAGCGAATTATTAGCAGATTTGGAACTACTCCAGCAAAGCCTAATTGAGTACGGAGCAAAAGCCATTGCCTATGCAGACGTACATGAGGCTATTCGTATCGTTGAAACCTTCGGTTTTCACTTGGCAAAGTTAGATGTTCGCCAAAATAGCCGCTTTCACGATTTGGCTATTTCCCAACTGATGAAAGCAAGTTCCCAAGACGGTGATGCCTTTTTAGGTTGGTCGGAGCAAGAGAAAATTGCGTTTTTTAATGCAGAACTACACTCCAAACGCCCGTTTGCTCACCCTAACCTGCCATTAGAAAATGAGGCACAAGCCGTTACTGATGTCTATAAAGTATTAGCAGAACATATTAAAAAACATGGTTATCAAGGACTTGGCTCACTTATCGTAAGCATGACACGCAATACTGCCGATTTATTAGCAGTCTATATTTTTGTGAGAGAGGCGGGACTTTTGCAGGCAGACTTGGCTTGCCCTCTGCACGTAGTTCCTCTGTTCGAAACTATCGAAGACCTCCAAGCCAGCATTGAAATCATGGATACTTACTTGGCACACCCGTTTACGCAGCGAAGCCTAAGCCTTCAGCAACAGATGAATGGTTACAAAAAGCCACTTCAGCAAATAATGATAGGCTACAGCGATAGCAACAAAGATGGCGGTATTTTGGCAAGTGCCATCGCCCTCTATAAAGCACAACAACAACTTGTGGCTATTGGCGAAAAATTTGGCGTGCAAATCTCTTTTTTCCATGGCAAAGGAGGCACTATCAGTAGGGGGTCAGGACCTACACATTGGTTTTTGCAAGCACTTCCCCACGGCTCCATAGGTGGAAATATCCGCCTCACAGAGCAGGGAGAAACGATTGCCCAAAAATACGCCAATAAAATCAACGCTGTTTACAATCTGGAACTTCTCATAGCAGGGACAAGCGGACAAACTATTCTCAACCAATTTACAAAGGGGCAGCAGCATCCGCACATAGACACGCTGACGATGCTTGCCGAAGAAAGCAAGCAGTTTTATAGCAGCTTAGTAACAGATGCCGATTTCATACAGTTTTTCAGCGAAGCCACACCCATAGACGCTATCGAGCAAAGCAAAATAGGCTCACGCCCTGCCCGAAGAACAGGAAAACGTACCCTTGCCGATTTGAGGGCTATTCCTTGGGTGTTCAGCTGGAGTCAAGCCCGCTACCATCTTACAAGTTGGTTTGGCGTAGGTTATGCCTTGGAAAAGTTAATGAAAGAGCAACCCGAAACATTCGCTACTTTCAAAATAGCCGTTAAGTCAGACCCTTTTATACGCTACCTACTCACCAACGTAGATACGAGCATCGCCGCTACAGACGAGAGGGTCATGTACAATTACGCCCAATTAGTACAAGATGAGCAGGTCAGGGATAAAATATGGTTACGTATCATCAGCGAGTTGCATCGAGTTACAGAAATGCTAAATGCACTCTTAGATAGACCATTAGAGCAACGCCGAACAAATCACTACTATTCAAACATACTCCGCGCAAGTGCGATGGAACAGTTGCACAATAACCAAATAAACCTGCTTCGCAAATGGCGAAAACAAAAAGCAGATGGGCAGACAGCAGAGGCTGATAATACGTTGGTCAGCATATTACTTACCATCAATGCAATTGCTGGGGCATTAAGGCACACAGGCTAATAATAACGTAACAGTAAGGGATACCTAAATTATTTTTTGTAACACAAAATGAGAAAAGTGCAATTTTTTCTTTTGAAAGTTTAATTTACAAAGCTATTTTAGGTATCCTTTTAAAAAAAATTCAACTTTTATAACAAAAAAAAGAACTGTATGGTTACCTTTATCGTTTACAAATCTGTATAAAATAATCTCTCCTTAGTATTTTAATGTGCTTGCTTTTATGGAAAAAAATATACTAATACAACCCATTTCAACTACTTTAGAAAATGCTACAAAGTCGCATTCTAAAATAGCCGTATTAGTAGATGAAAATACCAAACTCCATTGCTACCCAAAAATCAAATCGTGTCTACAGAGCCATCAAGTCATAGAAATTAATAGCGGAGAAGAAAATAAAAATATTACTACTTGCAACCAGATTTGGCAAGCACTTACTGACGGTGCTTTTGATAGGAAATCACTACTCATCAATCTGGGAGGTGGCGTAATTGGAGATATGGGGGGGTTCTGTGCTGCTACTTACAAAAGAGGCATTGATTTTATCCAAATCCCGACTACGTTGCTTTCCCAAGTAGATGCAAGCATAGGAGGGAAATTAGGCATTGATTTTGGACGTTTCAAAAATCATATTGGCGTATTCCAAGAACCAATAAAAGTGCTAATAGATGCCACCTTTTTGCAGTCTTTGCCGTATAGAGAGTTGCGTTCAGGCTTTGCGGAGGTCATCAAGCACTGCCTCATTGCCGACAAAATAGCATGGGAACAGCTCATAACAAGGAACTTAGAAAGCCAAGATTGGCAACATATCATCAAACATTCTACAGCTATCAAATCACAAATAGTAGCGGCAGACCCCAAAGAAAAGGGCTTGAGGAAAATTCTTAATTTTGGTCATACTGTTGGGCATGCCGTAGAAAGTTTCTTTCTCAATCGTCTTGAAGGCAGGCTGCTGCACGGCGAGGCTATAGCGATAGGAATGATTTGCGAGGCGTGGCTTGCTGTGCAAAAAGGGTTCATCAGCCCAATGGCATTGGCTGAAATTGAAAGCTATATCGGCAAGATTTATGACCACGTAAGCATCAGGGAAGAAGACCTCAAAGCTATTTCAGAAAACGCTTTTCAAGACAAAAAAAATGAAAGCGGAATCATTTTGTGCAGCTTACTCCAAGAAATAGGGAAAGCAAATTTTGATGTGGCAATCTCTGCAAAAGAGATAAAAGACAGTTTGAAATACTATAATTCTTCTATGGAAAGAGAAAAACAGAAATAATAAGACAAGAGATTTAACAACTCAAATGTAATATTTATTCGTTTTTACCCTAAAAACACTTGCTTTTAAAGTATAAATTAGTATTTTTCTAATAATAATGAAATTTTGATTCATTAGATTTTTATGTGATAAATACTATTTATAAATAAAAATAGTGATAATAAAGCCCAAAAAGGTATTGATAAAAAATATAATATAGTACAAAACCAATATTTTAATATAAAGTAATGAATAGCAAAAAAGTATATTTTCGGGTATTTATACATTTTTAAGATTTATTGTGTTTTGTAGAAAAAACAACGTTTTTGTATTTTTTAACAACAAATTTTGTACTGATTTTGCTACCTAATATTCATATAGATATAAAATGAAAAGGCAGTTTTTTTTGATTTTTTTTTCATGTTTTCTATTAAACGTTCTTTTCCTTAACGAATTGGTAGGTCAAGCCGATAATGAGGCAAAATCTGTTGAATCTGCTTCTTTTTTACGGCAAATGCAAGCTACTTTCCCAAATGCAAAAGCAGTTTTCACACTGAAAAAAAAGGTTTTGATTATTGACTTGGGCAAAAATGATAGTCTGAACATTACCGCCGAGAACAGATTCGAGATGTTGCATCTAAGGCAAAAATCAGAGCAATTTGCTACGGAGTCTGTTCCGTTTTCTAAGTTCAATCAAATATTAAGCATTAATGCTTATACTATGATAAATGAAGATGGGAACGTAAAATCCATCAAAGCAGAAGATTTTGTAACGGGAAGTATTATCTCAAAACATTGGTTTTATGATGATTACAAGGAAAAAACCTTTATTTTCCCAAGTATTGAACCAGGCGTAACTACAGTGCTTGACTACAAGGAAGCCATCAAAGAACCGAGATTTTTGGGTGTTTTTTACTTAAATTCTTATGTCCCTGTTAGCAAATCCGAATATACACTGATAGTGCATAAAAGTATTAAAATTGCTTACAAAGTGTACGGGACTAATGGCATAGAGCTGAGTTTTAAACAAAAAAAAGAAGGAAATAATATTGTTTATACTTGGAAGGCAGCAAACTTGGCAGAGTACAAGACGGAAAAAAATTCGCCAAATATCAGTTATTATGAGCCGCATATCATTGTGTATATTACGCATATTGATAAAAAGCCTCTTTTGGCTGACCCTTCTGGTCTTTATAATTGGTATTATGGCATGGTTAAAGATGTAAACAAAGAAGTATTGCCAGAGATTAAAGCCTTAGTAGATACGCTGACGAAAAATTCGAAGACAGATATGGAAAAGGCAAAAATATTATTTCATTGGGTGCAAGAAAATGTTAAATATATTGCAATAGAAGATGGATTAAGCGGTTTTATTCCCAGAAGTGCGAATGAGGTATATAAAAATAGATACGGTGACTGCAAAGACATGACGAGTATGCTTGTTACCATGTTTAACATGGCAAATATTCCTGCTTATTTGAGCTGGATTGGCACACGCAAATTGCCTTATGCTTACAAAGATGTACCTACGCCAATGGTTGATAATCACATGATTGCGACGGCAAAAATAGACGGGGAAAATATCTTTTTAGATGCTACAGACAGTTATGTGCCTTTCGGAATGCCGACTGCCATGATTCAGGGAAAAGAAGTAATGATAGGTATTGATTCCATAAATTATCAAATTATGCCTGTGCCTATTGTATCGAGTGAGAAAAATAGAATGGTGGATACGTGCTGGATAGAAATTATAGATGATGACATCAGGGGCAGAGGAAGTGTAATTATGGAAGGGTATTATAAGGCAAATGCCGCCTTTGCAATGCTGGAGCAGCAGCCAAAACAGCAAAAAAGCTACCTAAGCGAGTTGCTTTCTTGGCAAGACCTAAACCCAGAAATACAAAATATTAGCTATGAACCATCAGCAGATAACGATAAAAAATTGACTATTAAGTATGATTTTTTGGTCAGTAAGCATTGCAAAATATCAGAAAACGAACTTTTCTTAAATCTGAATTTGGACAAACGATTAGAAGATGAGTCTGTCCAAATAGATAAAAGAAAAACTGATAAGGAAATAGAATATCAATTCAGTGATTTTCGTTGTTATGTAGTGAAAGTACCTAAAAACTACAGAGTTGGATTCTTGCCTGCTAACAGCAGTTTCCAAACGGATAATTTTGGATTTATTATTGATTATGAATTGAAAGATGACCTTATTTTGATGCGAAAGAAGATTTATTGTAATTATCTTTTTCTTAAAGATAATAAATTCCAAGCATGGAATGAAATGATACAGAAGTTGAATTTTGCCTATAGAAACAATATTAAGTTAATAAAAATAAACTAAATTTTTCAAATTGCCACTTTTATTTACCGTATAAATGATAAAAACTGAGATTCAAATGCTACAATTTATGCCTCAAAAAACCTTGTTCACCTATTTTTTATTTGTTACTTTCTTAGTTTCAAATATCACTTTTGCTCTCCCAAGCCATGCACCTTGGTCTGGAAGTACCCAATTTATCCATCAAGGCTATAATTGGATTCAAAAAAGAGGTATTATTAAGCTAAGTGAGGCTGAAAATGAACAAGATGCGATTATTCTTAAGGATAGACGCGTGATAGAATATGCCTATGATTATAAGACTTCTAACTTGGTCATCTATGACACTCGACATAAGATTATTAGAGTAAATAGCGATGCCGCCTTAGACGAGTACAATAAAGTATATGTTTCCGTAGCCAATGCAATCAGTATCGTAGAAATAAAAGCAAGATTTATAAGCAAAACAGGTAGGATTGTAGAATTAGACAAAAATCAGATAAAAGATTTAGACAATCCTAACAATGCGGGCTTGTACAAAATTTTCGCTATTACGGGAGCAGAAGTTGGCGGAGAAATCGAGTATATCTATACAATCAAGCAGCAACCCAAAATTTTTGGCAGAGAAGTATTCCAAACATCTGTTCTTGCCAAAGATGTGAGCATGGAAATTATTGCCCCGCACAATATCGTATTTGAAGCAAAAAGCTACAATGATTTCCCACAAATGGAGAGAGAAGACGACCGATATCCCGATAAAAACACCTTAAACGTTCATGTAGCCCAAGTACAAGCTCTTTTGCCAGAGGAATATTCTTACCAACATTCTAACCTAATGCGCATAGAGTATAAACTAAGTTATTACAAGGAAGGAGATGAAAATAATGGTAGTGAAGTAAATAATTTAGATGAGAAAAATACAATTTTTAGCTGGGACTACTTAGCGGAAATTATCCATAGTACAGTTTATAATTTTAAAGAAATGAGCGGAGAGGAGCGTCATAAATACGAAAAGTATTTAAAGAAAATGATTCCTGATGACGTATTTACAAGCGAAGAAAAAATCAAAAGAATAGAAAACTATATCAAACAGAACATACGGACTTCAGAGCGATATGCCGAAGGAAATAGCGAAAAAGAGGAAACTCCCTTAGATATACTTAAAAATAATTATGGTTCTTCAATGGGAGTCGTCAGATTATTTGCAGCCTTATTCACTTTGGCAGACGTGGAGCATGAAATAGTACTTACTACAGACCGTACGAATGTAAAGTTCGACAAAGAGTTCGCTTCTTGGCACTACTTGGATAAGTATCTTTTCCATTTTCCAAATACTAAAAATTTCCTTGCACCCCATAACCCTGACTACAAATACGGTATGGTGCCTCATAATTACACGCATAACCAAGGGCTTTTTATTAGCCCAAGCTACGAAGGATTTGATATTTATAAAGCCAAAGTTCAAGAAATTCCAGCCATTGACTACCAAAGCAATTATGACCTAACGGAGTTATCTATCAAATTTGATAATAATTTTAATAGTGCAAATATTCATTTAAAGCGTTCATTCGCAGGCTATAATGCCATTGATTTGCAGTATCATTATGAAAATTCTTCCGAAGACCAAAGAAAAGAAGTCATAGATAATTTGTTTCAAAAATTTGGTAGTGATGTAGAAGTACAGAACACAAAGGTAAACCAACAGAAAGATGACCCCTATACAAACTATTTCAAAATAGAAACAGATTTGAAAACAAGTTCGCCAATAGAAATGGCGGGTGATACTTATATTTTTAATCTTGGCGAGATTATTAGCAAGCAAGCACGCCTCATACAAGACGATAATAGAGTGCTAAATATAGAAAGAGATTACCAACAAGGCTATCATAAAGTTGTATTTATAGAAATACCAAACGGGTATTGGATAAAGAACTTAAAATCACTTAACCATGATGTTTTCTTAGAAGAGAATGGGGAAAGAACTGCCGCATTTACAGTACATTATGATGTGGTGGGTAATAATCTTATCAGAATTGAGATAGAAGAGTACTATAAGAAAATTGACTATCCTAAGGCTTCTTTTGAGCAATACCGCAAGGTGATGAATACTGCAATAAGCTTCAATAAAATAGCACTTATTTTTGACCAAGAAAAATAGTATTTTTGATTATATTTATGGTAAAATTAGCCTACAATGCAAATGGAACGGGTTTTCCAATAGTATTCCTGCATGGCTTTTGTGAAGACAAAAGTATATGGTTTCCTTTCGTTGAGCCACTTTTGCCACATCATCAAATTATTTGTATAGACTTACCTAATTTTGGTCAAAGCCCTGCTATGCCTGACGCTACTGTGGAAAAAATGGCAGATTCTGTGGTCGTAACATTAGACAGTTTAGGGGTAGAAAAGTGTATTTTAGTAGGACATTCACTCGGCGGCTATGTTGGGTTAGCTATTGCAGAGTTTTACCCAGAGCGTCTGTTTGGTATGGTCATGTTTCACTCTACGGCTTTTGAAGATAGCCCAGAACGCAAACAAAATAGACACAAAGCCATGAATAATATCAGACAAAATGGGGTTGATGTTTTTGTGCGTGCTTTGATACCTTCCTTGTTTGCTCCCGCTCAAAAGCAAGATAATCATATCAGAACAGTCATAAATAATTTGATAGAATCAGCAAAAAATCTCCCTCCCGAAAATGTCATTGCTGCTGTAGAATCGATGCTCAATCGCAAAGAACGTACTGAAGTGCTAAAAAGGGTGAGTTTTCCCTTCTTATTTTTAGTTGGCAAGGAAGACGCTGCCGTACCTTTAGAGGCAAGCCTTGCCCAATGTTTTTTACCCCAAAACAGTGTGGTGTATATCTTGGCAGATGTAGGACACATGGGCATGATAGAGGCTCCGCAAGAGTTTGCAAAAGCAATATTTAATTTTATAAACTACTGCAGATAAGAATTTTATCTTTGAAATTTTTTGCATACATGAGCAAACTCATCATCATTCAGACGATATAATGCGTTAGCTATTTGACTCTCCAACGCAAAACGAATTTCAGCATTAGTATCCTGATGATGAAGTATTTGAAATGCTTTTTCTGTAATCTCTTCTTTTATTGTAGCCATACCTTTATCGCTTTTTATTTTTGGAAGTGGAAGGAAGCTAATATCCTCTAAGCCAATAGTTGCAGCATAAAAGTTTAAAACCCAAGAATTAAGCAAGGCAAGCAAAAACAGCCTTTCTTCCTTTGGTAATGTGTTTTGAATCAGGTCTTTATTTGTTTTTTCATATCGCAAGTTACTCAAATAAAGCAAAGAACCTTCTGCAAAAGCATTGGCGGGAAGCAAAGTGCTTGCAAAAATATGATGCCTATCATTTAGTGTTTTTTTAACGACTAATCTTTCGCATTGATAGTCTAATAAAAACTCTTTTTCATGGAAAATACCTACAATTTCGTAGTTTTTTTGACTCAAACCAAATTCCTTTTTCAAGGTGTTAATCTCTTTTGAAAGTAATTGGTTGTGTGCTTTTTCTTTCGGAACAAAATATTTTACATCGTCAGAAAGTAGGTAGCTATCTACTGCACGTCCCTCGTAAAGAGGCAATGTGTTTTCCTCTGCCGAGCGAAGGAAAAAAGTAGTATCGTTAGAAAATTTGAACTCATTTTTGAATAGATAGCCATTTTCAGCAAATGTGCTATTTCCGACTCGCATCTTACTACATATCTGATAATCAATAGTTTCATTAAACTTTATAATACAGAATAAATCAGGAGAAAAGCCTGAAATGAGAGAGTTTGCATAATTGATTTTATTCTCTTGTAGGCTGTGCATATAGTCAAGCGTAAAAATATCTTTTTTCTCTACTTCTTTTTTCTGGATTGTGAGCAAAGCCCATGAAATTTTATTTTGCTCAAATATAACTATTTCTTTTACAGTATTTTCTACCAAAATTAATTGACGTAGGGCTACCTCTGCACCTCCAAAAAGCAAATTGGCAGGGATAGCGAAGCAAAGCAATCCGTTATCAACTACTTGGCTTAAAAATTTGCTAATCAGTATTTTACCTTCTTTTTTCCAATCTGCCAACTGTATCATTGATACCAGAGCAGCGAAGGTGGAAGTAGGCTCGGTAGGCATATCAAATTTTTTGAAAGCATCTCTTTCCTCTTGCGGCGTTGGCTTGCGAAAAGCAAAAGCAGACGGAGCAAGCCTAATGGCTGTAATATAAGCAGTGAGTCTGGCAACGGTTAAATGTTGGGCATTTGGTGAGTTGGCAAAATCGATAAACAACTGATTTTTAATAATATTGGTAATAAACTTACGCAAATCATCAAACCCAAACTCATTTTTCAAAGAAAATAATTTATTCCAATTTTCATCTCTGTCTAATAGATTTTGTTTTTCATTAAGTATTATATCTATTTGTTTTTCAATGCGTTGGCACTGTCTAAAAATTAATTTTAGTAGTTTAGAAAATACAAGCCCTGTATCAATAAAAGAATTTATCATTGTCTTTTTCTGCACTTCTCCAAAAAGCTGTTTTGCTTTCTTCAAATTTCCCTTCTCTATGCTTTCAATTATTTTAGTAACTTGATTTTCAAATAGTTGACCTACTATCACTTCGCACAATTTGTCATAGACTTCTTCGGGAAAATTGTTATTGGTTTCATATAAGTTTTCAAAGGCTTTGCATAGCGTATATTCACTTATTTTATAGTAATCATAGTCATCAAAATTTTTGATTTTCTCTGTTTTAGCTAAAAATAATTTTTCAAATGTAGGAAAATCAAGAGAGTTATTTTCTGAAAAATTAAAAGCATAATGCTCTATTAACCAATCGCTTAGTGTATTTGTAAATTTATCGAAAATGAAATTTTCTCCTTGTCTTTCCCAAATTCGCTTATGCTCAAAAAAAAGCTGTTTGAGGAATTGGTACGGAACTAACTGATGCGCCTCGATGAATTTACAAAATAGCAATTCATTAATTTTCTTATCTCCTGCTAATTTTTGGATAGTTTTTGTAAACTGTTTTAGGATAACTTCCTGCTGAGGCGGTTTTTCCAAACTCTGAGCCGTAGTAAATAAGCTATCTTTATCCTTGCTCACTTCCATAAAAGCAACGAAAGAAAGCGTCTGTAATGGCTCAAATTCATGCTTTGCCTCCTTATCAAAGATAAGCACTTCATTGAAATTGGTAAGAATTACGTAGGTATTTTCATTCAGATAGGTACTAATTGCATTTTTATAATTCTCATATTGCAGAATATCTCTTTTTATCCCATTTATGTCCCCTTTTTCATCTCTCGTCATTTTAAAAAGAGGTTTTCCAATCAGTATGACAGGCTGATAAACGGTTTCTTGGAGGGCAGTACTACCTAAGGTATGATGGGTGCGCATCTCTGCAAAAGGCGTTTTTTCGAACAAATCTTCTACAATATGCTTTAAAAGTATGGCAGTCGCCTCCTCTGGCTTTACCCCAACTTTGAGGCAAAGCAAATATTGTTTGAAAGGTGTATAAGATAAATAATTGATAAGTTCCTCATTTTCAGCCAAACTTACTGATTCATTGGCATTTAATTTTTCTATATCCCTGAGGATTATGGCTACCTTTTTCATACCTACAAAATTAAAAAAAAATCTTGTTTATTGTTTGATATGGATAGTTTCTTGTTTTTTTGAATAATGCTATGTACTTTTGCGACCTGGAATAAAATGCTATCAAAGCACCAGACCTCGTAGTTCAATGGATAGAATAGAAGTTTCCTAAACTTTTGATATGGGTTCGATTCCCGTCGAGGTCATTTTTAAAGCTAAATCACTGATAATCAAGTAGTTACAAAATGAAAATATTGCATACATTTTTTAAGTGTATGCAATATTTATTTAAAGCCTTATTTTAAATTTGTAACTATTCCAAACCTGCCTTCATATTCTACATACAAATTTGGCATAGGTACACCTTTGCAGGTCATAAAAACGACTTCAAAATTTAGTCTATCTGTCCTCCTCCGCATCATAAGGCAGAGATAGAGAAGGCGGCAGCCGACGGTGAGTTGTTAGCCCAGATGCAAGCAGTACGCAAAGAACACATTGCTTGGGGTTTTAAATT